>CAYWGC010000031.1:5000-42857 GCA_964457755.1 uncultured Thermodesulfobacteriota bacterium | reverse complement strand
TCCGCCCCCTGGTATCATTTAGGATCCACCTACGGCGGCAAAGAAGGCGACCGCATCAGCGACCACCACCTGACCCTGGCCGAAAAACGCACCGCACGGGAGAATGTTTTATGAGTAAAAAAAATCATATCGACAGATTGACCATTAAGGGGTTTAAGTCAATTAAGAATCTGGATAAATTTTATCTAGAAAACTTAAATGTTTTAATTGGAGCTAATGGTGCCGGTAAAAGCAACTTCGTCTCCTATTTTAAAATGTTAAGTGAAATGGTTGAAGGTCGTCTGCAAAAGTGGACGAGTAACCAAGGTTCAGCCGATCGAATTGTCAGCTTTGGGGTTAAAGAAACCAAAAAGATAGAATCATTTATTGAATTTGGCATTAATGGTTATATATTTGAACTTGAGCCGACCGTTGAAAGCGGGTTTTCTTTTGCTGAAGAGAAGCTATTCTTTAATGGTCCCTATTATGGGAAATCCTGGTACGATCTGGGCTCTGGTCATAGAGAAGCCAAACTGAAAGAAAGATTTACAGCGGGCGCTTCCGGTACTGTCGAAGATTATTGTTATAGCTCGATTAGCAATTGGAAGGTGTTTCATTTTCACGATACCAGTGAGACCGCAGGAGTAAAACGACTTGTTTCGTTGCAGGATAATGAATACCTTCGTACCGATGGCGCAAATCTGGCGGCATTCTTATACAAGTTAAAGCAATCTCATTCAGAAACTTATCAGAGAATTAGAAAAACTGTACAACTGGCGATTCCTTTTTTTGATGATTTTGTTTTGAAGCCGCAAACCCTTCCCACAGACGAGGAGCAAATTCGATTGTTATGGAGACAGCGTGACAGTGACTATCCTTTCTGGCCCAGCCAGTTGTCAGACGGCTCAATTCGATTTATCTGTTTGGTGGCAGCATTATTACAACCGACCCCTCCATCGACAATTATTATTGATGAGCCGGAGTTGGGGTTACATCCATATGCTATTACGCTATTGGGGTCACTTTTAAGGTCGGCATCAAAACGGATGCAGGTTATTGTTTCTACCCAGTCAGTACCCCTTGTTAACGAATTTTCAATTGATGATCTGATTATCGTAGAGCGCGAGAAAGACGAGACTATCTTCAAGCGATACGAAGAGAACGAGTTTAAAGCTTGGTTGGAAGAGTACACGGTTGGTGAGCTGTGGGAGAAGAATATCTTCGGAGGGAGGCCTCGCAAATGATTCGTATTTATGTGATTTGTGAAGGCCAGACTGAAGAAATGTTTGTTAACGAAGTGTTGGCCGAGGCATTTTTCTCGAAGGATATTTTTCTCATCCCCACATTGATCGGCAAACCTGGTCACAAAGGTGGAAATTTTAAATTTGCTCGTTTATTGACCGATGTTAGGGCACTGCTACTCGGCGATAAAACCGCATATTGTACAACATTTTTTGATTTTTATGGTTTGCCTGAAGATTTCCCTGGAAAGCAGGAAGCCAAAGCCGAAAATAGTGTTGCCGATAAAGCTAATATCCTATTGTCAGTACTCAATGAGCAATTAAAGGAAAAACTTGGAAATGATCCGCTTAGACGTTTCATTCCTTACGTTCAGATGTATGAATTTGAAGGGCTTTTATTCAGTGATCCAGGGAAAATGGCTCTAGGAATCAATAAATCTGGTCTGGAAAAATCACTGCAAATGGTTCGTGATGCTTTTGACACGCCTGAGGAGATAAACGATAGTCCGGTTACCGCACCAAGCAAACGGATTAAAAGGCTATATCCAGCTTATGATAAACCACTTCATGGATCGCTCGCCGCGATAGAAATTGGTTTAGATGCCATAAGACGCGAGTGTCATAGATTTGATGCCTGGCTCAATTCTATTGAGGCCTTGCAAGCATAAATAGGGAAGCACGCATGAGAGTTATTGAACACCTCCTCAAAGCCGTTCGTGATACCGCTGTCTTCAATCCGGAAATCCAGGTGGCCCCGGCCTGCATTCTGTGGCCCGATCGTGACCGCCAATGGGAGGCGGTTATGCCGATGCTTCAGGCCGAACTGCCGGAGTTGCTGTTGTTGGGGGACTACAAACCGGAAAAGCGTAGCGGCCCGGCGATATGGCTGCGTTGTGTGCTTGCGGATAAGATCGAAAATATCTCTTTGCCCGGGAACCGGCCGCCGATACTCTATTTGCCCGGAGTTAGTCGTCAGGATCTGCGCGCGGTTGAAAGCTGCCCGGATCACTTAAAGCCTCTGGCCGAACTCCAGTATCGGGGGACGATCTGGTCGCAGATCAATGGCAAAGACTGGACCCTCCTAGCCTATCTGAAAAGCAATCAGGGCGGCTTGGGACTTGATGTTGCCGCCGATAACGAGACTAAAGCCGCCATGTCGCCGGCTCTGGGTCGGTTGCTTGATGAAAAGATTTCATCTCTTCAAGGTAAACGACTTGATCGGGATTATTTTAATACCCTGCTGACCAGTGGGGATCCGGTGCGCGATCTTCTTAAGTGGCTTGATCGGGGTGAGGCCTTTAAAGAGGCCTGCGATGATAATCAGTGGCGGGCTTTTGTCGAACTCTGCAAATCACAGTTGGGTTATAATCCGCAAGATGAGGGGCTGCTCGAGGGGGCAGCTCGCCTGGCAACACATGAAGGTTCTTGGTTGGCAGTCTGGGAGCGTTATTGTGAGGCTCCGCAGCGCTATCCTGGGATTCCTGAGCTCATCCGCCGTTGTCAACCGCCTAATCAAAGCCTGCTCTGGCGTTTGAATGATGGTGCCTTTGCCGGCTGGCCGCAGTGGAACGACGAGCAGGAAGCCACTCTCCGTCAGGAACTGACAACCCTGGAAAGCCTGACCTCGGCGGCCGCCCGGGTAAAGATAATTGATCTTGAGAAACAACATGGTCAACGCCGCGATCTGGTCTGGGCCGAGCTCGGTGAGGCTCCTCTGGCTCGGGTTCTAAAGTCCCTGGCCGAGTTAGCTGAGGTTTCCGGAAAAACTTTAGCCGCTGGTTCTCTGGAAGATATGGTCAAGGCTTATAGCGATTGTGGCTGGCGGGTAGATGACGCCTTGCTTAAGACGTTAGCCTTGGTTGATAAAACGAATGACTTTGCGGCTGTAGAGAAGGCTATCCGGGCCGTCTATCTGCCTTGGGCTGAGGATGCGGCGCGTTATCTTCAGGAGCTGGTTGCTAAGGACTCTTATCCCGGGAAAACTATTCTGGAGGCAACTCCGGTCGTTGGTCAGGCGGGGACCTGCCGCCTTTTTGTTGACGGCCTGCGTTTCGATCTGGCTCAGCGTTTATCGGCAAGCTTGCAGGCCGGTGGCTGTCAGGTTGAGACCACTCCCTACTGGGTGCCATTGCCGAGCCTTACCGCTACCGGGAAGCCGGCAGTGGCCCCGTTATTTGGTTCCGGTAAAGTCGCCGAGGTGGGCGCCGGCTACGCTTTTGAGCCGATTACCTCCTATCTCTTAAAAAAGAGTATTAGTGAAAATGGCTGGCAGATTCTAGGCCCAGGTGAGTGTGGCGACAGTCAGGGACAGGCCTGGAGTGAATATGGTGATATCGATCATGAGGGTCATCACCAGGGCTGGAAGATGGCTCGCCACCTTGATGATCTCTTGCGTGATATTTACGACCGCATTATGGCCCTGCTTAAGGCCGGTTGGCAGCATGTGCAGGTGGTTACCGATCACGGCTGGCTGCTCTTGCCCGGGGGGCTCCCGAAGACTAGCCTTGCGGCCTGTTTGGCGGAAAACAAGTGGGGCCGCTGCGCCTCGCTTAAAGATGGGGCCCAGACCGATGAGCGGCTTTATCCCTGGTTCTGGAATCCGGAGCAGTTGGTTGCTCTGGCCGCTGGCATCAGCTGCTATAAAGCTGGTCAGGAGTATGCGCATGGGGGCTTGAGCCTGCAGGAGTGTCTGACCCTGCAGTTGACTGTCAGCGAGTCTTTGTCCAAGGCTAAAACACTGGTAACGATTACGCTGGTCAAGTGGCACGGTCTGCGCTGCCGAGTGACGATTGATCGGACTGATCTTTGTTTGCGGCTTGACCTTAGGCGTCAGACTGCTGATGCGGCGAGTTCTTTGGTCAGTAATATTAATGAATTTGATGACGGTAAGGCTTCGGTTGTCGTCGAAAATGAAGATTTTATCGGAGAAACCGCAAGTCTGATAATACTGGGCGAAGATGATATGGTGATTACCCAACTTGCAACGATTATTGGTGGAGAAGAGAGATGATGGATCTTGATCACATAGATCAAATGGCAGCGACGGCTTTTGAAGGTTACCTGGTGCGTAAGGATCTGGTACGCACCTTTAGCCGGCAGTTTCCGGTGCCAACTTATGTTGTCGAATTTCTTCTTGGACGCTATTGTGCCAGTATCGACCCGCAGGAGATCGAAGAGGGTCTGGAGATAGTTCAACGCCAGCTTAAGGATCGCACCGTTAAAGCTGGAGAAGAGGAGCTTTTTAAATCCCGGGCCCGGGAAACGGGTGATGTTAAGATTATCGATCTGATTACAGGCCGGCTTGATGCCCGCTCCGATTGCTATCTGGCGACGATCCCCAGCTTAAGGATAAACGATGCCCGGATTGAAGATGAACTGGTGCGACATCACGAACGCATGTTGACCGGTGGTTTTTATGCCGAGATCACGATCAGCTACGATCCGCTTATTGCCCAGGAACGTAGTGGTCGGCCTTTCGCAGTCGCCGCATTAAGGGAGATTCAGCTCTCTAAAAGAGATATCCTGGAGATTCTGGCCGATGCCCGCAAAAACTTTTCGAGTGAAGATTGGAAGACTTTTCTCCTGCGCTCTATCGGGATTGAACCCCTGACGTTAAATAAGCGGCAACAGGATGCCTTTCTCCTGCGCATGGTGCCTTTTGTCGAACGAAACTATAATATGGTCGAACTGGGGCCGCGGGGGACCGGCAAAAGCCATCTCTTTCAGCAGGTTTCACCTTACGCCCATCTGATTTCCGGTGGTAAAGCCACGGTCGCCCGGATGTTTGTCAATAATGCTAACGGCCAGCGTGGCCTGGTTTGTCAGTATGACGTGGTTTGCTTCGATGAGATTTCCGGGATTTCCTTTGACCAGAAGGATGGCGTCAATATCATGAAGGGCTATATGGAGTCCGGTGAGTTCAGTCGGGGCAAGGAGAGCATTCGGGCTGACGGCAGTATCGTGCTGGTGGGAAATTTTGAGGTTGATGTTGAACATCAGCAGCGTATCGGTCATCTTTTTGGCCCTCTGCCGCTGGAGATGCGCGACGATACGGCCTTTATGGATCGTCTGCATGCCTACCTGCCGGGTTGGGATGTTCCCAAGGTCAGTAAAGAGCTGCTGACCGATCACTTTGGCTTGGTCAGTGATTTCCTCTCCGAGTGCTGGACTCAGCTTCGTAACCAGAGTCGGATCGGCGCTCTCCAGAACCGGGTGTTTTTTGGTGGGTCGCTATCTGGGCGGGATACCAATGCCGTCAATAAAACAGTTAGCGGCCTGCTTAAACTACTCTACCCAGACAGCGAGCAGGAGATCCCCGACGAAGATCTGGAGTGGGCCGTTCGTATCGCTTTAGAGGCCCGGCGTCGTGTTAAGGAGCAGCAGAAAAGGATTGGTGCGGCCGAGTTCCGCAATACCCATTTCAGCTATGTCATGGGGCTTGAAGGCGTTGAAAAATTTGTCTCTACCCCCGAACTGCAGAGCGATAACAGTATTGGCAGCGATCCTCTGGAGCCGGGTCAGATCTGGACGATTAGTCCGGGAGCCGAACCGGAGCATCCTGGTCTTTATCGGATTGAGGTTAATGAAGGGCCGGGTTCTGGTCTTGAGATTCTCAATAAACCCGTGCCTCCCGCTTTTCGCGAGAGTATGGGCTGCGCTTTGCAAAACCTTTATGCCCGGGCCCTGCAACTGGTCGGCGACCGCGAGCCGCGTCAGCATCAATTTTCGGCCCAGTTTAGGGCCTTTGATACGGCCCGCTCGGGTGGGAAAATCGGGGTGGCCGGCCTGGTTGCCATGTGTACGGCTCTACTTAAGAAAAGTGTTAAGGGCGGCCTGATTGTCGTGGGTGAGCTTAATCTAGGAGGGTCGCTTGAGCCCGTGTACAATCCGGTTATCCTCGCCGAAATCGCTGTTGAAAAGGGGGCGGTGGCTCTCCTGATGCCGGTCTCCTGCCGGCGCCAGTTGATTGATCTTTCCGATGATATGGCGACCAAGATCGATATTCAATTTTACGCCGATGCCCGAGATGCATTGATAAAAGCTATAGTTGAGTAGTGATGGCAGAGACGCAATCCCTATCTTGGGAAAGATCAAATTAGACATCTTGCCAATAAGAACAAAACCAGAATAAGGGCGATAATAACTCCGCATCCTACAGGACCGTTGTTATTGTCGTTGTTGTTTTGTTCTTTATCGCCAAGGGAGCCATTGATAAGGAAAAAATCTTCACTCATAGTTTCTGACTCAAAGTAATTGTTTTGCCATTCCAGAAAATGGTCAGGGCTGCAGGGGAATCGGAAACATAGCTGGAAAGCATTACAAATGTCAAACGCTCTTCGTAAGATTCTGATATTCTCTTAAGGTTTCCATCATCTGTTTTCGCTCTTCAGTGAATGCTTGACTCCTACGTCCATGTTTTAAGGCATTCTGATTGCCTTTCGGGGCTCCCGTCGATCTACCGCCGTGCATCCGGCAGCGGCCATTCGGCATGGCCCAGTTGAGACAAGGAGTACCGCTTCTCGTTTTGGCACCACATCTTCGGCTTGCATGGGGTCGATTGTCACTTTTTATTGGCATCCCCACCACCCCCTCTGTGATTTTCAATATTACCAACGATCGCTTGGCCACCTTCATGAACATGAACATGTTCGACAATGACCTTCTGCTGGCCGCCACGTCGGTGCTTAGATAAAGCTTCCATCTGGGTTGTATATGTCCGCAAAAACCTGTCGGCAAACCGAAGATACATCTCACGCTGCACAACCGTACCAGTCTGCTCTGCACGGCTTAAACAGTCCATTGCCTGATTGTGTGTTGCAGCCATCTGGGCAATCAACAAACCCTCAAAGGCGTCTTGGGGCTTCATTTCAAGCATTAATGATGACACTCTATTCATTGCGGTCTGAAAGCTCTCTGGGCTTTGATTTAAACAGTACACAGCTGCTTGCCCTATCAAATGAGAACCCACTTTGACGTCGGCCATACCGCTGGCATCCTGAATTACGGCAAGTACGGCATTGTATGCGTCACCTGGCTTAGCATCAAGATCAACTGTAATACCAGAATCTTCTGAGTACTCAGCTTTAAACTTCGGAGGTTGCAGTCTTGTCTCGTATCGCTCAACGTAAGTTCGTGCCTGATCTGATTGTCTTTGAGCTAACTCTTTTTTCTTTTTGGTCATTTTCACCTCACTTTTTTATCGAAATCATTAAGCAATGATTGTTTTTGCGGGGTTGATTTTGGCCGCGAAAAATGCCGCCGCATAAATCTCTATATCTTTTAGTGCTTCAGGGTTTAATTGTGGTCAGAAAAATTCCTGCAAAGTATCCATGTTACCCTGTGGTATGGAGTAGTCTTTAAGATAGTGTCGCAATTTTCACTTGAGCACATATCTCGACGCTAAACCATAAAAACTGGAAAAGATCATTAAAGACAATAACTTATTATCTTTAGGTGAAAATTGTTAAGTGTACAGTTTTTCACTCCTCTATTTTCAAGGCAGTGAAAAAGTTAACACTCTATTTTATGATTGCAAGTGTAAATCAATACACTTATGTGTTAAAATGATGCAGCTTCGTCAAGGTTTTGTATGATATCAATTGGTTTTACATCCCTCTTTTTTCTTGATTTATTGTAGTCATCAAATGAATGCGACCGCCTGGAGTCTTTATCCCTTTTTTTCTTTACAAAGTCAGGCCTACCGTATTTTTTCCACCTGTCATAAAAACCATACTTGCTACAATCTCCTTTTATCGAACCATTCCCAAGATGGGCGATATCAACAAGACCGACCTCAACCAGCCTGCTGATTGCATTGGCAAACGTCCTTCTGGAGTACTTTAGCTTTTCGGCCTCTTTGTAAGTAAATATGATTTCACCATTATTGATAATATTTTTTTTGTCGCGCTTACCCTTAGGCGTTTTCTGCTTATTGATTATTCGTCTCTCCATTAAAAGAAACAGGATTTCCACCTGAGCCTTGCTGAGCTTTTTAAATGCTTCAGACTTATATAATTCTCTTTCGAGATAAATTCCGTTGGCCGCCATGGGTACCTTTTTTCAGTATGGTTGCAACTCTACGTGTGTTTCTTTAAGATCCTCTCGCTTATCAGAGGATCCACACACCACGCCTGCCCGGAAAATCTTTGGTAGACTTTTCGGTACTGTGTGCCTTTACGCCAGACGCGCTTGAGCGGTGCTGGTAGCTTTTGTCGCCTGGCTTATCCAGGCGTCCAGATCCTCCTTAAAATAAAAGATGCGGCCACGTTTGATAAAACGAGGACCGCTACCATCGCTACGCTTCATAGCCAGGGTCTTTTCCTCAAAGCCGAGATAGCGGGAGGCGTTTTTGCTGTCCAGTCTGCCGTCAGGATACATTTTTACCGTTACGGTCTCAACTGATTGTAGGGATTGTTCCATAATAAATATCTCCTCTTTAGGTTGTAAAAACGTCATAACATAGAAGGCAAAGCGTACTAACTTAAACTCATATAACTATAGCAGCGAAAATATATCTTGTCAAACTCTAATTGTACTGCTATAAAGATTTAAGAATTTCATAGAACTATTAATAGTCTAATGCAGGAGGCATGACCATGGTGGCACAAAAAAAAGGGAAAGGCGGCAAACTGGCAAGATCAGAAGTAATTACTGTTCGGCTTGATCAAAAATTGAGATTTGCCGCCGAATTGGTTGCCCGGGATCAAAGACGAACGCTTTCAAGTTTCGTAGAGTGGGCTATAGGGGAAGTGGTCTCACGAGAGAAAGTTAAAATCAGAGATCATGAAAATCATGAAAATTACGAGACCTCTGCGCTTAAAGCTACTGCAATTATTTGGGATGTTGATGAGGCAGATCGTTTTATAAAGTTTGCAGAGGCCTGTCCTGAACTGTTGAATTTTGACGAAGAACGACTCTGGAAAACAATAAAAGAGACGCCATATTTTTTTCTGCGTGTCGAAAAAAATGATAAACTTAGTAGTGCCTTAATTTGGTCTACCGATTCTAACAACATCTGGTATCAAAGAGTTCGAGGCTGTTGGGATCTGTTGCAGAAGGTTGCGAATGGGGATGAGGACGGGGATTCATTGCCGGTTTTACCTGAGAGCGAGATTCGGCATATGACAAGTAGTGGGGTTGAAATCCCATTTTAGGAGGTAGCTATGTCACTTAAGTTCCAGAAACTAACCCGAACAAGCATTCGTAAAGTTAAGCCCGGAGAAAAACTACAAGAACATGGAATATCGTTTGAGCGGCTTACCAATGGCGACGGACGGTACTCCGTCAATATCATGGTGGATGGGATCCGCATTCATCGCGTAATAGGCACGGAATCTGAAGGTACAACCAGAAGACAAGCCGAAGATTTTATCGAGCAATCCCGAAGTGAGGCCCGACAAGACAGACTCAATCTGCCGCAAGGCAGAAAAGTTGTGCTTGGGTTTCAAAAGGCAGCAAAAGCATATCTGGAGAAGCTGGAGCAGGAAGGAGGTAAGGATGTTGAGCGAAAAAAGCAGCGCTTAGTACTGCATCTATGCCCGTTTTTTAAAGATAAGCCACTGTCGAGCATAGCGACCTTTGATCTTGAGCGTTATAAAAAATCAAGAACAGAAGAAGGTGCCTCTAATGGTACTATTAATAGGGAATTGGCCGCTTTGTCTCATCTCTTCACAAAGTCTGTGGAGTGGAAATGGATCAATTATCGTCCCGCCAAGATAAATCGCTTAAAGGAAGATAGCGGCAGAATAGTCTATCTCACCCAAACCCAAATCACAAACCTACTTGAAGCGGCGGGCAAACATCAGAGTTATTTCATCTATCCATTTATCAGGATTGCTTTAGGGACATCCATGCGAAAATCGGAGATTCTTAGCATTCGCCTGGCAAATATCGACCTTGATAAGCGCGCAATCTATATCCCAAAGGCTAAAACGGGGGCAAGGGAACAACCAATCACAAAAAGTATCGCAAACTACCTGTCGGGATCCCTCAAAACAACCGAGCCAAACCAGGTCTGGCTATTTCCTTCCAAGCAGTCAAAAAACGGACACATCACCTGGCCTGACCAGGCCTTCAGATCTGTCGTTAAAGCCGCTGGGCTGGACCCGAAACAAGTCGTTATCCATACACTGCGCCACACCGCTATAACTCACCTCGTACAGGCCGGTGTCGACCTCCCTACTGTACAACGAATCTCGGGACACAAAACTCTGCAAATGGTAGCTCGTTACAGCCACCAGAACGGCGAACACATCAAATCAGCCATGAACAAGCTGGAGCAACGTTACGATGCCATTTTTGATACAGAAATAAAAAGACAAGAAGCCTAATTTTACAGATATAAAATTTTGGCACGATTACACAGGGATTACACATACCACCTTCTAAAAACAAACAAGGGGTTACAGCCATAAGACTGTAACCCCTTGTAATTATTGATGGTGCCGGAGGTCGGAATCGAACCGACACGGGGTCGCCCCCGCGGGATTTTGAGTCCCGTGCGTCTACCAATTTCACCACTCCGGCACGGGGTTTGGCTTGTAACAAAAAAACAGGTTAAGTGTCAAGCAGGTTTTGCTTGATTTGAATCAATTTAAGATTTTATGAGGCTGCCGGCATAGAGAGGATAAGCGGCCAGTTCGCAAGCGATACCGCCATTATCGAAATGCCAGCGCCGGGCGGGACGCAGGCCGACCTCTTTTAAGAGATTACGATTGCCGCTGAAGATAAAAGCTTCATAGCCGGTACCCGACTGTTTAAGAAAATCCCCGAAACGTCGATAGGTTACTTTGAGCTCCTCCTCTTCACCAAGGCGGACTCCATATTCAGGATTACAGAAGAGCACGCCGCCGCCTTCGGGAACTGGGGTCTCGGCAAAATCACAGGTGGAAAATTCAATGACATCAGCGACTTCAGCACGCTCCGCATTCTCTTTGGCAATCTGGATCATCTGGGGATCGATATCGGTGGCGATCAAGCGGATTTTGCGATCCGGGCGAGCATTTCGCCGAGCTTGAGCCAGAAGACTCCGAAACTCGGTATTCTTATAGCCAGAAAGCGATTGAAAAGAGTAGGCTTCTCGCAAAAGTCCCGGAATCCGGTTTTGTGCCAGCAATGCCGCTTCGATTGCCAGAGTACCACTGCCACACATCGGGTTGACAAAGTTTTTGGACCCATTCCAACCACTGGCCAGAATCAGAGCTGCGGCCAGGGTTTCGCGCAGAGGGGCCTTACCGGGATCGAGGCGATAACCACGCTGGGCCAGGGTGGGGCCAGAGGTATCAAGATATATTTTAACTTCATCCTGCTGCCAAAAAAGATGAAAAACCAGTTTGTCACGACGCGGCCCGCTGTCGGGACGACGCCCGCAACAGCGCCGCAAACGGTCGACAATGGCATCTTTAACCCGCAAGTTGGCAAAACGACTATCCCTGATAGTCGGAGTATCAACTACCGACGTAACCGAAAAGTAGCCATCCGGCACCACTAGATCTTCCCAGGCCAAAGGCATCAATTTTTCATAGAGCTGATCGGGATCAGAGGCTGAAAAAGAGGCGAGACGCCATAAAACCCGCTGCCCGGTACGCAAATTAAGATTAAGCCGCAATACGTCAGAAAAATCACCCTTGCTGGTTATCGAGGTCGAACGCTCCTCAATAATCGGCATCTTCAGATCACGTAATTCACGTGCCAGAAAAGGGGTAACGCCGGGCGAACAGGGTACCACAATATGGTGTCGACCTTCAAGCAGGTGCATATTTATTCCAGAATCTCGGTGCCCACGCCTTCGGGTGTAAAGATCTCCAGCAAGAGACAGTGGGGCTGACGCCCATCAACGATATGGGTTTTGGCAACCCCGGCCTGCAGAGCATCAAGACAGCAACCAATCTTGGGCAACATGCCACCTTTGATCGCACCTGACGCAACCAGCTCTTCAACCTCCTGACGATTAAGACTGCTCAAAAGCTCGCCGGCAAGATTGCTGACACCAGGAACATCGGTCAAGAGTACCAGTTTTTCCGCTTTCAGGGCTGAGGCCATGGCTCCGGCGACGAGATCGGCATTAATATTATAGGTCTCACCCTCGACATCAACCCCAACCGGAGCGATCACGGGAATGAAGCCGGCTTCATCGAGATGATTAAGAATCTCAGGGTTGACCTTGGCCACGCGGCCGACTTTGCCAACATCTAGAATCTCAGGCGGTCGATCGGCTTTGGGTGTATCATACATCAGCAGTTTCTCGGCCTGCAGCAGATGGCCATCCTTGCCGCTTAAGCCAACAGCGTTACCGCCGTGCTGATTAATAAGATTGACAATAGTTTTGTTAACCTTGCCGACCAGCACCATCTCAACCACATCCATAGTGTCCTGATCGGTAACCCGCATCCCCTGCACAAATGAGCTTTCGATACCCATCCGTTCGAGAACCTTGCCGATCTGAGGACCGCCACCATGAACAATAACCGGATTGATGCCGATAAATTTAAGCAGGGCCACATCCTTGGCAAAAGATTCCTGGAGGGCCTCATCAACCATAGCGTGACCACCATATTTAATAACCAAGGTTTTGCCGTAAAACTTTCTAATATAGGGCAGCGACTCACTTAAGATCTTCACTTTCTGCAGATATTTTTCCATCTTTTAACGTCCAATTTATACTGTGGGCAGCCATGGTTTGCAGGCAGACATGGGGGTCTGCCCCTACAGGATGTAACGACTCAGGTCTTCATCTTCAACCACATCATCCAGTTTACGACGCACCTCATCGGCATCTATCTTAACGGTCACACCATCCATTTCGGAGGCGTTAAAAGAGACCTCATCAAGCAGACACTCTAAGACCGTATGCAACCGCCGGGCTCCGATATTCTCATGTTTTTCGTTGACCAGGCAAGCAATCTCGGCAAGTTGTTCGATCGCATCTTTTTCGATCTCCAAGATCACGCCTTCGGTTTTCATCAACTCCACATACTGACGAATCAGAGCATTTTCGGGTTCTAACAGGATCCGGACAAAGTCATCTTTATCGAGAGAATCAAGTTCCACCCGAATCGGGAAACGGCCCTGCATCTCGGGGATCAGGTCAGAGGGCTTGGTTCCGTGAAAAGCGCCGGCTGCGATAAAGAGGATATGGTCGGTCTTAATGATGCCATATTTGGTGTTGACCGAGGAACCCTCAACAATCGGCAGCAGGTCGCGCTGCACCCCTTCACGCGAAACGTCAGGAGTTGAAGTCCCCTCACGGGCCACAACTTTATCGATCTCATCAAGAAAAACGATGCCATTCTGCTCGACCCGACTCCTGGCCTCACTAACCACCTTATCCATATCAACCATCCGCTGAGCCTCACGCTCGACCAGGATTTCGTAGGCTTCTGGCACCTTGACCTTCTTCTTTTTGGTCTGCTTCGGCATCAGGTTTTCAAACATATCTTTGATATTGATGTCCATCTCTTCAAAACCACCAGCCGAAAAAATCTCGACCACCGGGGTCACCTGCTGGGAGATCTCAAGATCGACACTGCGATCATCCAGACGCCCCTCACGAAAAAGTTTACGCAACTTTTCACGGGTTTTATGCTGGCGTTCATCAACCTGTGAATCCTGAACGACAGGCTCAGACTGGACAATTTCAAGCGCGCCAAAATCCTCATCAACCGTCACTTCAATGGCTTCGTCATCTTCTTCGGAGTCGGATTCCGGTTCCGGTTCGGGAACTTTAACCGGCGGCAAAAGCAGATCTAAAAGACACTCTTCCGCAACATCTTTGGCTTTGGCATTAACAGTTTCGGTCTCCTCCTGCTTAACCATGGTAACGGCCAGCTCAGTCAGGTCGCGAATCATCGACTCACAATCACGGCCAACATAGCCAACTTCGGTAAATTTTGAAGCTTCAAGCTTGATAAATGGAGCTTTGGCAAGTTTTGCAAGACGCCGGGCAATCTCGGTTTTACCGACCCCGGTCGGGCCGATCATGATAATATTTTTGGGCGCAATTTCATCGCGCAAGACAGGATCTACCTGCTGACGCCGCCAGCGATTACGCAAGGCAATCGCCACCGCACGTTTAGCATCGTCCTGACCAACAATATATTTATCCAGCTCAACAACTATCTCTTTCGGGGTTAATGTGGACATCTATTTATTTTCCTTTGGATCTTCCTCCTGCTCTTTGGGCAGGATCTCCAGGGTTAAGCGATCATTGGTATAGATACATATTTCAGAGGTGATTTTCATGGCTGCTTTAACAATCTCGGTCGCTTCTAGCTCAGAGTGGCGTAGTAAGGCCCGCGCCGCAGACTCGGCATAGGGTGCCCCAGATCCGATCCCGACGACATCATCATCAGGCTCAATAACATCGCCATTACCTGAGATAACAAACATATGCTCCTCATCGGCAACAATCAACAGAGCCTCCAATCGGCGCAACATCTTATCCATACGCCAATCCTTGGCCATCTCGACCGCAGCTCGGGTCAGATTGCCATTATAGAGCTCCAGCTTCTCCTCAAAACGTTCAAAGAGGGTAAAAGCATCGGCTGTCGAACCGGCGAAACCGGCTAAAACCTGTTCATCATAAAGCCAGCGCACTTTGCGGGCGCCATGCTTCATCACGGTATCACCCAAAGTCACCTGACCATCGCCGCCCATAGCAACCACTTTTCCACGACGAACCGCAATAATTGTTGTACCTCTAAACATATTTTCTCCTAATTATTTAAAAGTAAGTATTTTCTTAACGCTCTTCGCCTGTGGCTAAAGGGTGAGCTTTATCATAAACTTCCAACAACCTTTTAACATCAACATGAGTATAACGCTGCGTCGTTGAGAGCGAGCTATGCCCTAAAAGTTCTTGAATGACCCGAAGATCAGCTCCATTTTGCAACAGGTGCGTTGCAAAAGAGTGACGCAGAGCATGCGGGGTCAGGGGTTTCTGTAAACCGGCAACCAGACCGTATTTCTTAACCAGAGTTGAGACCGAACGGGCACTCAAGCGGCCGTTTCGAGCATTGAGAAAGAGAGCATCCCCGGCTTTGGCTTTTGGCCTTTTTTCAAGATAAGTTTTGAGAGCTTTTGCCGCAGCCTGGCCCAAAGGCACCAACCTCTCCTTGCGACCTTTACCCATAACCCGAACCACCGCGTCGGTAAACTTGAGATTACCGATATCCAATCCGACAACCTCCGAAACCCGCAAACCACAGGCATACATCAACTCTAAAATAGCAATATCCCTAAGTTTAAGTTCATCATCGACAAACCCAACATCCAGTAACTGATCAACCTCTTCTTCTTCGAGATAGAGGGGCAGATGCCGTTGGTTGCGCGGAGCCCGTAAAAGGGCGGCGGGATTCCCCAAAAAACCATGCCGGTTATTTAGATATAAAAAAAAAGTCTTAATCGCCGCAACTTTACGACCCACTGAGGCAGCGCCGTCAACGGCCATACGCGAACGCATGAATTTGAGTAGATGCTTCTCGGTAACTTGCGACCAAGAATTATTTTTTTCTTCTTTATCAAGAAAATCTGGCAGATTGCAGTGTTCAACCAGAAAAATCTGCAACTGCCCAATATCTGAACTATAGGCCCTGATCGTATGTGGGGAGAGCTGACGCTCGGACTCCATATAGGATATGAATTGAGTCAATAGATTCACTATATCATAACCTTTACAATTAAGCCCAATTAGATAAATATAATCAAGCCTGACTTGACTTTTTACGAATCGATAGGTTAGTAGTTGCGCCGTAATAAGGGCCCTTTGTCACAAGATGCTATCAACCCTTAACTGCCTTACACAAACGCGAGAGAAGTGTACTTTTGCCGGAAAAAAAAGAGCCCCCTTACCTTATCCTCTTCCTTTTATTGTCCCTACTCCTGCACCTAGGATTGGTCTACCGTTACCGCGCCTGGCAACCCTCCGCCAAAACCCTCGAAGAATTACGTCGTAAACAGAGAGATGAGATCCCGGTTCAGATTGTCGAGTTACCTCCCAAAGAGAAAAAAAAAGAGGCTCCGAAGCCCCCACCCAAAAAACCGACGCTTTTAGCCGATCGCAACGAGCAGAGCAAAACAAACACCAGAACCGATGCCAGCGCTCCCCAGACGGTCAGGGTAAAACCTAAGCCAAAACCACAACCAGCAAGACCTAAACCAGCACCGCCTAAACCCGATACTAAGGCCCGCCCTAAAGTTCAGGCTAAACAAGTAAAATCAGAAAACCAACCTCCTAAAGATGATTCGGCAATTGCCAAACCACGTCCAAAACGCCAGGCCCCAAAGAAAAGTTCATCTCAGACAAAAAAAGAGTCTCCCCAAGAGACCATGAAAAAACCTGTCAAAGAACCGCTAAAAGAGACCCGTCCGGACGTCAAGAAGCTCTTCCCTTCATTTAAGGAACTGACAAAAATCACTGAAGAACTGCGCCAGCGGCCAGCACCTCCGGGGAAGCAGCAACCTCACCTGCCCAACAAACTAAAAAGGGGTACTGAGATCTCCCTCAACACCCTTGATTACAAATTCCACTCCTACTATCTATCTCTAAAAAGAAAGATAGAGCTAGTTTGGGAATATCCCTACAAAGCTCGGCAAACTGGGGCCCAGGGACGCCTGCTCATGCGCTTTGTCATCAATCAAGATGGCTCATTAGCGGAGGTTACAGTTCTGCGCTCATCGGGAGTCGCTTTACTCGATCGTGAAGCTGTCCGGGCGATTAAAAGCGCTTCGCCTTTTCCACCACTTCCTGACCGAATGAACACCGAACGTCTCTCCGTAACCGCGACTTTCGAGTATCTCTTAAGCTACCGTTCAGTCCATTGAGAGATGACTACATGAACTAAGCGGCAACGGCCGTTTTGGTCTCACTTTTCGGCTCTTTTTTAACCGGTTTTTTGACGGTAGATTTTTTCTTCTCATCTTTGGGAGGCCGATTTTTACCATATTCAGTGGCGTACCAGCCGCCACCTTTCAAAATAAATGAAGTTGATGACACCAACTTATGAACCGGCCCACCACATTCGGGGCAATCCTTAAGAGGTTCAGCAGTAATCTTTTGCAACATCTCAAACGTGTGTTCGCACTCTTCGCACTGATACTCGTAGATCGGCATAACGTCTAATCCTTGAAACCATTTAAGTTTAAATTACAATTTAAGTTTATTCAAGCCCTAAGCGAGCCTTCAGTTCCAGACCGCTTAAAGTTTCCACATGAATTTTTTTACGCCGGGATTTATGACCGCCAACAACCTCAATTAAAGCACGAGGGAGATCAAGCAGTTCGGCTATAAAATCGCGACAGAGTCGGTTGGCAGCCCCCTCTACCGGTGGCGCCGTCAGGGATATTTTAAGCGCATCATCATGCATCCCCTGGAAACGGTTTCGTGCCGCCCGGGGCTGAACATGAACCTTAAAGCTCACACCATTTGCCGTCTCACGAAACCATAATTGCGCCATTCGCCCTCCGCTTTAAGGCGCTATTGACTGGGCGAATTGCAGTAGAGTCTGCACGAGAAAAGACTGGAGGAAGAAGATGGCCAACATAATAATCATGGGCGCAAAATCAATCCCCCCCATAGCCGTCCAGGGAAACCAGCGCCGCACCCGATAAAAAACCGGCTCTGTCACCTGATAAAGAAATCGGACAATGGGATTATAAGGATCAGGATTAACCCAGGATAAAAGAGCCCGGATTATCACAATCCAGAGATAGAGACTTAATCCAATATCAAGAATTTTGGCAACCGCAACAAAGAGATTACTTACTGCATACATAGTCCAACCCACTTAAATAATTTTTTCTTTAATGCCAACAAAGGCCAATTGACGGCCGGTTATAGCATGATCACGGCGGTAGGAAAAGCAAAAATCATGGCAGCATGTACAAATATCAACCGCATGAAAATTATCTTCGAGAATTCCGGCCGCCAATAGCTGAATCCGCAAAATTTCCAGCAGATCAACATAGTAGCCCGCCGTCCGTTTCTGCCACCAACCGACATTCCCCTGAAGCACATCCAACTCTTGAAAACGCTCAACAACCTCAATCCCAACCTGAAAACAACATTGACCAATAGCGGGACCGGCATAGATCTCAAGGTTCTCTACGGCAACCGCAAAACGGCGACTCATCTCGGCAATTGCGATAGTCGCAACTGCCCGTTCCAAACCCCGCCATCCGGCATGCACCACCGCCACCGCCCGACGTTTGCGATCAATCATAATAAGCGGCAAACAATCGGCCGTTAATACCCCCAGCAGAATTCCGGGTTGATCCGTGAGCAAGGCATCGGCTCCAGTCTGCGCCACTTCCAAGATTTTTTCAGGGTTGAAGTCGCTTACCGTCAAACAACGGTTACCATGCACCTGTCGGGCCGTCACCAAAGCCGAAAAAACATCTTTGCCAAAACTCTTGCGCAGAGCGTTACGGTTCCGGGCCACTTTTTGGTCTTGGTCACCGACTTGAAAACCCATATTAGCGGAGGCAAAAGAGCCCTCGCTAAAGCCTTGCGGCCGAATTGTAAAACCCGCTGTTATGGGCTCCGGCACAGCGACCTTAAGGTAGGCAGGGATCTGCTGCTTGTCAAGGCTGAAAGGATATTTAAGTCGTGACTCAAACCCGTTTTCAAAATTCACCCAAGGCCTCCAATAAGCCGCCCAGATCAGCTGGCAAAGAACTTTCGAACTCGTGGTATTGTCCGCTTATTGGATGAATGAAACCCAAACACCGAGCATGTAATGCCTGGCGCGGAAAAGCTGCCAGCAAAGCCGCTCCACAGCTGCTGGAGCGCAGACGACTTATCCCTTTTTTATCATAAACCTGATCGCCGACCAGTGGATATCCAGCCTCACTTAAATGGACCCTGATCTGATGGGTGCGACCGGTCTCTAAATGGAGAGAGAGCCAGGAACAGGCCCCGGCCAAATAATAACGCAACACCTTATAATTAGTATGCGCAACTTTTCCACCCTTTGCAACCGAAGCCATCTTTTTACGTTGTCGCGGGTTACGGCCAATTGATGAATGGAAAGCACCATTAAGAGGCTGAACCCGCCCATAAACCAGAGCGACATACTCACGTTTTATCGAATGATTTTTGAACTGCACCGACAACCCCTGATGCGTACGATCATCTTTGGCAACGACTAACAGACCTGAAGTATATTGGTCTAAACGATGTACAATCCCGGGCCGCATGACGCCGCCAATCCCGGCTAGATCTCCACAATGATAAAGCACGGCATTCACCAATGTACCATCCGGATTCCCCGCAGCCGGATGGACAACCATCCCGGCTGCCTTATTGACAACTACCAGATGCTGGTCTTCATAGGCAATTTCTAAAGGCAGGGACTGAGCTTCAAGTTGCAGTGGAACTGGAGGGGGAATCTTAAGCGAAACCTGGTCTCCATCTTTTAACAGGTATGAGATTTTAGCCGAAACCCCGTTTACCTGAACTAAACCGGCACGAACCAAGCCCTGCAAACGGCTACGGGAGATATCCGGCTGCCGGGACGCCAGAAACTGATCCAGACGACAACGCTGAGTCCCTGAAAAGATAAATTCACCCGAAAAAACAGGTTCACCGGAAGAGGCAAATTCAAAAGACTCTTCAGCAACCATCAACCGGCTCTCTTCTCCAGCTTGACGCGCAAGAGCTGGGCCAGTTTTTGGGCTTCCGGAAAATCCTCTTTAAGCTCCTGCGCCCGCTCAAGAGAGGCTAAAGCTGCAGCCCACTCTTTTTTATCGATCAGGGCCCGGGCCATATTGAAATTTAAAATCGGATCTGCATCATTAATCTCCAGAGCCTTGCGATAACTGTCAAGGGCCTGATCAAACATCTTCATACGCCGTAAGTCGATCCCAAACTCATTGAATATATGCTTATTTTCATCCTCAAAAAGCGCCTCAATACTGGTCAATTTATTAAGGGTTTCTTTCGCCTGGTCATCTTCACCTTTCTCGAGATGCAGTTTGACCATGCCGTAATTAGCCCTGACATGCTCTTCATCAAGCTTCAAAGAGCTCTGAAACTCAAATTCAGCGCTATTATACTCTTTTCTACGCAGATGGAGATTGCCGCGAGAGGCGTGCCGATCAGCCTTCTCCTTGATTTCGTCCATTTTTTCAGTTTTATCAGGGGGGACAAAATCCAGCTTTGGGCGACAGCGCTGAAAAAACTCCTCTTTCTCAACCACCTCTGTAATCGTAGTCGGTTGACCTGCCATATTGAGAAGGCTCAGTTTGACCTCACCGCTAGGCAACTCCTCAGCCAGAAAAATATTTTCACCAGTAGTTTTGCGTTTGGTAGCGCCGGTACCGAGTGAAATCTTCACCTCTTCAATGTAGTAACCGGAAATCTTAATCTCTTCGCCTCCACTATCAGGCAAATTCTTTTCCAGTTCATGCTCTTGCACCATCTCCGCCCCCCTTTGTTTTCAGAACAATACCCAGCAACTAATCCTTGCCATTTATTTGTTAAACGGTTATGTGTTTGGAAAATATGATGGAAAGATATTACCCTATTACAAATAAAATTCCAACCATGAATTCAAACGCAAACAAAAATGGCATGGATAATTACAATCTCTGCCTGGCCATCCTGCAACAGGCACCTTACGGAATCATTGTCTGTAACGAATTGGGAGTTATCACCTTTGCTAACCAACTGGCTAACTTCCTTCTTCAACAAAACAACTTAGCCGGAAACAACCTACTCGACACCCTGCAAACGGAAGTAAATTTGCAAGACGCTTGGGAAAACCTACTTACAGGAAGCCGAAACAGTATCACTATCCCCTTCTCTATAAGCTCGGGCCAAGCCAACGAGGGAGGGCACCACCTTTCCTTTCAAGCCACCCTCCTAAAAGAGACTCCTGATCAGAAAAATCATGTCCTTATCTTTGTCGAAGATTTAAGCCTTAACGAAACCCTTGACGCCGCTGACCAACACTATACGAATAGCCTGGAAAACCTGGTTGATGAAAAAAATAAAGAGCTGGAGTTTGTTCAGGAACAACTGATTTTGATTGAAAAAAAGGCCGCCATGATTGAGACCGCCGGAGCCGTCGCCCATGAACTCCGCCAACCCCTGACCACCATTATCGGCACCATCGAATTGCTCGAAATAGACAACACCCTCGAAAGCCTTCCCCAACTAAGTAAACGCTTTAAAACTATCCAGAAACAGTGCTTGAGGATGGCTGGAATCATCACACAGATGGAACAGCTGGTAGAATATAAAACCCGGCCATACGTCAATGGTAGTTTGATTGTTGACCTGGAGGAGTCAAGTCAGAAGGGATGACACGAAACAATCCGAAAGGTAAACAGTCTTAGTTTTTTCCTAAATATCACCTGACCATTTATTTCACTTAATTATTTACGGCAAAAGATGCCGCAAATCAGCAGGCAACTGCCCGCCAACTTAATTTCACGTAAAACCACTGGCACCCGAGTTACCACCCAACGCACAAGCAGTGCCAGACCCTTTAGTTTTAACAACACAACCAGAGAGCACTTTACGCAAGCCTGCCACCTTACACTTTTGACATTTCAGAGCAGCGCCATCTTCCCCAGTTTTCTGTAAAACCTCGATCCGTTCTCCACACTCAGGACACTCATACTCGTATAACGGCACCTTACTTCACCTCGCGACAAGCGTCTACAGCAGCCTCACGACAATCCATGCCAAAATGATCCATCAAGGTACCAACTAACAGCTTGCTGATATCGTCACTTACCCAGTAACGCATTGCCACACCTTCACGGGCCGAATCAACAATCCCCTTACCCTTAAGTACCGAGAGATGTTGAGAGACCGTCGCCTGGGAGAGTTCCAAACAACTCCATAAGTTCTTCACACAACTCTCTTGCGTCAACAGGGTCTGCACAATCTGCAAACGCACAGGGTGACCCAAAACTTTAAGAACCTCAGCCACCCGACAACAAACCTGATCTCTTTCCAAGAGTAACCTCCATCTTTCCACTAAAAATTTGCCCGACTTCACAATCACAGCACCGCAAAGCAGAAGATATGTATATATTGCAATCTTATATAACTGGTTGCTTTGCATCTGTCAAACAATTTGTCTCGGACATGCCGCTCAAAGATCAAGAAATCTTCTTGTTAGCAGGATTGAAATCATGTTATAGAATTCAGCTCAAATCAAATACAACGACACAGATAATAGATGTTTCTCTTTTCGACCCATTTTAAAGGTACGGCTTTGACTAACAGCATCGAACTTTTAGATCTCATGTTGCAACTGGATGAACGCCAGAGCTTACAGTATGCTTTCATTTCGATCCGGCCAAACACCAGAATCACTGCGCCTCACGACCCCGAGGTTTTCCAGTCGATAATCAAAGCTATCAAAAGGGAACTCAGAGAAAAAGAACTCTGTCACGGCATCCACAAAGCCAAAGCCATAACCTCTGAAGTCAAACGTTACCTAAATGACTACGAGCAGATTTCAGCCAGTAAAACTTTATACACGTTTCCGGTTGCAAGCCCAACCCTGCCGCAAAAAGGTGATGACGGCAGCCTTGAAGTATTAGTCGACCTCAAGTTAAAACCGGGAAAAATCAAAGATGAGAAAAGTGGGAAAATTGACTACTACGATCTCGGTTTCAGCGAAACCTTGATTCATGCAGGAGAACCTCTGGTTATCGTTAACCATGCCACCCCCGGAATCGACGGCATTGACATCTTCGAGCAACCCATAAAAGCCGAAAGCGGCAAAGAGGAGAACATCCCCCCACACGATCGCAGAACCGTCACCCGCGAAGATGATCCCGACAACAATAAGACTATCTTAAAAGCCGCACTCACGGGCTTCCTCTACCAAGAAGGAGACCGGGGATACTTCATCGACAAAGATGTCCTGACCAAGCAGGTTGATTTCTCAACCGGCAACATCGAAGTCCAGAATTTCGGCGATATCGACACAATAATCAAGGTATCCGGCAGCAATGACATTATGCGTGATTCAGTCAAGCCAGGCTTCGTCCTGAAAGCCAAAGAGATCGTCATCGAGGGTAATGTCGGACGCGGGGCCACTCTCGAAGGCGACAAAATCATCATCACCGGGATTGTCGATACTAAAGCGCGCATTATCGGCCGCCAGATTGAAATTGGCAAAGTCGTGGGGGCATACATCGAAGGTTCAGATATCAAAATAAATTCTGTCCTGCAAAATGCTACGGTTGTCGGCCAGACCATAAGACTCAACACCTGTATGTCCTCTACAGTCAGCGGCGAAGAGATCTTCATAAACAAGGAACTACGTTCTGGCACTGTGACTGCCGCCAACTTCATCTTCTGCCAACAGGCCAGCGGCACCACTCATTCGACCTTGACGATAGACCCATTGGCCATCCCCAGTTTCCGACAAAAAATTGAAACGCAACAAATCCAGGTCGACTCCTACAATCAGGATTACAAAAAACGCAACCAAAAGTTTGAAGCAGAACAACAGACACACCACAAACGCCATCAATCCGGCATTGATAATTTCTTCCGCCAGGTTGAAGAACTTAAAAAAATAAGCTTTAACGAAAAACAGAAAAAAGCTATCACGCAGCTTCTCACTCAAGGCCAGATAGATGACATAGGCAAACGACTCAACTTCAAGCTGCACCCCATAACCCGTAAAAACCTTGAGTTTTTTTCCGAGAGCCTCGGTCATCTGCAAGAGTCCTCAAGAGAGGTAGAAGAGCTGCTGGAAGATTACAAAAACGAAGAGAAGATCCTGCACGATTTGGAAGAGTCTTATATTCATGGTTTGATTTTGATCGCCGATGAGAGCTCCGGTGAGATGAAGATCTGCTATCGTGAAGAGTGTCTCTCGCCGGTCATCTTCAACCAAAACCTGCTCTTTACTTATGATACAAAAAACAACAAGATACTCGCCCTGAAAAAATTTGGCGTAATCACCCACCAACGTCTCTTCGCTAACTTGAGTCCCCGAGCCTTGGCTACTGTCAACAAGTTCACCCAGGATAATTGACCCCAAAGACCCTTTTCCCAAACTCTTCATCATGCTAAAATAAAAATTTGAGACTTCAGGACAACCTCTTAAATGAGTTCAGCTCCGCAAAAAAAACCAGCCAGCAACCTGCTCCGCAATGCCGGCATCATTGGCCTGGCCACCTTGTTGAGCCGTATCCTCGGTTTTGTCCGAGATATGGTTACAGCCAACTATCTGGGCACCTCAATCTATGCCGATGCCTTTTTCGTCGCCTTCCGGATCCCCAACCTTTTGCGCCGACTCTTCGGTGAAGGCTCTCTAACCGCTGCCTTTGTTCCCGTATTTTCAACCTATCTGGCCGCCGGAAAACGTCTGGAAGCTCGGGATATCGCGCAGACTGCCATGACCTTGACAGCCCTCTGCCTGACTCTGATCACGATTCTGGGAATTGTTTTTTCCCCTCTCATCGTCTCACTCATAGCCCCAGGTTTTAGCGCAACCCCCGAGAAATATGAACTCGCAGTTTTTCTTAACCGACTCATGTTCCCATACATCCTGCTCATCAGCCTGGTCGCTCTGGCTATGGGCATCTTAAATGCGGACGACCACTTCTTAACTCCAGCCATAGCCCCAGTTTTACTTAATATCTGCATGATCGGTGCGGCTTTATGCCTGACCCCATTATTAGATAATGCCGCCATAGCTCTAGCTATTGGGGTTTTGGCCGGGGGCCTGGCACAACTGTTCCTCCAACTTCCAGTGCTCAAAAAACATGGTTTCCCCTGGCGGCCGCGTTTTCAATTTCGCCACCCGGCAATCAAACGGGTGGCAGTGCTCATGGGGCCATCACTTCTAGGGCTGGCAATTACGCAAATCACAATCTTCGTCAACACCTTAATGGCATCCTACCTGGTTGACGGCAGCATCTCATACCTCTATTTTGCCGACCGCCTCATACAATTTCCCTTGGGCATCTTCGCCGTCGCTCTGGGGACAGCCGTCTTACCAGCTTTAAGCCGGGCGGCAGCGGGTAAAAATTGGCATGATTTCTCGACTACCTTCTCTCTGGCTTTACGTCTGCTCATGTTTATCACCCTGCCGGCCATGGCTGGATTAATCATTTTAAGCAAACCGATTGTTTTTCTCCTGTTTGAACGAGGTCATTTTGGAGCTCACGCAACCGGCATGGTGGCCCAAACCATCATTGCTTACGCAACCGGGCTCTGGGCTTATGCCGCTTTAAGAGTTATAGTCCCCGCCTTCCACTCTTTACAGGACACCAAAACCCCGGTCAAAGTCGGGGCCATAGCCCTGGTGGTCAACCTGGTTTGCGCTGTTGTCCTGATGCATTTCCTCCAACATCTGGGGCTGGCTCTGGCCACTGCCATCTCCAGCGCCGTCAACTGTCTACTTTTACTTGCCCTGCTCAAGCGCCGCCTCGGCCAAGACATCAAAATAGAGGGCTGCAGCCGCGCCTTCTACCAAAGTCTCCTGGCCACTACAGCCATGCTTGCAATTATCTTAGCCCTCAACCATCTCCCCATGATGACTTCAGACTACCAGAGCCATCTTCATGAATGCCTGCGCCTGTCAACCAAGATCCTCTGCGGCCTAGGCACCTATTTTCTCTGCGCCCGCCTTATGCGGAACCCGGAATTAAACCAGCTTCAACAATTGCTCGCAAAACGACGCGGTAAAAACAAATGAAGCGAAACCTCATAACCCTTATGATCTTTTCGAGCTTGTTAGCAAGTCTGGGAACCCTGGCCGTCTTTGACCTCTACCACTTTGCCCATCAAGTCGGCACTAAGGCCCCGGAAATTGTCCTCATCAAACCGGGCAGTTCACTTAAAAAGATTACCCAACAACTATATGACCAGTGCCTAATCAGCTCCAAACAACGCTTCATTATCTTAAACCGGCTGTTGCAGAGTTCCACCCTTCTCAAAGCCGGTGAGTATGAGATCGAAGCCGCTGCTACCCCTTTGCAGATCATTACAACCCTTAAATCCGATCAAGTTTACCAACGTC
This sequence comes from uncultured Thermodesulfobacteriota bacterium, assembly GCA_964457755.1. Classification (GTDB taxonomy): domain Bacteria; phylum Desulfobacterota; class Anaeroferrophillalia; order Anaeroferrophillales; family Tharpellaceae; genus Tharpella. The sequence goes on along the minus strand of CAYWGC010000031.1, from coordinate 16,639 downwards.
AATTCAGCATTCCCGAAGGCTTCACTCTGCGCCAGATCGGCGCCCGCCTCGAGGCCTTATGTCTCTGTCAAAACAGTGAATTCAAAGAGCTCACCACAATTCCAAAACATCTTAAAAAGGGGCTGGCACCAGACGCCAACCTGGAAGGTTATCTCTTTCCCAGCACCTACAACTACAATCGCCAAACATCGTGTCGAGAGGTTTTGAAACTGATGCTCGACACCGGTCAAAAACAATTTAAAAAACTGGTTCACGAAAACCCCGACAACGCTCTCAACAAACATCAACTTATAACCCTGGCTTCCTTAATTCAAAAAGAAGCCGGCAGCAACGATGAGATGCCGATTATCTCTTCAGTTTTTCACAATCGCCTGCAAAAAAATATGCGCCTGGCCAGCGATCCCACAACTATCTACGCCCTCGGAGAAAACTTTGACGGCAACTTGAGACGCCGAGATCTCCGCCACCCCTCACCTTACAACACCTACCGCCATCACGGCCTGCCGCCCGGCCCGATATGCAGCCCCGGCAACGAAGCTCTCAAGGCCGCTCTCAAGCCGGCTCAAACTGACTATCTCTACTTTGTTTCTCGCGGCAACGGCCAACACCAGTTCTCTCGCACCCTCAAAGAGCATAACCAGGCCGTAAGAAAATATCAGCTCAAACAGTAAAATCATACGCTAAAAAGTTGACGGATGCACCACAAAGGTTATAATAGATAATGTAATTGGGGAAACCACCAATCAACTGACTTAAAAAGGCACTACTAATGTCTGAACTACGTAAAGATCCAATCGTTGACCGCTGGGTAATCATCTCCCGGGAACGAGGCAAAAGACCCTCTGAATTCACGAGCCTGAAACAAGAGAAGAAAAGCGGTTTCTGCCCTTTTTGCCCCGGCAATGAAGATGTTGTTCCCCCTGAGATCCTGGCCTACCGGCAACCCGGCAGCCAGAGCAACGACTCCAACTGGCGCTTAAGGGTCGTTCCCAATAAATTTCCTGCCCTGCATATTGAGGGTGACTTGGTCCGTCAAGGGGACGGGGTTTATGATATGATGAACGGTATTGGCGCGCACGAGGTTGTCATCGAAAGCCCCGACCATCTCGCAACCTTATCAACCATGCCGATTGAGGCCGTTGAAGATGTTTTGTGGGCCTATCGGGATCGCATTCGGGATCTTGCCGGCGACGAACGTTTCCGCTATATCCTGGTCTTTAAAAACCAGGGACAGGCGGCCGGGGCCACCGTCGAGCACTCTCACTCCCAGATTATCGCTCTGCCGATCGTCCCAAAGCGGGCTAAAGAGGAGGTCGAAGGGGCCAAGAAGTATTACGACTACAAGGAACGCTGCATTTTCTGTGACATTATCCAGCAGGAGATCAATCAAGGCGTGAGGATGGTTGGTGAAAATCATGAGTTTATCGCCATCTGTCCCTATGCCCCGCGTTTCCCCTTTGAAACCTGGATCCTGCCCAAACGCCATACCCATGATTATCAGGCCAACAGTAAAAATATGATCGAAGGACTCGCCCTGATTCTCTCGGACACCTTAAAGAGGCTTAACCGCGTACTTGACAGCCCACCCTATAATTTCATCCTGCACACAGCACCGGTCAACTATCAAGATACCTCTAAGTATTATCACTGGCATATAGAAATTATTCCAAAACTTACCCGAGTTGCTGGCTTTGAGTGGGGTTCGGGCTTCTATATCAATCCGACCCCACCTGAAGAGTCTGCAAAGTTCCTGCGCGAAGCAAAAATCTAGTGGAGCATTCGAAGTCAAAACCTAATAGGCCAAAAAATGAATATTCTTTTTGCGGTATCTGAAGCGACCCCTTTTGCCAAAACCGGCGGCCTGGCCGATGTCGCCGGAGCCCTGCCGACCGCCTTAGCCATGAGAGGTCATCAGGTTCATCTCTTTCTACCCCTCTATCGGGAGATCAAAGAACGGGAACCTGAACTTCGAGAACTTGCGACCCTTAACGTCCCCTTAGGTAAAGAGTCGGTATCTGGCGCGCTTGTAAATCTGGCCGCCAAGCACCCCAACTTAACTATCACAGCTATCCGTCAAGACGACTTTTTCGACCGCCCCTTTCTCTACGGTCCAGCGGGCAAAGAGTACCCCGATAACGGCAAACGCTTTATATTCTATTGCCGGGCGGTCCTTGAGGCGGTCACCACCCTTGATCTGAAGATCGATATCTATCACGCCCACGACTGGCAGACGGCTCTGATTCCGGTCTATCTCAAAACTCTCTACAAAGATCTTCCCCTGTACCAAGGAAAATCTCTATTTACTATCCATAACCTCGGTTATCAGGGCATCCAGGAAAAAAAACTGATGCCTCTTACAGGCCTTGACTGGAAAGAGTTCACCTTTGAACGTCTTGAATATTTTGACCAACTCAACCTCCTCAAAGGAGGCTTGGTCTATGCTGATGCTTTAAATACGGTCAGCCAAGCCTACAGTCGTGAAATCCTGCTGCCGGAATTCGGCTTCGGACTGGAGCCCGTGTTGCAACAGCGCCAGGACAACCTTTTTGGAATTCTGAATGGGGTTGATTACGAAGAGTGGAACCCAGCCGACGATCCTTTTATCAAAAACCATTTTCGCATCGGGCGCATGGCCGGAAAAAAGAGCTGTAAAACAAAACTGGTTTCCGCCTTCAATCTACCTCACGAAGAGCGCTTACCATTAATCGGCATGGTTTCCCGCCTGGTAACCCAGAAAGGTTTTGACCTGATTCTACCACTCCTGAAAAAAATCACCGAAATAAAAGCCCAGTTTATCTTTCTCGGCACCGGAGACCCTGAAATTGAAAAAGCCTTGGCAAATGCAGCCCGGCAACACCCGGCTCAAATAGCTTTCATGCGCGGCTACGACAACCATCTGGCCCATCTGATAGAAGCGGGAGCTGATATTTTTATGATGCCCTCACACTACGAACCCTGCGGTCTCAACCAGATGTATAGCCTGCGTTACGGCACTATCCCTCTGGTTCGAGCAGTCGGTGGTCTCGATGACAGTATAACCTCTTTCAACTTAGAAACCGGCAAAGGCAATGGTTTCAAGTTCGATGATTATACTACCGATGCCCTGAAAGAGGCCATCAAGGAGGCATTACAACTTTACGAAAAGCCCCAACTCTGGAAGAAACTACGCCTAAACGGCATGCGAAGTGATTTTTCATGGACCCAAAGTGCGGCTAAATACGAAGAACTTTATGAAAAAATAAAGTAGCTTGTAGAGATAAAGAACATGGATTCTCGTCAAAAATATGATCTCCTGACCAAAATCGTTAAAATCAGCAGCTCCACGTCACAAATCAACGACCGGCTGGCTCAGGCGGCTCACTTTCTCTGTGTAAAAGATCTCGCTCCGACGATAGCTTTCTACCTTCTCCAACGCCGAGGAAAACGCCTGACCCTGCGCATAGCTGCCGATATCAGCGGTAATCTGCAACTGCCGTCACCTCCATACAGCTATAACCTACCACGTCCCAACGACCCTCTGTGCAAACCACTCACCACCCTCCTACCGTCACCGCTTGACCTGGAAACATTAAACTCCGACGACCTTTTCAGAAAGTGTCGGCCATACGGCTGGAGTTTGCCCTTGGCTGATGAAAACCAGGCTTACGGGAGCATGGTTTTGCTGAGCTCGACACCAGTAGATATCGACCACGACACTATTATGTTTCTTCAGGTAGTCTGCCGCCAAATAACTCTAGCGCTGCGCAGTTCAATCTTAAAAAACCGGGATCAGCAAAAAGTCAGACGTTTAAAGTTTCTCCACCACATCGGAGCCCAGCTTAACGCTTGTGAAAACGTGCAAAGCGTCTATTCCAAGTTGCCCGATTCGGCCCTGACTTTTTTTACTGAATCCGCCTCAATCCTCCGCATTTTCACCTCAGAGCAAAGCCAGACAAAAGCTCTAAACCAAGGCTTCAGAGACCACACACAACACCTCTTAGCTCAAGAAGCAAGCGCATTCCAAGCTGCGGCCACAAAATCAATTTCCCGTCCATGGGTGATTGACAGCCATAAATCACCTGATGAAAAAATATATCAAAAATTTTTTAAAGAATTTTGTGCTCACATAATATTACCACTGCTCAGTCAAGGCAAAATGGTCGGCACTCTTGAATTCTTCCTGGCTGAAAAACCTCAAAGCCGAGCTCTCCTCCCATTGGACAAAGAGGACTTGGAACTTCTTGAAATTCTGGCGGTTCATATAGCGGCCACACTGGAAAGAACCCGAACCCAAAATCAACTCTCTGCCGCCAACCAAGCCTCACTCCTAAGGACTCGACAATTAACCCTTTCTCACCAGATGAAAAATGCACTTCTCGTCGCTGACACCCCGGAGAAGATCATCCGCCTCACCCTAGGAGCTCTGGTCAGTAATGAAGGCTTTAGATGCTCACCAGCCCTCTATCTTGAAGCCCAAGAAAAAGACGATTCATGGCAAGGCTTATTCTATGCCGCCACCCCAGACAACTCACCAACCGACTCGACTGCGCAGAAAGAATCTAATCATCTCAAAACCTTGAAGAACCACCTTCTTAGGGCAAGCTCCGAAATTTCGCAAATAAACAGAGAAGAACTCAAATCATTACAACTAGCCAGCCTTAACCTTGCCCCCAAACGTTTCCAGCAAGCTCTTTCAGGAAAAAAACCAGCCATAATTTCGGCTGAATTCACCACCGTGCTGCATAGCAGCCTGAAATCTCTACTACCCGGCCGCATGATCATCGTCATTCCGGTCTTTAGCCAGGAACATCTTAAAGGCCTGATCCTGGCTAACGCAGACCAAATCAGCAATGAAGATCTTGATTTTATTACTCTTTTTACCGATGCCGCAACACTGGCTCTTGACAATATGATGCTCTACCAACGCCTGCAAAATTCATTGACAACCTTAAACAGCGCCCAGCTCCGCCTTGCACAGAGTGAAAAATTGATGGCTTTAGGAGAGATGGCCGCCAATATTGCCCATGAGATCAAAAATCCACTGGTTTCAATTGCCGGATTTGCCCGCCGCTTGCACAAAAGAATCCCTGATCAGAGCCGGGAAAAAGCCTACAGCCAGATCATCACCAAAGAGATCGAACGTCTCGAAGAGATTGTCAACAACGTGCTCTCAGTTTCACGGCCAGAAAGTAATAACTTCAAACCCCAGAATCTTAACCTTCTAATTAATGAAACTGTTGCCCTGTTTGCGCGCGAATTAAAAAAATTGAAGATCACCTTAAATATTCAACTGACTTCCGGCATAACCGCAGTAGAATGTGATGGAAACCAGCTAAAACAAGTCCTGATAAACCTTTTCAATAACAGTATCCAAGCCATGCCCACCCCGATAAACGGCAGCGAACATCACATCTCAGTTCGTACATCTTACTACTGCGATCTTAAAAGAGAGCAGGAAAGAGCCCTAATCGAAATCGAGGACAACGGTAAAGGTATCCAGGAACAATTTATTCACGACATTTTCAACCCTTTTTTCACCACCAAACATGACGGCACCGGCTTAGGATTGCCAATCTGTCATCGTATCATTCTAAACCACCAGGGAGACATCCGCATTCATAACCGGGAAGGCAAAGGGGTGCTGGTTTCTATCTCCTTACCTTTTGATCATTTTGCACCACAAAAACCTACAGTTTAACAATGACATTTTAAACAATCGAACCGAAAAACGAGGAGTTAATATGAAAACACCACAATATACGATTATGGTAGTCGACGATGAAGAAAATATCCGTTGGCTTTATAAAGAGGAACTTGAAGAAGAAGGCTACAAGATTGAGACCGCAGCCAGCGGCGAAGAGGCTTTAAAGATACTTCCCGAAATCAACCCTGATCTAATTGTCATGGATATAAAAATGCCCGGTATTTCGGGAGTTGAAACGCTCGTAAAAATCAAGGAAATCGACAAAAACATCCCGGTTATCCTCTGTTCAGCCTACGGCGATTACAAACAGGATTTCACAACCTGGGCCTCAGATGCCTACGTCGTCAAGGCGGCCAGCCTGGATGAACTGAAAAAAGCGATACTCGAGGTCCTTGAAAAACGTTATCCGAAAAAATAGAGGTTGACCGAGAAGGTTGGCCGAGAATAGATTTGACAGCCTGTTCCTTTTTTAGTAGTAAAGTCTCATAGACAGGGTGTTAATAAATGGGGGATTAGCTCAGTTGGGAGAGCGCAGCGTTCGCAACGCTGAGGCCGAGGGTTCGACCCCCTTATCCTCCACCAAGTTTGCTTAATTACATGGAATTAACTGTCAACACTTTTTAAAAAGCCTATATAATCGTTGCGTGTTGCACTTTTGCCTATACGCAAGGGATTATAGACTTTTTTTCGTATTTCCTTGGAACTGGCGTGGATATTTTCTTGAGCACAGATACTCAAGAAAATATACCCATTAAAAAGGATTCGGACAGCATGATGGAACAAAGAGCATCAGAAAGATATGTACTAAAAATGCCAGTTTATGCTGAAACCATGATAAACGAAGAAAATTTCCGGTCATACAAATGTAAAACTCGCGATGTTTCACATAAAGGGGCATTCCTTTTAATAAATGACAAGTCCCTAAAAAAAGGCACAGACATTAAGATTAATCTCTATTTAGACTCATTTTCAGGTTCTGGTTCATGGGTTACGATGAATGGGCAGGTGGTTCGATCTGAAAGTGAAGGTATCGGGGTCAGTTTTGACGGTAACTGTCAATTTATAAACAATAAACCATACCTTGACACATAAATTTTTCGAAAACAGTATTAAGCAAAAGCCTGCCCCAAAAATTATTTGGGGCAGGCTTTTTTGTATCTAAGACTGATTGGCCCAAAATCAAATGCAGAGCGAGAAAAGCTGGGCTACCCTTTAACCATTGAGAAATAAATTATCTTTTTTCAGCGATCAGGGCAGCGGTAATTTAATCGCAACGCTAAAACCTAAAGGCTCAAGATTACAAGCCTTGATCTTTCCCTGGCAGGCTTCAATACAGCTCTTAACAATTGCCAGGCCAAGACCACTGCCGCCCGAGTTACGATTACGATCAAAATCGAGACGATAAAAAGGTTCAAAAACCCGCTCAAGCTCAGCCTCCGGCACGCCTGGGCCAGAATCTCTTACCTCAATAATGACCAGAGAGCCCTGCCTGGTGCCTTTTATGCCGACCAGAGTATCGGAACCCCCATGATATAAGGCATTACGCAGCAAATTGACCAGAGCCCGCAGCAGAAGCTCGGGGTTGGCCTTAACCATGAGACCGGATTCAATAACTATTCCGAAACGCTCCCGGGGCCATTTTTCCTGATCCAGAGCCTGCGTAACAATCTCGGATACCGCAACCGGCTCCAGCCTGACCGCCTCAGCCCGCAAATCGGCTCGCGAAAAAGCCAGTACCTCGTCCACCAGTTCAGCAATCCTTTCAGACTCCTCTTCAACATCCCTAAAACCTTTAAGTGCCCCAGGGTCCAATTTTTTTTCCAACACAGCCAGCCCCATACGCAGGCGTGCCAGAGGGGAACAGAGTTCATGCGCGACATCGCTTAAAAACCTTTTCTGACCCATGATAAAACCATCAAGACGCTGAGCCATGTGGTTTATCGAACGCCCCAGACAACCAATTTCGTCAATGCGTTTTTCATCGCGTTGAACTTTCAAGCGCCCTTCAGCAATCTCCTGCGTAACCCGGTTCATCTCACGTAGAGGTCGAGTGATGTGGCGCACCATCGGCCACCACCAGAGTAACGAAAAAAGAACAATCAAAAGTGCTGCCAGCAACCACGGCATAGGGTTGGGGTAGAGAGCCGAAGCAAAGAGAGAATTGGTTCGCGCCAGAAGAATTGCCGGGACAAAATCACTTTCCTGAGGATTGAGAACCGGCACCGGCACCCCAAGCCAATAGCTGGTTGGGTTGAGAGTGCGCGTCCTGAAAATACGGCGCTGAGGACGTGGTAAAGGTTTATTTGGCAAAGATTCAGGTGGAGATGTTGCCTCTGGTTGGCGTCTTTGCCGAGCTTCGCGCCAGCGACCTCGCTCTGAGCGCGGACGCCATTTATGATCTCTACTTTTGAACTCGTCTAATATCTCCGGCGGCAGGGTCTCAATAGAACCGGCTATCTTGTTACCTGTCGGGGTAAACAATGAGAGTTCGACAGAAAAAGCCTGACCGTAACGGGCGAGCAGATCATGCCACTGAGATCTCGGCAAACGACTCAGTTCATGCCGAATAAGATGACGTAATGAGGCAGTCTCTTTTTCCGCATGAAAACGTAAAAAAGAGTTTGGTGAGACATAAAACTGAACCTGGAAAAACAGAGTCAGAATTAAACTCAGAAAGATCAGGTTAAGAAAAAACCAGCTTAATAGTTTGACAAAAATCGACCGTCTAAAAAACAAAACCTTCCCCTTGGGCCCAATCTGGACAGCAAATTATTTTATAAACATATAACCGGCGCTGCGCACGGTTTTAATATATCTGGGAGCTTTGGGGTCATCATCAAGTTTGCGCCGTAAAGAAGATATATGAACATCTATGGAACGATCATACACGGTGTAGTCGCGACCGGCAACCAGATCAAGCAGGCGGTCACGAGAAAGAATCCGGCCGCGATTTTCAGCCATGGCCAGGAGCAGATCAAACTCTATGGAGGTCAGCTCCAGAGGTCGGTCAGATTGACAGACACTGCGGGCAGCCCGATCAATGACCAGATCCCTGAATGCTAATTTATCCGCTGAAAGTGATTCCTCAGCCCCTTCCACAGCTTCATCTCCGGACAGTTTGCTGCGCCTGATGACAGCGCGCAGCCGGGCTAGCAATTCTCGTGAGGAGAAAGTTTTGGGCAGGTAGTCGTCGGCCCCCATCTCGAGGCCAACAATGCGATCAGTCTCATCCCCTCTTGCCGTAAACATCAAAACCGGCATTTGAGAATGTTGACGCAATTGCCGCAGAATTTCAAAACCATCGATTTCCGGAAGCATAACATCCAACAGAACCGCATCGAATGAGCCCTGCAGGGCCTGTTCAAGTCCGCTTTTTCCTGAATGGGCAAGCTCCACCGCAAAGCCCATCGACTCAAGATAATCCCGAATCAAACGACAAAGTTTTTCATCATCATCGATCAATAGAACTTTCATAAAAACCATTGATTAAAAACAACAATCTTTTTAAAGATTGTTGAGTATAACTGATTTTTCAACAAAAAGAATAACTTTTACAAAAACTTTACAAAAAAGTTATAGAACAACATAAAAGATTTACATTCTCCGGCTATCTTCCATAACCATAAAACTTGATTAAAAAGCTTTTCAACCATTTATGAAAAAAGGAGACCAACCATGAATATCACCAAAGCTTCAAACAACCGAAAAGCACTCAGCTTAAGCCTTGCTTTAATGTTCGCTTTACTTTTGGCTTTACCGACAACCGGCTTCAGCTGGGGGCCTGGCCATGGCCAATGTTCACCTGAACGTTTCGAACAACGGGCCGAAGAGGTCAAGGCAAATCTCAATCTCGACGAAACCCAGGGCAAACTCTGGAATGCGATGAAAACAGGAATGATGGAGTTACGTGAACTCAGCCTGAAACAGGGTGACAATCTGGACAGCAACACCAGGCACCGGACCATGGCCCGCAATCATCTACTTATGCAAGCCGAACTGGCCGCTGAAAACCCCGATTTCAAGGCGGTTGGTGAGATACTTAAAGCTGAATACAAAGGTAATTTGGCGGATAAATTTAATCAGACAACCGATGCCCGGGTCGCTTTTTTCAGCAGCCTGAATCAAGAACAACGTAACAACATGTTAAAGCAAGGCCATAAAGGCCGCCGCCATGGGAAGAGGATGGGCAAAAAGGGTAAAAGAGGAATGATGTAGTAAAGTAAAAACAGGCCACGAAATACACGAAGAAAAACATAACTATTAAGCGTGTTCTGTTTTCGAACTGCCTCGATGTGGGGACAGACCTCCAGCGAGGGCTTTAAGCCCTAAGCGGGCTGAGCTCTGTCCCCCTCGAAGTGGGCGAAGCGATATTCGACGCTTTTGCAGTAGCTTTATGAGGTTGTACTGCCAAATCAAAGCCTACACTATCAAGCCATCAAGACGACCGGCAAACACCTCTTTCTCAGATTGCTCGATAATCTCGGCAACCCCTTTTTCGGCAAGATCAAGTAACAAAGCCATCTTCTGCCGACTGAAAGGATGTTCTTCGGCCGTACCCTGGATCTCAACCAGCTCATCTTTATCGGTCATAACGATATTCATATCGACATCGGCCGTAAAGTCTTCCGGGTAGTTCAAATCGAGCATCGGCTCACCCTTAACTATCCCGACACTAACTGCCGCAAGGCGACTACGCAACGGTTTCCAAGCATCGCCCATTTCCGGTTTAAGTTTAAAGAGGGCTAATCCTAAGGCAATAAAAGCCCCGCTGACGGAAGCGGTTCGGGTGCCGCCATCGGCCTGGATCACATCACAATCGAGAATAATTGTCCGCTCACCCAAGACCTCAAGGTTGGTGACCGCCCGCAAACTGCGGCCGATCAGACGCTGAATCTCTAAAGTCCGTCCCCCCTGACGCCCACGATTAACCTCACGCCCGGAACGCTCATGCGTACTGGCCGGCAGCATCGCATATTCAGCGGTCAACCACCCCCCCCCTGAATCGCGCCGAAATTTAGGCACACCATCTTCAACACTGGCCGTACATAATACCCTGGTCTGACCACAGGAGATCAGCACCGAACCCGCCGGATGATCAAGAAAATCAGGAATAATCTCTATTTTACGTAACTGATCAAGCTCACGTCCATCAACTCTCATAGTTTCCCTCTTTTTATAGGTAGCGATAGTCGGAGTAACCAACATCATGGTTACGACAATAGTTAATCCCCTGTTCCAGAAGCTCGAGCATATGCTCTTTATCTTCAGGCAATTTCCCATCCAGCGGGACGATGTTTGAGGCATGGTCATTTAAGAATCGGGAGGTCACCTCAAGTCCGGTGACAATATCACGCTCCTCTTCAATACTGACCAAAGGGGTAACCTGAGTAAAGCTGCCCTCGGCAATCCATTTCGCAATATCAGATTTTGGAATCGGAGTTAAAGTTCTGACCCTGATAAAATGGGGATCGATCGCATTCAAAACCCGAATCGTACCCTGACGATGATCCATCGTCTGTTCCATCCCGCCGATGCCCAAAAGAACATAGATCGAACAATCAAAATCGGCTTCTTTAGATTTGAGTCCGCCAGCAATTATTTCATCTGCTGTGGCTCCTTTATGAATCAATTTTAAGACCGCATCGGATCCACTCTCAAGACCGATATGCAGCCGGGTCAAACCGGCGGCCCGGATCGCTTTAAGATCATCAAGTGATTTTTTCATCACAGTTTTAGCGCGGGCATAGGAAGTCACCCTATTGAGTCCGGGAAAAACGCTGTAAAGATGTTCGAGAATCTCCACCAGATCCGCGGCCGACAGAAGCAGACTGTTTGAATCGCCGAGAAAAACATGGCTGGCAGACGTCCCATAAACCGCGGGCATAAGATCTATATCGGCCTTGATCTCAGCCATGGTTTTACGAGCAAATGGATATTTCCGATACATCGAACAGAA
>CAYWGC010000030.1:0-43044 GCA_964457755.1 uncultured Thermodesulfobacteriota bacterium | reverse complement strand
GTTAGCCAAAATTAGAAAAGGAAGTTTATGGAAATTGAATTATTCATAAAAAAGATTAAAGAACTAAAAGTCATAGCAATGGAATTTTATTCTTCAGCTCAAGAAATATGTGAAGAAGAAAATGACTCTTTTTTATTTACTACTCCAACTGGTATTAATGGCTATTGGGATAAATTACCGGAAAAAGTACAGGTTTTATCTCAAAAATCTCAAGAATCAGCATTACACTTAATCTCATTAATAATTCCAGTGCTACAATCTTCACCAATATTAGATAAATCAGACGAAAGAGATGTTGGCATATGCGCTAAGAAAATGCGCTCTGCTCTCAAACTTAGAGATTTTAGATCATGGGATATTGAAGTATTACATGATGAAGGCACAGTATTAGGTGTAAGCCCGCCAGGTCAGTCAGATGACAGCCCATTGCCTCCTGATGCTGCTGAGAAATCATTCTTTCAAAGTATTGAAAAACTAGAAGGCATTATACAACTATTGAAGATAACTCCGACTTATATTCCAAATGGATTACCACAAAAGAACCCAAAACTCTCTCAGTCATATCGTCCAAATACAGCATTTATTATGATGCCAATTGATTCACAAGACCCTGAGTTGGATGATATTTATGATGTATATAAAGAATGCTTCTCTAAGTTTGGTGTAAAAGCAATACGTGCTGATGACATTGAACATGAAGACGTGATAACAAAAAAAATAATAGAAGAAATAAAAACAAGTGAATTTTTAGTTGGAGATCTCACTAATGAACGCCCAAGCGTATATTACGAGATTGGTTATGCGCATTCATTAGGTAGAAGAGTTATGTTATATAGAAAGAAAAACACCTCAATACATTTTGATTTAGCTGCTTATAACTGTCCCGAATACAAAAACATGAAAGAATTAAAAAAAATCCTTTTAAATAGACTAGAAGACACTACTAATAGAAAGCCAGATAATGGCTAACAAATTTCTACACCGGACCTTCACCGCGCGCCTTCGGCACACTGCTACGGCCGGTGAGAATGGCGTTATACGTAGCTTTAATCTGCAAGCGCATTCTAAGATGATGAACTAATTAAATATGTGTTGATTAATGAATAATTTAGAGAGACTAAGGTTAATAAATAAAATCGCAATTACACTCCAAGAAAGGTTTTCTACTAGTCAGATCAATTTGTTCTTGGCTGGATTTGGGGTTCCTAATAACAGTGAACAGATTGTCCCATCAAAACGAGTATACGTTGAAAATAAGCTTTCAAACGCACCAAAATCACTAATTATCAAAATCGCAAAAGAGCTTGAGATACCATTAGACATTAAGGTAGATCAGATTCATGAAACAATATCGCTCAAGGAAAATATTGTTCTCGATCTCGAATCGAGTGATTTCTCTATCATCGATTTGATTCTTGATGAATACAACACTCCAAGGCATAATCACTATGATTTTGATACTACAAAAGAATATATCCTTTTCAAAATTAATGAATTACCAGTAGATGATCTATATTCGATAAATAGCTATTTAAATAAAAGAAAAACAACTCATTATAATCCAACATTATGGGGGGATTGTAAACTGAGAGTGTTTATCAGCCATTTATCGAGGGATAAAATAAAGGCAAAAGCGCTTGCTAAAGATCTTAAGAGTTACAATGCATCTGGATTTGTTGCACATGTAGACATAAAACCAAATGATGAGTGGTTAAAAACCATCGAATCTGCTTTAGAATCGATGGATGTACTACTTGCACTTGTCACTGAAGAATTCAAAGAAAGTGATTGGACAGTTCAGGAGATAGGGTTCGCATTGGGAAAGGGTGTACCCGTAGTGGCAATACGAAACGGAATGGACCCCTTCGGTTTTTTCGGGAAGTGGCAGGCAATTCAAGGAACTGGACGCCTCCCAAAAGATATTATCAAAGATTTCATTGATATAATAAATGAAAAATTAGGCCATCAATTGAAATCCGTATAACAAATCAATTTACTGGATGCCGAGAACGCCTGCGGCCTTACGGGGGCAAGTTCATTGGCGGCACCAGTGATTTCAAGCGTTAGACGATCGCGGGAACATAAAAAAATAATGGATAATTTCAATACAACAAACCCGCGTGAATCTTCAGGTGAGCAATTGTATGTTTGGGTTTCGCCACCCAATACACCTATTCCACTCACCAAACAACCAATACGAATTGCAGTTGGAACCCCGAAGGGAGCAAGCAGCAATTCGTGGCGCATTTGGGTCAAAGGCACGGACATTTACGTTAGTTGCCGTGATAACTTCAAGGAATTCAAAGTAAGTTTGCACGCTTCAGGAATTTGGCGTGTAGCTTTTACGGAACAGGCGATTAAGTCTCGTCCAGACCTATTTAATAAATCCAACGGTGACCGCGTGATTAACCGCAGGACTCCAGACCTTACCGACTCAACCAAAGCAGTAATTGGATTTCAAATTGTGGTGCTTGAAAGGGGCTTGTATTTACAATCTTCTCAGCGAACAAAGTGGCCAAAGTCCGTAACATTCGTTGAACCTCCCACCAAGGATAAAGAGTACACTGTGCTTTCAATTGTCGTCGCTCCAACTACCGAGGCCCTGACAATGCCAGTAGGTGTTCGTGGCTCTGTTATTGGGAAATTACCTCTAGACGCCAATCGAACTGTGCAACTGGTCGCAACTTACGAAAATGATAAGAACATGATGCCATTAATCAAAGATGCATATGAAAAGAGCTCGAACATACGGCCAGCAAACCTTCCAGAAGGTGCGGTATTTTTTGTTTGGGGAAACCGCTCCAATGACACCCCTTGGGTTTCTGCAATTAGAAACAAAGAAATTGACTCAATCTAAGAAAATATTAGTCGCCCTACCGGCACTTCCAGAAGAAGGGCATTAAACGTCTAACAAAAACATTCACTTGACCGGGAACAGCCGCCCGTTGTTTATTTGAGCATTGCGGCCCGGCCAGTGATGTTAGGCGTTAGCGGCACATAGCAACCAAACGATTATCTTGAAGACATTAAAGCGAGACCATGAACAACAATAATCTATATCGACCTACCGAGTATTTTTCCCGGAAATTAGAGAAAGTGAAGCAGTCTGATCCACTTGGTTACAAGCGTATTCGACAGGTTGTTGAACGCTTGATCGCTGAACCGGATGATGCTGATGGTAAAATGCATGGACTGTATCGAGGTCGATTTAAGAAATATGTTGGCAAGCGGGATTACCGTATCATTTATTATTGGTGCAAATTATGTCGAAAGGAGAATCGTCGATTGGACAAGGAATGTGATGACTGTCAGACCATCCCTGACAATAGTGTGATCTTCTTTGATCTCTATCACAAAAATGAGATGAAAAAGTTTAAGAAAAATTCCTGAAGAAATAATTTTCAACTAAATGTAATCTCAGTAAAATCGCTAACCAAAAGCTACTACACCAGACCAGAAAAGGCTCTTTTGTTTTTTCCGGACATTCAGTGGCTGGCTGGTGAGCTAAACGTTCGGTTGTCAAAATCGACCGCAAACAAAAAAACCGAGTCCTAAAAACTCGGTTTTTTTTGTTTTATTATAAGTGACGCGAACAACCAAAGCTAGCCAAGATTAAAGGCTGAGGTAAAAATTCAGTCAATCAGCAGAAATCTAAGCTGAATACTTGCCTCTTAAGCTACATTTTCGCGAATCCAGTTTATGGTCTCCGTAACCGGACTTCCTGGTGTAAAGACTGCCTTGATGCCAGCCTTAAGCAGAACCGGGATATCATCTTCGGGAATGATACCACCACCAAAAACCGGGATATCAGCGGCCCCCTTCTCCGCCAGAAGCTCAATAATTCTAGGGAAAAGGTACATGTGGGCACCCGCCAGACTACTGACCCCGATAACGTCGACATCCTCTTGAATCGCCGTCGCAACAATCTCTTCAGGGGTCTGATGCAAACCGGTATAGACTACTTCGAAACCGGCATCCCGCAAGCCCCGGGCAATAATCTTGGCTCCCCGATCATGACCATCAAGACCAGGTTTGGCAATCAATACTTTAACTTTTTCAGCACTCATTGGTAAAATCCTTTATCTCTAAGTTTAAAACTTTTAAAACATGCCAGGATCGGTATAACGGCCATACACCTTACGCCAGCAATCACAAATCTCTTGGACACTGACATATGATTTAACCGCTTCAATAAGGTGCGGCATCAAATTTTCAGTACCTCGTGAGGCATCTTCGATCGCCTTGAGACAGGCTTCGACTTTAGCCGGATCACGGCTCTCCTTGATCTTGGTAAGACGATCTCGCTGGCGCTTCTCAACGACTGGATCAATAGTCAAAAGATCGACCTTTAAGGTCTCATCCATCTGATATTTATTGACGCCGACTATAGTTTTCTCACCTTCGTCAACCTGACGTTGATAGTTGTAGGCTGCGTCAGCGATCTCTTTTTGCGGAAAACCAACATCGATGGCTTTAAGGATACCACCCATATCATCAATTTTTTGAATATAATCTAAGGCTTTACTCTCCATCTCATTGGTCAGAGTCTCAACAAAATAAGAGCCTGCCATGGGATCGATGGTATTGGTAACCCCAATCTCTTCACCAATGATCTGCTGGGTACGCAAGGCTATGGTTACAGCATGTTCGGTCGGTAGAGAAAGGGTTTCATCAAGCGAATTGGTATGCAGTGACTGGGTTCCACCAAGAACCGAGGAGAGCGCCTGAAATGATGTACGGACCACATTATTATAGGGCTGTTGGGCCGTCAGCGAACAACCCGCGGTCTGGGTATGAAAGCGCAAAAGCCATGATTTTGGATTCTTGGCGCCAAAGCGATCCCGCATTATGCGGGCCCACATCCGCCGGGCGGCCCGGTATTTAGCGATCTCTTCAAAAAAATCGACGTGAGCGTTAAAGAAATAGGAGAGTCGCGGAGCAAAATCATCAACATCAAGGCCCCGATCAATACAGGCTTGAACATAACCAATACCATCAGCAATCGTAAAGGCCAGTTCCTGCACCGCAGTCGATCCAGCTTCACGAATATGGTAACCACTGATACTGATTGTATTCCAGCGCGGCACCTCTTTGGTACAGTACTCAACCGTGTCAACAATGATCCGCATCGAAGGTTCAGGCGGCAACATGAAAGTTTTCTGCGCGATAAACTCTTTGAGCATATCGTTCTGAATGGTGCCGCCGATCTTATCGCGGCTCACCCCTTTCT
The DNA here is from genome assembly GCA_964457755.1 of uncultured Thermodesulfobacteriota bacterium. Classification (GTDB taxonomy): domain Bacteria; phylum Desulfobacterota; class Anaeroferrophillalia; order Anaeroferrophillales; family Tharpellaceae; genus Tharpella. The sequence continues at coordinate 37,814 of CAYWGC010000030.1, read as the reverse complement.
TTTCCGCTGTTGCAATATACATAGCCAGAAGAATTGCAGCAGGCGGATTGATGGTCATCGAGGTCGTAACTTTATCCATCGGGATCCCTTCAAAAAGAATCTCCATATCAGCTATAGTATCAATTGCGACCCCGCATTTCCCTACCTCACCCAAAGACATTGAGTTGTCGGAATCGTAACCCATCAAGGTCGGCATATCAAAAGCCGTACTAAGACCGGTCTCTCCATGGCCCATGAGATAGTGAAAACGGGCATTGGTATCTTCGGCCCCGCCCATCCCGGCAAACTGGCGCATCGTCCAGAGGCGACCGCGATGCATACTCGCCTGAACTCCACGGGTATAAGGAAAATGCCCGGGAAAACCGAGATCTTTATCATAATCGAGATCACTGACATCTTCCGGGGTATAGATATTTTTGATCTCTTCATCAGAGATCGTTGAAAAACGCTCAAGACGTTCCGGAGCTTTCGCCAAACTTTTCGCCAACAGTTTATCCCACTCCTGATGACGTTCAGCGACTCTCTCTACAGCTGCTTTTGTAAACATTAAAACTCTCCCTGTGAAAATAGTGGTCAGTGGTCAGTCGTCAGTCGCCAGTTGTCAGCATCTTTTACTGAACCCAGGCGAATAACCACTGAACACTAATAAAAACTATAACCGTCCCAATATCTGTTGCGCTATAACCAGACGTTGAATCTCCGAGGTACCCTCGTAGATTGTTGTAACTCGAACATCACGATAAAGTCTTTCAACCGGATATTCAGAGGTATAACCATTACCACCCAAAACTTGGACCGCTTGATAACAGGCGCGGTTGGCAGCTTCGGAGGCATAAAGTTTAGCCATAGAAGCCTGCGTCGTAAAAGTCTTTTTCTTCTGTTTTAAGAAAGCGGCCTGCATAACCAGCAGACGGGCCGCTTCAAGCTCAGTGTAGGTATCAGCAAAACGCCATTGCAAACCCTGAAAAGTGGCAATCGGGCGACCGAACTGCTCCCGCTCCTTAGCATATTCACTGGCATAGTCAATCGCTTCCAGACCAATCCCCAGAGCCAGAGAGGCGATTCCGATACGACCGCCATCAAGTGCCATAAAGGCGATTTTCAGGCCAAAGCCCTCTTCACCGAGCAGGTTTTTGGCCGGGATCAGACAATCTTCAAAAACTATTTCATTAGTACATGAACCACATTGACCCATCTTCTCTTCAGCCTTACTAACCGTAAAGCCCGGGGTATTTTTTTCAACTAAAAAAGCACTTACCCGCTGACTGCGTGATGCCTCTTTGTCAGTTACAGCCCAAACCACAAAAACACCGGCATATTCGGCACTGGTGATAAATATTTTGCTGCCATTAAGGCGATAATGATCTCCCTCTCTGACCGCAGTCGCCTTCATACCACCAGGATCTGAACCGGCCATCGACTCAGTCAAGCCGAAAGCTCCGGCTGAATATTCACCACTACAAATTTTAGGAACATATTTCTGCTTCTGCGCTTCATTACCGAAGGCACAGATAACTTCGGCCACCATATTGGTCACCGACATGGTCACCGCCGTCGCCGCGCAAGCCCGGGCCACCTCAATCATCCCAAGACTATAGGGCAGGACTCCGACTTCAGCCCCGCCATAGGTCTCTGAGATATTCATCCCCATAAAGCCGAGATCGGCCATTTTCTTGAGATTTCCGAGATCCATCCGGTGTTCTTTATCCAGAATAGCCGCGTTGGGTTTAAGCTCACTCTGAGCAAAATCCCGAACCACCTCTTGAATCATCAATTCATCGTCGTTAAGAAAAAAATCCATTTTTATTCACCAATTCCCTAACCGGCCAAACCGGCACTAAACATTCACGCCGAACTCATAGAACATCTTTATATGAAAGCGCGTATGGGGTACACTAAACCACATTTTTTGTCAACTAAAAACAGTTAACGTGAGCTGGCAAAAAGGGCTTGCCAGCAAAACTGAAAAACTAAAAAACCCCGCTGTAACCATTTGGCATCAGCGGGGTTTTTTAGTTTTGTCTGACCTGCTAGCTCTTAACCATTTAAAACAAAAGGACTTATTGCAGTTCCTTGAGCTTCTCGATCAGAGCTGGAATGATTTTATTAAGGTCTCCTTCAACGCCATAATCAGCAACGTTAAAGATATTAGCTTCACCATCTTTATTGATTCCGACAATAACCTTGGAAGAACCCATACCTGCCAGATGCTGAATTGCGCCAGAGATACCGGAAGCAACATAAAGGATGGGACTGACAACTTTACCGGTCTGACCAACCTGTGCGGCATGCTCACGCCAGCCGGCATCAACCGCAGCACGAGAGGAACCGACTGCGGCTCCTAAAGCATCGGCCAAACCTTCGATCAACGCAAAACCTTCAGGACCACCAAGACCACGGCCCCCGGAGCAGATAATATCGGCTTCGGTCAATTCCGGACGATCACTGGATGCCATTTCAGTAGCTTTAATAGAGACTTTAGAAGCTGGAATTTCCGGCGCAAAATCAACTACGGCGCCAGCTCCATCATTTTCTGCAATAGCAAAAACATTAGGCCTTAAAGTTGCCATTCTAACCGGACCGGCAACCTTATAGTTACCGATAGCTTTACCGGCATAAATCGGGTGCTTAAACAGATAGTCACCATCAGCAAAAGTCACATCAATACAGTCACTAACCAAACCACAATCAACTTTAGCTGCGGCCCGCGGAGCCAACTCTTTCCCGATGGCACTATGGCCAAAAAGAACCAGTGCCGGATTTTCCTGAGCGACATAAGCGGCCAAAACGGCGGCGTAGACATCTGCAGTATAATTTGCCAAGGCATCATTATCAACTACGGCAACTTCATCAGCCCCATATTTTTTCAATTCATCCGCCAAACCGGCAACACCGCTGCCGATCAACAGAACTTTCAAGGTTTCACCGGAAGCTGACGCCAGACTTTTTCCTGCACTCAAAGCTTCAAAGGTGATTTTCCGTAAACTTCCATCACGCTGTTCAGCGCAAACGACAATACTCATTTTACAAATCCCCCTTAAATTACTTTGGCTTCATCTTGTAACAACTGAACCAATTTGGCTACCACTTCATCAACCTCTCCGGTCAAACGCTGCCCGGCCATACGGGCCGGCGGCAACTCAGCGACAACCAACTCAACCTTAGCAGCAACATCGTCAGCACTCAAGCCCAAATCGGCAAGGGTGACAACTTCCAGAGGTTTGCGTTTAGCTTTCATAATCCCAGGCAAAGAAGGGTAACGAACTTCATTGAGACCTTTCTGGGCACTGATCAAAGCCGGCAGGGCCATCTCTAAAGTCTCACTACCGCCATCAATTTCGCAGGTTGCAGTGGCTTTCCCATCACTCAACTCAAAAGCGGTAACAACATTGGCTTGAGCAAGGTCTAATTTTTCGGCGAGCCGGGAGGGGACCTGAGCCGCCCCATCATCAACCGCCTCTTTACCTGCAAAAATGATATCAAAACCAGCTTCTTTTTCACTCAATAATTTCGCCAAAGCAACCGAGATACCATAACTACCAGCCCCAGCCAAAACCGGATCATTGATCAAAACAGCCCGGTCAGCCCCCATGGCCAGACAGTAACGCAAGGCTTCCTGAGTCTTATCCCCACCAACTGTGACGACCACAACTTCACCACCGTCTTTCTCTTTAGTCCGAATCGCTTCTTCGACAGCATATTCATCGTAAGGATTAACGATCAGGTTGACCCCCTCATCAGAGATCTGACCATCACCACCGACAACAATCTTAGCTTCGGTGTCAAAGGTCTGTTTGATACAGGCTACAATCTTCACAATACTACCCTCCAGATTAAAGTTGACATCTATCAATTAATTCAAAATATTCGCAGCAATAACCAACCGCATAACTTCGCTGGTACCTTCATAAATTTCGGTAATTTTCGCATCCCGGAAATAGCGCTCCAGCGGATAATCTGTTGTATAGCCATAACCACCGAGAATCTGGATTCCCTGGGTGCCGGCTTTCATAGCGGTTTCCGCTGCCATAAGTTTTGCCATCGCTGCCTCTTTACCAAAAGGCTGGCCCTGATCTTTAAGATAGGCAGCCCGATGAGTAAGAAGTCTGGCAGCTTCATAATGAGTTGAGAGGTCAGCCAGCATCCACTGAATCGCCTGCAATTTAGCAATCGGCTTACCAAACTGGACGCGCTCTTTAGCATAAGCTGCCGCATCTTCAATCGCAGCCCGGGCTATGCCCAAAGCCTGTGAAGCAATACCGATACGACCACCATCAAGGGTTGTCAAGGCAACCTTAAAACCCTTTCCAACTTTACCGAGAAGATTCTCCTTAGGGATACGACAATCTTCAAAAACCAGCTCTGCAGTTGAGCTACCTCGGATTCCGAGCTTGTCTTCTAAAGTACCGACGCTGAATCCGGGATTATCGAGCTCGACGATAAAAGCACTGATACCCCGATGTCCCTGACTTTTGTCAGTGGCGGCTATAAGCACACAATAATCTGCTTCATTACCATTGGTAATGAAGATCTTACGGCCATTAATAACCCACTCATCTCCATCGAGAACGGCGACGGTGGAGAGATTAGCAGCATCAGACCCGGCATTGGATTCCGTCAAGCCCAGACAACCTAATTTCCGACCACTGGCCATATTGGCCAGATATTTCTTTTTCTGTTCTTCAGTACCGAAAATCTTTATGGGATCGCAAGCCAACGAATTATTAACCGACATGATAACCCCAGTAGAAGCACAATGACGAGAAATCTCTTCCATGGCAATAGCATAACAGATAGTACTCATCCCGGAACCTTCATATTCAACCGGAACACTGACTCCCATCAATCCAAGTTCACCCATCTTTTTAACATTATCAGCCGGATACTTATGCTCTTTATCGACCTCTTTGGCAATCGGTTTGACCTCTTTTTCAGCAAAATTCCGGGCCATCTGCAACATCATCCGTTCTTCATCAGTATATGCAAATTCCATCGCTTGACTCCTTAAATATCTCAATTTTAAGATTAAATACTAAAACAGGGGACGGAGTTTAACTGTAATCGTAGAACCCGCGACCACTCTTGCGACCGAAGAAGCCGGCATCGACATATTTTTTCAACAAAGGACAGGGACGATATTTGGAATCGCCTAAACCTTCATGCAGGACATTCATAATTGCCAGACAGGTATCGAGCCCGATCAGGTCAGCCAGGGCCAAGGGGCCCATCGGATGATTCATGCCAAGCTTCATCACATTATCAATATCTTCCGGTTTACCAACCCCTTCAAAGAGACAGTAGACGGCTTCGTTGATCATCGGTAAAAGAATGCGATTGGCAATAAAACCAGGAAAATCGTTGGCTTCACAAGGAATTTTACCAAGTTTTTTGGAAAGTTCAACAACAACTTCGTAAGTTTCATCGGTCGTTGCCAAGCCTTTGATAACTTCAACCAGCTTCATCACCGGAACCGGGTTCATGAAATGCATACCGATCATTTTGCCGGGACGTTTGGTTACGGCGCCAATTTTAGTGATCGAGATAGAGGAAGTGTTGGAGGCCAGGATGGCATTTTCTGGACAGATCGCATCAAGCTGGGCAAAAATATCGAGTTTTATTTTCTCGTTTTCGGTTGCGGCTTCAACTACAATATCGACATCCTTCATGGCAGCCAATTCAGTGGTCGTCGTAATCCGCCCAATCACGGCATCCATCTCGGCCTGTTCCATCCGACCTTTATCAACTGAACGCTGCAGATTTTTTTTGATCACCGACATACCGTGTTCAACAAACTTCTCGGCAATATCATGCATAATAACCTGCAAACCGGCCTGGGCCGCAACCTGGACAATCCCATTGCCCATCTGACCGGCACCAACTACGCCAAATTTTTTGATCTCCATTTTCATCTCCTATGAATCCAGCGTAGCCGGAACCAAAAAAATACAAAAGATATAAATCCTATCTTCTCTCAATAACCATTGCCGCACCCTGACCACCACCGATACAGAGGGAGGCAAGACCACGTTCGGCATCGTTTTGTTCCAATACGTTCAGCAGGGTAACCAGAACCCGGGCTCCAGAGCAGCCGATCGGATGTCCTAAAGATATACCGCTGCCATAAATATTGGTGCGCTCCATATCAAGTTTCAACTCCCGCACACAGCCGATAGCCTGGGATGCAAAAGCTTCATTTAATTCAAAATAGTCGATTGCATCAACCCCCATATCAAGACGCGTAAGCAATCGTTTAACAGAGGGAATCGGTCCTAACCCCATATATGCCGGGTCAAGTCCCCCCGCCTGAAAACCTTTAATGACGGCTTTTACTTTAAGTCCCATAGCTGCCGCTTTTTCCGGAGTCATAAGCAACAGAGCTGCGGCCGCATCGTTAATACCGGAAGCGTTACCAGCGGTCACGGTTCCATCTTTTTTGAAAGCCGGACGCAATTTCCCCATCTTCTCGACCGTCGTATCCATAGGTCGTTCGTCAATCGCAAAAGCGATCGGATCTTTTTTACGCTGGGGGATCATGACCGGGACAATTTCTTTGGCAAATGTACCATCAGCAATCGCCTTGCGGGCGCGCTGATGACTCAACGCTCCAAGTTCATCCTGTTCAAGCCGGGAGATACCATAAAGGTCGGCAATATTTTCAGCTGTCAAACCCATATGATAACCATAAAAGATTTCCCAGAGCCCATCATGAACCATCAGATCGACCACATCAACATTACCCATACGGGCACCCCAGCGGGCCGCCGGCATCGCGTAGGGAATCCGACTCATATTCTCCATGCCCCCGGCGATCATCACTTCGGCTTCACCAAGGGCAATTGATTGAGCTGCCAAGGCCACCGCTTTCATACCTGATGCACAAACCTTATTTATGGTGTAACCACCGGCCTCACGCGAAATACCGGCATGAATCATCGCCTGTCGAGCCACATTCTGCCCTTGACCGGCCCCGACGACATTTCCCATAACCACTTCATCGACTTGCAGTTCAACCAGAGAACTATCCCAAGTACTATATTTCTCCTCAACGGGACATTCTTTACCCTTAAGGGCTTCAGGACCGGCAGCGACGACTGCTTTGCTCATCAGCGGCCGACAACCAGCTCTTTCCAATACATCACGAATAACCGTGGCCCCGAGTTCCACCACCGGGACATCCTTTAAACTTCCGCCATAGGTTCCAATTGCGGTCCGGGTGGCACTGACAATAGCTACTTCACGCATTTTCCTCTCCTTAATGTATAGACTGAAATAATATTATTCTTCTCTTTACCTAAGCTAGGCGCTCAATAATCATTGAAACCGCTTCACCGCCGCCAAGACAGAGTGAAGCCATACCGTAACGTTTATCCTGACGCCGCAGAGCATAGATCAAGGTCGTCAACACCCGAGCCCCGGAACAGCCGATAGGATGGCCCAGAGCCACTGCTCCACCATTTAGATTAACTCGTTCCGGATCGATTCCAAGCTCTTTTATAATCGCAACACTGGAGGTTGCGAATGCTTCATTAATTTCATGAATATCTATATCATTTATCTGCAAACCGGCCTTAGCCAGAACCTTGGGTATTGAGATGATCGGAGCTACCAAAACATCTTCGAGAGGGACACCAGCGGCTCCCTGTGCCACTATCCGAGCCAACGGCTTAAGTTTCAGCTCAGCCGCTTTAGCGGCCGACATAACCACCAAACAACTGGCGCCATCACTGATTTTCGAAGCATTACCTGCCGTCACAATACCATTTTTATCAAAAGCCGGCCGCAATTTGGCCAACGCCTCCATGGTAGCCGCTCGGGGTCCTTCATCAACCTTAAAATCATAAGGATCACCCCGACGCGGAGTTACAGTTACCGGCATAATCTCATCGGCAAAATAACCATTTTCGATCGCGTCCAAAGCTTTTTTATTAGAATTGACGGAAAAACGATCCATCTCTTCACGACTGATGCCAAATTTTTTGCTGACCAGTTCGGCCGTATAACCCATATGGTAATCGTTAACCACATCCCAAAGGCCATCATGTACCATACCGTCAACCATCGGGCCATTACCCATCCGCAGACCACCTCGGGCACCAGGCATGTAGTAGGGTATATTACTCATGCTTTCCATCCCTCCGGCCACGATAATTTCGGCATCTCCAGATTTTATCGCCTGTTCCGCCAACATCACCGTTTTAAGTCCAGATCCACAAACCTTATTAACGGTTATAGCGCCGATAGCCATCGGCAAACCGGCCTTAATCATGGCCTGACGACCGGGATTCTGACCTAATCCAATGGGAACTACATTACCCATCAAGACTTCATCGACCATGGCTTTGTCGATGCCTGCCCGCTCAATCGATCCGCTGATTGCCAGACCGCCAAGCTCGGTAGCCGTAAAAGAGGAAAGACCTCCCTGAAAATTACCTATTGCAGTTCGCAAAGCACTGACTATAACAACATCTTTACACATAAGCTCCATCCTTAACCCGGCGTAGCCGGAACCAAACGGGTTAGCAAAACTTTTCCAGACTTTTCTTTTAAACAACAAAAAACGCAAAATACGATAAAGTTTTTTTGCATATTTTGTAATTAAATATATATTTGCAGCTTTTTCGAATTAAACTTTTTTCAAATTACGCCGCGCTCACGCAGGTCCGAAATTGAATTTTGATCATACCCCAAATCATTAAGTATCTGATCAGTATGCTGGCCAAGTTTCGGTGCCGCCCGATGCTGTGTCGGTTTGTTCTCATCAACCATAACCGCGCAATTGGTCTGGAGAAGATCACCACCACTTTCAAGAGGCAGACGCCAGAACATGCCACGCTCCTGAAAATGAGGATCAGCGTGAACTTCAGTCATGTTTTTAAGCACTTCACAACAAGTATCCCGACCGTCCAGTAGAGTCTGCCATTGGTTAGCATCGCGAGTCGCAAAAATTGCCGCAAGCTCTTGTTTAAGTTCATCCTGACGAGCCAAGTCATGATGATCGCCGTTAAGAAGATCATCACGATCAATGACCCGGCAGAAATTCTGCCAGAACTTTTCTTCGAGAGCACCGAGAGCGATCTCACGGCCATCGCGAGTTCGGTATATATGGTAACAAGCCAACTGCCCGTTGAATATCGTCGTATCGGGACTAGGTTCCAGACCCAGAGCATAGTGATAGGCTGAGAGTAATGGCAGCATACTGACCAGACCATCAGTCATCGAAATATCGAGGTTAGCCCCCGGGCCCCCTTTCAGAACCTTGACATAGGCAGCCAGTACGGCACTGACAGCATAAAGTGCGCCGCCTGCCACATCGGCGACCTGGATTCCGGAAAGAGCGGGAATCTCACGACTTGAGGTTGTATTCAAAACCCCGGTTTCGGCCATATAGTTAAGATCATGGCCCGCCTTCAAAGCCTCAGGCCCGGATTGTCCATAACCACTAATGGAACAGTAAATCAGATTTGGTTTGAGAGTTGCAAGCTCTTGATAACCACAACCAAGCCGCTCCATGACTCCCGGACGAAAACTTTCAAGAACGACATCATACTTAAACAGAAGTTTTTTAAAAAGTTCCCGGCCCTCTTCCTCTTTTAGGTTAAGAGTTAAAGAACGCTTATTGCGGTTAACAGCAATAAAAAAAGCACTGACCCCATCAACCAAAGGGGCCCAGCTACGCAGATAGTCACCCTCACCCGGAGCTTCAATCTTTAGAATCTCAGCCCCGTAATCAGCCAACACCATACTACAAAAAGGCCCCGGCAATAAACGGCTAAGATCTAAAACCTTAAGGCCTTTCAGGAGATCATATTGTTGATTTTTAAACACCATATTACGTTTCTGACCAATCAGTTAACGTTAACTGTTAAATACCACGTAAAAAACGGGGTCTTGCATTCGCATGACCCCGTCGCCCTACTAGTTATCGGTTATTTTTTCAAGTACTTTTTCTTCTTCTATTTTTTCAAGTACTTTTTCTTCCTCTATTTTTTCAAGTATTTTTTCTTCCTCTATTTTTTCAAGTACTTTTTCTTCCTCTACCAACTTGACAAAATGGCACAACTCACAACGATCCTCTTTGGTGTCGGCTTTGTGACATTCGCCTAAGAAACAACCCTGCATTCGCGGCCGATTGGTTTCAATCGCATATTTGTCATGAGCAAGAGCATTATGACAAACCATGCAATCATCAATTTTCACCTTCTTGGATTTATAGTGTTTTTCATGTGATATTTTGACTATTCGTGTGTTCTTAACCTCTTTAAACTTAGGAATATCTTCGTGGCAACGAAGACAATTTCCATTTATTACTTTCCTGCCACTGTTAAAATTTTCCGGAATGATCTTGTCTCGATAGTGAATATACATATTCTCTCCACCCTCTGGAAAGGCTTCTATGTATTTGGTATGACACTCATAGCAAGTCACCTTGTCAGAGGGGTGGGTTTTTGACGTTTGCCACATTTCATGAATGCTAGGATGACATGATCGGCAAAGGGCATCATCCTTGTCAGTGTAGCGGGCAAACGCAAAAAAACCGACAAGCACTGAAATAGTAATACCGATCACCAGACTTATTTTCAGCCAGCCAGGCAGATCCTTAATAAAATTAAAGTCTATCTTCATACCCATTCACCTTAAAATAAAAATTCTTTCAGACCTTCTGCAACCGCACAGTAGTATCAATATTAGATATACCAGCGTTTTGGGTATCTGCGGTCGCTTTAAATATACGTCTTATATCTACTCCATTGCCCTGTTCATGCCACCAAACCGGTTCCTTAGGATCCCATGAATTCAAGCGCAAAGAAAAAGGAGTGAAGTAAAACAGATTGTGGAAAAGCAACGATCTGGTCATCGGATCACTTTTAGCAATTGTTTGAGCTTTGGCAACCCGACCCAATCCCGTATGTCCCAACCCTAAAGCAATGGCCACACATTGAGGATGAACAGCTTCGGTAATCCAGGCTTTAACCGTCACCGAGCCTACGGCTGTCTCCATTCGGACCTTATCACCTTCTTTAATACCGAGTCGTAAAGCTCTCCCAGGATGAATCCAGAGCGGATTATCATGCCTGAATTCAGCCAGATATTTACTGTTGGCGGTCAGATTATCAAGAGCATGCAATCTATATGGCACCAAAGTAAACGAATCATGAGCCGGGACCGGGACCGCTGATTTTTCATTTAATGGAACAAGATTTGCGCCGGTTACCGAAAACTTTAATCTCGAACTGTCTGATGATTTTTTATAGATTTGAAAACCATCTTTTTGCAACTTCTGCCAGCTGATACCAGCCTTAACAAAAGAAGACCCGGCAATTTTAGCTTTAAGCCAAGTGCTGACCCGAGGTGCAGAATCTGGAGTCCTGCCAGCTAATAGCTGTTGCAGCTCTAAAACTATCTGATTGAAATCACGTGACTCAGATGCCGGTTCATGCTTAGTTGTAAAAAGGTCTAAGTTCTTCGCCTTGGCCTTACGCAGGAGAAAAATTTCGTCAACCAGCCCTGAAACAGGTTGTCTTAAGGAGATCACACTATGCCCATCAGCTAATTGAGCATCAGCCAAGGCAAAGGTCTCAAGCTCGGTTGCTGCCGGCAAAATCAGGTCAGCATAAATCGAGGTTTCACTAAAATGTGTATCAATCGCCAAATGGAATGGAATTTTATGAGACTTCTGCCAGATTGAATGAGGATAGGGGCCACTATAGGTCGTAAATACCGGATTTGCAGCATAATTTATCACCGCACTCCGGTTACCACTACCAGCAAGCCAGCTTGCAAACCAATCCAGGGTAACCCGCTGACGCCCTTTTTGACTGTCCAGTAAAGTTGCTACGTCAGCCAGAGCACCATCTTCACTATAGTAATAGACTCCACCAGGACGCCCGATTGCGCCTAAAAGTAAATTTAACAACTCGACTGCAACCGCGCTCTGGTAACCATCGGGTGCTAAAATCAACTCATCATCATAGACTGCCAAAGCTTGTGGACGACGGACCATATCCGAGGCAATTTTCCTGATCGTTTCAGGGTCAACCCCAATCTCTTTAGCAACCTTTTCAGGCGCATATTTCTGCAGCAAAGCTTTTAATTCAACAACCTTTAAACCATGCTCTGCCAAAGCACTTTTACTGTAAAGCCCGGAATCTAAAATAAAGTATGAGAGAGATCTTGCAAAGGTACCATAATCGGCCGGCGCCACCGGTATCCATAAATCACTGCGTCCCGCGGTATTATTTAAACGGGCCGCGACCGTTACCAGGCGGGCACCATTCTCAATTCGGCCTTTTATCAATTCGCGCATGTCCGATAGCAGATCCTCACCTTTAATGTAGGGGTCTGCAGCAAAATTCAAGACATAACGACTGTTGGCAAAATCGCGTCGACATCCGGTAACACCATAAAGTTTTCGACGCAGGCTATTAACTCTCAGGGCAACCCCATCCTCAACCGCAAGAGATTCAGGAAAAAGTTCTAAAAGAGAATCGCTGAGTAACTCTTGGCGACCCTGTATCAGGGTCAGGCCGGCTCCCTGTTTTTCAATATAAGGAGCGAGCTTCTCGGCGATAATTTCATAGGCCTTAGCCCAACTGATATCTTGCCACTTACCACTACCACGTTCACCGTCTCTAAGCTTTGGCGTAAGAATCCGGTCAGGATCATAAAGCCGGTCAAGCTGACCATAGGCCCGAGCGCAAAGTTTGCCCTGATTTACAGGATGATCCGGATTACCGTGTAACATTACGATGCGATCACCATCCCGATAAGAGATCAGCCCGCAACGATTTTCGCATAAACCACAGGTCGTTGGTACGGGGTTATTAAATTTTCTTAAAGTTCGAGCCTGTTGCCGGTTCCAGGGCTTACGTTTTTTTTTGGCCAACTTCATCGGATCCGGCAAAGCCAGAGCCCCACTGCTAACGGCTCCTAATTTTATAAAATTTCTACGATCTAGTTTCATCTTTAGAGTCCTTTTGCAAAGCCGATCTACATCAAGGGTAAGGCCTGACCACCGTAAACTGTAACTATCCGCATCGCCAGGATACCAACCATATTCATCAGTGACGCCACTATCAGCCAGAAAGTACTACGCCGAAGCCCCGGAACAAAAACGATAATCATCGGGATCACTTTACCAACCAGATTTTCGACTATCACAAACCAGAACGACATTTTGCCAAAAAGCATAAAATGTGCAACTTCCTGACCTTCAAGTTTGGAGTAAAGCAAAATTGAATAATCACAAAAAACCAGGAAGAGGTCAACCACCAACAACCAACCTAATATCTTGGCAAGACTGCGGATGAGATCATGATTAATAACTTTTTCTTTTGTAAAGAAGCGGTCACGGATCATAATAAAAAGGATCATCATTGAGATCCCGGAAACCATGGCCGAAAAGAGGAATACGATCGGCATCAAACCGGTATTCCAATAATCCCGAGCCACACCTAAAGCGAGTATCCAACCGGTATATCCATGTACGGCCAAAGCTAAGGGAATACCAATAAGTCCAAAAAGCTTGGTCCACTTTTTATTCTCCTTAAACATAAACACACCATAGATAATGGAGTTTAATGGATAGAGAATCAAAAGAAAAGAACCATAGGAAATGGCTGAGATCGGGTTAAGATAGAGAAAATTGTGCCAGAGGGATTTCACCGGCCAAGCTACCTGCATCAAGAGACACTGCGGTGCTATAAGGAGCAACAGAACCGCAGCAACAACTCCCATTTTACTGGCCGGCTTAAATTTTTCCAAGCCGAAACCATATGAGAGAGTGGAGATCATAAAAGATCCGGCACTTAACCCCGTAAAATAGAAATAGTACGAAATCAAAAAGGCCAGCGTCGTCTGATACTGAACATCAAAAACTACTTTTCCCATACCAGTTTAACCTCCCGCCTAATCTCCAAGGTCGCAACATCAAGACCGATATAATAGACTCTCGGCTCCGTACCCATCTCAGGTTTCAAAGTTGAAACCGGCTTGGTCGCCACCAGTCTGGCCACTTCACTTTTGGAATCGTTAAGATCACCAAAGATCCGGGCACTAGTTGGACAGGCTTCAACACAACTCGGTTGAAGACCGGCATCTACCCGAACACTACAAAAATCACACTTATCTATCATCCCTTTTTGGGGGTGAATATATCTGACCTCGTAAGGACAGGCCGACATACAGTAACGGCAACCAACACAAAGGTGTGGATTAACCATAACTATTCCATCCTCACGCTGCCAAGCGGCACTGACCGGACACACCTTGACACAAATAGGATTCTCACAATGATTACAAAGGGTCGGCCTGAAGGCCCGCACGACATTGGGGTATTTACCCTTTTCGATCTCTTTAACCCAACTGCGCCAGATCCCTAAAGGAACGTCATTCTCAATCTTGCAGGCGATCTCACAAGTGTGACAACCAACACAGCGATTGAGATCGATAACCATCCCATAACGAGGAAGATCTTTATTTCTAGTTTTATGCGGATTGGACATAGCCGTACTCACTCGCCCCCTTCATTTCGATAATAATCAGCCGAACGGCGCAGAATATAGAGAAACAGACCACAACCAGCCCCGACCAGTAGGAGTAACACTAAGACTCCGTAGAAATTACGTAAGCACCAGACCGAATACTGATTTTCGTAATCCGGGTAAAGATGAAACGGACCAAAACCCACCAGCGCCACATTTTTCACCTTAACTTTTGTATCATGGCAACGGGCACAGGGAGCTTCATTGACCTTGAGACCATGGACAGCTTCCCCCTGATGACAATCGATACAGTTACCCCGGTCGTAATCAAAACTCGTATCACCCTTGCGATGAGCTTCGAGCCGGAAGGTGGTTATATGTTCGAGCAGAGTCGTAGTTTTCCGCTCCTTATGACAGCTGGCACAGGTTTCGGTCAGGTTGGCACGATTGATCGTTGCCTGCTCATATTTGGCCCCGAATACATAATGTTGGGTATGGCAATGGTAACAATTGGGGGCATTCTCTTTACTCGCTAAAAAGGCTTTGCCATGTTTACTCTTAAAATAGTAGCTGTCACCAACCATCTTCCGCTTAGGTATCCTGATTTTTTTCTTTTTCAGGCGCTCACGCGCCCCCAAAGGATACAAACCTTCAATTTTAGAGTGGCAAGCAAGACAGTTGACTTTCTGAAAACCACTCCGGCAATGACGGGCAGAAGCTGCATCTTCATGACAGTCGATACATTCGAGCTTCTTGCCATGCAAAGTCTTTTTATAAAGTTCAAGTTTAACTTGCAGTACAGCCAGAGAACCATCAAGACGGCCGGAAGTCAAGTGCGGCTCTTTATGACACTTCATACACTCTTCATTGGTCCTCGGTTTTGCCACTTCCTTGGGGATTGGCAGTAAACCATCAGTACTGACCATAACCGGAGTCACGGTCTCCTGAGTTGCCGGATTATGGCTAACAGTTCCATTATTGGTGGCCTGGGCCTCACCAACGAGGAGCATTAAACCAAGCAGCAGCGACAGACAAACAAGCTGCTGCCAAACCTGACTTCCAGCAAAGCGCTGGATTACCGCAGGAAAATTTTGTTTTTCAGTCATCCTAGACATCCCCAACCTCCAGGGCTTCAGCAACCAGTTCAACCACATCCTTAACTTTGACATCATTTTCCCGATTATGAAACTTTAGACCATCCTCAAACATTACCATACAGAAAGGACAGGCCGTAACCGCTATTTCAGGATCTTTTTCGAGGGCCTGCGCGACCCGATTATCATTAATTTTAGTACCAATATCCTCTTCCATCCACATCCGGCCACCACCGGCCCCACAACAGAAACCGCGTTTATGGTGACGATCCATCTCAACCAATTCCATTCCCGGAATTTCATTCAAGATCGCCCGTGGCTGGGCGTAAATATCGTTGTAACGTCCGAGATAACAAGAGTCGTGATATACTGCCTTAGCCGCCAGAGGACGCTTTAAATCCAGGCGCCCCTCGGCCAGCAACTGTGCAATTAACTCCGTATGGTGCATGACATTGTAGTTACCGCCCAACTGCTGGTAATCTTTTTTCAGCGTATTGTAACCATGCGGGCACATGACCACAATATTTTTAACGCCATAGCCGTTCAGGGTTTCGATATTCTCCATGGCCAGGGTCTGGTAGAGATATTCGTTACCCAATTTACGAGCCGAATCACCGCAACATTTCTCTTCTTTGCCCAAAATCGAGAAAGAAACCCCGGCCGCCTTGAGAACTTTCACCAATGAGTTTGTAACCTTCTTATAGCGATCATCAAAGGAACCGGAACAACCAACCCAGAGCAGATATTCGACATCGCTCTTTTCAGCCATCGTCGTCACCCCTAAACCATCGGCCCAGTTTCCACGATCGGCCCAGCCCAAGCCCCAGGGATTGCTGTTATTTTCAAAATTCTTAAATACCAGTTGCACTTCAGAAGGAAAGCTGCTCTCCATAAGCACCAGATTACGCCGTAAATCAACAACCTTATCGACGTGCTCGACATACATCGGGCAGACCTCCATGCAGGCGCGACAGGTTGTACAGGACCAGATCTCATCCTCAGTCAAATAACCGCCGAACAAGGCTTTCTCTTCATCCGGCAGACCCCAGGTAATATCTTCACCTGAGGCCTTGCATTTAGCGATAATTGCACTCTTATCATAAAGACATTCACGAATATCCTGCACCATCTTCTTCGGGGATAAAGGTTTATCAGTTAGATAAGCCGGACAGTTGTCTTGGCAACGACCACAACGAATACAGGCATCGCTGTCCATGAGCTGTTTCCAGGTAAACTGGTGCACATGAGCAACCCCGAAAGTTTCTGAGTTTTCAATATCGAGAAGACTGACCACCCCTTTGGGCTGATTCGAACGATAGTAATTATTAAGAATACCAGAGATAACATGAAAAAATTTGGTATAGGGCATCGTCCCAACCAGCAGGATGATCGCATAAAAATGGAGGCGCCAAATCCAGCGAATTGCCTGAGCATCAATTTCAGTACTGAAAGGGGCCAGAGCAAAACTTATAAGTGAACCAATCGGTGCGAACCAAGTACCCCCCGGGGTCGTTACCGCCAGACGCAAACCTTCAACCGCAAAACCGCTGACAAAGATAAAGAGGAGCCACACCAAAAGTATGACATCTTCATTGCCACGTTCATCCAGACGATCGGGTTCTACCCCATAACGACGATGCAGAGCCATAACCAGACCGACCAGGGCGAGACCGCCGATCAGGTCGAGTACCAGGGAGATGCCACCAGCGGCAGCCGGGGTCAAGGTTGCAATATGGAGCTGGGCAAAAACAACGAAAGCAAATGGGGTAAAAAAACCAAAGAAGAGAAAAAGATGCATATAGCCGGGCCAGGCCTCTTCGAGAATTCGGTCATGCCCGACAACTGACGCAAACATTGCGGCAAAACGTTTGCCCGCATCACCACTCCTGGTTTCGGGCTCGCCGACCCGCCAGCGCGCGATTTTGCGGAAACTCCCAAAGAGCAGAAGTGCCAAACTTAAACCGATGATCAATACATCAAGTGAATTCAACATAGCCTTTCATTCCCCTACCCCGGTAAAGACCGGTAACCTGACAAAAATACAAAACTGTTGAGGTAGAAATTTAAAAGAGGCCTTAAAAAAACCTCTCACTATTCAACTAAATATTAAATAATTACAAAATCTTACAAAGCGGAAAATACTTTTCAGAAAAGACTCTCAAGTGACTAAAAGAAAGTGAATAGTTGCTCAATAGAACCTGATCGCGGAGCTTGTTAACATAAGCACGAGAACTTTGTCAAGCGTCAAACTGTATACTTCATACCAATATCATAAAATTCAAGAGCTTTAATATATGTAAGAAAAAAACTATCTTCGATTAATATTTTTTCATTCCCTCTAAAAACAGCTTTTCCCTCTAAAAACAGCTTTTCCCATAATGCAAGTTATGAACCATAATCGGGCAAAAGTCGAACAACTCTAAAGAAGTAACAGAATACTTACTTTCATGAATATTAACCAAGAGGCTGCAATCAAAAAATTGACCTCTTTGCGTAAAAATTCACCGGCTAAAGAGGGAGGACCTAACCCGAAGACGCCCGGCCTCAGCGAAACCAAAACAGATTGTTATTATTTGTGTTTATTTGTGGTTTAAAAAAAGGAACGTAGCTATTCAGCGACCCACCATAAAGCTATAACAAATATTGTTGAACATTGCTTCGCCCTCATAAGGGGGGTCAAAGCTGGGGTGCTAACGCACCTTGTACCAGCAATGACCCCAATCCAGACAAGCTGTGAGAGGTACCTGAATAGTTAATTTAAATACTGTAAGCTCTTGTCAGGTCGAGTTAATGCACAAAAAAGGCAGACCCCAATGGGCCTGCCTTTTTTGCATTTCTTTTTCTTAGAGGCTTAATAAACGCCTTTACCGTTAAAAAACGGACCATACTTTTGATCAACACCCTTGCTTTATAGAGTTCATTGATAAGATCAACGAGGCGATGATGCTGGTTGTCAAATTCTCTGACCCCGTTCTCAAAACTTGAAGTTCAGGGTGTCAGATCAGCCACGGGAGTGTCTGCTGAGCCTGAATTTACCGAAGATGAGGAACCTGGATTATCAAGTTTAAAGCGTAACACAATACTCTTCAAACGTTCGCCCAAACCACCTAGATCCCCGGCACTGTTATTAACCTGTGAACTACTGTCTGTAAGCTCTCCGGCAAGAGCACTCACTTCAGCAATATCAGCTGAGATCTCTCCTGCAACACTTGAACTCTGGGAGATATTTTCGTTGATTTCAGCAATCCCATGCGAGGCTTGAGCGACACTGCCAGCAATCTCACGGGTAGTTGCGGTCTGCTCTTCGATGGCTGCCGCCACCGTCGTAATCAATTCACTGACCTCTTCAATAACTGAAGTAACTTCGCGAATCTCTTCCACCGTAGCCCCGGTCGAGCCTTGAATCTCTTCAATTATCCGGCGAATATCCTGGGTCGCCTCTGCCGTCTGGCGCGCCAGCTCCTTGATCTCATTGGCAACCACAGCAAAACCTTTACCGGCCTCACCAGCCCGAGCCGCCTCAATCGTCGCATTTAGAGCCAAAAGATTGGTCTGTTCGGAGATTTCATTAATAACCGCTGTGACCTTGCCAACCTCCTGCGCGGCCCGTCCCAATTCATCGATCTTTTCCGAAGCCTGACGGGTCCGCTCAACTGCGGCCAGACTGATAGATCGGGTTTTTTCAGTATTCTGGGCAATCTCGCCGACCGTTGAAGTCATCTCTTCGGCCGCGGCGGCTACCATATTGACATTTTCTGCCGTAGTCTCGGAAGCGGTGGCAACCGAATTCATATTGACACTCATCTCTTCGGCGGCCGCCGCCACCGTATTACTTTTATCCGAGGCATTACCGGCAGCATCACCCAGACGTCCCGATACGGCCGAGAGTTCAGCCGAAGAGAGCGTCAGAGACTCCACCCCTGTGAAAATATCACCAGCGATGTCGGTCAACCCCTGCTTGACATCGCTCATCGCCGCCAACATACTGCCGGGCCGGGGATTGGCAGCAATGGCAACCCGCAAATCACCAGCCGCAATCTTATTGAGCATCTCATTCATATCTTCAGGCTCGCCCCCCATAATCCGGGCAAAACCGGAGCGCACCCAGAAGATAACCAAGAAAGCAATCAGAACACCCAGGAGCGCAACCACAACAACAATGGTTCCAACCTGGGCCGATTTAGCCGTTGCAGCCTTATCTGCAGCCGCCTCATACTCATGCAAAATCAATTGAAGTTCACTAAAGTTTTTAATAGTGAGATTCAGAGCAGGATAAGTGACCTCACGATAATCACCCTTGGCTCCTTCCAGATCTTCGGCCTCAATCAAGTTGAGATTGATATCACGAATAGATTCATGCAGAACCCGGTGCGGCTCTTCAATTTTTTTCAGAAGAGGTACAAGCCGCGGGTATTCGGCTTCCAGAGCTTTACGGGGCTCACCAAAGAGCCATTCACCAAAACCACAACGATGATCATCTGCTTCAACATCCACCTTCAGGCCCGGGGTGTAGAGTTGTAAAAGGGTCTGCTCCACCTTCTCGGCATATTTATGATGATCGATCTCCATCTTTTGCATTTTAAGCATAATTTCCTGAGCACGCAAAGCCTTAGCGTCATACTTTTGCATCGTAGCAATACCAAAATGGGAAACCATACCCAAAACCACGAGCAAAGCCCCGAGTACAACCAACCCTAGAAAAATCTGCCGACTGAGTTTCAAACGCATTGCAAGTTCTCCTCAAATTTTAGTTCTTTCTAGAACAAGTTAAACAGGTGTCAAAGCGGTTAGTTGCAAACCACAATATCAAAGCACGAAAAAAGCTATCCAGCTAACCCAAGTACTGTCACTTTTTTAATTAGCATATCAACTGACTAATTTCCAGCTTTTTTAAAGTTAAAAAAACACAACCTTTTTTCTAAAATCCCGTATCTCATCCCTGATTTCAAGTTGACAAGTGCCACCGAATCAGTTAAATGGGCCGATGAATTTTCATTTTTTACCCCCTACTCGACAGTTAACGTTAAGTGGAAAAAAATGAAAGATACAACCGGTTAAAAAACAGTCGGCTATTAAATAACTTTAACCACATACTAGATCTTGGGAGAGACAACCATGAAGACACCACTCTGGAAACCCTCCGCCGAACGTATCAAAAACTCTAACATGAGTTGTTTGATGGCTCAGCTAAAAGAGAAAAAAGACCTTGATTTTACAAGCTATGACGAACTCTACAAATGGTCAGTCGAAGAACGGGCCGATTTCTGGGAAAGTGTCTGGGAGTTTGGCGGCATCATCGCCAGTACTGGTTATGATGAAGTAATGGTTGACGGTGACAAGATGCCGGGAGCCAAATGGTTTACCGGAGCCCGTCTCAATTTCGCCGAAAATCTTCTACGTTTTCGCGACGATCGCGAAGCTTTAGTTTTCAAGGGTGAAGATCAGGAAGCAACTCGCATCAGCTACGCTGAACTTTATGATCAAGTTGCCCGCCTGGCGGCAGCTTTGCGCGAAGCCGGGGTCGAGTGCGGCGATCGGGTCGCCGGTTTTGTCCCGAATATGATCGAAACCGTGGTCGCGATGCTGGCCGCCACCAGTATCGGTGCCATCTGGTCTTCCTGTTCACCCGATTTCGGTATCAAGGGCGTACTTGACCGCTTTGGTCAAATCGAACCAAAAATTCTTTTTACCGCCAATGGCTACTCCTATAACGGCAAAAAGTTCAGCTCCCTTGAGAAAATCGGTGAAATTTTAGGCTCCCTGCCCTCTATAGAGAAGGTCGTCGTCATCCCTTACACCGAAGAGAGAGCCGACATCAGTGCCATCGGCAACGCGGTTCATTATCAGGATTTTCTCAAAAACGAAGATAATCTTGAGATTAAATTTGAACAACTCCCTTTCGACCACCCCCTCTACATCATGTACTCTTCAGGCACTACCGGCACCCCGAAATGTATTGTCCACGGTACCGGCGGCACCCTGATTCAGCACTTAAAAGAACATCTTTTCCATGTTGATCTGAAACGTGAAGACCGGATCTACTACTTTACCACCTGCGGCTGGATGATGTGGAACTGGCTCGTCAGTGCCCTGGCAGTAGGGGCAACCACCATCCTCTTTGACGGCTCCCCCTTCTACCCGGATGGCGGCGCCACCTTCAAACTGGCTCAGGATGAGAAGATCTCGGTCTACGGTACCAGCGCCAAATTCATTGCCGCGGTCCAGCAGACCGGTCTCAAACCGGGAACGGCTTTTGACTTAAGTGCAATTAAAGCGATCTGTTCGACCGGTTCACCCCTGTCGGCTGAAAGTTTTGAATATGTCTACCGCGACATAAAGAAGGATGTCAACCTCGCTTCAATCTCGGGCGGTACCGACATTGTCTCATGTTTCGCTCTTGGTAACCCGATTCTCCCAGTCTATATTGAAGAACTACAGTGCCGCGGCTTAGGCATGAAGGTTGAAGCTTTCGACGATTTCGGCCAACCGGTCAATGGGGAAAAAGGTGAACTCGTCTGCACGGCCGCTTTCCCCTCAATGCCGATTTATTTTTGGAACGATCCCAATAACCAGAAATATCATGATGCCTATTTTGATCGCTACAAAAATATCTGGTGCCACGGCGACTATATCATGATCACCGACACCGGTGGGGTCATTATTTATGGCCGCTCTGATGCAACTTTAAATCCCGGTGGCGTCCGCATTGGCACAGCCGAAATCTACCGTCAGGTTGAAACCATCTCGGGCGTCAAAGACAGTGTCGTCATCGGCCAGGACTGGGAAGACAGTGATGTTCGCGTTGTCCTCTTTGTCGTCCTCGAAGATGGAGTTGAATTAACCCCGGAATTCGAAAAACAGATAAAAACAACTATTCGCAAAAGTACAACTCCACGCCATGTCCCGGCCAAAATCATTCCGGTTGCTGATATCCCCTATACAATCAGTGGCAAAAAGGTCGAACTTGCGGTCAAACGCATGGTTCACAACCTGCCAATCACCAACCGTGACGCCTTGGCCAACCCCGAAGCGCTGGAAAATTTCAAGGATCTTGAAGCTCTGAAAAGCTAGTCGTCAATTAAAAAAAGCCCCGCTGAGATAGCGGGGCTTTTTTTTTGAAAAAGTCAATGACTAACAAGGCACCATGATCGTAACTCAAACTATTTTACCACAATCCGACCATCAACCACCACACCATTTCCGCCGGTAAATACCAGGGGGTTGATCTCAATCTCTGCGATCACCGGGTAATTCTGTAGGAGCGCCTGCAAACCAGCCAAAACCCGATTAAGCTGTAGAAGATCGACACCAGCCCGGCCTCGGGCCCCGTGCAATATCCGGGCACCGCGCAGACGATCGACCGCGCCAGCTATAGCCTCACAAGATAAAGGAGCCGGGAGAATCTGGAAATCCTGGAGAATTTCAGCGTAAACTCCACCCAGACCTAAAAGAAAAACATCACCAAAAGAGGAGTCACGCCGCGCTCCGACAATCATCTCAAGGGTCGTGTCGACCTCTTTCTGGACCAGAACACCACAAAAACCAGGATCTCCGGAAAAGCGTTCAAAGAGCAGCGAACCCACGTCTTCAAGGGCCTGATGATTGTTGATTCCAGTCAAGACCCCGCCGACATCACTCTTATGACTTAAGCCCGCAACCACCGCCTTTAAAACCAGGGGATAACCGAGGTCATCGCCCTCATCAAGGAGTTCGTGTGGATGCCGGGCCAAAGCAAAAGCGGCAACCGGCAGACCGTACTCCTGCAAAAGTGTCAGAGACTGGTCTGCGAACAGAGTTTTGTCGCGCCGGGAGGCCTCCTCTAACCACTCCTCAAAAAGAGGCTTAGTCATGCTTTTAGCAAACGTTGGCAGAGCAGTTTCAGAAATTTCTGCGGCGGCCAGATTTCTGACCCGGGCCCGTGATACAAAAAGTGCCTCAAGGGCTATCTGTGGTTCACTGAAAATCGGAATTGAGATGTTTTCCATTATTTGGGAAACGGCACTGACACTTGAAAAAAGCACCAAGGTAACCGGTTTATTATGACAGACCATTAAGCTTTCAACTTTTTGCGCTAGTCGCAAAGTTGCGGCCAATTCACTCTCCGCCTGAAAAACATGATTTAAGACAACCCCGTCAACATCGTCACGCTTTAAAGCCATCTCAAGAATAGTTATATAATAATCAATATCGAAGATATCGCCGAGATCAAGCGGATTGGTCAACTTTATTACAGAGGCTCTAAATTGGCTGGAGATTCTAGTGATAAATTCCTCACTTAGACCCGGCATCGTAAAACCGAAACTGGCGGCCGCATCAGCGGCGACCACAGCGTGACCGCCGGAGCGCGAAATCACCATCAGATTATCACCCTGCATAGCCGGCAGAGAAAAGGCTTTAGCGTAATTTATAAACTGCGCAAAGGAGTTAACCCGGAAAACCCCGGTCTGCCGACAGGCGGCATCAACAACCTCGTCATCAACAGCTAAAGCTGCAGTATGGGACTGGGCAATCACCTGGCTCTGCGGCGAGGTGTTCGATTTATGTAAAATAATCGGCTTTTTACACTCTTTAACGGCGGCCATAAAAGCCTGCCCGTTATCCATACTTTCAAGATAAAGACCAATTACTTTAGTCTCTGTATCGACGGCCAGAAATTTAAGATAATCGACCTCATCAAGACTACTCTTATTACCCATGCTGATAACCTTAGCAACCCCAAGATTCTCCCGACACCCCAAGTCCATATAGGTTAAAGCAAGACCACCACTTTGCGAGATAACTGACAGACCTCCCGGCATAATCTCTGCCGGTGCAAGACGTGCAAAAGGCAGACATAGACCATTGTGACGATTGATAATGCTGATACCATTAGGCCCCACAAACTTTACACTATGCTTTTTCACTAAAACCTTAAGCTCCTCTTCAAGAGCTCTCCCGGCCTCAGAAAACTCACTGAAACCACCACTTTCAATAACCATATTAGAGATTTTTTTCTCTATACAGGAACGCATCAAGGAGGGTACTGAAGCCGCTGGGGTTAGAATAACCGCGAGATCGATAGAGTCCGGCAACACCGCCATCTCGGTCTGAATCGGATAACCGAGATAGCTCCCGCCCTCTTTGCCGAAGAGATAGAGCTCGCCTTGCCAACCGAAATCTATAAGATTACCCACTATATTCTGGGCTAAATTATTAGGCTGTTCCGAAACCCCGATCACCAGGATTGATGCCGGATTAAATATTTTTTCCATTATTTTCCACTTCCTCTTCCTGAATCATCTCGAGCTCCTCCCAACGAGCATAGAGTTCGTTTAACTTGCTCTCAATCTCTAAAAGCCGGTTTTTTGCCTGCGCAACCGCATTGCCGGCCCCCTGATAAAAAGCCGGATCAGCCATATCATCATATAGCTCTTTCTGCTCTTCTTCAAGAAGTTCCATAGCCGCGGGCAGAGTTTCAAGTTCAGCCCTCTCTTTAAATGAGAGTTTACGGGGTTTTTGGGTTCGAGGCTTCTCTTTTTTCTTAATATCAGACTTGGTTTTTACCTCCGGCAAAAACAAAGAATCAGCTTGCGGACGCTGCATAAGCCAATCATCGTAGCCCCCGGCATACTCCTGAACCACCCCGTCTGCTGAAAAAACCAGGGTGCTGCTAACTACATTAGTAATAAACTGACGATCATGGCTGACCAGTAACAAGGTTCCCTGATAATCAGCCAGAAGCTCTTCAAGGAGCTCTAAAGTTTCGATATCAAGATCGTTAGTCGGTTCATCGAGAACCAGGATATTAGCCGGTTTGGCAAAGAGCCGGGCCAGAAGCAGACGATTACGCTCCCCCCCAGAGAGGATTCGAACCGGCGAATGAGCCCGATCCGGGGTAAAAAGAAAATCTTTAAGATAGCCGATCAAGTGCCGCTGGCGACCATTGATCTCCAACGTATCATTGCCATCCCCAAGATTCTCAAAGACGGTCTTGTCTTCGTCGAGCTGTTCACGTTGTTGATCGAAATAGAGAGCCTCCAGATTACTCCCAAGTCGAATTGAACCCTCGGTCGGAAGCAGATCACCCAGAATAAGTTTAAGCAGGGTTGTCTTACCAGCCCCGTTCGACCCGATAATGCCAACCTTATCACCTTTTAAAATGGTCGTTGTTAATTTAGCAACCACCGGTTTCTCATCATAAGCAAAGGCCGCCTCTTGACAAACTGCAACCAGCTTACCGGAGAGACCAGCCTGACTGATCTCCATTTTGACCTGGCCCAATTTATCCCGACGCTGCGAACGTTTTGAACGCATCTGCATCAGATCTCGAACCCGACCTTCATTACGCGTCCGCCGGGCTTTTATCCCTTTACGAATCCACTCCTCTTCGCGCGCAAGTTTTTGATCAAAACGTTGATTCTGAACGGATTCAGCGTGTAACATCTCCTCTTTACGACGCAGATAGTTGAGGTAGTCACCCGGCCAGCTCGTAGCCTTGCCCCGTTCAAGATCGATAATCCGGGTTGCCAGTTTCTTTAAAAGCTCGCGATCATGAGTGACAAAGAGAATCGTCAAAGAGCTGCTTAAAAAAAACTCTTCGAGCCAGATAATTGCCTCAATATCGAGATGGTTAGTGGGCTCATCCAGGAGCAGCAGATGGGGGTCGGTAACCAGGGCCTGCGCCAGCATCACCCGCTTTTTCAAGCCCCCGGAAAGAGTCGAAAAAAGTTGCTCACTATCAAGTTTCAGTTGCGTCATAACGAGATCAACCCGCTGCTGAACCTGCCAGGCCCCAGCAATTTCAATCTCTTTTTCAACCGCTGCCAACGCCTCCAGAGATTCATCAGCAGCTTTCTCCGACACCTGAAGACTCAAACCATGATAACGGGCCAGAAGTTGCAAAAGAGCCCCCAAACCGCTAACCACGACATCATACACCGTCCCGGTCAAAGAAGTTGGCACCTCCTGGCTGAGGCGAGCCACTCGTATACTGCGACCCCTTAAGACCCGCCCACTGTCAGGCTCTATCTCGCCGGCAAAAAGTTTCATTAAGGTAGATTTACCGGCTCCATTACGACCGACCAGACAGACCCGCTCGCCCTCTTCGATCTCAAGGTTGACGTTATCAAGCAATAGAGCCCCACCAAAACCCAATGAAACATCCTGCAAACTAACCAATGCCATTATATACTTATCCACATGAGCCGCATGGCTCACTCGAAAAATTAAAAAAAGGGTTAATCTTGACTTTCCAGCAATTAAACATATATATAGTTCTTACTAAATTAAATCTTACCCTACGAGAAATTTCATTTAATATAAAAGGAAACACTGATGAGTAAAACTTGTGATCAATGCGGTACTACGATTGAAGCCGGAGAGGAGCAACAGTGCAACAGCCGGATTTTATGTGAAGATTGCTATATGGATTTTCTTTCACCAACCAGAACCTGCGACCCCTGGGCTGTCCATCACGCCAAATCCTGTTCTGAAAGCGAATCAGCCATAACCGCGATCCAGAAAAAGCTGATCGAGATCCTGACCGAGACCGGTGGCATTGAGCTGCCGGAGCTTGCCAAAAGGCTTGAACTTACGGAAAAAGAGACCGAAAGAAACCTGGCCAACCTGCGGCACATGGAGAAGATCAAGGGCCGTCCCGAAAACGGCAAAAAGGTATTTTGCCTCTGGTCATGGAAAAAATAGAAGATCAGACTACTGTAACTTTCAGTTTGAATACAGAACGCGCAACCGACAGAGATCTTTAGCATCGGTTGCGCGTTTAAATTTTTCCAGAACCTTCTTTAAAGGCTGCCTACCATTCAACTACCGCCGCCGCCCAGGTCAAACCACCGCCGAAGACCGTCATCAGAACCACATCTCCCGGTACCAGAAAGTCGCTGCGAACCGCCTCATCGAGAGCCACTGGGATGGTACCGGCCGAACTGTTACCATAACGATCGATATTGACAAAAACCTTGTCCATCGGCTTCTTAAATTGTTTGGCCAGCATCTCGATAATTCGCATATTCGCTTGGTGGGGAATAACTTTAGTCACTTGATCGACTGTATAGCCTGCCCTCTCAAGAGCGCGATTGGAAACATCAACCATATTACGGATCGCATGTTTGAAAATTTCACGGCCCTGCATCTTTATATAGTTATCGTCAATATTAAAATCTTTGGTAATTGGCGTGGCCGAACCCGAGCCTTCAATATAGAGCAAACGCCCAAGATTGCCATCGGAACCAGTCTCAACCGCTTTCAGTTTAGCCCCATGATTTTCCCGGGCCGCAACCACGGCCGCACCCACCGCATCACCAAAGAGAACGGCAGTAGTGCGATCCTCCCAATCAAGATGATGACTGACAATTTCGCCACCGATCACCAGAATATGCATATCAGGATCGCATTTCAGATATTTTTCCGCAATCGAGAGACCGTAAATAAAACCGGAACAGGCGGCACAGATATCCATACCAGTCGCTTTTGAGGCGCCTAGACGGGCTTGCACAGAACAAGCCCCGGCCGGCATCAGGTAATCCGGAGTCATCGTCCCACAAATAATAAGATCAATCTCCGAAGCCGCAACCCCAGCCGCAGCCAAAGCCTGCTGTGAAGCTGGCACCGCAAAATCTGAAAATTTCTCCCCCGGCCGCGCAATATGCCTTGATTTAATCCCGGTGCGCTGGACAATCCACTCATCACTGGTATCCATGATCTTTTCGAAATCAAAATTGGTAACCACATTATCAGGAGCGGCTGAACCAGTCCCTAAAATAACAATATCTTTCATTTTACAAATCCCTTGCACTTAAAAATATTTGGCAAAGCCATCTAAAGTCAAAATGGGAATGGCAAAGTAAAACATTCAGATGTGAGGCGCCCTAGATCTAAGGAATGAGACGTACAAACAGTACGCCGCAGTGACGGAGGTTTAGGGGAACAACGCAGCTGGATATTTTACGAAGCCATTAACAAAATTTCTTGCCGACCTCTTTAAAAATCGGCAATGAACGTTCAATCGTGGCATCATCGACGCAATAGGCGAGACGAAAGAAACCAGGCCCGCTGAAACCGCTGCCCGGCACAGCCAGAATCCGATACTGCTGCAACTCTCGCACAAACTCAACATCATCGGCTAACGGACTGCGCGGAAAAAGATAAAAAGCCCCTTGCGGTTTAGTTAATTCAAAACCGGCATCAACCAGGCCCTGATAGAGAATATCGCGCTTACGTTGATAGATTGCAACATCAACCGTGACCCCCTGGAGACGAGCCACCAGCCGTTGCATAAGACCCGGAGCATTGACAAAACCCAAAACCCGGTTGGCAAAAACGAAACCGTTCGTAAGTTGAGTAAAATCATCGGCCTCAGGATGGAGAGCCAAAAAGCCAATCCGCTCACCCGCTAAGGAGAGCTCTTTAGAGTAGGAGTTGGCAATAATACTATTGCGATAAACGGGAAAAATCGGTGGTACCGTAATCCCGTCATAGACCAGTTTACGGTAGGGTTCGTCCGAAATAAGATAGATTACCCGCCCCATCTCAGCCGATTTTTCGGTCAGCAGACGCCCTAAAGCAGCAATCTGTTGAGCCGAAAAGATAACCCCACTGGGATTGTTGGGTGAATTGATAATGACGGCCGCAGTTTTTTTATTAATGGCTGCTGCAATCGCCTCAAGATCAAGCGCAAATCCCGCAATTGCAGGAATACTACGCAAAACACCACCATGATTATCAGCATAAAAATTGTACTCGACAAAAAAAGGGCTCGGAGTAATCACCTCATCACCCGGATTCAATATCGCTTTAAGTATGACATTGAGAGCGCCACCGGCGCCACAGGTCATAATAATACCCTGGGGATTGACTACCACCTGCTGTTCACCACCGAGAAAATCAGCTATCGCTGAACGGGTTTCAGGATAACCGGCATTTGGCATATAACCGTGCTTGAGAGGGGCCTTCTCACGCACGATTTTTACAAGTTCCTCGGCAACCACATCTGGGGCCGCAACATCAGGATTACCGAGCGTAAAGTCGCAGACCTGATCAGCCCCGTATTTTGCTTTCAGAGCAGCCCCTTCTTCAAACATCTTGCGAATCCATGAAGAACGCTCCATGAAACCGGTAATTTTTTCTGCAATTGCCATTATCTATTATCTCCGTTCTATAAATTGATTCAAGACCACAAAAAAAGCAAAAGCGTGACCACAAAAGGACGAAATAAATACAATCTCTTTTTCGTGGTTTTTCGTGTTTTTTCGTGGCTAAATCGCCAGCAATTTTTTGATTACAATGATTAACTGATCCATCTCATCCCGGGTACCAATACTGATCCGCAGGCCATGGGCAAGCTGCGGATCACTGAAATAGCGAATCAGGATTCCGGCTTTTTCCAGGCCCGCATAGAGATCAACCGCTTTATGGGATGATGGCGGCGTCACGAAAATAAAATTGGTCTGCGAAGGTACCACCGTAAAACCTAATTTCTCTAAGGCGACCCCAAGGCGCTCCCTCTCAGTAACTACCAGGGCCACGGTTTTGCGCAGGTACTCTTGATCTTTAAGGGCGGCTACAGCCCCAACCTGGGCCAGGCGATCAAGGTTATAGCTGTCGCGTACTTTATCAAGTTGTTCGATCAAAGGGCTGGAAGAAAACCCCAAACCAACCCGCAACGAAGCCAAGCCATAAGATTTTGAAAGAGTCCGTAAAACAACCAGGTTATCAAGTTCTGGCAGCAAAGAGAGGGCATTGTCTTGGGCAAAATCAGCATAGGCTTCATCAACCACCAAAATACCCGCAAAACCTTTGGCCATCTGCCGGATATAGTCGTTACTGAAAGAGAACCCTAAAGGCGCATTGGGACTGGTCAAGAAAAAGAGCTTCACCCCATCAAGCTGGGGTTGATAGATAGTGCCGTCTGCAAAAAGCGGCATAACCTGGGCTTTGCCCCCACGAATCTTTGTCAACACCGGATAGAGAGAATATGAAGGGGCAAAAAAAGCCACCCTTTCACCCTCTTCGACAAAGGTGTCGAGAACGATCCGCAAAAGTTCATCAGAACCATTCCCGGCGATCACCTGCTCCGGCTGGCAACCGGCAATCCCGGCAGCCACTCGCCGCAACTGCTGACTGTACGGATCCGGGTAACGGCGCAAGAGAGCACTATCAACTAAAACCTGCGAGATCGCCTGCACAACCTCGGGTGAAGGCGGCAAAGGACTCTCATTGGTGTTAAGCTTAATTATTTCAGTCCCGGGCAATGGTTGACAACCAGGCACATAACCCGCCATCTGTTGTACTTCTGAGCGGACACAAGCAAGCCTTAAACTCATAGAATACGAGCCGCCTCTTTGGCAAAATAGGTTAAAATCATATCAGCTCCAGCCCGTTTTATCGAAAGCAGAGACTCCAACATCGCCTGTTCACCATCAATCCAGCCTTTCTCCGCCGCCGCTTTGATCATGGCAAACTCGCCACTAACATTATAAGCCGCCAAAGGATGATCAAACTCCACTCGCAAGGAGTGCAGAATATCGAGATATGGCAATGCCGGTTTAACCATGATAATATCTGCCCCCTCTTCAATATCGAGGGCTGCTTCACGCAAAGCTTCACGGGCATTGGCGGGATCCATCTGATAACTTTTGCGATCACCAAACTGGGGTGGAGATTCCGCCGCTTCACGAAAAGGACCATAGAAAGCCGAAGCATATTTTACGGCGTAGGACATTAAGGTAATGTTAGCAAAACCGGCTTCATCCAGAGCCCCACGAATAAAACCGACACGGCCATCCATCATATCGGAGGGCGCCACCATATCGGCTCCAGCCCGGGCGTGGGAAACCGCTTCTTTGGCCAGTAACACCAAAGTTTTGTCATTATCAATCCGGCCCCCTTCAACAACCCCGCAATGACCATGCGAAGTATACTCGCAGAGACAGACATCGGTAATTACCAGAAGATCCTTAACTTCGGCTTTCAAGGCCCGAATCGCCAGCTGGATAATCCCGTCATCAGCGTAGGCCCCGGTTCCCAGTTCATCTTTCTCCTCAGGGATTCCGAAGAGAATAATCGCCGGCACTCCAAGTTTTTTAAGCTCAGTCGCTTCTTTAACAAGTTCATCAATGGAGAGTTGATAATTGCCCGGCATTGAACTGATTGGCCGCCGTATACCCTGACCAGGGCAGACAAAAAGTGGCGCAATAAAGTCATTAACTGAAAGTGAGGTTTCACGAACCATACGCCGGATATTGGCATCAGCCCGCAAACGCCGGGGCCGATAGACTGGAAAGTACATAAAAGCTTCTCTTTTTAAATCACGAATTAATAATTGCGAATTACGAATTAACAATCAAAGATTGAAGCATCGTAATTCAAATCTTAAAAAGGGTCGTTCCATAGCATTTCACTTAAAAAAAGTACAATCATTTTCTTTTGAACTGCACATTAAGCTTGATAGCGGTTGACACTTGTGCAAGAGACCGTTATAAACAGCCAACTAAAAACATCACACCAAACAACTAAAGAATAAATGAATATTATCTATAGCTCATTGTTGAGCGTGGCCTTAAGTCTCTATACATTAAGTATGGTAGCCGGCTTCGTACACCTTTTCCGACCGTCACCCAAAGCTCTCCCGTGGACAATAAAATCCATTCAGGTGGGATTTATTTTTCACCTACTGGCTTTTTTATGGCGTTGCGGCCAGGCCCAAACTTTAACTGTAAGCAACCTCCACGAATCCCTCTCATTCTTTGCCCTGCTTTTGGCTCTAGCTTTTTTACTGGTAAGCCGTAAAAATCCGGTGCCGACTCTCGGCACATTTACCGCGCCCTTACTGGTTATTTTCACCCTCTGGGCTCTGGTTATTCCCCACACCATCACTCCGCAGCCACCGATTCTGAAGAGCTTTTGGCTCCCGTTGCATGTTCTCTTGAGTTTTGCCGGCAATGCTTTTCTGGCTTTAGGATGTGGCGGAGCGGTGATGTACCTGATCCAGGAACACTTGATAAAAAAGAAGAAAATAAAAGGTATTTTTCATAAACTACCCGCCTTGCAAAGACTGGACGAGTTAAACTACCTCTGCCTACGTTTAGGCTTTCCTCTACTCACTCTGGGAATCATCAGCGGCTCAGTCTGGGCTTCTTTCGCCTGGGGGGCCCACTGGAGTTGGGATCCGAAAGAGACTTGGTCTCTGATTACCTGGTTGCTCTTTGCCGCACTTTTACATGGCCGCATGAATTCCGGCTGGCGAGGCCGCAAAGCTTCACTACTAACAATCGTCGGCTTTGTTGCTATAATGTTCACTTTCTTAGGGGTTAATCTTCTGTTAAGCGGCCTCCACAGCTATGCGCACTGAGCCGTAAATATGCATATTTTAACTTTAGGACTTAATCATCAAACCGCTGCGGTTGAAACCCGGGAACGCCTAGCCTTTAAAGCTGAGGACCTGCCGGCCGCCTTGCAGCAACTAAAAGAAGAAGCCGATTTGAGTGAGGGCCTTATCCTCTCAACCTGTAACCGGGTTGAATTGTACGGGATCAGCCAGGATCTAGATCAATGCCGTGAAAAAATGATCAATTTTCTGGCGCGCTATCATCAGCTGCCGGCTGATTCGTTCGCCGACAAACTCTACTTCCACGCAGATTCAGAAGCAATCCGTCACGGTTTTCGGGTTTCCTCAAGTCTCGACTCAATGGTCGTCGGTGAACCTCAGATTTTGGGCCAGCTCAAAGACGCTTTTTTTATCGCTTCAGAGTCGTGTTGCACCGGCCTGGTTCTCAACCGTTTCATGCATCGCTCCTTCTTTATCGCCAAAGAGGTTCGAACCCGAACCAAGATTGCCAGCTGTGCCGTCTCCGTCAGCTTCGCTGCGGTCGAACTCGCCAAAAAAATTTTTGGGGATCTCAAAGGGATGAAAGTGATGCTCCTCGGAGCCGGCGAAATGTGCGAGCTCGCAGCTCGCCATTTTGTCAACCAGGGAATCGAACAGGTTCTGGTCACCAACCGCACCTTAAGCCGGGCCCAGGAGTTGGCCGACGAATTTTCCGGCATCGCTCTACCCTTCGATAAATTTCGCCAACATCTCGACCAGGTTGATATCATTTTAAGTTCAACCGGTTCACCCGATTATCTAATTGGGCCTCCAGAACTTTCTCAAGCCTTAAAAAAACGCCGCAACCGGCCAATATTCCTCATCGATATCGCTGTCCCCAGAGATATTGACCCGAAAGTTAACGATCTTGACAACATCTATCTCTACGATGTTGACGACCTTCAGGAAACGGTTACCGAAAATCTTGATCAACGCCAACAGGAAGCCCAACGGGCTGAAGCCATGGTGGATCTCGAGGTTACTAAATTCGAGCAATGGATAGCCTCTCTGGCGGTCACCCCAACCATCAAGGAACTGCGTGAACAGGTCCGAAAAATCAGCGAGCAGGAACTCAATAAAACTCTGGGCAGCTTTCCAGATTTAAACAGCAAAGATCGCCGCCGGATTGAAGCGATGGTTAATGCGATTGGCAACAAATTTCTCCACCACCCGATAAACTATCTAAAATCGCAAGATCAATGCGGTGAAAGTGTGCCGGCAACAACGATCAGAAAAATATTTCACCTGAATGAAAATGAAGACGAATAAGGAGACCTCCAATGACAGATAAACAGAAGATAACGATCGGTACCCGAGGCAGCGCCCTGGCCCTCTGGCAGGCCAACTGGGTAAAAAGTGAACTCGAACGGGAATATCCCGGCATTACGGTAAGCCTGACAATAATCAAAACCAAAGGTGACAAGATCCTCGATGTCCCCCTGGCCAAGGTTGGCGGCAAGGGTCTTTTTGTCAAAGAGATCGAAGATGCGCTATTAGCCCAGAGTATTGATCTTGCAGTTCACAGCATGAAAGATGTCCCGACTGAACTCCCTGATGGCCTCCATGTAGCTATTATTCCGCCTCGCGAAGACCCCCGCGATGCCTTCTTCTCGCACTCCGGCAAAACCCTTAAAGAGATGCCGGAAGGGGCTGTTATTGGGACCAGCAGCCTGCGCCGCAAATCCCAACTGTTGCATGCTTTTCCACACCTTAAAACCAGGGATCTGCGCGGCAATGTCGATACCCGCTTAAAAAAACTTGAGCGCGGTGACTATGACGGCATCATTTTGGCCTATGCCGGAGTTAAACGTTTAGGCTGGGCCGACAAGGTAACTGAGCTCATGGATCCACTGATTTCGCTACCGGCCATAGCCCAGGGAGCTTTGGGAATCGAAACCCGGATTGACGATGCTTTTAACAATCAGCGGCTGGCTTTTTTTCACGACCAAAAAAGCGCTCTCGCGGTCCGCGCCGAACGGGCTCTTTTGACAACTCTGGAAGGTGGCTGCCAGGTGCCGATAGCCGGCCATGCCAACGTCGACAAAAATAACCAGATCTGCTTGACCGGCCTGGTTGCAGCCCTTGACGGACGTCAGATAATCAAAGAGACAGCCTGCGGAGAAAATCCCGAAAAATTAGGTGAAGAGCTGGCCCGAACCCTCCTGCAACAAGGAGCTGACGTGCTTTTGCAAGAGTGTTTCGCAGCCAACCCTGAAATTTAAGCCATCAAAATTTGTGCTGATTTGTGGTAAAAAAAACGGACACTGATCAAAACCCCTTAAAAAACCTGCGCATTCTGGTCACCAGACCAGAGTCTCAGGCTCGGGATTTGATGGATAAACTTGAGCAAGCCGGGGCTTTTCCGGTCCTGTTGCCAACCATTAAAATCATCCCCCCGCCAAAC
Source organism: uncultured Thermodesulfobacteriota bacterium (assembly GCA_964457755.1). Taxonomy (GTDB): domain Bacteria; phylum Desulfobacterota; class Anaeroferrophillalia; order Anaeroferrophillales; family Tharpellaceae; genus Tharpella. The sequence continues at coordinate 2,477 of CAYWGC010000030.1, read as the reverse complement.
TGGGAGCCGGCCGATAAGGCAATCAGCCAACTTGAAAACTATCAATGGCTCATCTTAAGCAGCGTCAACGGCGTCAACTGTTTTTTTCAACGGTTAAAAGCAAAAGGGCTCAACGTCTCAAGTTGCACCCACCTGACTACCATCTGCGTCGGGCCGAAAACGGCGCTGGCAGCCACGACTGTCGGCTTTAAGAATGACATGGTGGCCAAGGAGTATGCCGGTGAAGGCATCATTGAATTATTTGCCGACCGTGACATCAAAAAACAACACATCCTCATCCCCAGGGCTTTAAAAGCCCGCGAACTCCTCCCGGACAGCTTACGTCAGAAAGGGGCTCTTGTCGATGTCGTTCCCGTCTACGAAACTATTTTTCCACCCTCTTCAAGCGACCTTCTTAAACAACTGCTGAACCAGAGCCAGATCGACATCATCACCGTCACCAGCGCCTCCAGCGCCGTCAATCTGGTCAAACACTGCCCCGATCCACAAACCTTGAAGATACTTAAAAAACTGCCCACCGCCTGCATCGGGCCAATCACCGCCAAAGCCGCCGCTAAAGCCGGCCTCAACGTCAAGATTATAGCATCTGACTACACCAGCGAAGGCCTCTTCGCAGCCCTTGTAAAAGGGTTACCAGTTTAAAGTCACTGATTAAAAGCTCAGGCTCTGTGCAACTTCAGCCATACGCCTGCCGAGGTTTCTGGCGGTGGTGATGCCGGTTGAATCGGCCTCATCAAGACATTGTTGCAAAGCAAAACAAGTGGACTGGTTTTTTCTTGGACTCGCTGACACACCTATAATTTTCATTTATTTTATTCCAGCTCTATTTTCGATTTTTTCGTTCTTTTTTTTTTCTGAAAAGCAAAAAAGTTAGCGGTTAGGATAGCTCGCAGGAAACTCCAGGGTTTGTTCCCGAAAAATTTATTCTTTAGACAATCCTTCGAGGTTTTGAATTAACTGCTCTTTTGAAAGATTATATATTTTTTGAAAAAACTCATCTCCCTTCGGAGAAAGAAAACTGATTTTCTCCACCAGCTTATTCTGATCAATATCCAACATACCGACCAATATGCAAAAAGCGTGATTGTAAAAAGTATCAGCTGCAGACCCGGCCAAAGCACTTGATTTAATTGCCTTTAAAATTTCTCGATCAGTTAATGACATAAAAAATCCTCAAATAAGTTAAACAAAAAATCGCAGCTCAACGTACTACCTGTAACTTTACAGGGTAAAAATGTCAAATATTTAGAGTTTCCTTAAAAAATTGCCATCTCAGACTCGACAGTCTGAGATGGCGAGGCAAAAGTTTTCACCAGCCGATTGATAAAGGGTGTTGCAACGTAGTCAAATTTGAAAATGATAGAGGGTTTAGTAGCCATAAAATGGCTTGTTTTGGGTTGCTTTTCGTACTGAGAGTTGTAATTCAGCCCGCTGATTTTATTTTTTTGCTAACTTTTCAACCCGTTCGACGGGAATGTAGCCTATTCAGGGCGTACTGAAACAACTGCAAACAAAAAACAGTAGCTGTAAGTTGATCATAATGTTTTTATCAATCACATATTGGCACATCTCTCCAATAAGTACATGGGTTCTTTTGCAATTTTTCTCTTTTTTCGCTTGCCAGCTATCTTTATGAGTAAGATGGCTATGGTAGCAAATGTGCATCTGGTCATGGTGGCATGTTGACTGCGTACTCTGATTTTTTCAAGACCAGCCTGGTTTTTCAGTAAGTTGAAGGGGCGTTCGCAGTTTTTGCGAATTTCATGTGCATATTCAATTCCTTTGCTAGAAAACGGCATACGCTGAAACAGACCACTATCCATTGGTAAAAAGCGATATTGAGGGCAAGTTTCAAAGTGCAGGCATTGGCCTGGCTCAGCATCACATTTATATTCAAGTTCCTGACCATCGCTGCCAATATGCTGCATCGGGATAACACATTCGTTGTGACAGAAAACTTTAACAGTTTCGGCGTCAACATTTTCAGGAGTGTTGACTTTTGAAGATGGTGGAGTTGTCACAATTACGCCAGTTTCTTCAAAGAGGATGCCATCTTTATCGTGATAAACTTCATCAGCGGTAACCAGACTAAGCTCAAGGCCCATGGCTTGGGCAAGTTTGATCAAAAAAGGAAGAAAATGACTGTCATGATGATTGGCCGGCGCCAGTAAAGAAACAAGAGGAAAGCTTTGTTTGCTATCAACGTTAATAACTGTAATTTAATGCACTTCAACAATTCAGCACGAAATAGATGGCTTAGAAAGGTCTCTCGCATGGAGGAACTGTAACTGTCGTAAACGAGTAAAGCATTGATAACTTTATCATCGATTAGTTGGTCTACGACATAATCTGTTTTCTTGTTACACCTTCAATCAAAAGTCAACCGGAGACTTTACGTGAAGACCTGACCCCGTTGTCTTCTGGGGCAGGCGTCTGTTCGTCCCTACTGAGTCAGTATCACCTTTCCCTCCAGTCCC
>CAYWGC010000029.1:38951-44059 GCA_964457755.1 uncultured Thermodesulfobacteriota bacterium | reverse complement strand
GTCGGCAACGTCTGGAAAGAGTGGCAGACCAAGATGGCCTTCGAAGACTGATTCGCGTTAAGATATATACTCGATCCGCAAAAGGCCGCAAGATAAATCTTGCGGCCTTTTGCGGTTTCTGATTTGAATAAGGTACGCTGGTTAAAAACTTGATAAAACGCTAACTACTTTAATAATTCATCAAGCTTTCCAGCCGCATCAAGGGCGTAGAGTTCATCGCAACCACCAACATGCAGCTCGCCGATAAAGATTTGTGGAACTGTCTTGCGACCACCACTGCGATTTTGAGACTCTGCCACCAGGGCCGGGTCACGACTGATATCGATCTCCTTAAAAGCGGCCCCCTTGGTTGACAATAACTGTTTGGCTTTAACACAATAAGGACATACTTGAGTACTGTAGATCACAATTTCCGGCATTTAATCCTCCCTGCAAAATAATTTTAAATGGTTTTTTCAACTTCATCAACAAAGCGCCGCCAGCATTTTAAAAACTTATCCTCTGGCAGGCTATCCATAGTTCGTAATTCAAAAGTCGGACCTTTCAGGTTAAGACGCACATCTGTAAAAATAGTCGTCAAATGGATCAGAAAATCATCAAATGACGGCCCTCTAAGTTGTGCAAAAGGAACCCGCCGACTTAAATCTAAAGCCCCGAGCGCATGCCTGACGATGTGGGCCAGCAAGATCTTTTCATTTTCCAGCTGCTCAATCTCGGGAAGCTGATAACGGCTCGGTTCGGTCGCACCCCAAATGGCCCTACGCGAGGCTGACATTGCAAAATCTGGATCTTTTGCAAGTTTCTGAAAGAGTATGAAAAGGGGTATCATTTCGTTTAGAGAACGGATCCTTACATGAAGATGAATCGAGGCCGTGCCCTTCATCATCTCACGCCCACGCCCGCCGTTTTCGGTAAACAGTGAATGCATTTCCTGATAACGCCGGCCATCAATACAAAGTGGGGCCTGACCCCGGCCTGAACAATAATCAAGAGCTCGATATTTAACCCCAAAACACTCTTCGATGGTTTGATTGGTTACCCTGATGTGATCAAGAAGATTGGCAAAGCCCTCTTTGTCGGAACCAAAAAGAGGGGGTGAGCCGTACTCCAGCTGACCACCTGGTTCAAAACTAACATCAAGCCCATCAAAAGCCTTAAAACAACCATCGGCCTGAAGCTTAAAACCCAATCCCGGCAGAACCGCTTTAAGCTCATCGACTTTTGCCAAGCTCATCTTGGTAGAGGGCATGAATTCGTATTCAAAACCATAAGTCAAAGGACCTTTAACCAGGGCCTTTGAAAGATATTGATAGAGCTTTTCAGTAAACTCTCTTTCAAGGGCCTCAAGTTTTGCTTGATGACTTTCAACCACAACAAAATTCCTCATACCATAAAGTGAAAACCAACACGGCAAAAAGCCGGTCGGCGCCCGAGACCAAGGTTGCCGGACCCACCCCAGCGGTCGTAACCTGCGCCATCAACTTTTTTACCATTTTGGGGTCAAGCACCCCATGCCGCTTAATCATACTACTTGAAAGAGCCTCAGAGACAACTTCTGGCCAAGCTTTCTGATCACCAAGCCAGGCCGCTAGTGGACTGGTAAATGGCTGTTTACGGCGCCAGGCGCTACGTTCGTCCAACAGTTTGTAACGGGAAAAGGTTCGTCGGCAAATATATTTCTCCCGCCCCTGGGGGAGATTAATCTTATATTCAACCGGTAACCGGGCCGCAAACTCAGCTAGCCGATAGTCGAGAAACGGGGTTCTGGTCTCCAGAGAGTGACGCATCGACAATTTATCAAGCCTCAAGATAACGTAATCAGGCAAACGACAGCGGCTTTCAATCGCCAGAGCTGCATTTAGAGGATGTTCCCGACCATCAAGGTGAGGCGCCGCTTTAAGCGTTTGCAGATTGGGCACCTCGACATCATTATAACCCAGGAGCCGCGACAATTCAAGTTCTGAGAAAAGAGCCTCACTCTGGATATAACGCTGCAGAGGGTCAGCGGCACGCTGTTCTATATAGTTTTGCAGTTCCGGATAGCTGTCTTCCAGTTGTCGACGCCCTGAACGATCAGACTTAAGATATTCCAAAGCCGCCATCTCAACCAGAAATTTACGGTATCCGGCAAAGATCTCATCTGCACCCTCGCCCGTGAGTACAGTTTTCACCCTTTGACTTGCTATTCTACAAACCTGATCGGTGGGCAGCACCGCTCCGAGAAAAATCGGCTCCTCAAGAGCCTTAACCAAGCTGGGCAGTTCAGCCAACATATTCTCCTGACAAAAAGCTACATGATGCTTTGCCCTTTTGAAACGAGTCCCGGCCGCCGCCAGAAATTTTTGCACCTCTGGTAATTCGTTGTAAGCTGGATCGTTAAAGGCGATCGTAAAAAGAGATAATTCAGGTTGCTTCTCAGCCGCCGCCGAGGCGACTGCACAAGAGTCAATTCCGCCACTTAAAAAACTACCGACCTCAACATCAGAGCGTAAGCGCAATTTCACCGCATCGCAAAAGAGTGCATAAAGCTGCTCCTCAGCATCCGCAAGGGAGAGTTTTTCACGACTTTGATCTTCGGGCAAAAAACTATTCTGCCAGTAGGACTCTATTTTATAAGTTCCAGAAGTCAGATCATAGATCAAATAAGAGCCCGGCGGCAGACGTTTGATGCCGGCAAAAATGGTCTCTTCACCCGGCACATAACGATATGTAAAAAGCGCCGGAAAGGCCTCTTTTCTGACTTCAGCCTCCCCCCCGGCCTGTAACAAGGGTTTAATTTCAGAAGCGAAAAAAAGATCGCCATCAACCTCTCGATAGTAGAGTGGCTTAATTCCAAAACGATCTCGAAAAAGCACTACCCGACGCTTTACAGGATCAAAAAAAGCTCCGGCATACATGCCGTTAAAGGCTTGCAGTGAGGCTTCCGGCCCAAAACGCCGCAACATCTGCAAAGCGACCTCAGCATCACCTTTTGTCAACCATTCGACATCATCAAGACCACTTTTAAGTTCAAGGTAGTTATAAATTTGACCATTACAGATAAGAGCGGCCTGATCAATCGCTGAACGTACCGGCTGCATGCCGGTTTCAAGATCAAGAATCGCGAGCCGAACAAAACCAAAACCAACCCTACGGCTACAACACTCATAAACTTCACAACGCTCATCATCGGGCCCTCGATGGGCCTGCACTATGCTCATCAAAGAAAGTTTATGGGAAATCGTAGCAGCATCCATGTGGGTTGAAATTATACCGTGAATACCGCACATCAGAGTAGTTTCCCTCCAAAATCAATTGCTGGAAGGATGTTCATTCCTGCCAACTAGAGCAAACCGGAAACAATTATCCACCTATATCGAAACGTTCAAAATAAATTTTATAGTGAATTTACAGAGGAAAAACAAGAATGAAAACATTTTCAAGACCACAACTCTAGCTCTGGAACTAAAAGATCAACGAAACAACCTGGAGACCATTTTTTTTGGTAATCATCAAGCAGATACGGCAGCCCGGTCGCAACCTCTAAAGCCGCAACCAGGTTTACAGTCGGGGCAAGGTTGCCGCCCTCCTCTGCAACTCTACCATTTTGGCTTTCCAAGCCAGAGTTTTGATAAATTTGGCCCATAATTCCAGATGCCGGTGGTACCGGGGCAACTTGACCGTACCAACCAGCAACCGCCCCATGAATCAAAACAATCTCAAAGCTTGAACAGAGGTCAGCCAGTTGCAACCGTAAAGGAATTGAATCAAGAGCATCAAAAACCAGATCACAAGAAGACAAAAGTTGAGCTCCTCGATCACTCTGAAAAGATTGACTTAAAACTTCAACAGCGACCACCGGATTTATCATTTCACCACGTTCACGAGCAACCTCGACTTTATAACGACCAAGCGTTGCGACAGTCGCTAGAAGTTGTCGATTAAGATTGCTCTCAACAAAAAAATCGGGGTCGATAACCACCAGATTACCAACCCCGAGCCTTACCAGCATCTCAAAAATATGGCCCCCCAAGCCACCACAACCAACAACAGCAACCCGCGATTTTAACAACTGCAGTTGCCCCCGACCTCTAATAAGATTCCTCTGACGCTGATAACGCATGGGATAAAAACCATTTACCAGAGCAATCTCTTCTATCTTTGTAAACGTAACCGAGAACTTATCAGCCGCGCTCTCATAGGCAGCCAATGGAATCAAATTATCCTTAACTACCACTGTCTTAAGAAAGGCAACAAGGTCGGCTTCAAGCACTGTCAACCTCCTCCAACTTTGGGGAAAATTGAACAAACATCATCTTCAACAAGTTCACAATCAAAGTCAACGTGACGCCCGTTACAAAGAAGAACACCGACCCCAACCAGGGGAATAGCAAACTCATGCAAAACCTGCAAGATTGAAATCTTACCTTCGTATTCACACTCCTTAACAATAAAGCGCCCTTGGCGGAAACTGGCAAAAAGCTTTATTGTCACCTTCAAGCTACGGCCTCTCGAGCCAACCTAAGCTGAAGCTGAGATGCTAGACGCTGGTCAGTTTTTCTCCTCAAAAGGGAAGTATCATTTTCCAACCGACTGGCCATCAATCTCTCAATTTCACCTTTCTGTGAAATAAAAAGTTTCACCAAATCAGGATCAAACTGCCTTCCCGCCTCCTTCTGCAACTCGGCAAAAGCCATCTCCAGAGTGGCAGGAGCACGATAAGGACGTTGTGAAGTCATAGCATCAAAAGCATCAGCAATTCCAACGACACAAGCCATCAAAGGGATAGCTTGCCCCTTTAAACCATCGGGATAACCTTTACCATCCCAATGTTCATGATGATGATAGACAACCGCCGCAACCGTCGTCAAAGAACTAATTGGCGCCAGTATATCACGTCCCTTACAAGGATGTTCCCGGACTTGAGAAAACTCACTTTCGGTCAACTTCCTGGGGAAATTAAGAATTGTTTCCGAAATCCCAATTTTACCAATATCGTGCAAAATCGCTGCCTGTTGCAAGGCTGCAAGCTCATCTGCAGTGAACTTGAGGTGACGGGCTATTAAAGATGCATAAAGAGAGACCTGGTGCGAGTGCCCGTGCGTATAGGAGTCCTTGGCCTCCAGGGC
>CAYWGC010000029.1:0-38851 GCA_964457755.1 uncultured Thermodesulfobacteriota bacterium | reverse complement strand
AAAGAGAGACCTGGTGCGAGTGCCCGTGCGTATAGGAGTCCTTGGCCTCCAGGGCCAGAGCAAAGCTTTCTACAGTCTCAACATATTGTCTTTGCAAGTTATCATAAAGATAAGTGTTTTCAATGGCGGCAGCCGCCTTTGAGACCAACATATAGAAAGATCGTCGCAGCTTATCAGAAAAAATCACCTCCCGATTAAAAGAGACAAGAATCAGAACACCCACCAAACGGTTGCGCTCTTTCAAAGAAAAAGCCATCATTGAGCTAAAATGAGCCGGCTTTTGCAAGCCCTTAAAAATTGACGACACCAATGGATCATCAACCTTAAAAAGTTTGCTGCTGTAATTGGTGAAATACTTTTCAGCAAAGGCAGACGATAGTTTCTTTGGTAAAAAACTAAGAAGATATCTCTCAGTTTTTGGTAACCAACAAAATAGCTGGCGCTGCCAGAGCTTAAAATCAGCTTTCTCACCATTGCGTGCATCATCGAGGTAAAGAGCCATAAAATCAGCTTTGGTAAAAGATGCAGCCGAGTCAAACAATACTTTGACAACTTGATCAAGACCAAACTGCGAACTGATTGATTCACTGGCTCGATAGAGAGCCATCATCTCTTTTAAATTTACATTTTCATGTTGCAAAAACTGTTTTTCGAGAGCCCTTTCAACAACATTGCTGACATTTTCAAGGTTAAAGGGTTTGGCAATATAATCATAAACCCCGAATTTAACAGATTCGACGGCTGACTGCACAGAAGAGTAGGCAGTAATAACAATAATTACAGGACATTTTTCCTGAGCTTTGGTGCGCTTAATTAACTCCATGCCGCCCATCACCGGCATATTGATATCAGTCAACATCAAATCGAAATCCTTAACCGCCAGCAGAGCTAAAGCTTCAACTCCATTGCTAGCACATTCGACTCGATAATCAAGCTCTCGGAGAAAATCCACTAAGATATCGACAATTCCGGGGTCATCATCAACAACCAGAATACTCATACTACTGTTTAACCAGCTCTCTTCCATATTGAACCACTTATTTTGGTGAAAAAAACTTTTCAATCTACCGTTAAATCTTAATCTCAATCAGTATTAAACCCTTAGCTTTACAACTTGAGCTGATCTCTGTCAAGGAAGAAAACAGTGTTTACCCTGCAATAGAACACAAAAATAAACACCCCAGTGGAGACGCCTATTGCAAAAAAACAGTAGGCAATTGCGCTGACTATAAATCCTGTGACCCATCAAGCATGGAGTTGTCACTGGAACCATTGAGGAAAAAGCCGACAACACTTTGATCCGAGCTATAGCTGACGTAGGTTGCCCCGGCTACAGATTGCGTAAAAATCTGCTCACGAAAAAAACCTTTTTAACTTGACAAATAAGATTGATCTAAGCAAAAATTTGCCGTGTCAAAAGTGCTATTTACGGTTGACGATACTGGGCAATTTAAGGTATTGCTAGAAAATTGTTTTTCAATTGGGAGTACTATACAATGGTTAAGAGCAGCATAGTTTCAACCTTCGTTTACGATCGTGATTCAAACCAGTGGCAGCGCACTGAATGCCCTTTGATCTCTGAGGTCCCTCTCCAGATCTGGATAAATGGGGAGCACTTGACGACCCTGCACCGGACTCCCGGGAACGAATTTTTACTGGCTGTCGGTTTTCTTTACTACCAGGGCCTGATCAACCAGCATGCCGAGATTTCGGCCCAACGTCTGGTTACGGCTGCGAATGACAACCTCTCACCGATGGCGACAGATTCTGTGCGCTTGACCATCAACAAACCGATCTCTGCCATCAGCCAACTGACCGCGGCGACGATCTGGACCATTATTGCACCGCAGATCGAAAACTCTCAGCCAAAACCCTTTTTTATGGCCCCTAAACTAATCTCCCCCCTGCCCGAAGCGATGCGCCAGCATCAGCAACTCTACACCACCACGGCCGGAGCCCATGCCGTTGCCCTGGTCAACAAAGATGGCAAAATTCTTCACTGCGAAGAGGATGTCGGCCGGGCCAATGCGCTGGATAAAATTGTTGGTTACTGCGTCTGCAATAAAATTGAGATGGGATCTTTAGCCGCCCTCTTCAGCGGCCGTATCAACCTGGAAATGGCTGTAAAAATTGCCCGGGCCGGATTCCCTCTGGTGCTCTCGATCTCAGCTCCGACCGCCAGTGCCGTCAGGATCCTAAAACAGGCCGGGATCACCTACGTCGGCTCACTCCAGAGACCTGACATCACCCTCTTCTGCGGAACTCTTTGAAGACTGATCTCAAAAGAGGGCAGAGCTCTACAGCTCTGCCCTCATAAATACACGGGGTGATAAAAATCAACCCACCCTACACATTAGCCAATCAGACTCACAACCCCACGGACAGTCCCTAAACTAAAGAGATAATCCCACCGCATAACCCTGATGCACCGCATCAAATGCGAGAGCCACTTTTTTAGCATCACCAATTACTTTAAAGGGAACCTGCAGCTCTTCAAGAATACTTTCCAGAGGGTTGACAGAGATTGATCCAGCCGCAATCACGACAGTATCAGCCTCAATTTTCAGACTTTCTCCAGCTTTTTCCATATTCAAGCCGGTAGGCGTGATTTCGGTTACAGTGTGTTCAGTCACAGATTTGATGCCGGCCCGGGAGAGCTCCTGCATCATGCCCCAGCGAGTCGATTTACCGATATCTTTGCCAACTTTATCGAGCATTTCAACGAGCACTACTTTTTTACTGCCTTTGGTCGCCATCTCATAAAGTGCTTCCGGGGTTTCGGCTTGGTTAACGAGCAGAAACTTAACCGTTTCGGCGGACAAAGTGCCCTTTTCTGCCAGAAACAGAGCCGTCTCGACACCGACGGCACCGCCGCCGATAATCGCCACCCGGGTTCCGGTTGCAACCTTGCCTTCAAGCACATCCCAGGCCTGCACGACATGAGGCAGACCGATACCGGGTATGGGCGGTGTCACAGCTTTGGCCCCGGTTGCCACAATCACGACATCCGGCTTTGCGGATACGATAACCTTGCTATTAACCGTTTGCTTAAAAAGCACCGGGATTTTGTTAACAAGCAACTGTTCTTCAAGATCTTTCGTGAGGCGGGAAAATTCCTCCCGGCCCGGAGGTGCAGCGGCCAGATAGAGTTGACCACCCAAACGACCGGATTGTTCATAAAGGGTAACCACATGGCCTTTTAATGCTGCCGCCAAAGCGGCACTCATCCCGGCGGGGCCACCACCGACCACCATCACCTTTTTAGGATTTTTCGTTTTCTCTAAGTTTTTTTGTCCTTCATAGCCAGCCACAGGATTACAGAGACACTCGACATGCTTGACCTTAAACAAATTATCAAAACAACCCTGGGCACAACCAATACAGTGAAGAATCTGTTTTTCCCGCCCCTGCCTGGCTTTTTCAGGAAGCATGGGATCAGTAATCAGACTCCGACCCATCGCCACCATATCGCACATACCATTAGCCAGCAGCTCTCGGGCGGTTTCAGGATCATTAATCCGATGGCTGGCGATTACCGGAATATCAACCTTTTCCTTAATACTCCGAGAGAGGTAAGAGAAAGCCCCAGGGGGGACACAAGTCACAATCTGGGGCACCCGGGCTTCGTGCCAGCCCACATTTATACATAACGCATCAGCCGGGCCCTGAGCCAGAGCCTGGGCATATTCAAGCAACTCCTGACGACTATTACCACCCGGCATAAAATCATTGCCGTTCATCCTGACAATCAAGGGATAATCAGAGCCCACGGCAGCGCGAACAGCAGCCATAACTTCGAGCCCGAAACGCATTCGATTTTCAAAGTTACCCCCATAGGTATCGCTACGCTGGTTGGTCAATGGCGATAAAAACTCTGAGATCAGATAACCAGTACCGGAAAGCACTTCAACTGCGTCAAAACCAGCGGTTTTGACGCGTAAGGCCGCTTGGGCAAAAGCGTTAATTGTCGTTTTAATTTCATCAAAGGTCAACTCCTGCGGCGTTTCATGCGTCAACCGTGAAGCTATGGCTGAAGGGGCCACCGGAGATTTTCCGTTTAAGAAAAATGAAGGATTGTAGCGCCCGGCGTGATTGATCTGCACCGCACTTTTAGCCCCATTTTTTTTAATGGTCTCCGCCAGACGGGTCAGCCCGGGAATAAAACTATCTCTGTGGGCACCGATATTCATAGGGCTGCCGGAAAGTTCGTCGACGGTGGCAAACCCCACACAAACCATACCGACCCCACCAGCCGCCCGCGGGGCATAAAAGTTCAAAATTTGGTCTGTAACTTCAAAATTAACCGCCATACCAAGGTGCATGGCCGGCAGATAGATTCGGTTTTTTATCTCAAGCTGGTTTATGGTAATAGGTTCAAACAAAAGATCCTTCATTACTTCTCCTGAATTTTGCCAATGGTAAAGTAAAAGCTTCAGATGCGAGGCGCCCAAGACCTGAGGATTGAGGCGTACATACAGTACGCCTCAGTGACGAAGGGCGCACCCCAAGGGCACTTCTTCGCTGCGCTCAGGGCGCAGGGGAACGAAGCAGGTGGAGTTGTTACTTTGCCATCAAGGTTTTGCCGATGGTCATAATTTCAGCTTCTTTAGTTCCCTCATAGAGCTCAAGAATCTTGGCATCACGATAGAATTTCTGGACCTTGTATTCTTCGATATAGCCATAGCCACCATGGATTTCGAGGGCAGCATTGGCACAATATACCGCGGTCTGGCCACAAAAATACTTGGCCATGGCGGCCAGCGTGAAATCGGGTGTCCCGTTGTCATAAAGCCAGGCGGATTTATAAACCAGATTACGGGCCGCTTCAATACGGATTGCCATCTCAGTAAATTTTGCCTGGGTCAACTGAAAATTGCCGATTGGCGTGCCAAAAGCGGAACGTTCTTTGGCATAGCGCAAAGCCTCATCAAGACAACCCTGGGCCAGACCGACACCCTGGGCCGCAACCATGATCCGGGTCATGTCAAAAAAGTGCATTACCTGATGAAACCCCCGGCCCTCTTTTCCGACCAGGTTCTCCTGAGGCACGCGCACATCCTCAAAGGCCAACTCTGCCGTATCACTGGCCCGAATCCCCATCTTACCTTTAATTTTGGTCCTGGTAATCCCCGGCAGATCAGCCGGAATAATCACCATACTAAAACTATCGTGCTTGCGTTTTGCTTCAGGGTTGGTAACCACCAGGGCGACCATGAAGCCGCAGACCGTGCCGTTGGTAATAAACATTTTACTGCCGTTAATGATGTAATCACTGTCATCTTTGACGGCGCGGGTAGCAACGCCGGAGACATCGGTCCCGGCATTCGGTTCAGTAAAGGCCCCGGCTCCAACCACATCACCACGACAGATCGGAGGTAGGTATTTTTGTTTTTGTTCCTCACTACCGGAATGCAGGATTGCCTCACAACCAAACGGAGCAACCACAATATTTAAACCGATTCCCATATCAACTCGAGAGAGCTGTTCAGTGACAATAGCATTACCCAATACCCCAAAACCGGCCCCACCATACTCCTCCGGTATCCAAGACCCCACAAGTCCTAATTCTGCCGCTTTTTTATTGATCTCGGGCGTATACTTTTCCTCTTTGTCGCACTCTTCCGAAAAAGGAGCAATCTCAGTCTTGGCAAACTTATAGGTCATATCCTGCAAAAGTTTCATCTCTTCAGACAATCTGTAATCCATTTTAATCTCCTTTAGATTTCGTGTAAATCATCATTGATGGCTTCTTAATAAGAAATGGAATGGCTTAGCAAAAATTTTGATATACAAGGAGTCTGTAATTTTTCAGGCGCGAGACTATACAAATAGTATGTCTAGTGTCTGAAAAATCACGACAACACAGGAGATCGGAATTTTTACAACGCCATTATTCGTTTTCGATCAGCATTGACATACCCATGCCCCCACCGACACATAGGGTTGCCAGTCCCAGATTCAGATCACGACGTTTCATCTCCTGTAGCAATGAGATAACAATCCGGGCACCGGTACAACCTACCGGGTGTCCGAGACCAACGCCGGAGCCATTAACATTGGTAATTTCGCGGTTAAGGCCAAGACCTTTCTCACAGGCCAGATATTGCGCAGCGAAAGCCTCATTGAGTTCGACAAGTTCGATCTCCGACAGCTTGACTCCAGTTTTCTTGAGCAGTTTCAAGGTTGAGGGAACCGGCCCCCAACCCATAAGCTTAGGATCACAGCCGGCGACTGCGGACGAGTGCACCCGTCCCAGAATCGGCAGACCCAACTCTTGAGCTTTGCCACGACTGGCCAAGAGAATAATGGCGGCCCCATCATTTAGACCGGAGGCATTACCTGCAGTCACCGAACCATCTTTGGCAAAAATCGGTTTCAACTTACTCAGATCATCATCGCTCAATCCCGGCCGAACATGTTCATCGGTATCAAAAGTTACGATTTTCCCTTTACGACCGGCAATCGTAATAGGAATGATCTCATCCTTAAATCTGCCTTGGGCAATAGCGGCTTCCGCATTATTATGACTTCTGACGGCAATGAGATCCTGTTCCTGACGCGAAATATCATATTTTCGGGCCAGGTTTTCCGCCGTCTCCCCCATAATAAATCCCGGAGAATCGAGCAAAGCCGAACCTGAATAGAGTAACTCCCACATAGAATCCATCATCTGACCATGCTGTAAACGGGCTCCCCAACGGGCTGACGGGAGACAGTAAAAAGCGTTGGACATCGACTCCACGCCACCGGCCAGGACAAGTTCGGCATCGCCCAAGCGAATCTTATTGGCAGCTTGCGACATCGCCTCCATAGCACTGGAACACTGACGCTGAATTGTAACCGCCGGGACCTCATGCGGGATGCCCGCAGCTAAAGCCGTGGTCCGCGCCGTATTGGCCTCATCCGGACATTGAATGCAATCTCCCAGAATCACATCATCCAACACCGACAAGTCGAATGCCGGCACTTTTTGCAGAACCCCTTTGATCACCTGGGCGCCCAACTGGTGCGCCCGAACATCTTTTAAAGTCCCACCAAAATCGCCAATTGCACTCCGTCCCATGGCGACAATGACGACATCACGATCATTTTTCATGATTTATCTCCTAAAATTTTCAAGTAACAGCAAACAGTGCGAACTTTGCTTCGCCCTCTTAAACGGGGTCAAAGCTGGGGTGCTGGCGCACCTTGTACCAGCAATGACCCCAATCCCGACAGCTCTAAGCAACCCAAAATCGAATGTTTACCAAATCTACGGATTCATCACATAACTATTATTTAATATTTTCACATCATTTTGCCAGACGTTCTGAAAGCGCTGGGTGTCGACCACCGGTTTTTTAATCATTTTCAGACACAACTCCATCTGCTTTTCCGTGCTCCCGGTTTTAGAGTAAATCTGTAGAGCATATTTGGAAAAATCTCTGATCATAAAATCAAATATCTGCTCTAAAAGATCATCTTCAAGATTTTCGATCTTAGCATTTTCAATGATAAGCTGACCATAAACTACTAAAGTAAAGAGTTCGCCCAGGCTCAAAAGAAAATCGAGATCTTGAGCCTGCTCTTTACTCGGTTTGGCGGTCATAAGAAATTCTTTGAGCACTTCAATCTGCTCTTTGAAGATATTAATATTTGGCAGATTGACACTATTGTAAGCGATATTATAATCATGGAAACGAATTTTGCCTAAACCTTTGGTGGGTCCCTGATTAAAGAGAAAATCATCATTGATAGAATCGTTACGCTTAGAGATTTCCGCAAATTCATCCGGATTAAAAAAATAGTTGGCGGTAAATTTAATGATAAGCGCCATATTTACATGAACCGTGCCCTCAAGCTTGGGCAGAGCCCGGATATCATAGGTCGCATTTTCAAAATAGAGATCTTTCTCAAACCCCTTAGCCGCAATAACATCCCAAAGAAGATTAATAACCTCTTCACCCTGGGTCGTTACCTTCATTTTAACCATTGGGTTAAAGAGCAGGTAGCGCCGGTCTTCAGGAGATGCCGAGCGCATGTAGTCAATGGCCCTTGAAGCAAAAAGTTTCATGGCTTCCAAACGGCAATAGGCATCTGTAAAAAATTGCTGAATGTAGGAAAAATCAATAACAACTTTCCCGTAAAGATTACGGCTTGAAGCATGATTCAAGGCCTCATAGAAAGCGTGAGCGCAGATACCGATGGAACCAAATCCTAAATTGAATTTACCGACATTAATGGTATTCAATGAAGAGTCCCAAGCCTTGGAACCAGTTGAAAGGATATCGGCCTCGCTGATGGGATAATCCTTCAGAGTATATTCCGCAACATAGCTCTGCCATTCGACGACGTTTTTAACAAGATCATAGTTTTCATGTTTGGAATCGGCGACAAAAAAGACATATTCATCAGTTTCAGAGTTTTTGGCAAAGGTCGAAACCAGAGCCGCTTCATTGGCGTTGCCAATATAGTATTTGCTCCCATCTGCGACATAGCCACCCTCGGCAAGCGGGGTCAGTTTCATTTCCGAGGAGTAGAGATCGGCACCATGCTCTTTTTCAGAAAGACCAAATGCAAAAATACCCCCATCTTCCAACAAAACAGCTGTCTTTTGTTTGACCGCTTCATTGTCGCCCATCCAGATCGGACCTAAACCAAGAATGGTCACCTGCCAGGTGTACCAGTATTCGATGCCATAAAAACCTAAGATTTCACTATAATCACTATTTCTCGTCGTATCCCAACGGGCATCTGGGTCACTACTGTATTGAGCTGGTGTTAACAGGGTCGCAAATATTCTGTTTTCTTTAATAAATTCGAGAAAATCGGCGTACCAGACCCGCTCATGATAGTCGTGTTTTATCTTTTCCAGCCCCTTATTCTCAAAAAACTCAATAGTTTTAAGCATGATCTCGCGAGAACGTTGATCAAGGTGCTCATATTTCTCTTTTTTCGGATTTAAAATCATTTTATTTTATCCTCCACCTACCGCCAAAGTTACAAAGTTTCAGATTTAAGATCTTTTTTCAAAATTTTCCCGGTCGCGCTCATCGGCAGCGAATCCCGGATATCGACTATGCGCGGATATTTATAGGCCGCCATCTGCTCTTTTGACCAAGCGATAATTTCGTCAGGTGTTGCCTGTTGCCCCGCCTTGAAAACTATAACTGCCTTAACCTCTTCGCCATGGCGTTCATGAGGGATGCCGATAACCGCCGCTAAGGAGATAGCCGGATGGGTCAGCAGTACTTCTTCAATTTCCCGAGGATAGACATTAAATCCACCCCTGATAACCATATCCTTGACCCGATCAACAATATAGAAGTAACCATCTTCGTCCATCTTGCCGAGATCTCCAGTATGAAACCATTTGGTACCCTTGAAGGCTGCGGCGGTCTCTTCCGGCTTATTGTAATAGCCTTTCATAACATTATGCCCGCTGATAACGACCTCACCAACCTCACCAACCGGAACCTCCTGATCCTGTTCATTGAAGATTTTAACTTCAACCCCCCAGATCGGAAAACCGATGGAACCCGGTTTACAAGGTTTATGGGTCTGATTAAAAGTGGCGACCGGACAGGTCTCTGACAGACCAAAACCTTCAAGAATCTGCAACTGGTATTTTTCCTCAAAACCTCTGATAATTTCAACCGGCAAAGCGGCCCCGCCGGAGGCTCCGAGACGTAAAGTCTTACGAATCAATGCAAAATCAAATTGACCCTCTTTATCCTCAAAATGAAGTATCGCCCAGTACATCGTTGGAACCCCGACAAAAATCGTGGCACCTTGATGTTGGATAGCACTGAACACCGCTTCCGGACTGAATTTGGCGATCAAAATAGTCGTACAGCCGTTCAAAAAGCTTGCATTCATCTGTACGGTCTGACCAAAAGAGTGAAAAAGGGGCAGGCTGATAACATGGATATCATCTTTCTTAAGACTGCATAGATCACGACTGGCAATCGCGTTCATGACCATGTTGGAGTGCGACAACTCAGCCCCTTTTGGAAAACCGGTAGTTCCAGAGGTATAGAGAATGACCGAGGTGTCGTCGGAATTGGTGGCCACCGATTCAAACTCAGCTGACTGCGGAGCCATCATCATGCCCATGGTTTCAGCTCCGGCAATCGGGGACGGTGCAGCCGGATCAGCGGTTATAAGCCAGAAATGTTCACATGAGTCAACCTCTTGAAACGCCTTAAAACCATACTCACCCATCGGCAGTTCCGGTGTACCCTGAAAACAGAAAAAGGCTTTGGCATCACAATCTTTTAGATAATAAGCAATCTCTCGACTTTTCGACAACACACTAATCGGCACAACCACTGCCCCGGCTTTCAAGATAGCATAGTAGACCATCGGAAAATAAGGCAGATTCAGACAACTGACTAGCACTTTATCACCCTTACCGACACCAACGGCAACCAGACCATTAGCGATCTTGCAGCAAAAAGTATCAAGCTGAGAGAAAGTAATCTTTTGTTCAGCAAAGATAATTGCCACTTTATCAGGGTTTTCGAATGCGCTGTAATCTAAAACTGATGCGAGGTTAAGCATATTAATACTCCTGTAAAGAATTTAATGATTTAAGCACTTACTAATGAAATTTTACGCAAAAGGGTTAAGACTTTTCATGCCACTACGAAGCTCACGAAGGGTTTTCTTCGCGCCCTTCGTGTCTTTGTGGTAAATACATAGAAAACCTTTTTTACCAGGCTTTTTCGTAAATCTCTTTGAAATCAGCCAGAGAATAGAGAATCGGATTAGCGCCGCAGGCAAGGTCGGCCGCCGCATGAGCGACCAACTCAGGAATGTCGTCCTGGCTGATTTGGATCCGACAAACATCAGCCAGATCGGTGACCGTTTTAGGTACCCCGATACCATCCATCAGGATTTTAACAGCTCTGATGGCCTTATCAGCTGCAACATCGCTGCTTAACCCGGCCGTATCAACCCCCATAGCCTGAGCAATTTCCGCTAGAAGCTCGGTAACCGCCGGCTTATTTTTTTGCATAACATAAGGCAGCATAATCGCGTTGGCATTGCCATGGGGCATACTGTAAATTGCCCCAAGTGCGTGGGCCAGGGAGTGAGCATTGCCCAGCTGGGCACTGTTAAAGGCAAGACCGGCGCTGTATTGGGCCTGGCACATTATGTCACGGGCTTCCAAATCATCACCATTTTCTACGGCTCGAGGTAGAGCTTTAGCAATCATTTTAATCGCCCCCAAAGCCAGACCTTGAGCGTAGGGAGTTGTAAGCTGGGAAGTATAGGCTTCGATCGCATGAGTCAGAGCATCCATCCCGGTCCCGGCCGTAATATGGGGCGGCATAGAGCGGGTCAGTAAGGGATCGTTGACAGCCACGATAGGCAGAAGTTTAGGGTCGACAATCGGGGCTTTGAGATGGCGCTCAGGATCAGAGATAACCGACACCACCGTGGCCTCAGCACCGGTTCCCGAGGTAGTGTTAACCGCAACCAGCACCGGAATGGGCTGCCAAACCCCGAAGAGCCCCATATAATCGATAATAGAGCCGGGATTATTGACCATCACCCCGATTGCTTTGGCACAATCATGGGGGCTTCCACCGCCCAGTGAAACCAGGCAATCACAACCCTCTTTGCGAAAAATTTCGAGACCTTCCTCAACATTGGCAACCGTCGGGTTGGGCTGAGTTCCGTCATAGACCACATATTCAAAAAATTTAGCATCCATAGCATCTTTCAAGATATCGAGAATACCCGCGCCAATAACCCCCTTATCCGTAACAATCAAAGCCTTTTTCAAACCCATGGCAGCCAGATTATCGGGCACCAGCCGGTGACAACCCTCTCCCATCAAAGCAATCGGCGGAGCAAAAGCCATTTTTGTATTACCCAGAATCTTAAGAATGATACCGGTATGGTTATGAACCTGATCAAGGGTCTCTTCCGAGACATCAAAGACCGTATTGTGTGGAGGCAGGGCTTCTTTAGTCATCCATTCCGGCAGGCGATCATCTTTAGCCGTAAAACCAGCCTTCAGGTTAAAGTCCCGCTCCATTCTTAAAATACGGATACCAAAGGCGGCAAAGGTGTTCTCGTTAAAGCCCAATCCCGTAAAAGCGCTCATGCTTTCCAGGATATATTTAACAACTTCCGGTTTATCGATAGAGGCCATACCTAGAAAAAGGCAGAATCCGGTAGCATCAAAGGCCGCGGCACTGATCTGGGCGACCGCTGAGGGCAGGAGCTGGTTTTCCGCATCCAGGGGCTCGGAAGTCGGCTCCAATCCGAAAAGATGGTTACCCAGCGTAAACCCGGCAGTATGATCAGCCCCCATGGTTGAAGTGGCATAGGTAACCCCCATCCCCTTTAAAGAACGGGGGTCGTAGGCGGCCATCGCCTGACCTTTGACGACCGGAGCCCGCTCGACACCAAAATGTTTAGCCACGGTGGCCGTACCGGAACCTAAAAGACGACCTTTTTCGCTACCCTTGCCAATCTCGGTCAAAAGTTCGAGAACGCCATCGGCGTCACCAAACTCCAACTCCCCGGCTTCCATAAGAACGCCCATAGTACAGCCAGTCTCCATGGTGTCGGTACCAAAATCATCATTCATCCGATCCATCCGGGCAATTGCATCAAGATCGGCGATACCACAATTGCCGCCATGGGCCCAGAGGGTTTCATACTCCGGCTGCTTGGTAACAAAATTACCGTCTTTATCATTGAAAGTGCCGGAACATTTTATAATACAACCATTATGACAGGCGTGGGTCGCGGCCCCTTTACCACCACGCTCCTCCTCGAGGGCTGCCAGGATTGGGCCGTTAATGGCGGCAGACTGCTCAAACTGCCCCTTAGAACAGTTGTAAGCCGGAAAGCCACCGGCCTGGTTGGTAATATCCATCAAAATAGCAGTCCCAAAAGCGGGCAAACCCTGACCGGTCATCTCCGAGGCCTTAACAGTTTCCACCAACTTACGGTTCGCCTCTTTAAAGGCTTTGGGAGCAACCGGTTTACGCAGGGACGTCCCTTGGGGATCGACAACAATAACCTTAATCCCTTTGGCTCCCATAACGGCGCCGACCCCACCCCGACCAGCATGCCGGGTAGGCCGAAAATCGGTGTCCGTAAAAGCTATTGTCGAATTGCTCAAGCCCTGTTCACCGGCCGGGCCGATACTGATCATGGCAATCTTGTCTCCATATTCAGCTTTTATTTTTTTGGACAGATCGTAATTCCCTAACATCCTATATTGATTACATAGAGTAAGCCTTACACCACACTTGTCGATTTCAACTTTATAGAGGTCATCACTTTTCCTTTCGCCCTCTAAAACCACAGCCGCAAAGCCCAACCGAGCCAGGTACTGGGAAGCCTGGCCCCCGGAATTGGCCTCTTTAATCCCCCCGGTTAACGGGCTTTTACAGCCTACCGAAATGCGGCCAGAAGTGGTCGCCGCCGAACCGCTCATCATTCCCGGTGCCAAAACCAGTTTATTTTCTGATCCCAGAGGATCACACTGCGGGGGTACCTCTTCCCAGATCATGGTGGAGGTCAGAGCCCGACCACCAAGGCCGGAATAACGACCAACCGGAACAACTGTCACAGATGGACCACCCATATCTCCGACATTAATTCGTAAAATATTTTCCATTTCGATTCCCCCTGCCTCCCCCCAGCCACTTAATCCCTAAAAATCAAGCATACCAAAGGAAATTAAAAGTATGAAAATCGGTACAATGCAAAACAACAAAAGTTTCAACTGACGCAACAAATATGCCACAGGTCAGGATGTGGTGCCTAGATCCTATTATCCACAAGCTCTCCAAATCCGAACTCAAACAACCAGATCAGACATCCCGTTATTATTTAGGAAATCAACATATACTCCAAATAAGGGTTTCAACATCGGAACCAGCTTCATAACCCCTCCAAGATTCCCGGCCGTACGAATCTCGCCCGTGGCGGTTGCCATCAAAAGATTAACTTTGCCCAGCCAAAACATATGGGAAGTATCAGCCGACATCATCAATTTAACCTTGGGCTCCATACCATCCGGCCATTGTCCGGTGTAGACTTTTATTTTATTACCACTAGCATCCAGTAGAATTTTACCCTCAGGATCAGAATAATACAAACCCAGCAACAGGTTGGTATTCAAGACCTTACGCTTAATATCGGGCAACTCTTCCAAAGACCCAAACAAACCCGCAATCCCATCATACAACTGCTCAATATCCGTGATATACTTACCCAATTAAAGCCTCCTTTACGAGCTCTTAATAAGCCCAAATTTAGAAAGTTTTCGAAAAAATGTACGCCGCGGGAGCCCTAAACTCAAAGCTGCTTTTTCCCGGTGCCACTGGTACTTCTCCAAAGCCTGCAAAAAAACTCTTTTTTCAAATTTTTCAAGCTGCTCACGGTAATTGAGACTGTCTTCATCACATTCCACCTGCATAAGATTGTTATCCACGGTGCCTTCCCCAACCTGGCTTGGGGAATCCATAAAATCAAGTTTGCGAAGCGTTATATAACGGTGAATAGTATTTTGCAATTCACGAATATTGCCAGGCCATTGATGGTTGTACATGGCGTTCTGGGTTTTCAGCGGCAGGGGTAGAGGGGTCGCTTTCTCATTGCCGCCATACTCTTTCATAAAGTGCTCAATCAACAAAGGGATATCCTCTTTACGTTCACGAAGCGGGGGAAGGGTTATCGGAATTATATGAATCCGGTAGAAAAAATCTTCGCGCATAAGTCCCGCTTTGACCAGCTCCTGGAGATTACGGTTGGTGGCGGCGATGATACGCACATCAGGATACTCGGGCGCATTAGCACCAACCGGCATATAGCCACCCCCTTCTAAAGCCCTGAGCAGTTTGACCTGATTGTTCAACTCTAACTCTCCGAGTTCATCTAAAAACAGGCTCCCCTTGTCGGCCTGCCTGAGGAAACCCCCTTTATCACGAACGGCTCCCGTAAAAGCCCCTTTCTTATAGCCGAAAAATTCACTTTCAAAAAGGTTCTGAGGAATAGCCCCACAGTTTACCGCGACAAAGTTATATTTCTTGCGCCGACTATTGTCATGGATAGCGCGGGCAACCAGCTCCTTTCCGGTTCCTGATTCGCCATAGATAACAACATTGGCATCGGTAGTTGAAGCATTCAAAATAAGCTCGTAAACGCCCTGCATTGCCGGGCTTTTACCAATGATATTATTGAATTTGTAGCGATCCTTTATATTGGAACGAAGCAGGAGATTCTCATGACGAAGATTTTTTTCACTCTCCTGCAGAGCCTCTCGCAGACGTCTCTGCTCGGTAATATCTGAGATAATTCCCTCAACATAATCAAGGTTTCCGGTTGTATCATAGATTGGCCGGGCGTGCATAGAAACCCAGACCCGGCTCCGGTCTTTACGATAGAACTCGACCTCAAAGCCATTGACTGCATTTTTTTCTCTAAGCAAGCGTGAAAACTCTATGCGTTGGCCCGGTTCGACGTAAAGATCACGCTGCACACTTTCAATACTTTTTCTCATGTCCTCGCGAGATTCATAACCAAGAGTCTTGGCAAAGGAGGAATTGACGCTGATTATTTTACCATCATTAGAAACTTGAAAAATACCCTCAACTGCATTTTCAAAAATACTGCGATATTTTTTTTCAGCTTTTTTAACTTCATCAAATAGCCTAGCATTTTCAATCGAGATCGCAATTTGGGAAGAGATAATTTTCAACATCTCCAATCTCAAGACAGTAAACGCCCCGGTAAGCTGATTATTTTCGAGATAGGAGATCCCGACCATCTTGGCTTTGTGAAGAATTGGCACACATAAAATGGATTTCGCTTGCCGACTTCGAATATATGAGTCTTCAGCAAAACGGGGATCAACAAAAGCATTCTCCAAAACAATAACTTCAAGGGTTTTAGCCACATACTCGACAATTGAAGTGGAGATCACCTCATCTTTATATGAAGTCGGGGGCCTGACGACAACCGTACCACTTTCAGCAGAGCCCCTGGCAACGACCAGAAAATCACCCTCAGATTCGAGAAGCAGATGGGCGCTTTCGGCACCGGCATTTTCGATCATTATATTGATCAACATTGAAAGCAGTTTATCAAAGTCGATTTCACTGGAAATCGCCTGAGAGGCTCTTATCATGGTTGCAATATCAAAATCTTTCATATGGGGCATCGAAATTAACCTCGACTATTTTTAAATATTAAGCGCATCAACAACTCAGCAAAACAAAACCACAAACATTAACGAGATAAAAAAGGCGCATGTCGTGTCACTTATGGCACAATACACCATTCCCCAATAAAAGCAAGAGAGTAAACCGTTCCACCGAGAAAAAAGGGTCAATAGTGGCACTATTAAATACAAGGCCCAGAACCTCGAAACTTTAAGATTAAGTTCCAACCATGATTCACACTCTAAAATTTTCTACACCCAGACCTTAAGCAGGATACTTAAAAGAAGTTGGCGCCACCAACCCAAGCCGTCAATACGAACGTTATATGCGATAAACAAAAAATGCAAGTTGGCGAAAAATACGCGACTGGGAAAATTAAAACGGCATGCATGTTGCAAAATTAGAATTTTTTCATTCTTCTAAGTTGCAAAAATTAGAAAATTGTTTTATGAGTATCAAGATGACCGCAAATGCATATATGCAAGCACGGTTTCCATTATACAGTTTTAACTTTCAAGGAGGAGAGGTTATGAGGCAAGAGCAATTTGGCAAAAGAGTGTTTCAGAAGTTCATGGTCAGCTATTTGATCATGGTGTTTGCGGGGCTATTGGCTTTCAGCCCGCAAGCCCAGGCGTTCACAGCCTTTGAAAATGATGCAGTCAGAATCCAACTTGACTCCACCATCTCCTACGGCTTGATGTGGCGCGTCGAGAATCGCGACAAAGATATTCTCGGCTTAACCAAAGGCGGCACTAAACACTCTAATAATTATGATGACGGCAACATGAACTATGACACCGGACTCATCAGCAACGCTCTGAAAATAACTTCAGACCTTGATATTGACGCTGGCTGGATCGGCGCATTTGTCCGCGCCACAGCGATGTATGACTATGAAAACGAAAAAGGTGACCGAGATTATTACGACCTCTCTTCAGACGCTAGAGATGCGGTCGGCAGATACATTGACCTCCTTGACTGTTATCTCTGGATTACTAACGAAGTGGCAGGAATGCCCTTTCAGATTCGCATAGGTGACCAAATTGTAAGTTGGGGTGAATCGACTTTTATCCCAAACAGTATTAATTCGATCAACTCCGTTAACGTTTCTAAATTCCGGGTACCAGGCGCCGAGTTAAAAGAAGCCCTGACTCCTGAAGGGATGATCTTTGCCACGATCAACCCGACTGATAACTTCTCCATCGAAGCTTTCTATGAGTATGATTGGGAAGAGACCAAACTCGACCCCTCGGGCACCTATTTCAGTGGGGCTGATTTTATCGGAGAAGGCGCCGAAAAACTGATGCTGGGTTTTGGTGCGGTCCCAGATATGAAAGATGCGTCGATAGAAGACACATTTATGGGTGTCCCCAGAGGCAAGACTGAAAATGCCGACAGTCAGGGTCAATATGGTGTAGCCTTAAGATATTATTCCGAGGCCCTCCATAGTACCGAGTTCAGTTTCTACGCCATGAACTATCATAACCACCTCTTTAATATGCATGTGCAAACTGGGGATATGGCAGCTCTCCAACAAGCTGGCGCCAAGGCTGCAGCTGCGGGACAAGCGGCTGCAATGGCGGTCTACCAGAAGGCCGGGGTTGCCCCCGGCACTAACCCGGCTGTAGATGCGCTGGCTGCAGCGACAGGCAAAGCCACCGGAAACGCTGTCGCTGTCGACGCCTACGCCAAAAGCTCTAGATACTATACCGCTTATGAAGAAGATCTGGATCTCTATGGTGTAGCTTTCAACACCGAAGTCGCCAGTATCGGCTGGCAGGGTGAAATATCTTATCGACCTGATGCACCTTTGCAGATCGACGATCTCGAGCTCCTGCAAGGCTTTCTCTCCCCGCTGAATCCAGTCTATGGCCAAACCGGTCAGTTGGGACAGATAATGCCCGGTGATCTCATTAAGGGCTTTATTGAAAGGGACATTGTTCAGGTACAAACAACCTTAACCTATCTTCTACCTCCAATCTCCTGGTTGGGCTCAAAGGGTGGTGCGATCATCGGCGAAATCGGCTGGGAGCATATCTGCAGCATGCCGAGCAAAAACAAACTCCGTCTCGAAGGCCCGATGACCTCAACTCCGGGTGGAGCTGCGGGAGCGGTTGCCCTCGGTCAACCACAAGAGAGTTCGAGTCATTTTGCCGATGCCGATTCCTGGGGTTACCGGATTCGGGCCAAGCTTGACTACTTTAATGTCATTGGCCCAATCGGGTTTTCACCTCGCATTGCCTGGTCACATGATGTTGAAGGCGTAAGCCCATTAGGCGGGCCCTTCCTCAACGACCGGAAAGCTGTAACCTTAGGCCTTACGGCGAACTATCTTTCGTCCTGGACAGCTGATGTAAGCTATACCAACTATTTTGGTGCCGACGCTTACAACGCGATTAACGACCGGGATTTCATCGGCCTTAACGTAAAATACAGTTTCTAATATAAAGGAGAAATAATATGCGAAAAACCATTGGAATTATAACTGTTCTACTGTTCACCATGATGCTTTGTGCATCTGGAGTTCAGGCTAAAATTTCGGCCGCAGATGCGGCCCGGTTGGGAAAAGACCTCACTCCCGTAGGCGGCGAAAAAGCCGGAAATGCCAAAGGTACAATCCCGGCCTGGAATGGCGGAATCACTACCCCACCCACCAACTACAAACCCGGCGACCACCACCCAGATCCTTTCGCCGACGACAAAGTGCTTTTCAAGATCAACAAGGCCAATATGGCAGAATACGTCGACCAGCTTACAGAGGGGCATAAAGCCCTGCTCGAAGCTGACGAGAACTATTTTCTCAATGTCTACCCGACCCACAGAAGTGCCTCATTTCCGCAGAGAATCTATGATGCGACCGAACGGATCGCCCAGAACGCAACCTTGAGCGAAGATGGCAACGGCATTTTGAATGTGGGAGAAGGCATTCCTTTCCCGATCCCTGAAAATGGCTTGGAAGCGATCTGGAACCACCTGGTTCACTGGCGTGGGGTTTGTATTGACCGCACCTTTGTCTACTCACCAGTAACCAGAGGTGGAAGTTACAACCTTGGCAAAGAGAATACGAAGGTTCGCTGGCAGTACTCTCTTCCAGGAATGACTGACGAAAAAATGGACAATGTAATTTTATATTTCCTGATGGATTTACTGGGACCGCCAAGAGTCGCCGGACGCCTGCTGGCAGTCCATGACACCTTGAACCAAAGCAAAGAAGCACGTAAAGCCTGGACCTATAACCCAGGGCAACGCCGTGTCCGCCGGGCCCCCCAGGTGGCCTTCGATACCCCCGGCACCGGCTCTGACGGCTTACGGACGATGGACGATTACGAGATGTACAACGGCAGCCCCGAGCGTTATGAATGGAAAATTCTGGGCAAAAAAGAGATGTACATCGCCTACAACAGTTACAAGCTTCACAGCGACCAGTTAAAATATAAAGATATTATTCAACCGGGACACTACAACCCAGATTATCTACGCTATGAGCTCCACCGGGTCTGGGTCATAGAGGCCAACCTGAAAAAGGGCACCCGTCATATCTACAAAAAAAGGGTTTTCTACCTTGACGAAGACACTTGGGCCGTGGTTGCTACGGACAAATATGATAATCGTGATCAACTGTGGCGTTTTTCGGAAGCTTTCGTCATGAACTATTATGATTTGCCTTGTTCCTGGAGTACATCTGAAATTCATTACGACCTATCGGCAGGACGTTATGTTTTCTACTACCTCGATAACGAGGAAAAAAACACCTACATCTTCACAGAAAACTTTCCGGTAGAAGACTTTTCACCAAGCGCCTTGCGACGGAGCGGGAAACGCTAAATTATCACTCATGATAAAAAACCCCGTCCTGCCAAAATTGTAGAGACGGGGTTTTTTACAGGAAAAAAATGATCTTTACAGGTAATTACACTATCAAAACCAGGGGTTTTTCTGTCCTGTGTTTATACTTATTGGCGTTCTTGGTTATAACATCCGGCTCAAGCCTAGCCGACCAGACCGAGAAACCTGCCCTTTTGATGCCGCGAGCCGCAAAGTCGCTAATTCTCGATCTCACAAATGCTGGACAACGCCTTGTTGCTACTGGTTGGCGCGGACACATTCTCATATCTGATGATGATGCACAATCGTGGCAACAAGTTGAATCTCCGACCAGAAACATGCTCACCAGCGTTTATTTTTCCGACCAACAGCGAGGCTGGACGGTAGGCCATGGCGCGGTAATTCTGGAAACTGAAGATGGCGGCCAAAACTGGAAGCTTTTGAGTGCCGCCCCAGAAGAAGAGAGACCGCTCTTTGATGTTATCGTAACCGATAATTTTGGTTTTGCCATTGGTGCCTATGCTAAGTTTATGACGACCATAGACGGCGGTAAGAACTGGACACCCAAAGAATTTGTTATTGAAAAAGATGCAACCCAGGATTTGGATGATGAAGAGTCCATGCCCTTTGATTTTCACCTTAACGGAATTGCCCGAAGTGGCGCCGGGATTTTATATATTGCAGCTGAAGCGGGTTATCTTTTTCGTTCGGATAATAATGGTGAGACCTGGAAAGAGTTACCATCTCCGTATGGAGGATCTTTTTTCGGAATTTTACCGCTGGGGGGTGAAACCCTGCTGGCATACGGTTTGCGAGGCCACATTTTTCGATCTACAAATGGGGGAGATTGTTGGGAGCAAATCGAGACCAAAACCACGGCCCTGCTCACCGATGCCACTCAACTACCTAACGGAACCATCGTGGTTACAGGCATGGCTGGAGTTATTCTAACCAGTTCAGATGGCGGTGTAAACTTCACTCTGCAACAGCCCGACCGGGTTTCCCTGACATCTATTGCAATCACCAAGGCTGGCACCATTGTGGTTGCCGGGGAGAAAGGTTTTAAAACCTTGCCCAAAAACCTATATCAAAAATCTACCCCATCTGACGCCGACGAAAGTCAACAATAAGTCTAATAAGATTTAAAAGATTACACCAACTCTCTTTCTTTTAAACAGATTCCTGGTTCCTGATTTCGAATCTACTCTCTAAACTAATAGGCTATTTAACAATGTTTTCTCGTTTTATCCCTGCTGCCGAAACTCTCATTTTTCGTAACCGGCTTCCTATCATCATCATTTTTGGTCTGATAACCCTTTTCATGGGCTATTCTGCCAGCAACCTGAAAATTGATGCTGGGTTTACCAAACTTGTGCCGATGGAGCACGAGTTCATGCAGACTTATGTGCGGCACCAAAAAGAGTTTGGCGGAGCCAACAAGGTTCTCGTCGCTCTGGCACCTAAATCGGGAGACATCTTCACACCTGAGTTTTTTAACGCAATCCAGAAAGTAACTGATGAGATCTTCTTTCTGCCCGGGGTTGATCGCAGCCGGGTAATCTCAATTTTCACCCCTAATGCCCGGTTTACTGAAGTAACAGAGGAGGGTTTTGCTGGGGGATCCCTGGTCCCAGCAGACTTTGCCCCGAACCAGGAATACTTGGAAATAGTACGCAACAATCTCCTTAAGTCAACCCATGTCGGCCGCCTTGTCGCTAATGATTTTACCGCAGCCCTTATCAAAGCCGACTTAATGGAGATCGACCCTCAAAGTGGAAAAAAGTTAAACCTTCTCGAAGTTGCCCAACGCCTGGAAGAAATTCGCGAAAAATACCAGAATGATAACTTGGATGTTCACATCATCGGCTTTGCCAAAGTTATGGGCGACATGACCAAAGGGGCCGCCCGCGTCGTGCTCTTTTTCGGTGTAGCCTTTTTGATAACCGCCCTGCTCGTTTTCTTTTATACCCTATCAGTACGCCGCACAGCGGTTCTTTTAGGAGTTGCCCTGATTGCCGTAATCTGGCAGCTTGGCCTATTACCAATTTTAGGTTTCGGCATCGACCCTATGGGTATTTTAGTCCCATTTCTGGTCTTTGCCATCGCCGTAAGCCACGGCATTCAAATGGTCAGCGCCAACTCGGCCGGACTCTTTTCCGGGAAATCACCACTTGAGGCGGCAAAAAACAGTTTCAGTTCACTATTGATTCCCGGCCTGACGGCCCTGGCTACCGACACCATCGGCTTCGCCACCATTTTCCTGATTAAAATTCGTATCATTCAAGAGATGGCAATGACTGCCGGGATCGGCGTGGCCGTCATCATTCTAACCAATCTTATT
Source organism: uncultured Thermodesulfobacteriota bacterium (assembly GCA_964457755.1). Taxonomy (GTDB): domain Bacteria; phylum Desulfobacterota; class Anaeroferrophillalia; order Anaeroferrophillales; family Tharpellaceae; genus Tharpella. The sequence continues at coordinate 16,510 of CAYWGC010000029.1, read as the reverse complement.
CTCTTACCGGTAATTCTCTCGTATGTCAGCGCCAACGAAAAATACCGCCAGAAACTGAAAAGAAAGGCCACTTTATTCGAGCCTATCTGGCGTAGACTTTCAGCTGTCGCCAGCCGTCCAGTAGCCACCATAATTATCGGTCTATGCCTGATCCTGGCCCTTTTAGGAGCCTGGAAAGCCAGCGACATCAAGATTGGTGATACCCAGGCTGGAGTACCAGAACTAAGACCCGATTCACGCTATAACCTGGACACCGCTTTTATTACGAAAAAGTTCTCTATCGGGGTCGACATCCTTTCGATTTTCGTTGAGGGCTGTGAAGCGGACGCCTTTATCGATTGCAACAGCTTAACAGAACTGGATGAATTTGAGTGGTATCTGGCCAATGTCGAAGGAGTCAATTCAACCATAAGCATGGCCAAATATCTGCGCTTTGCCAACGCCGGTTGGAATGAGGGCTCTCCCTTCTGGCGCGTAATCCCCACCAACGAACCCTCTATTGCCAGTTGCCTTATTTCTATCAGTAGCTCGAGCGGACTCATGAACGCTGATGCCAGCGTTATGCCAATCTATCTTTTCACTAAGGACCATACTTCAGAAACCATCACCAATATTGTTACAGCAGCACGCAAATATAGAGAAGATAACGCCTGCCGTTGCAAAGATCTGAAATTTTCCCTGATGGGTAACAATGTCGGCGTCATGGCGGCTACCAACGAAGAGGTTCAAGCTTCGCAGACCCCGATTCTACTTTACGTTTATGGAGCAGTTATTCTTTTTTGTTTGATTGCCTTTCGTTCGATCCGGGCCGTAATCTGCATACTCCTTCCCTTAGCCCTGGTCTCCCTGTTAGGTTATGCCCTGATGGCAATTTTAGGAATTGGCCTGAAAGTCAACACCTTACCAATTATCGCCCTCGGAGTCGGGGTTGGGGTTGACTACGGTATCTATATATACGCCAGCTTCAAATCTGCCCTGCAAAAAGGAGAATCCTTTCGCAAAGCCTATGAGAAAACCCTGGATATTACCGGGAACGGAGTTCTGGTTACAGCCTTCAGTCTGGCCATCGGGGTTGCCACTTGGATCTGGTCGCCGTTGCAGTTCCAGGCCGACATGGGGATTCTGTTAACTTTCCTCTTCCTCGTCAATATGCTTGGCGCCGTATTTGTCCTGCCGGCTCTGGCCGCCTGGCTGCTTAGAGGAGAAAACACCCAAAAGGAAGCATAGGAAGCCAAACTGGTCTAAAAGATTAAAGGGTTAAAAACTCTTCAATCTTTATTCTTCAAAAATGGCTGTCTTTAATCAATAAAAGACCCGAACCGGCAAATGAATTTGTCGGCTCGGGCCTTTTTTAAGTTTTTCGGGTAATTCTCTTTTATCAGATGTATAATCCCCCGTTACAGGAAATGACCTGACCGGTGATGTAGGCAGAATCAGTACTGGAGAGGAATTTGACCAGATTGGCAACATCCTGAGGCTTACCGGCACGCCCTAAAGGGATACCGCTGACAATCAACTTTCTAATATCGTCCGGAATAAACTCAGTCATCGGGGTTTCAATAAAGCCCGGAGCAATGGCATTAACCGTAATTTGATACCTGGCCAGTTCACGGGCCAGGGTTTTTGTTATACCGATAACCCCGGCCTTGGATGCGCCATAGTTGACCTGCCCCACGTTTCCGGTAAGGGCGGGGTTACCGATGTCAGGTTGACTATCCGGCCGGAGCCTTGTTCCTTCATCATGGAGGCCGCCGCACGGATACAGTAAAAGACCCCTTTAAGGTTAACATCCATAACCTGATCCCACTCCTGATCGCTCATTTGCAAGAGCATCTTGTCCCTGGTAATGCCGGCGTTATTCACCAAGATATCGAGGCCGTTGAACTCTTTTTTAATCCTTGAAAATATGGCATCCACATCCTGCCTTACCCCGACACTCCCGCAGCAAACCAGAACTTTTCCGCCCAGATCTTCAATATATTTGGCCAGATTTTCAGCCGTACCGAGGTCAATATCGTTGATTACAACATCGGCCCCGGCTTGCGCCAGCGTCTTGGCGATCGCTTTACCGATCCCTCTGCCACACCCGGTGACCAGAGCAGTTTTACCGGATAATGATTTGTCTATCATAGCATCCTCCTCTATTTCGGTTCTTTATTGCGTTAATCAATTATACTAAAACTTTAAAATTAGATAGTCAATAAAAAAAATGAACGTTCGTTTGTTTTTTGTTGACAGAGATGAAACTTCCGTGTATGCCGGAAGTATGAAGATTCTGGTTTGCCTTAAACAGGTGGGCAATGATGGAGAGATAAATCGTTTTGACCTCCATGCCCTGGAAGAAGCACTGAGCTTTAAAGAGCAAATTGATCCCCAAGCGTCGCAATCGGTTGCCGTGGACGTGGTCACGGTCGGACCACCTGAATGGACAAAGATCATCCGGCGGGCCTTTGGCTTAGGCGCCGACCGGGGCTGTCATATCGTCACTGAAGATAGCGGCTATGTCTCCTCTTTTGTGACGGCAACCCGACTGGCAGCAGTGGCCGAAAAGAGACAATACGACCTGATTCTGACCGGCATCATGTCGGAAGATATGTTGGCTGGTCAAACCGGCCCGATGCTGGCTAAAATATTGGGACTCCCCTGCGCCACCGGCGTCATAAAAACCAATCTCCCGACCCATGACAATATGATTGAAGTTGAGCGGGAGCTGGAAAACGGCTTTCGCGACCGCCTGGCAATCCGATTACCGGCACTACTAACCATTCAAGCCGGCATCAATACTCCCAGATATCCGCGCCTCTCAAATATGCTGGTCGCCGGCCAGAAAGAGATCACAATCTTAGCTGAAGCCGATCTTTTTCATGAACCGATCGAAGCAAGAGATATCTGTATCGGCCTGGAAAACCCTCAAAAAAGCAGGTCCGGCCAAATATTGGAAGGATCTTTATCCGAAAAAGCGGAACAATTATTCGCCATTCTCAAGGAGAAAGGCCTTCTATGAAGCAGATATTTGTAATCGCAGAGATCTTTGCGGGCCAGATCCGACCGGTCACCTGGGAGTTGATCACCGCTGCCCATACAATAACAGCCAGTCTACCCTCAAAACAGCCCACTCCTGCCATCCATATCATGGTCCCCGCAGATAACCCCGTGCCCTTAGCCGAAGAGATCGCAAAACGGACCGGCATAAATGTCATCGGCCTCCAGATACCTGAACTTAAAGTCTATACCAGCGAGATCTATATCTCTTGCCTTGAACAACTGATGCGGGCAAACCCGCAAATAAGTGACTCTTATCAGAACGTTTTCTTGTCAAAAAACAAGAAAACAACCTGTAAGGCACTAATCAAAACCATGAACCCCTCTCATATTATCATAGCCCACACCGCTCAAGGGCAAGATTTTGCTTTCGGACTGGCCTTGGGGTTAAATGCCGCAGCGATCTCCGGAGTCAACGGTATCCGCTCTGATGTTGAAGGGCTGATCTATTCACGCCCCGCATTTAACAATAACAAAAACATGCTGATTCGCCCGACTCCAAAGCGACCTGTGGTGCTGACCTTGATGCCCGGAATCTTTAAACCGGAAACCTATAAAGAGAAAAAAACAGGCCAGATTGATATCCGCAAAGTCTCTTTTGCGCCCTCAGATTGCCAAAAAGAGCGTGTCCAGTATCTTGAGATAGTAAAAAAAACCTGTGACAATCGGGCCCTGAAAAAGACCAAGGTCATTATCTCCGCCGGCCGCGGTATAAAAGATAAAAAAAACCTAAAATTTGTTCACAAATTTGCCCAATGCTTCTCTTCAGCAACTGTAGGCTCATCCCGTCCTCTGGTTGATATGGGCTGGCTCGGCTATCAACATCAGGTCGGCGTAACTGGCGCTACGGTCGCACCCAAACTCTATATCGCCTGCGGCATCTCCGGTTCATCCCAACACTTAGCCGGGATCAAAGAGGCCGAGTTCGTAATCAGTATCAACAAAAACCCGGAAGCCCCCATATTTCGCCACTCAGATATCTGCATTAGTGCAGATGTGGTTGAATTTATAGAAACTTTTTTGCAGAAAAGAGGAGATACCAGTGGATTTCACAATATCAGATAAGATTCAAACTATTGTAGGAATGATCAGAGAGTTCGTCGAGGCGGAGCTTATCCCTTTGGAGCCGGAATTTCTGGTAAAAGATTTTAAGGAAATCTTGCCGATACTCCGGGAAAAACAGGAGCTCGTTAAAACAATGGAGCTCTGGGCGCCCAATTTTCCAGTTGAGTGCGGCGGCATGGGACTTTCACTGCTGGAGCACGGCCTCGTATCTGAAGCCCTGGGCCGTTCCCCCTTAGGTCATTATGTCTTCTGGTGCCAGGCGCCCGATGCCGGCAATGTGGAGATCCTGCACGCCCACGGAAGCAAAGAGCAAAAACAGCGCTACCTCAATCCTTTAGTCAAGGGGGAGATCCGCTCCTGCTTTGCCATGACCGAAGTAGATATGCCGGGATCAAATCCGGTGATGCTGGAAACCACCGCCGTTAAAGATGGCAACGACTATATTGTAAATGGTCATAAATGGTATACTACGGCAGCCGACGGAGCTGACTTTGCCATCACTATGGCGGTTACCAACCCGGAGGCCTCGACCTATCGTCAGGCCAGTATGATTATCGTGCCGACGAGTACGCCGGGTTTCAACCTGGTTCGCAATATTCCGGTCATGGGCCATGCCGGTAATGATTATTTCAGTCACGGTGAGATTTTGTTTGAATCTTGCCGGGTCCCCCAACAAAACCTGCTGGGGGCTGAAGGGCAGGGATTTGTCATGGCCCAGGACCGCTTAGGCCCGGGTCGAATTCACCACTGCATGCGCTGGCTCGGAATCTGTCAGCGCGCTTTTGATCTCATGTGCAAGCGGGCTAATGAGCGCGTGATTTCGCCTTCTGGAAAAACTCTGGGCAGTCAGCAGACCATTCAAAACTGGATCGCCGAATCGGCAGCGGAATTGCAGGCGGCCAGGCTGATGACGCTTAATTCGGCCTGGCAGATCGATAAAAATGGGGCCTCCAAGGCACGCGATTCGATTTCTATGATAAAGTTTGTCGTCGCTAACACCATGAACCGAATCGTCGACCGGGCCCTTCAGGTGCATGGAGGCTTAGGCATGACCGATGATACCATTCTGGCTTTTTTCTACCGCCACGAGCGGGCCGCCAGGATTTATGATGGCGCCGATGAGGTCCACAAAAGTTCGTTGGCTAAACGGATATTGAAAAACTATCAAAAAAACAAGTAGAACAGAACTGGTAAAATTTGAATGGACTACAAAGAATTTGCAAAACTATATGGAACCTCAAACCGGGATATTGCCCGGGAGGTGTTTTTCAATAATCAAGAGAGCATTCGCATTAAAAAAGAAAAAACTGCGGTCATTAATCTTGAAAAAATCTTTAATGCGGTCTTCAGCATAACCTACAAGAAAGGCTTCCAGGCCATGAGCATGCGGGATTTAAGTCGAGAAACCGGCATGAGTTTAGGCTCCTTATATGCTTACTTCACGGGCAAGGAGAAACTTCTGGGAATTATTCAGACCCAAGGTTGGTCTATCATAAAAGGAAATCTCGAACAGATCTGTGGAACCTATAAAAACACCCGGGAAAAACTAAGAGCCGTAATCAAGGCCCATATATTTCTCTCTGAATTCTTTCGGCCCTGGTTCTATTTTACCTTCATGGAAGCCCGAAACCTTAAAGAAACCGAGTTTGAAACTGTAAAATCCATGGAAGAGTATACCCAGAAAATCCTGACAAATATTCTTACGCTGGGGGAAGAACAAGCTATTTTCAAACCGGCAAACCATGAACTGACCGCCAGCATGATCAAAGCTATGCAACAGGAGTGGTATTTAAAACGTTGGAAATACCGAAAATTAGACGTAACGGCCGATCAATTTGCGCAATATTTAATAGATATAGTGGAAGCTTTCTGCTTGGTTCAAGTACCAGACAGCTGCATCCCTGAAAAAACTTGAGTAAAAACCTAACCCAACCTAACTGTAACTAAAAAATCGCCAAAGCATAAAATAAACTGGTAACGGAGGAACATATTATGCCGGCAACAGACAAGGCCGTAACGGTCAGAACCGGTGAAGAGATCGACCCAATTGCGGTAAAAGAATTTTTACAGGATAACATCGAAGATCTTGCTGGCGATATTTGTATCACCCAGTTTCCCAGTGGTTATTCCAACCTGACATATCTGGTTGAAATGGGGGGACGAGAGATGGTCTTGCGGCGCCCCCCGATTGGCGCTAAGGTCAAGGCTGGCCATGACATGGGACGAGAATATAAGGTTCTAAAAGCCCTCTATCCCGTGTTTCCCTATTGTCCCGAGCCCCTGGCGTTCACGGAAGATACATCAATCATCGGAACCCCATTTTTTATCATGGCTAAATTATCCGGCATCATTCTGCGCAAAGACCTGCCAAAGGGACTCTCTTTCTCTCCAAAGCAGGCCAGAAACTTGTGCCGAAACCTTACAAATCTGCAAGCGGATATCCACAATATTGACGTAAAAAGTTCAGGCCTCGAGTTCATCGGCAAGCCGGCCGGTTATGTTAAACGTCAGGTGGAAGGCTGGAGTATGCGCTACCGTAAGGCAAAAACCGATGACGCCCCGGATTGTGAGACCATTATGACCTGGCTTAAGGAGAAAATGCCGCCCGATACAGACCATCCCACTATTGTCCATAATGATTACAAGTTTGACAATGTCGTGCTCGACCCCGACAGACCGGAAAAGATTATCGGGGTTCTTGACTGGGAGATGACAACCTACGGTGACCCATTGCTCGATCTCGGCAACTCATTAGCCTATTGGGTCGAAGAAAATGACCCGGATTTTATGCAAATGATCCGAAGCATGCCCACCAATATGCCGGGCGCTCTGACCCGACAGGAAATTCTTAATCATTATGAAAATCGTACCGGTCGCAGTACGACTCCGTTTGATTTTTATTACGGTTTCGGCCTGTTCCGACTGGCGGTTATTGCCCAGCAGATCTACTATCGCTATTTTCACAAAATCACTGATAACAAACGCTTCGCCACGCTGATTTTCGCGGTCAATACCCTTGAAAAAACTGCCCTCAAAGTCATTGAATCGTCTGATTTATAATTTTTACAGGCATTTAAAATGAAGGAGAACAGCTATGGAAGATTTCAACCTGACAGGTAAAACTGCAATAATTACAGGGGCCAGCCGAGGCATAGGACTGGCGATTGCACAAAAACTGGCCCAATACGGGGCTCAATGTATCATGGTAAGTCGCAAAGCTGAAAACCTGGAGGCTGCAGCGGCAGGAATCCGGGATCAGGGTCTAAAAGCTGAGGCCATGGCCTGTCACATCGGAAATCCAGATCAGATCAAAGATTTGTACGAAAAAATAGTGAAAAAGTATGGTTCTCTTGATATCCTGGTCAACAATGCAGCCACCAACCCCCATTTTGGCGATATGCTTACAGCCGATGCAGAGATCTGGAACAAGACCCTGGATGTCAACCTTAAAGGCCCATTTTTCATGATCAAATATGCAGTCCCCTTGATGAAAAACAAAGGGGCCATTGTCAATGTAGCATCGGTCAACGCGCTGAAACCCGGAATCTACCAAGGAATTTATTCGGCCACTAAAGCCGCCCTGGTTAACATGACCCAGACTCTGGCTCGTGAATTAGCTCCCAAAGGAATCCGGGTCAATGCCCTGTTACCGGGGCTGACCGATACCAAGTTTGCCAGTGCGCTTATCTCTTCAGAAAAAATTCTCAACAGTGCCTTATCCCAAATCCCCCTAGGTCGTTACGCTCAGCCGGAAGAGATCGCCGGAGCCGTGCTCTACTTGGTCTCTGATGCTGCCTCATTTACAACCGGGGCAAGTATAGTTTGCGATGGTGGAATGTTGGCGTAAATATGACAGTGGGAGTAGCGATGACGAGTGGTAAAATTAAAGTAGAGAGAAAGAATAAGATCGCTTTGGTGACCATGGATTCCGCGTCAGCAAGAGAAATGCGTTTGATGAGTCCATGTTCTTAGCTTTGGAGAATGTTAAGGATGAATTAAAACGAGATCTTCCCAGAGCGATTATCATCACCGGAACTGGGGGAGCATTTTGTGCTGGATTTGATATTAGTCCTGAAAATCCCCTGGTGGCTGATTTCCTGAAGGTGAGTGCAAGCATGGCATCAAAGCATTTATGAAAAAAAAGAAACCCAAATTCCCTGATTGAGTTAAAACTTCTTATCAATATACTAAAGCAGTTGCTGACCAATCGGGTTATTGGGGGATGCAGCTATCATTTTTTCAGCCAGTTCTCCATGGTATAGATACGTCGTTATCATTTTGTCTAAGGTCGTAAAACAAAAGAAATCAGCCGCTTCGTGACTCCCGAACCTGACCAGGTCTACAGATTTACTATTCACAAAATAATTAGAATATAATCAGAATTCATAGACAATAATCGTTTTTCATGACATGATGCATTCGAATTTCGAAATGAGAATACATAAAAATGTCTATATATAATCAAAAATCACGTTCCAAAACTCTTTTTCACGAATTTCACACTTGGGGGGAAGGAACGAGCCTGGCAGGATATGCCGCTCTTATTGAAGCACACAATTTGTCGGTTCCCATACCCGACTATCTTTGTGCTATCGGCACTAAACATAAGAAATATGACAAGGGGCGGTGGCACATTTTCACGCCGCGCCATAAACCGGATGACAGTTTATATAGCCATCTGAGATTTGCCTTGAAGCATGAAGGCGTTGACCTGGCTATTTTAAAAGCTTTATTTGCCACTATTGAGCCAAAAGCCGTTGAAGCTATTGTTCGTTCTGAGCCGACTGGAGCTTACAGTCGCAGGCTTTGGTTTTTGTGGGAATGGCTACTAAAAGTGAAGCTCGATATTAAAGATACAACCACGGGCAATTTTGTGCCTCTGATTAATAATGCTTTGCAGTACCCGGGGCAACCACGCGACTCCCGCCGTCATCGCGTTCGCAACAATTTGCCGGGTACTCGCGGTTTCTGCCCGCTTATCAGGAAAACGGCTAAGCTTGAGCGCTTCATTGACATGAATTTGTCTCAAACAGCCATTGATCATATCGGAAAAATCCATGCCGATCTTTTGAGCAGGGCGGCAGCGTTTCTGCTACTGAAAGACTCCAAGGCATCCTACACGATTGAGGGAGAAGATCCGCCCCAGAACCGAATTGGACGCTGGGGAAAGATTATTGGTGAAGCCGGACAGCGTCAGCTGAACCTCCAGGAACTGAAATATCTACAAACAATTGTCATTGCCGATAATCGTTTCGTTAAACTCGGATACCGCACGGAAGGAGGTTTTGTTGGCGAACATGATCGCTCAACGGGAGTGCCCATGCCCGATCATATCTCCGCCCGCACTGAAGACCTGGAAAGCCTCCTGTCCGGTCTCATGGAAACCTGCCAGCTTCTTGGTGAAGGCGATTTCGACGCGGTTCTGATGGCGACAGTAATTGCCTTTGGTTTCGTTTTTATCCACCCATTTGAAGATGGTAACGGCCGGATACATCGTTACCTTTTTCATCATGTTCTGGCAGAAAAAGGATTTGTCCCCAAAGGACTGGTTTTTCCGGTTTCCGCAGTCATCCTGGAACGTATTGAGGTCTACCGAAAAACTTTGGAGTATTATTCAAAACCCAGACTTAACCTGATCGAATGGCGACCAACTGAAAGAAATAATGTTGAGGTTTTAAATAATACTATTGATCTATATCGCTATTTTGATGCGACCAGACAGGCTGAGTTTCTCTTCGAATGTGTCGAGGAAACCATTAATAAAACACTGCCTGAAGAAGTAGAATACTTAAAGAGGTACGACCTTCTTAATAACTTCATCAAAAACTATATCGACATGCCAGACAGGTTCGTTGACTTACTAATCCGTTTTCTCAAACAAAACGGCGGTCAGCTGTCAAGACGGGCGCGAGAAAGGGAATTTAAGCAACTGACCGATGCTGAAGCGCTGGCGATTGAACACAAATATGACGATATTTTCGGCAACACATAGGGTCAGACCCCGAACATATCATATATTATCCTCGATTAAAAGACACATGTTTAATATCGTAATAGGATTATTTTTTCAATTCCCTCCTTAAATGCATACACAATTTTTCTACCAACCGGCCCCGTTAGCCGAAGATGCCGACCCCGTAAGCAAAATGAGACATCGGCTAAAATCAAAACCCTTTAACCCGACAGAATCCTAGCAACTGTTGACCAATCAGGTTATTGGGGGCTGTAGCTATCATTTTTTCAGCCAGTTCAGCCGCCTCGGTCAATTTATTCTCGGCCAGGTAGAGGCGGGCCAAAGCCGTTAGATACTGCATGTTTTTCGGTTCAAGCCACCGGCTACACCTCTCTGAAACAAGCCGAAAGCATGCTCTCATCCTTACAGAGATCAATCAATCACGCCCGCACGAGATAGACCCCACAGGATGCATGTTCGATTAGTTCAGCGGAAACGCTGCCCAAAAAGGCTCTCTTTACGGCCCCTTTTCCGGTACTGCCGATAACCAGAAGATCAATGTCACGCTCGTGCACCAGGTGATTAATGGAAGCGGCTGGAGCCCCTTCAACAACTATTGTTTCAAGAGAGATCTCTTTTTCTGCCGCAAGTTTCCTGATCACCAGAAAAGCATCGTCAATAATCTTATGCCAACGATCATCTATTTCACTCTCTGCTGAAACCCCTTTGACAAAAAGGTCGTCGTAGTCCCTGACCCGATCAGCTTTAACGAAAACTGCAAAAAGTTTATTTTTGAACTTACCAGCCTGACATCCAGCCAGCCAAACGGCCTCATGCACAGCTTTGTCGGAAACCGCAGAACCGTCTACGGCAACCATAATCTTCCTCCGGACTCCCAACATCAGTGACTCCTTTCACAAAAGATTAAGATTGACATTTATAAGCCTATCAGGAATCAGGCATGCCATCGAAATGAGAGAAATCGGCCTCAGCCTCCCCCATACCATCTTCGGGAACACCAGAATAATCATCATAACGGGTGTCGACATCCCGAAAGGTGGTAAATTCACCAAAAAATCTCATATTAACCACCCCGGTTGGACCATTTCTCTGTTTTCTTACAAGAATTTCCGCTAAACCGGCATTTTCGGGATTATCTTTATTGTAGACCTCATCGCGATAGACAAACATAATGACATCGGCATCCTGCTCAATCGCTCCAGATTCACGCAGATCTGAAAGTTGCGGCCGTTTATCGATCCGCGATTCAACGCTACGATTCAACTGAGAAAGAGCAACAACCGGAATCTCCAACTCTTTTGCCATCGCTTTTAATGAGCGTGAGATTTCGGAGATCTCCCGCTCCCGGCTCTCGCCATCACCCCGCATCAATTGCAGGTAGTCAACAACGACCATATCGAGACCTTTACCATTTTTCAGACGCCGCGCTTTAGCCCGCATCTCCATCACGGTGATAGCGGCCGTATCATCAATATAGAGAGGCAATTCAGAAACCACAGCTGCGGCTTCTGAAAGGCGCGGCCAATCTTCATCCTTTAAAAACCCGCGTCTGATCGTCTGAGCGTTGATCTCTGACTGGCTGCAGAGCAATCTGGTCACCAGTTGCTCTTTGGACATCTCCAGGGAGAAGAAAGCGACGTGGGTTGAGGTCTCGGGATTGGCCGATGCATTATGGGCAATATTAAGGGCAAAAGAGGTTTTCCCCATACTCGGACGACCAGCGATAATAATTAGATCGGACCGTTGAAAACCACAGGAAAGATTATCGATCCCGGCAAACCCGGTGGGCACCCCGGTAATCGTGGTATTGCTCCGATAGGCCGCATCAATTGCAGCGAAACTGCTTTTTACAATCTCGTCTATCGGGGTTATTTCCGACTGGCTACGCTTGCGGGCAACGTCGAGAATCGATTTTTCTGCATCATCAACCAGCAGATCAACATCTTCAACCTCACCATAACTGCGCTCAACAATATCCGTTGCCGTATTAATCAAACCTCTGAGCAGTGACTTATTCTTGACAATCCGGGCATAGGCCATCAGGTTGGCAGCCGTATGCACATTATCAACTAAAGATGAGAGATAGCCGCTACCCCCGATTTGATCAAGCTTCTGCATCTGTTTTAGATGATCAGCGACAGTAACCAGATCAATCGGTTCATTGTTTTTGGCCAGGGTCAGAATAGTTCTAAATATCTCGCGGTTACCAGGGCGATAAAAATCGTCCTCCCGCACATAGTCAGTAACCTGAATTAAAGCCTCGTTCTCCAGCATAACCCCGCCGAGAAGTGCCTCTTCCGCCATCAGACTTTGCGGCGGTATTCTAAGAGAGTCAGTCGTATCTTTGGGTTTACTCTTTTTTACCATTAACAACCTCTTGCTGGCCCTACGAAAAAAAACGTGGCCCAATATTAATCCTGGCTATCCCCGGCCTGACACCAATCTGGTAACTCTGCGGCAAACCTGAAAAAACATAAACATATCTGCAATGGTTTTTCAACCCCAAAAAGCAGAGTGTTATTTTAATTTAGAAGCTTGGAAACAGTTCAACAACAACTCTCTTAGCTGAAAGTCAAGTTAAACAGATTAGATATGTATAGTAAAAAGAGAAGGAATGAAAGGAAAAGTTGAAGCGCCAGAATCAGGAAAAACTCTAAATATTTTTTTAACCAGTGACGGCCGTTAACTTAATTAAGGCCGTCACTGAAACGTTACTACTATTAAATGACCTCAGTGCTTTCTGCAGAAGGATCCTCTGCAACCTTGTCAGCTTCAGCCAGAACCACATCTTCCTGATCACCAAGCACGACAATGCTGACTTCTGCAACAATCCCCATCTGCACCTTAACCAAGGCTTTGAAATCGCCGACACTCTTGATAGCTTCGGGCAACTCAATCTTGCGCCGGTCAATATCAACTCCGCACGCTTGAATCTTCTCCGCAATATCCATGACGGTAACTGAGCCAAAAAGTTTGCCCTGTTCCCCGACTTTACGTTCGAATTCAAGTTTCAATAAAGCCAAACGATCGCGCATGGCTTCGCCATCAGCCTGCAAACGAAGTCTCTTTTTTTCGAGACCTCTAAGATGATGTTTAACATAATTGATATTACCCTCGTTGGCCACTATCGCCCGCCCGGTCGGCAAAAGATAGTTGCGAGCATAACCATCAGCGACCGTCACCAATTCGCCGATATTACCAAGATGCTCAACCGCCTCCTGTAAGATTATTCTCATAATATATCCTCCAAAAATATTTACTACAGTTTCTTGACAGCAACTAAAATTACTTTTCCAAACTCTGCTGACGGCGCATAATCCGCAACCTGATATCCAGCCAGGTATCAAATATCCCGAGCAGAACAAAAAAGATAAAAAGAAACTGAAATGCTAAAAAAAAGAAAAAAACAAAAAACCTCTGAACCCTGCCCACGGCAAAGGCTTCAAAAGCAAACTGCACAATCGCCAAACCCTGAATCAGATAGGCAAAAAATAAAATACCTGCGCCATTCAGCAAGGCAAAACGAAACAGACCCGATAACGGTAAAAAGAGCACCCCGGCCAAACAGAGTATCAAAGGCCAAACCATCAGCGCCGGTATCTGGATCCGAGAAAAAGAGGTTGCCTCTCTCAGCAACTCCGGCGGAACCTCATGAAACTTACTATAAATGAGGCGTGCAACCCCGAAGCCAAAAGCCTGAACCGCGAAGAAAGCTATAAAGAGCAAGGTCGGGAAAAAAGATCCAGCCCAAACCGCAACCTCTTCCGCCGCCTGCCGCAAAGCCGCAAGCTGCACGGCTGAAACCCCGGCATTCTCATAGATGGTGCAAACCGCCGCGATATTAGCCTGCAGAAAACGCTCGGTCAAAAGAACCGGCGTCAACCCTTGATCATGGCTCAACCACAGCATCAACAAAACCACAATTAATGTGGTTACAGCAGCAGCTATAAAAATAGTCTCTACTCCAGGACGGCGACGTCTGAGCAGATCATCAAGCACCAAACTGGAGAGACCGAATTCAAAGAAATAGACGGCTACCGGTGACGGGGTTCTAAAACCTAAGAAAAGCAAGCCGATAACGGCCAGCACCATCACGGTTGGCGGCCAGCGCAAAGAGGTTTGAAAACGAAGATATACTCCCGGTGCAATTGCAGCCAACCCAATCAAAGCCCCAACAATCGGAAAAAGAGCTCCGCCCAGATAGAGCAAAACTGTCGTAATTACCGCTATTGGTAAAGCCCGACTTACAAGAACCTGATCCTCAACCAAAATTTTTTAAACTCCGCACCATACAAGATTTATCGTCCCCCATTAATAAGGTTTCGGAGTACTTACCGAAAAAGGTAACAGGGCAATATTACGAGCCCGTTTAATCGCCGCCATCAACTCACGCTGATGCGCAGAGCAGGTCCCGGAGATACGACGCGGGACAATTTTACCTTTTTCGCTGATATAGTAGCGCAGCAGACGAATATCCTTGTAATCAATCGACAAGGAGCTATCGGCACAAAAACGACAATATTTTCTACGAGTCACAAAAGAGCGGCGACGACCGCCTTTGACGTCAGTTTTTTTCCTTGCAAAAGCCATTATTCTTCTCCCGCATTTTTATCTTCAGCATCATCGCTACCGCCTGCAGCCTTATCCTCAGCAACAACCTCTTCCGCTACCGCTACAACACTCTCTTCCGAGGTCTTTTCTTCACCCTCTTCCGGGGTCTTTTCCTCAGTCCCTTCTGCAGCAACCTCTTCGACAACTTCAGGAATAACTTCCTGCACATAATTATCTGCCAAACGCACGGAGAGGAATTTAATCACAGACTCAGTAATCTTGAAACGCCGCTCAATCTCTTTCAGACAATCCGGTGAGCAGGCTAAACGAACCAGGATATAACGCCCTTCAGCATTCTTTTTCACCTGGTAAGCCAAAGCTCTAACACCCCAATCTTCACGATGCAGAAGCTCGCCATCCATACGCTCAAGAGTCCCGTTCAGGATCTCGTCAACATTCTCCACATCTTCACTCGGCAAATTGCCGGGATGGATGTAGATCAACTCATACTTTCTTACCAATTCACTCATTTTTCAGATTTCCTCCTTCTGAGTTTAATAGCCCCAAACCGGGGCAAGGAAGTTTCAGCCACTCGAAATAAACTACTTTTCTCGAGCCTGAACCAAGAACAGGGCGTGCTACACCAAAAGGCATAAAAATGCAAGCATTTTCCTGATTTTACCAGCGCCATTACACTTTTTCAAGATCATAACTTCGCGAACCTAAGCCAATCTCTTCAGCATAGGCCAATTGCGGCTGCCAATCAACCTCAGGATAGAGGATTTTAAATTTATCACTTCCAGCCCCGATCTCGGTCCCCAAAGCGCTGCCCGGCATCCCCGGTGCCGCAATCACCAGATCAGCACAAGCCTGATCCAAAGCCACCGGATCCGATGATGCCAAAATCCCTATATCAGCCACAATCGGCATATCGTTATGCCCGTAACAGTCACAAGCCGGGCTCACCTGCATAACAAAATTTATAAAAAAACATCTCTCGCGCTTACCGTGACAAGCGCCAAAGGCGTACTCGATCATCTTTTCCTGAAAAACCGGGATGGTTTCATTCCAACGAATATTGATCGCATTCTGCGGACAGATAACAATACACTCACCACACCCCACACAGGGTTCATTATCAATAACCGCCTTACCGCTCTCCTCATCCAGGCTAATGGCTCCGGCCGGACACCAGGAGAGACACTGCCCACACCCGACACACCGTTTGCGTACCACCTTGGGACTGATATTGGCGTGCTGACTCAATTTCCCTTCACGCCCGGCACAACCCATACCCAAATTCTTCAAAGCCCCACCAAACCCCGGCAGTTCGTGACCTTTAAAATGACTCATAACCACCATAGAATCGGCATTAAAAATATCGGCCGCAATCTTAACCTCATCAAAATGCCGCAAACCAACCTTCACCGTGCGAGTACTATTGCCACGCAAACCATCTGCAATCAAAACCGGCGCATTAAGCACCGGGAAATTAAAACCATGCCTGGTCGCGGTTTCGAGATGGCTGACGGCATCACTGCGGGCCCCGACATAGAGGGTATTGGTATCAGTGACAAAAGCTTTACTTTGCAAAGCGTGAATCGCATCAACCACCGGGCGCACCAAAATCGGCCGAATAAACGAAGCATTACCCTCTTCACCAAAGTGTAACTTGATAGCCGTCATTGATTGCGGCTTGACTCCTTCAGGCAACCCCACACATTCCAAAAGACGACCAATTTTAGTAAACAGGTTATCTTTAAAACTTGTCCTTAAGTCCGCCATATAAACTTTAACTGTCATAATCCTGCTCCTTTCAGCCCTAACCCATATTTAACAGCGTAAAAAATATATCTATGTAAATCATCTACTTGCGCA
>CAYWGC010000028.1:0-49406 GCA_964457755.1 uncultured Thermodesulfobacteriota bacterium | reverse complement strand
GCCAGTGGCAATGTCTTACTTTTACCAGTTTATCCAAATTAGAGCTTTTCTGCGACAAGGTCAAATGTTACGTATATTGACCAAACACCTTTAGCTATGAAAAGTAGCAAAATATATAACCGGGTCGTAGACGCAAAGCCTATTGACTAGGTTTTTGTTGGTGGTTCTTATTGCGCTTTAACGTCTCTTGATGATTTGCAAGTCACTGAAAACACTGGCGGAGTGCTCAATGAGACGCCCTTTTACGGCGGCGACAGGGGTTCAAATTCCCTTGGGGACGCCAACAAAAATTGAAAGCCTGGTAAGCATGAGTTTTTTTTAAACTTTAAGATGCTTGCCGGGCTTTTTTGTTTTAATTCGGGTAACGCTTTTGATATTGATTGTAAATGAAGTGCTCCTTGTCAGTTAGGGGGCTCTTCATGTATAAAGCCTTTATGAATAATTCGACAACAAAAAAAGGTAGTTTTGACCGTGCTGCTCTGGGTTGGCTGGTTCGTTTTTGGGGCCTGGCAGCCTTTTTTTACTGGCTTGATCACACCTCTTGCTTTAAAACCGTTGTGGTTGCCCCTTATGCTCGCCTTTCAGCCTTGGTAACGGCTCGTCTGTTGGCTCTTTTGGGGGTTGAATTTCAGATTCAGGGAAGTTCGCTGACGGTTTCCGACAAGGTTTTTGTGGTTGCCGACAGCTGTACCGGGAGTTTTGTTTTCTTTCTGCTGGCGGCGGTGATTATCGCTTTTCCCGCCTCCTGGAAGGAGAAACTACTTGGACTTACGGTTGGGCTGGTTACTATAGTAACTCTCAATCTTCTGCGAACCTTGATGATAGTTGTTTTGGCGTCCCGTTTCTCCGGAACTTTCTGGGGTTTACATGTCATTGTCGGTCAGGCCCTGATTATTGCTGGCACTCTGGGGGTTTTTGTCTGGTGGGCTCAAGGTGTGGGGCAGGGGCGTACAGTTCTTTCTTTAAGCCGAAGGCGGCTTTTTTCAGGGGTGGCTCTTTATGTCTGTGGTTTTCTTTTCAGTTATGGACTTTATACGTTATTTTTGAATAGTTTGTTTGGTACCTGGTTTAAGGATCTGGTTATTCGCCATGCCGCCCTCGTTCTCGGAATCTTTACCGAGTCTGTCCAGCAGGGCCAGGTTATCAATACGGCCAGAAGTTCAATCAGGGTTATTCATGATTGTTTATCGAGTCCGGTATTGGTCCTTTTTCTGGCTACATTTTTTATCTTTCCGCTTTCATGGTCCCGGCGTTTGTTGCTCTATGCAGTCTGTTTTTTTCCTTTATACTATTTCTATCATGTTGTTCGCACCGTGGTTGCAGTCTGGTTTATGGCCGGTGGTCGCGACGTTAATTTTGCCTATAATTTTTTCGGTCAAATCGCTTTGGTTAAAGCCCTGCTCCTGTTTTCAGTTTACTATTGGGCAGGGTTGCGCCAAGCTGTAACCATCGGACGTCAGCTCTTGCTTTTGTTGCTGTCGGCTTTTCCGGCCATTGCTTTGGCTCTTTTTAATGGTTGGTTGTGGCAAAATTTTGGCCTGTCCTATTTCGCGGTCTTGGTGGGTAGTGTTGAAAGGCTATATGATCCCGGCCGGATTGTCAGTATGATGCTGGTCTTTCATGTTTTTGTCTGGCTAGCACTGGTGTTGACAACACCTCTATGGAGCTTACGGCAGCGTTTTAAATGGGGCTTGGCCGGTTGTCTAATGCTCAATCTTTTTTATACTCTCATGGTCATGATACTGCTTTTTTTAGGGTTAGCTCCTCATCCCTGGTTGATTAAATCAATTAATGTTGCCTTGCCCTTTGCCGCTTACTTTTTGATTGCGACTCGGATTGGCGGCAGTTCGTCAGGTTTCGGTCAGATGCGGTGTGCACCATGCCGCAAGAGTACCGATAAGTAGATTTGTAGAAAAATCCGTACTACTTTAAAAAGATAAAAGGCCCGGCCGGACAAAATGAGCTGTCTGGCCGGGCCTTTTAGATGGTTGGTTTTATTTCTTTTAGCTAAGTTTAACCGCGGTGTTTTCAGCCGCCAGCATGACATGGTAGTTTAATGGTGAAGAAGTTAAGAGGGGGTAAGTGGCGTACTGCATGACTGCCAGTTGTTCGGCTGTCAGGTGAGCCTGAATTGCGACTGCGATAATGTTAACCATGTCGGAAGCGGCTTCGCCACCGCTGACGTGGCCGCCGATAACCACTATATTGCGAGCTGGTTCAAGAGTGATATAGACCTCTTTCACTTGCCCCATGATGCTGTAGATGTAGGGGATGCCGCAGGGAACTGGAGTTTTGGTGACGTCTCTGATGACGGTTACACTTTTTTCAGAAGCTCTTTTTTCAAGGTTATAGCTGCCATCAAGCCTGTTGCCGAACCGCCCAGAATTACTACATCACTTTTCATTTAAGTCTCTCCTTTTGGTTGTTAAATATATGTAAATGGTTTTGTATAGATTTATAGTATTGTGAAGCGGTTATCAACTACGCCCATTGCTATTGATTGTGAAGATCTAATTGTGGTTATTTTATGATGTAATCTTTTCATTATTATTGGCTTGGCTCGTTTCGGTTTCTGTAGTTATCTCTGTTAGTATAGTAACTTTAACCATGACGATGCGATTTTTCGCAGTTTTGCTAACCGTAAGTTCCAGATTGTTGAAGCGGAGACTTGTACCAGTTCTGGGGATATGGCCGAGATGGGCAAGAATCAGGCTGGCGAGATTGTCATATTCAATCTCCTGGGGGAATTTGAGCTTAGGGATCTCTTGCTCAATTTTTCTCAAGGGCATGGTTCCGGGGATTAGATAGGCTCCTTTTTTGAGGGTTTTTATGGTTGATGGTTGGTTTTGGTCGGTTTCGTCAGCGAGGTGGCCGACGATTTCGCTGACGATATCATCGCGGCTCAAAATTCCTTCAATGCCGCCATATTCATCAACAATTATACCGAGGCTGACACTGTGTTGACGGAATTTTTCGAGAAGTTCATCCAGGGTTGCGGTTTCTGGAAAGAAGTGGGCCGGTCGGAGCAGGGGTTGGAGAGAAAAAGGTTTAGTCGTGGAGCGGAAAAGATCCTTGATATGAAGGATGCCGATAATGTTCTCAAGCTCTTTATCGTAAACCGGGTAGCGGGAAAAGCCGTACTCTTTAATAATGGTGTTGATTTTTTTTAGGGAGGAGTCGAGCCCTATTGAGATTATTTGGGTGCGTGGTTTCATGACTCCTCGGGCTCGGGTTTTGTCAATGTCGAGAAGGTTAGCGATCATGGAGCTCTCACTTTCCCGGAGCAAGCCTTCCTGCTTGCCGGTCAGGATGATGCTTTTGATCTCCTCATCTGAGAGGGTCGTTTTCTGGGCTTGACTGGGCAGTCCCATTAATCTTAACAAGAGGTTGACTGCGAGAGCCAGAAAACGATTTAGCGGTTTTAAGAGCTTAATCAAAAGGAGCAACGGTAGAACCGTTTTGAGGGCGATACTATCGGGGCGGCTGGCGGCGTAGGTCTTGGGGGTGATTTCGGCTCCTACTAGTAGAATTATGGTCACCGTGATGGTGGCGATGAGAACCCCGCTATCACCCCAGATGTCGATACAAATCATAGTTGCCAGGGCCGAGGCCGCGACATTGACGAAATTGTTACAGATCAAAATCGTGCTGATAAAGTCGCGAGGTTGGTTGAGAATCCTCTCCAGCAAGCGTACCGCTCGGGGGTGGTCATCCTGGTAGTGGTTGAGACGGTGGCGGCGCAGGGCAAAGAGAGCAGTTTCAGTGCCGGAAAAAATCGCTGAACAGAGAATCAACAGGGAAAAAAGAGTGATTTTGGGGAGCAGGGCAAGATAGTCCATTTTTTTCAGTATTTCCTTTACAAAAGAGGCGCTATCGACTATTTTTTCGGGACTTAATGGTAGAGGCAGGTTATCCTGCATCTTGGATTATAATAACTTGGAGTGCTGTGAATGTCTATAGATAAAGATCAGGATGAACAAAAAAACGCCGTCGGGGAAGGCGAGCCGAAGAAGGGTCGTGGCGGTCTTTTTGGCCGCCTTTTCGGTCGGCGGGAAAAGCTTGAGGATCTGCCGGAGAGCGTATTTGTTGCAGATGTAGAGCCTGAAAGTCCGGAACCTGTTGCCGTCGAGCCCGCAGATGTGCCCAACGTAGAGTTGCATGCAGAGCCGAAGTTACCGTTAAGTCAACAACCTGAAGTCGATTTATCTGAAGATGATATACCTTTGCCTTCGGCTCAGGCTGAAGCTGTTGAAGCTCAAATCCCGGTGGCAACCGAAATGCCGGAGTCAGCTCTTATTGACAATGTTGATGAAGATGCGCTACCTGAAAAGAGTGAAAAACGTGGTCTTTTCTCTCGCCTCAAAGAGGGCCTTGCCAAGACCAGAAATCAATTTGTGGGGACTCTTGATAATCTGTTTTATGGTGACAAGGAGATCGATGAAGAGTTTCTTGAGGAGCTTGAAGAGATTCTTTTGACCTCTGATCTCGGGGTCAAAACCAGCTATCGACTCTTTTCTCAAATCGAAGAGAAGGTCTCTCATCAGGAACTTGAAAACCCGGCTCATCTGCGTGATTTTCTGCAAACTCAGATTGGGGCTATTCTATCAAAGGCCGAAGCTCCCTGGGAGATCAATGAAAAACCCTATGTCATTATGACCATCGGGGTTAATGGGGTGGGTAAAACGACAACCATCGGTAAGCTTGCAGCAATCTTTACAAAACAGAAGAAAAAAGTTGTTTTGGGAGCAGCTGATACCTTTCGCGCCGCCGCCGTTGAGCAACTGACAGTCTGGGCGGAGCGGGCCAAAGTGCCGATTATTAAACAGAGTATGGGGGCTGATCCGGCGGCGGTGGCCTTTGATACGGTGCAATCTGCAATTAAACGTGAAGCTGACATTGTTATTATAGATACCGCCGGTCGTCTGCATACTAAAGTTAACCTGATGGATGAGTTGAAAAAAATTCAGCGGGTTCTGGGCAAAGCAATGCCGGGGGCTCCGCATGAGGTTCTCTTAGTACTTGATGCCAACACTGGTCAGAATGCCATTACTCAGGCACAAACTTTTCACGAGGCGATCGGGGTGACGGGACTGGTTCTGACCAAACTTGATGGTACTGCCAAGGGCGGGGTAATTGTCGGTGTCTGTGATGAACTTGCAGTTCCAGTACGTTATATAGGCATTGGCGAAAGCATTGAGGATCTCCGCACATTTGATTCTAAAGATTTTGTTAACGCCCTTTTTGATAAAGTCTAACAACTAACAGCAGTTGCCAGTGGTCAGTCTCCAGTATTTCTTTGCTGATAACTGCCCACTGACAACTGCCCACTGACAACTGACTTATGGCTCGTGAAACCCAGCTTGATACTCATGAAATCGATAAACTTCTGGCCGACGACGATTTTATCGATGATTTTGATTTTTCTGAAGATTCTTCTGATCAGTTTGTGGATGCAGAAGGTAATCTTGGTGGAGAGTTTGAAGATGAGTCAGATGAAGATTTTGAGCTTGATGAGCCTGAACTTGATGAGTCTGAACTCGATGAGAGCGATCTTGGGGAGTCGCCGTTAGAAAAGAATACTGCTGGCGGAGCTGGTGTGATCGCCTCCGAGGATGAACTTGCCAGTGTTGCACTTGAGATTAACGACCTTGATTTTACGGCTAGTAAGGTTGGCAAGACCGCATCTAATGTCCTGAAAATTGCTATAGGCTTTGCTATTGCTTGCTTGCTGGCCCAAGTTTTCGGAGTCATTTATCTGTTCAAACAGCCCCTCACTATTCGTGATGAGATTCAGTCTTTGGTGGCTGAAACAGATCTCTCGCAAGGGCTCAAACCTGTTTCTGAAATGGGTGCAGATGTGGTTGATGAGTTGGTGGTGGTTGCCAACTCAGCTGATCCGGATATATTCCTTTTTAACGTCTATCTGCCGCTCTATTCTCTTGAAGGTCTTAAGGTTTTTAGTGCGGAAATCGAGGTCGTCCAGTTTCAGGAGAGCGGTCGCTTGACGGGGGATGGGCAAAAAAAAATGCAGGAGAGTCTCAGAGTTTTACTGCAAGAGGAAATTGGTGTACGTTTGCGGGAGGAGATTGTTGATGTTAAGGGTCATCTGAGCTCTTTGATTACTCCCCATATTGAAACCTTTTTTGAGGAACGACGGGTTGATCTGAGTAAGGTAAAGATTCGTATCCATAATCCCTATGTCCAATAAATTGCATGTCTAGCAGTCGTTTAACCATTTTCCCCAACGAAAAATTTCGTCAAGCTTTGATCACTTTGGCGCAGACCTTGTCACCGGTTTGGGTTGCCTGTTCTGGGGGTATAGATAGTCTTTGGCTGCACTATTTTTTTAAGCATTTTGCCCGGATTGAGGTGCGGCCGGTTTTTTTTGATCACCCAGGGGTCTATCCTCAAGAACGAGTTGCGGCATTAGCAGTTGTTGAGTCTGAAAATGGGGTCAGAGTTGATTTTTCTAAAAAAGAGATGCTTGCAGTTTGGGGGGATCAGAAAAAAGATCGTTGTTATCGTTGTAAACGGCATTTTTTTGAGAGACTTTCCGAGTTTGTAGATGCTTCAGTAACAATTTGTGACGGTACTCATGTTGACGATTCTCCCGAACGTCGTCCCGGTATGCGGGCTTTGACAGAGCTTGGGGTTGTCAGTCCGCTGCGACTTTGTGGCTGGAATAAAGAGATGATACGTAACGCTGCCCGAGAGGCCGGTTTGGCCGCCTGGAATAGCTCGGCTCGAGCTTGTTTGGTGGTCGATAACAAATTTGATCTGAATAATATTGGGACGAGTGAAGATGAATAGTGAGGAATTAAAAAACATTTTGACCGAACTCCAGCGCGGTGAACGTCAAGTTGACGAAGTCGTCGAATTTCTTGACCATCTCCCTTTTCGGGATGTCGGTATTGCGCATCTTGATACTCATCGCGGGCTTCGTTCGATAATGGGGGAGGTAGTCTTTGCTTTAGGCAAAGAAGTTAAGGATATTGAGATTATTCTTGAAGGTTTACTGGAAAATGAAAAAAACATCCTGGTAACCCGGCTCGAAGCCCACAAAGCCGAATTTCTGCAGGAGAAGTTTCCTCAATTTCATTACCATGCATCGGGGCAATATCTGGTCAGATTAAATCGTAATGATAATGATAAAGGGCGGGGGACGGTGTTGATTGTCACGGCTGGAACCTCTGATCTTAGAGTTGCGTATGAGGCTGAAATTACGTTGCGGATGATGGGGCAGAAGGTTGATATGCTGGTTGATGTCGGGGTTGCCGGGATTCATCGCCTTCTTGCCTACCGGGAAAAAATGATGGCCGCCGAGGTTCTGATTGTCGTGGCCGGTATGGAAGGGGCTTTACCCAGTGTGGTTGCCGGGCTTGTTGAACGGCCAGTGATTGCAGTGCCGACCAGTGTTGGTTACGGGGCGGCTTTTGGCGGTGTAGCTGCACTTTTAGGGATGCTTAATTCATGTGCCGGCGGGGTTGGTGTTGTCAACATCGACAACGGTTTTGGCGCCGCCTATCTGGCGGGCTTGATTAACCGTAAGTGAAAATCAGCTCTTCATAGTAGCCAGGCTAGTATGAGTTTAAAGCTATCTCGGGCGGGGTCAATTCTTGACTATGGCTTATCGAGATAATTGGACAAATCGTAAAGCGACCAATAGCCATTGTCAAGATTTGACCCCATTCAAGAGGGTGAAGCAATGTGTGTTTACATTCATTATAACTTGATTGTTGAACTTTGATTACTCATGAAAGTTACAGAGAACTAAAATTATTTGTAACTATTCAGCCACCTCATAAAGCTACTAAAAAAGGTGTCGAACTTTGCTTCGCCCACTTCGAGGGGGACACACACCAAGAGTACTTCCTCGCTTCGCTCACAGCGCGACTCAGCCCGCCACGGGCTAAAGCCCGGTCTGGAGGCTGCGCCCGAACGAAGTGGAGGAAGTGCCCTTGGGGTATCCCCGCATCAAGACAGCTGAAACCAAAACATGTTGAGTAGTTACAAAATATTTAGCAAAATTTCAGGGTTAAGTTTCTAATGCTGACTATTTACCTTGAAAAACCGCCGGTCTTTTTTCAACAAAGGCCTTTAATCCTTCGCTGGCATCTTCACTGGCAAAGGCTTTCATGAAGGCGTCCTGTTCAATCTGCATGGCGGTTACAGTATCCTTGTTGTAGCCCTGGTAGATCGCTTTTTTGGCCTGAGCGATACCGATGGTCGCTTTGGTCGCCATTTTTTCGGCAAAAGCGATGGTTTTATCGTTGAGTTCGGCACCCGGCATCAACTCCTGGACAATACCCAGCTCCAGAGCTTTCTGGGGGTTGATGTTTGTTGCGGTAGCAATATAATAGAGAGCCTGTTTGGCGCCGAGTAGGCGGGCCAGACGCTGAGTGCCACCGGCACCAGGCAAGATTCCCAAGGTGGTTTCCGGGAGGCCGATAGCCGGAATTTTCACTTTTTCCTTAATCGTTACACTCTCGGACATGAAACGGATATCGCAGGATAGTGCCAATTCCAGTCCGCCACCTAAGGCATAGCCGCCGACTGCAGCGATCGTCAGTTTTGGCATATCTTCGAGTTTTTGGTTGACGCGTTGCAGTTCACCCGCGATCTCCCAGGCATCGTAAGCGGTCATTTGGGTAAACATCTTGATGTCGGCGCCAGCAACGAAAAAGCCCGGGACCTCACTGGTGATGACTAAGACTTTGGCATCGTCATTATTGCCCACTTCGTCAAATGCTTTATCAAGTTCAGCCACTAAGGCTTCGTTTAAGGAGTTGGCCGGAGGCCGATTCAGACTGATAACTCCAACCCCATTGTTAACGTTGACTTTTAAAAATTCGTAGCTCATGTTATTGTTCCTCATTAATTATAAGTTAGAGGTTTATGGTGGATTTTCACTTAGCTTCTGTTCGTAGCACAGTTCATTGTTTGGCTCAAGTGTAAAATAACACTATAATATTTGCAAACTCTTTTGGGGAGAACTCAAGTGTCGCAAAATTTAACTTCGCAACTGCTTAAATTTCCTCTGCCCGTAGATACTCACGTGCATTTGAGTTTGGGTGGTGACCCGCTGGAAAATGCCCGCAAACATTTAGTCGCCGGTGTCGCCGTGGTGCGTGATGCCGGAGATCGGGACGGGCTGCTTGACGAGGTTGCTTTACCGTTATCCTTGCAGATTGTCAGAACTGGGCCGGCGATTTTTAAAAAAGGTGCTTATGGTGCTTTTTTAGGAGATAATCGTGATTTTTCTCTGGCGGAAAAAATTGCCCGGACTCCCTCCTCTTTTGTTAAGGTGATTCTGACCGGTCTGGTTTCCTTTGATGTTTATGGTGAGGTTGGGCCCCAGCAGTGGAGCTTTTCTGAACTTTCCGAAATTGTTAAGATGGCGAACGCTGTCGGCAAGAAAGTTATGGTTCATGTCAATTCCGATAAAGCCTGCCGGGAGGCGGTTGCGGCCGGAGTGCACAGCTTGGAGCATGGTTATTTTATTGGTTTTGAGACCCTGGCAATGATGGCTGAAAAGGGGATCTACTGGGCCCCGACGGTAGCCGCCATGGCCAACCAGAGTCGTGACCCCGATGGCCGTTTTTCGGCCGCTCAATTAGCAATCATTGAACGGAATTACAAAAAACATATGGAGATGATCCAATTTGCCCATGAAAATGGCGTCAAACTAACCATTGGCACCGATTCAGGCTCCTATAATGTGCCGCATGGCAGCTCTTTTTTGCGCGAGATGGAGATCTTTGCCGAGGCTGGCATTCCGATTGCCGAAGTCTGGCGGATTGCAACCAGTAATGGTTGGGAGCTGCTGGGCTTGCAGGGAGATGCTTTACTGGAACTTAATCCGGGAATGCCTCTTACGGCACTGCTTGAGCAAGCGAAGTTGTCATTGCCTGAAAACTTGACGAGCAGCCGGGAAAATGTGAATTGAAATGAAAAATGATTGACTGTATAGTGAATTTAGTATATTCACTTTTACTCAAATTTATGGTCTTGTATAACTTGTTTAATAAGGGAGCTTGAGGTTGTTGGAAAGCTTGCAAAAGCTTGGCCGTTGGGGGCTGGAGAGTCTTGAAGGTATGGGGCGTTCAGCCCTTTTTCTATTACAGACTGTGCTGGGAGCGCTACAGGCCCCTTATAAGATAAGGCCGATTCTGCGCCAGATTCAGGTGATCGGTTCGGGCTCTTTTTTAGTAATTTTTTTTACCGGGGCTTTTGTTGGCATGGTGCTCGGTCTTCAAGGTTATTATACCTTAAGTAAATATGGTTCTTCCAGTGCTTTGGGAGCGGCCGTGGCCTTAAGTCTGATCCGTGAACTCGGACCGGTGCTGACGGCTTTGATGGTAATCGGGCGCACCGGTTCGGCCATGTGTGCTGAACTTGGGATCATGCGGATCTCAGAGCAGATCGATGCGCTTGACTGTATGGCGATCAATCCCTACCGTTATCTGGTGGCTCCCAAACTGATCGCTGGCTTAGTTTCGATTCCGCTGTTGACCGCGGTTTTTAATCTGGTTGGCGTCTTTGGCGGCTACATGGTCGGTGTGGTTTTACTGCATGGTAATGGCGGCGCTTATATGGCCAGTATGCGTTCGAGTGTGACGGTTGTAGATCTTAAGATGTGCTTTGTTAAGTCGGTCTGTTTTGCTTTTTTACTGGTTTGGATCTGTGCCGAACACGGTTTCTGGGTTAATCGGCGGGCCTGGGGCTTTGGTGCTGAAGGCGTGAGCCGGGCCACCACCTCGGCGGTTGTGGCCGCATCGGTTTCGGTGCTGGTGGCTGATTATGTGATCACCTCATTAATGATGTAGGGACAGACTCAAAAGAGAATTGATGACTCAATCCGAACATTGTATAAAACTTATAGACATTCATAAAAGTTTCGGTTCACAGGCGGTTTTGCGCGGGGTTGATCTCGATATCGAGCGCGGTGCGACAACCGTTATCTGTGGCGAGAGTGGTCAGGGTAAAAGTGTTCTCTTAAAACATATTCTTGGACTGGTACGTCCTGACCGAGGCCAGGTTCTGGTTGAGGGAGAGGATATAACCCGGCTTAAAGGGGCGGCTCTTAGTCGTTTGCGGACCCGTTTTGGAGTTCTTTTTCAGGGAGTTGCCCTTTTTGACTCAATGAGTGTCTTTGATAATATTGCTCTGCCGCTTAGAGAACGCAGCCGGCTGCCCGAAAAAGAGGTTGCAAAAAAGGTTGCGGCGGCTTTGCAGATGATGGATCTTGCGGAGAGTGCTGATAAATTCCCGGCGCAATTGAGCGGTGGTATGAAAAAACGGGTGGGCTTGGCCCGGGCTCTCCAACTGGAGCCCGATATTCTTCTATTTGATGAACCAACAACCGGGCTTGATCCGGTAAAAAGTCACGATGTTTATCGACTCTTTTTTGAAACTCAGAAAAAACTGGGTTATACCAGTATTATTGTCAGTCATGATATCCCCAAGATTTTCAACTTGGCTGACAAAATTGCCATTTTGCATCAGGGGCAGGTGCGAGCCTGTCTAACACCGGAAGCGTTACAGCGCAGCCGCGATCCTTTTGTCAGAGATTTTATAGTCAGGGTTATGGGCTCTGCGCATTGCAGTAGGCTTGAATTAAGCGCGGAATGAATAAGGAAATGTGATGAAAAGATTTAACCTGGAGATGTCGGTTGGGGTATTTATAGTGGTCGGTTTGCTGGCGATCGCTTACTTGACCCTTAATCTTGGTGGGCTCGAAATTTTGGGTGGTGATTACTATAAAGTTCATGCCCTATTCAGTTCAGTCAGTGGTTTGAAAAGCGGGGCTCGGGTTGAGATCGCCGGGGTCCAGGTGGGCAAGGTTTCGCAGATTGTTCTGGTCGATGATCAGGCCGATGTCGAACTCTCGCTTAAGCCCGAAGTTAAAATTGGCAGTGATGTTTTTGCTTCGATCAAAACCCAGGGGATAATTGGTGACAAATTTGTACAACTGACCCCTGGTGCGGAAGAGGATTTTCTTAAAGATGGTGATGAGATAACCGAAACTGAAGCAGCCGTTGATCTTGAAGCATTGATCAGTAAGTATGTTTTTGGTAAAGTTGAATAGAGTATAGGGAAGGTGCTTATGTCTAAAAAAATTACAGTTATTATAATTTTACTATGCTTTTTTGGGATTAGTATAGTCGGGTTGTCACCCCGAGTTTGCCAGGCGGAGCCTGGGGCTGCAACTGCTACTCTGGATGAATTTTCTGAGTATGATGAAAATATCGATGGTTTAAGTGATCCTCTGGAGTTGGTAAACCGCACCATATTTACCTTTAACGACCGTTTGCAAATCTGGTTTATGGAACCGACTGCCCGTGGTTATCGCAAAGTAATTCCCAGTATATTTCGTACTGGGTTACTTAATTTTTTTAACAATTTATTGGAGCCGACACGGATTATAAACTCTCTTTTACAGGGTCGTTTTAAGGCCGCTGGAGAGATTTTTCTCCGTTTTACTCTTAATAGTACGGTTGGGGTTGGGGGGCTTATGGATCCCGCAACGTTCGATGGTATGCACTCTTATGAACGTCAATTTGCTTCAACTCTTAACCATTACAGAGTTGGCAGTGGGCCCTACTTGGTGTTGCCTTTTTTCGGCCCGAATGACTTGCGAGGAACTTTTGGTCTGATTGGTGATACTTTGACATCACCTCTCTTTTTCATCTTGAATAATGATCCCCTGGCCGCAGCTGCTGTGCAAGCCTCAAATGCAATCAACCGCACCTCATTTAAACTCGGCGAATATGAAAAGATGCTGCGTGGTGCCTTTGATTCTTATCTAGCGGTTCGTGATGCTTACGAACAGCACCAGCAAGAGGTGTTTAAAGAAGGAGAGCAGCATGATTAGAGGATTGTTTTTGGTAATTACTATGCAGCGGCAACGTTTGATCTCAATTTTATTACTCTCTTTTTTTCTCTTGCTTCTGTTTGCCCCTTTGCATCTTTGGGGAGGGGACTGCGGGCCCCGGCAGCAGCTGGAGGTCAGTATTAACCGTTTGCTGGATGTTTTGCGGGATGTGAGTCTCAAGGGGGATGAACAGCAAACTTTACGCCGCGAGCGTATCGCGGAGGTGGTTTTTCTCCAGTTTGACATGCAGAGGATGGCGAAACTCTCTCTGGGGCGGGACTGGAAAGCCTTGAACGAAGTCGAACGTAGTCGTTTTACCAGCCTTTATCGAAATCTTCTTAAAGAGAGTTATGTCGCTACTATCGATGGTTATGCAGGTGAAAAAATCTCATATCTGAAAGAGATTATCAAAGGAGATAAGGCCGAGGTTCAGACGGCGGTGATCAGAGGTAGTCTCGGGGTGATCCCGCTTAATTATAGGCTTAAGGTTAATGAAGATGGACAATGGCTGGTTTATGATGTGATTATCGAAAATGTCAGTCTGGTACGTAACTACCGCAGTCAATTTGGCCCGATTATGAATAAGAGTGGTTTTGCTGCCCTTATTGACTTGATGGAGAAAAAAACTTCTCAGGTTGGAGAGCGCAAGGATGGCTGAAGCGGGTAACCTTCAGGGGGCTGATTTTGATTGGCGTAGTTCACCCCTTTTCAACTTTTGTGAAAGTTCTGATTGGGAGCTTTTTCGGGGTTATGCAGAGCTTTGTGACAAGTCTGCAGGTTCAGAGGTCTGGTGTGAAGGTGAGAGCCTTAATCTCCTGATTTGTGTGGTTACGGGTTCTCTCGAGGCGGTCAAAAAGACCCCGGGGTGGGGGAAACCGATTATTCTAGTGGAATTTATGCCGGGAGCAACTGTGGGCGAACTTGTTTTTGATGAGGCAAAAGAGCATTCAACAACCCTGAAGGTTGTTGAAGATGCTCAGTTGTTGATTCTCAGACCGCAAGCGGCCGCAAGCTTGCTCAGTGATTTTCCTGAAACTTCGGCCAAACTTTGGCGGGGAGCGGCCCTTCTCCAGCAGCTTCGTCTGCGGCAGGCGAATTACAGGCTGGCAACTCTTTTTTAGTAAATTGTTTATAGCAACTGTTCAGTCGTCGCCCTCTAGCTGCCGGGATTGGGGTCATTGCTGGCAAAAGGTGCGTCAGCACCCCAGCTTCGCTGCGCTCACGGCGAAGCGATGTTCATCGTTGTTAATTGCAACTTTACGGTGGGTTGGCTGTATAACTGCAATTCTTAAAAGGTTTTAAATCGTGAAGCGTAAGAAAATAACAGTTATCGGGGCCGGTAATGTCGGGGCTGCCTGTGCTCATTGGCTGGCGGTCAGAGAGTTGGGTGATGTTGTTCTTTTTGACATTGTTGATGGTTTGGCGCCGGGTAAAGCTCTAGATATTTTGCAGGCTGCACCGATTGATGGCAGTGATGTTTCTATTATTGGGACCGGTAGCTACGCGGATACGGCAGATTCTGATATTGTCATTATTACTGCCGGTCTGGCTCGAAAACCGGGCATGAGTCGAGCTGATCTGCTCGAAAAAAATAGCTCGATTATCTCTTTTGTGACGCAAAGGGTGGTGAAATATTCACCAGCCGCTTTCTTGCTAGTGGTGACCAACCCGCTTGATGCTATGACCTATCTCGTCAAACAGGTCAGCGGTTTTCCTAAAAATCGGGTTATGGGTATGGCCGGAGTCCTTGATGCCGCCAGAATGCGCTATTTTATTGCTCAAGAATTAGAGGTTTCGGTCGCAGATGTAACGGCTTTTGTGCTTGGCGGTCACGGCGAGAGTATGGTGCCTCTGGCCCGCTGCTCGACAGTTTCCGGGATCCCTCTTTCAGCTTTAATGAGTCCCGAAAAAATTGAAGCGATTATTGAACGTACCCGTAACGGCGGGGCTGAGATCGTCTCTTTTTTGAAAACCGGCAGTGCTTTTTATGCTCCGGCTGCGGCCGTCGGACAGATGGTTGAAGCAATTTTAAAAGATAAAAAAAGAATCCTGCCGGTTTCGGCTCTGCTTGAAGGTGAGTACGGGATTTCTAATTGTTATGTTGGGGTTCCGGTAAAACTTGGCGGTCAGGGGGTCGAAGAGGTGATCGAGCTTGATCTGCTTCCGGATGAACGTTCAGCCCTTGGAAGATCACACCAGAGTGTCCGCTCCCTTGTCGAGAGACTTAAGCTCTAATGGCTGCAGAAAAGAGAGCTCGAGGTTTGCTTTTGCCTTTACTCGGGGTGGTGGCGGCTCTAATCTTGTTTTTGCCGCTGGTGCCACAGTCGGGCTTGCAAGAGCGTTTGACAATCGCGTTTGCAAAAGTTTTACAAAGCCCGTGTCAGATCCGGGATGTCAGGTTGAAATTGCTGCCGCGTCCGGCTCTCAAAGTCTATGATTTAGCTTGCAGCGGGCCCGATTTTAGTCTTCAGCTCCACTCTCTTGATCTAGTTTTCTCTCCCCTCTCACTGCTCTCTTTCTCTCCTCTGATTAACGGTTTTCAACTGCACGGAGTATTTGCGGAAATTCCCTTTAAATATTGTTCTTCTGAGGTTGTGGGGGAAGCTGCGCCGGGTCGTTTTTTACCTGGATTACTGGAAAACATTAACCCGGGTAGAGTCCAGCTTCCGGCGACGCTGTCAGTAGATGATGCCGTATGCAAATTGACGGGAGTGCCCGGTTGTAAGTCGCCTCTGCTCTTTTCCAAGCTTGCAGGGGTATGGCAGATGCAAGCGCAAAAGCAGAGTGAAAATCTGGCTTTGACGGGTGAGCTTGACGGTGGCCTTTGCACCCTTAAAGTTACCAGATACAAGGTTGCCGTGGTCCCAGTTTCAGAAAGTGCGGGTATAGATAAGGATGATAGCGGTGATCGCTTGGAGATTAACTGCCGTCTGCAAGGAGTCTCCATGTTGGCAGCTGAGGCGTTAGCTTTAGGGGCTTTCGAGCATCGTTGGCAGGTTGATTTTGCAGATTGTGATTTTAATGTTGATATTAATGGTAATCCTGATGGTGGTTTACGTTTTACCGGCAAGTTTGCAGTTTTAGATCACCACCTCTGGCGCTCTGAAACCGATCTGGATAAGGCGTGCTTGTGGTCGCAAGGGTTAGTTAAAGCAAATTTTTCCGGTTTTTTTCAGAACCACGATGGCTATCTCAATCTGAAAAATTTATTTCTCCAATATCCTGAAGCTGCAACTCTCACTTCCCGGGGGCTGGTGCGTTTTCGTGAGCCTGTCTTTGTCAATCTTGTAAACCATATTAAGGTTGATGATCTGGCTCGAACGATTAGCAACTGCCCGCCTCTGGACTTGCCTGGTTATCAATATGAGGGGCGCCTGGAAAGTGATCTGAAGCTCGTCGGGAATCCCTTTTCTGCACCGGTATTGAAGCTTGATATGAATTCAGAAAAAATAGTTTTACGGACTGTAGCTCCGGCATCAGAAAATCTTGTCCCAGTTTTGCTTACTGACGTTGAGAGAGTCCAGCCGGTGTCTGAAAAACCAGAAAGGGCAACCTTGGTGGGTGGATCTGGTAAAACTATAGCCGGGTCAGGATGGCGGGATGTGAGCGAAAGCTTTCTGCTCAAGTTAGCTGAATGGCAGTGGATTGTTAAAAGTGATTGCCGGATAGATGTATTGGAGTTGCCTGGTCTGCACCTTGCGGAGTTCTCTTTTGTGGCTGAAAAAAATCTGGTTCAGCTTGAGGTCGAACGTCTAGCGGCACGTTTTGGTAGAAAGGGCCAAGTTCGGCTCTCCCTGATACTTGATGATTTTCTTCAAGGCCCCCGCTGGCAGGCCTCTCTGGTTGTTGAAAAACTCGACCTTAAGCCCTTCAAGGAGACCCTGCAGTTGACCGGAGTCTTAGAGGCCTCGCTTGTCGGTGGGGGGCGTTTAGGTGCTTATCATGATCGCGGTGAAGAGCTTGATTTAAAAGGCAAATGGCAATTGCGGCAGGGTGTTTTTTTTGAACAGCCGCTGTTTGTATCATTTGAGTATTTTCTGGAGCGTGAAGGGGGGCAGTTGCGGGGAACTAACTTTTCCAATTTCTCTGGGGGCTTTGTCTTGCGTGATAAGGTATTGCGTTTTGAAGATTTTAAAATCAATTTTTCAAGCAATCGATTGCTGGCGCGGGGTCGTTTTTTTACGGACAGTAAAGCTCTCGATTTTCGCGCTCAGTTTAGCGACAAAGAGATATTTTTCTTGCCGTTTCATCTCTCAGGTCCACTTACCTCTCCCAAATTTTCGGCTGATTAAAGCAGTTCCGTATGTTCCTTCCCATGTTCAGGTTTCAATAGGGCTTCTTCATAGACCTTTTCGATTCGTCTAAACACCTTATGCCAACCGGTTTCATCAAGGGTTTTCTGGAGCTTATGGCAACATACAAATTGTTGGTCCTTGACTTTTTGCAGTTGTTTGTTGAGAGCTTTTTCAAGATTGTTAAGGAAAGGTTTTTCATGCTTGGTTTCAAGGGTGTCGGGTCCTTTTAACGGAGGTACGGGGATACAGCTGACCAACTCTTCAGCCACGGCTTCTTCGCTGACCAGTTCCCGAATGCCGGGGAGATCGTTTACCACGACCCGGCAGTTACAGGCCAGCGCCTCAAGCAGAACCAGCGGTAAGCCCTCGTAGAAAGAGGGCAGAGCCATAATGTGAGCCCTCTGAAAACGGGCTGCCAGCTCTTTTTGCGAAAGGGCTCCCAAAAATTCTACTCTTTTGTCACTTTCAGCAGCAATACGAATTTCTTCAGCTTCCGGCCCATCCCCACTGCCTGCCAACCATAAAACTGAATTATCTTTGATTCTTGCAAAAGCTTTCAGGAGCCATAAAACCCCTTTGGCCCGGCTCAATTTGCCGGCATAGATAATTGTCGGTAGCTCTTCCTTGGCGCAGAAGTCGCGGCAGAAAAGATCCTGACGATAGCCGGTTCCGGTTACAGTTACCCGTTTCGTTGGAATCTTGAATGCCTTAATGACCTGGCCGCGCTGGTCATGGTTTAAAACCATAACTTTATCAATCGCCGCAACTCCTTGGATAACGTTAACAGCGAGTTTTTCTGCAAGCTGGAGCTGACGCAGTTCAGTTCCGTGCACTGAGGTGACGACTGGAATTTCCGGGAAAAGTTTTTTAACCAGGGATGACATGATCCAGAGGTGGTGGGTGTGGATAAGGTCTGGATTAAATTTGTTTACAGCTTTATTTATAACTGTGCTGAATGCTGTTTCATATTGTTCAAGTTGTTGAGGGGTGAAATTGGAGAAACGGGTACTTGGATAGGGCATGACATCGCTCATGCCGGCGACCGGTAAAGGGAGATCCGGAGTCTCAAAGTAGACCGGGAAGATATTTTCCGGAACAATCTCAAGTTGTGATTCCGCCAGGCTCATTTGTGCCGGTAGACCACAAACAACAGCCTGTTCAAATTCTGCGATAGCGGCTTCTCTGACAATCGACTGTAGGTAGACACCGCTGCCGGTTTTTCCGGGGATCTGTGATAAGCAGTGGAGAATACGCATTAATCAGCAACGAAAAATAGAATACTTGTT
The DNA here is from genome assembly GCA_964457755.1 of uncultured Thermodesulfobacteriota bacterium. Lineage (GTDB taxonomy): Bacteria > Desulfobacterota > Anaeroferrophillalia > Anaeroferrophillales > Tharpellaceae > Tharpella. The sequence goes on along the minus strand of CAYWGC010000028.1, from coordinate 30,951 downwards.
TGCTTGACGATTCTGTCAGATTAGGAGATCTCTTCCCAGGCTTTGACCGCTGCTTGACGGCCCTGATTGATACAGTCCGGGATGCCGATGCCGCGGTAGCCGGCTCCAGCCAGATAGAGACCTTTTTGCTGGTTGGTAATGTTGTCAATGGCTTCAAGACGTTCCAAATGGCCCATGATATATTGAGGCATGCCTTGGGGCCAACGGTAGATCCAACTCTTTTCCGGAGGGCTGGTGATGCCCATGATGGAAGAGAGCTCCTCACGCACCATGGTAATAGTTTCCTGGTCACCGCAGGAGGCGAGTTCCTGGCGCTGAGACCCGCCCACAAAAGCTCTTAATAATACCATTCCCTGTGGGGCCCGGTGATCCCATTTGATGGATGACCAGGTCACCGCCATGATTCGGCGATTGGCAATTTTGGGGACGATAAAGCCGTAGGCATCAAGGGGATGGGGAATCGCATTTCGAGGAAAGGCCATAGATACCGTTGCCGAAGAGACATAGGGGGTTTCATTGAGAAGGTCAGCCAGGCGAGGCAGTTCATCTTTAACGATTACCGCCGCAGCATAAGTTTCAGTTGTAACAATCACGGCATCAACGGTTGTGGGCTCGTGGTTTTCAAATTCAAGTAACCAGCGACCTTCTGGGGTTTTCTTAAGCTCTGATATCTTGTGGTTGCAATGGATTTTTTCGTTGCCGATAACCTTTGCCAACTCTTCAACAAGATTACCGAGACCTTTTTTAAGAGAGATGAAGAAAGTTTTTTTCAGCCCGGGGCTGGCGGGCCTTTTCTTCATCATCTCAAACATTTTCTTCTGGCGTTTAAGCATACCGACAATCAGGCTGCCGCCATCTTCTTCCATCTCTAAAAAACGGGGAAACGTGCTTAAAAGGCTCATGTTTTCAGGATTACCAGCGTGAATACCGCCAATCAGCGGTTCCGCCATCTTATCAAGAGCTTCCTGACCTAAGCGGCGCTTGACAAAAGAGGCCAGGGTTTCGTCACCACTCTCTTTACGTTTAGGAATAAAGAGATCACAGGCCATCCGGATCTTGCCGGGCCAGGAGATCAGTTTTGATTTGATAAAGGGAACCATTTTGGTTGGTACCATCATCATCACCCCATCCGGGAGGCGGTGCAGGGCGTTATTGTCGAAGACAAAGGTCCCGGTTGCTCCAGAGCTGGTGTTAAGCAGTTCGTTTTCGAGGCCAAGCTCTTTGACTAGTTGTAAGGCCCAGGGTTTTTCAACGATAAAGCAATCAGGACCGCCTTCAACCAGGAACGGATCATCTTTTTGCGTGATGATTTTCCCCCCCAGTTCCGGGGCTTGTTCAAAGAGTTCGATGTCGATCGGGGTTTTGCCCTCTTTTGCTTTTAGGGTAAGTTCATAGGCCGCGGCTAAGCCGGTAATCCCGCCGCCGATAATAGCAATTTTTTTTCTGGAACTCATAATGATATTTTCCTGATAGGGTGCAAAATGGTCAAAACTTTATTGCCACAGACCCACACGGACAAAGGCTTTAATGTCTGTGTGGGTCTGTGGTTAACCTATTCTAAAACTTGTTTGGTTTCAGCTAAGTCTTGCTGGTTTGTTTTGTAATAAATTGCGCCAGCATAGCAATAAAATCGTCATCGGCGTTGGCCGGTCGCGAACGAGAGAGTTTGAGATCGTGGTTGGTGCAGAATCCCTGCAACTCCAGATCAAGATCGTAAAGTGTCTCGAGATGATCCATGCTGAAACTTATCGGTACGATAATGATGTTAGAGCAGCCGGTTTGCTTTTGCTTGAGGAGATGGTCTTCGATTTTCGGTTCGAGCCAGGCTCCGGGAGCGTTGCCTTTACTCTGGTAAGCCAGTGAATAATTGCATGCTGGCAGGAGTTTAACGATGGCCTCAAGGTTGGCCGTTATTTCATCGACATAGGTGTCACCTTGGTCAATATAGCTTTGTGGAATATTGTGAGCCGAAAAGATTAGTTGGTTCTCTTTAGCTGCAAGAGCAAATCCTTGAGCTCGGGCCGTTTCAATAATTCTGGCTACGACCAATTCGTTGTAGGCTGCTTCCCGATACCAGTTTTCCAGCCGTACCAGTTCGAGATCACGGTCTCTGATAACCTCTTCGAGGGCTTTGTAATAGGCCGCAGAGCTTATGGTCGAAGAGTGGGGTGAGAGGGAGAGGGCGTAGATCTTCGTTATTCCACCAGCCACCATCTCCTTAACGACATTCTCAATGCTTGGTTCAGCGTAACGAAAAGCGAGAAACACTGGTAAATTGCTCAGTTTTTGGGCCAGTTTTTCCCTGATATTACGGCAGATTGAAGGTAGTGGTGAACCTCCGCCAATCGCTTGATACTTCCTCTCGACGCGTTCCAGTAATCCCGGCGGCAGTGGATCTCGGCGTAAGAGTTGTTTCAGGAAAGGTTCAATCTCTTCGATCTTTTCCGGGCCGCCATAGGCCAGTAGTAAAATTGCTTCTTTCATAAGTGTCCGCTTATTTTCCCAGGAGTCCGTTTTTCAGATCATTGTCAGCCGGATTTGTTCCCAGCCAGATGGCCCATAAAGCCTGCATGAAATCGCTACCCGGTATAATTATGTTTGTTTCACTATTTATTTTAACTTCTGTTCCCAGTCCGGAAATGTAGCTGATGTTTATACGATCGTTTGCAACCATATCTTTATTGAAAAAAGAGTTGAAAGTCGTGATTTTCTCCTGCAGGGTGTGCATCATTTCCTGAGAATTATTGAAAAACCCCTCGTTCCACTCTTCGACAATTTTATCCTTGCTCAATTTGCTTGTGATAACCTGTAAAATTATCTGTTTGCTGGTGTCAATCTTGATCGCTTTGGCAGGGTCACTGGTGGGATGAGGCAGGTAGAGCCCTGCAACGTAGATTGTCTGGAAGAATGATTTTTTGACCCCGACCCCGTTAAGATAGAGTTTTTTCCCGGCAAGAGTTACTTCATCGGCAAAGTCAACCCCTTTGACGCTCTGCGCGTTGGCCGCACTGGCAGAAACTAAAAGTATAATCAGGCCAAATATAAGCAAGCCAACATTTTTTCGCAAAAAAATCATAATTCATCCTTTCTTTTAGTAAATATTCGGGTATCGTTTCCAAGTTGTCTCGATGCGGGGACAGATCTCCAGGCCGGGCTTTAGCCCGAGCCGGGCTGAGCTCTGTCCCCTTCGAAGAGGGCGAAGCGATGTCAGCCGCTACCCGCTGTAACTTAATGGTAAATAAAAACGCAACCGAATAATTTATCTTTTTTCAAGGTGCAAACTCAACCGTCACCGGTTTTTTAATAAGTCCGGCTTCATAACCGCGGCGAAAGAGTTCGACAATGCCGCTACGGGCCGCATCCGGATATTCCAGGGTGTCGCGGTTGGCGTAGAGACCCAGGTAACGATCGAGCAGAGCCCGATCGTTAAGGGCCGGATCATCTCTTATTTCACGGGCAAGAAGGTAGTCGATGACCTCGTTGCGATGGTCTAAGGCGTAAGCGATACTTTGTCGTAAAAGATCTGAGATGAGAGTGATTTTTTCAGGCCCCAGACTTTTACGGATGACGTTGCCACCTAAAGGCAGCGGCAAACCGGTCTCCTGCCACCACCACTGGCCGAGATCGAGAACTTTGTGAAAGCCGCGCTCTTTATAGGTCAGATTGCCTTCGTGAATAACGACGGCGGCATCGACAAGTTTACTGTTTAAAGCCGCAAAGGTGCGTCCGAAAGGGGTTATCGGAATGACTTCAGGGATGAATTCAGGGCAGATTAGTTTGAAAACCAGGTAGGCGGTTGTCGAAAAACCTGGGATTGAGATTTTTTTGCCAACCAAATCTTTAAGGCTCATTGTTTTATGGCTTAAAACCAGAGGTCCGTAATTGACGCCGATACTGCCGCCATGCGGGAGCAAGAGGTAGTTATCGCTGATTTCGGCATAGGCATGGATCGAAACCGCAGTGATATCAACCGCTTCGGTAATTGCCAAATCGTTTAAAGCCAGGGTGTCGTGGCGCTGATGTTCGAAATTAATGCCTTTTGTATCGATTTTCCTCTCGAGCAGGGCGTAGAACATGAAAAGGTCATCAGAATCGACGCTGTAGGCCAGGGTTACGGGTTTGCTTGAATTGTCCACTAGAGGTCACTCTCCATGCGAATGACCGCCGTCGCTGCGGCAATTATCGGCAGTTTATCGATCTCGGTTAAGGCGGCGCGCAGATCTTTTTCTTTGGCTTTATGGGTCTGCATGACGATAGGTACGGTGTCACCGTTCTGGCTGCGACCCTGCTGGATGACGGATGCGATACTGATGCCATTTTCGCCGAGGATACCGGCTATGCGAGAAAGCACAGAAGTTTTGTCGTGGGCTGAAAAACGCAGATAGTATTGACTGATAATTTCACTCATCGGTCGATATTTTTGCGTTTTAATCGCGGAGTCCTGAAAACCTAAATCAGGGATTCTCTGTAAGCTGTTATCGATTAGATTGCGGGCAATGTCGACAAGGTCACCAACTACCGCACTGGCAGTCGCCATCATGCCGGCCCCCTGGCCGTAATAGAGACTTGGTCCTAAAGCATCGGCGTTGACGAAAACCGCATTAAAAACATCATCGATCTTGGCCAGCATATGGTTTTCTGGAATCATGGTTGGGTGGACCCGGGTTTCAATCAAGTTATCCGCTTTTTTGGCGATTGCCAGAAGTTTGATTTTATAGCCAAACTCACGGGCAAAGGCAAAATCTGCCGCTTTGATGGCGCTGATTCCTTCGACATGGATTTTATCAAAATCTATGGGTGTAGCAAAAGCCAGTGAGGTTAAGATGGCGAGTTTGTGGGCCGTGTCGATGCCTTCAATATCGAAGGTTGGATCAGCTTCAGCGTAGCCCAGATCTTGAGCTGTCTTTAAAACTTGAGCAAAATCGGCTCCCTCATCACCCATCTTTGTTAAAATGTAATTACAGGTGCCGTTGAGAATTCCGCAGACCGAATTTATCTGGTTGCCGGCCAGGGCTTCTCGCATAACCTTAATAATCGGGATACCGCCGCCAACGCTGGCTTCATAGTAGAAATCAACCTGGTTTTTCCGGGCCAGAGCGAAAAGTTCATTGCCGTGTTTGGCGAGCAGGGCTTTGTTGGCAGTAACCACACTTTGCTGGCTTTTTAAGGCCCGGCTGACAAAGGTTCGGGCCGGCTCATAGCCACCGATTAACTCAATGATAATATCGATTTCTGGATTTCCGATAAGTTCATTGACATCAGTCGTCAGAATGCCTTCGGGTATAGCTACACCGCGATCAGTCGTGATATCAAGATCGGCGATTTTTTTAAGTTTAAGCTCGGCTCCGAGACGTTCACTGATAACTTGCTGGTTTTCCAGCAAAACTTTGGCGACCCCGGCCCCAATCGTACCGAAACCAATTAAACCAACATTTACTCGTTTCACTCGTTTCATTGATAAATCCTAAATAATATTGTTACTTTCCTGCTACATTAGGTTGCGTAAACCACGAATAGCCTGCCGCGTCCGGTGCTCGTTTTCGACCAGAGCAAAACGGACATACTCATCACCATACTCGCCAAAGCCGATGCCGGGAGAGACTGCGACCTTGGTTTCACGAATAAGTTTTTTAGCAAACTCAAGTGAACCCAGTTCCTGGTATTGATCTGGAATTCGGGCCCAGACAAACATTGTCGCTTTTGGTTTTTCAATTTTCCAGCCAATCCGGTTAAGCCCGTCACACAAAACATCGCGGCGCTCACGATAGACATTAACGATCTCTTTAACACAACTCTGGTCACCCTTTAGAGCCGTAATCGCGGCGATCTGAATGGGTTGGAACATGCCGTAGTCAAGATAGCTCTTGATTCTGGTCAGGGCGTGGATCATGCGTTGGTTGCCGACGCAAAAGCCGACCCGCCAGCCCGCCATACTGTAACTTTTGGAGAGGGAGACAAATTCAACCGCGACATCCATGGCTCCCTTGGTCTGCATAATGGAGGGTGCTTTGTAGCCATCAAAAACCAGATCTGCATAGGCAAAATCATGTACTACTAGGATGTTATTCTCTTTGGCATAGTCAACAATTTTCTGGAAAAAATCGAGATCGACGACTGTTGTTGTCGGATTATGTGGAAAGCTGATAATCATCATTTTGGGGCGCGGCCAGGTGAGTTTGGTGGCAGCCTGGAGATCGTCAAAAAAATCGCGATCCGGGGAGAGCGGGATGCTGCGCAGGTCACCACCGGCAATGATTACCGAATAGGGGTGAATCGGGTAGGCTGGTGACGGCACAAAAACGACATCACCGGGATCGATGGTGGCCAGGGCCAGATGAGAAAGACCCTCTTTGGCGCCGATGGTTGCGATCGCTTCACTATCGGGATCCAGGGTGACAGCAAAACGATTTTTATACCATTCGCAGATGGCTTCGCGGAGATTGGGTACCCCTTTTGAAACTGAATAGCGGTGGTTGCGGGGATTATAGAGGGCTTCCGAAGCTTTGTCGACGATATGTTGCGGTGTCGGCAGGTCTGGATTGCCCATGCCGAGATCAATAATATCTTCGCCTGCCTGGCGAGCCTTCATCTTAAGCTCGTTGACGGTGGCGAAAACATAAGGCGGCAGGCGTTTGATGCGATTAAACTCTTCCATGGGTACTTTTCTCTCCATTGGGTAACTTTTAAAACTTGTCTTTAAATAGATTATCTCTGGTTCATAGCATGTTTAATTGGCTTTTTCAATTGTTCGTTGTGTTGTTGTCCCGGTAACCGCTGTCAACCTGTTCTGAATTGCTGCGGGCGGCTCCATTGGCAAGTTGATCGCAGACCTCGTTTTCCGGGTTTCCGGCATGGCCTTTGACCCAGCACATATTAATATTATGGCGCTCAACTTGTTCAAGTAGGCGTTGCCAGAGATCTGGATTGACGGCTTTAGCGCCGGTTTTTTTTACTCTGATCCAGTTGTTTTTCTGCCAGCGCCGAGCCCAACCTTTAGAGATGCCGTCGACCACATATTTAGAGTCACTGTAGAGGGTGACAGAACATCTCTCTTTCAAAGCCTCGAGCCCTTTGATGCAAGCTAAAAGTTCCATGCGGTTGTTGGTCGTCTCTTTGAAGCCGTCGCTAAGTTCCTTGCGGTGCTCTCCATAAATTAAAACAACCCCGTACCCACCCGGGCCGGGATTGCCGATGCAGCCGCCATCCGTGTAAATGGTAATCTCTTTCATGTGTCAGTTAAGTAACCTCCATATTTTTTTCTCATACTACCCTGCTGTTTCCCCGGTTGTCAAGCAGGGAAAACAAACTGCTTATATCGGGTTTGAAAAGAGTTTGCGGATAGCGTTTTCAAGTTCGGCAAAACTGTTCATCGTGAACAGCTTGTGGCGAAAGGCCGCAGCTCCGGCCAAACCTTTGGAGTACCAGGCGAGATGTTTGCGATAGAAGAGGAGGCCGGTTTTTTCGCCATATTCATTTCTTAATAGATCACCGTGTTTAAGGATGGTTTTTCGTTTCAGTTCTGAATCGGGAGACCATCTGTATCCTTTCTCTAGTAGCTCCTTAATCTCACGAAAAATCCAGGGGCGGCCAAGGCTTCCACGACCCAGCATGATGCCGGAGAGGCCCGGTCGGGCCAGAGCTGTAATTGCGCTTTGGGGGTCGTTAAGGTCGCCGGAGCCGATGATCGGCAAGGCTGCTTTCTGAGCTGCGTCACTCAGTTGTTGCCAGTCGGCCCGGCCGGAAAACATCATGTTTGCCGTGCGTGGATGGCAGGTGAGGGCTTTGGCGTTATGCTGAGCTGCCATTTCGATAAAGCGATCGAGGGCGCTTTCGTGAGCATTCCAGCCGCTTCTAACCTTGATTGTGTAGGGGATGGCCGGGGCTCGGTTAAGGGCTCGCATGATCGACTCAGCCAGCCCTGGATTTTTCAGCAGGGCCGCCCCAGCTCCGGTTTTGACAACTTTTCTGACCGGACACCCCATATTGATATCGATCAGCTCAGCCCCGGCCTCCAGCGCGGTTTGAGCCGCCTCCCGGATAATCTCAGGGTCGGAACCAAAAAGTTGAGCCCAGTAAGGTTTATCACTTATATCTGGAGCTAAAAGAATGCGGCTTTTACGATCACCATAGACCAGTCCTTTAGCACTGATCATTTCACTAACGGCCAAATCTGCGCCAAAAGAGCGGCAGAGCCGGCGAAAAGGCCGGTCACTTAAGCCCGCCAACGGGGCCAGAATAATTGGTTTTTGCGTAAACATGATGCCTTTTACATGTTTACGGATTGCAGTTCAACTTTTTCTTGACATGTTTTTAGCGGGCAGGGTATTTTTGTCGTTTTTGCAAATCATTCTGAAAAGGCTTGCAACCCTGGTTGCGATAATATAGAAGTATTCCGGAAATTGGGGATATGGTGATTTTTCTAGATAAAGATGGATGTTTTAAAATATGAGTGGGCTTGAAAAAAACATCAAACCGCCGCGTCATATTGCGATGATTATGGATGGTAATGGGCGCTGGGCCAAACAGCATGGGCGTCTTCGGGTCAAAGGGCATGAGGCCGGGGCTGAAACGGTTGATAAGATGGTTAGCGTTTGTGCTGAGATCGGGGTTGAGGTCTTGACACTTTATGCTTTTTCGTCGGAAAACTGGCAGCGGCCGGCGCTTGAAGTGGCGGCTTTGATGCGCCTTTTGCAGCACTATTTGCGGCGCGAGACCAAACGTCTGCAAGAGAAGAGTATTCGTCTGCGGGCTATCGGTCGCCTCGAGCATCTTGATCCGGTGGTGCGCAAAGAGCTTGAAAAAGCTTGTGCGCAAACTGCTTCCGGCACCGGCATGATTCTTAATCTGGCGATCAGCTATGGCGGTCGGGATGAGCTTTGTGATGCCACAGCGGCGATCTGTCGTGAGGTTCAGGCTGGAAAATACAGTTGCGATGAGATCGACGACAAACTTATGACGTCTCATCTTAATACCGATGGTTTGCCGGATCCTGATATCATGATTCGCACCGGCGGCGAGTATCGTATCAGTAATTTCCTGCTCTGGCAGTTGGCTTATGCTGAACTTTATTTCAGCGATACCTTGTGGCCCGACTTTTCGAAAGAGGAACTTATGCGGATTATTAATGATTTTCATCAACGCGAACGTCGTTTTGGCCGGGTTTTTTCATGATTGGTGAGGCCCGGGATTTGCAGGCTAGGAGGCTGTCCGAGAATGCCCTTTTTCCCCAGCTCAGCGTTATTTTAAAAAAATGCCTCGATCTGAGAAAAAATTTCTATTCTCAGACAGCCTCCTGGATGAATAGTTACATCAACGTTTGATCAATTGAGGGAGATTATGAACCAAACCGTTAAAGATATTTTTTGCAGCCGGCGGGTCAAGACGGCTGCGGTCACTCTGCCTCTGATTGCCCTGTTTCTTGCGGTTGCACCGAAGTGGCTCTTTTTTATTCTATTGCTGGCAGTGTTGGCCATGCTGGGCAATGAGAGTTGGCCTCTTTTTTTTGGTGAAAGGGGAGGTTTTATTTTACATGGGCCGGTCTGGTTTATCTCCCTGTTGATCTTTATTGCGGCTTATCTGGGTGGCGTGGTGGCCCTTTCCGGGGCTTTGGCGATTGCGGTTTTTGTTTTGGTCTTGTTGTTGTTTGAGGCGGGACTTGAAGCCGAGGCTCTGCCCCGTTTTGCGATGGCTGTCCTCTTTATCCTCTATATCCCCTTCTTTTTTGCCCATCTGCTTTTGATCTGGGATCTGCCCGAAGGGCGGAGTCTGGTGGCGATGGTGTTTATGGTGACCTGGGGCGGGGATGCTTTTTCATATTACTGTGGAACTTATTGGGGAAAACGCAAACTATCACCTGAGATAAGTCCCAATAAGACGGTCGAGGGTTTTCTCGCCGGTCTTTTCGGTGGTGCTTTTTTTGCTCTCTCACTAAACTGGTTTGGTTTTGTGACAATCTCATGGAATGAGGCCGTGGTCTTAGGCATGGCGGCCAATTTTATCGGTCAGATGGGCGACCTTTTTGAGTCTTATCTTAAACGCAGCCAGGGAATTAAAGATTCAGGCAACCTGATCCCCGGTCACGGGGGATTTCTTGATCGCGTCGACAGCGTTCTTTTTGCGGCTCCAGTTATCTTTTATGGTTATAGTTTGTGGGTCTTATAGTTTTGCCGAAAACCATTAAAAAGATAGCCCTTTTAGGGGCAACTGGTTCAATTGGTCGCAGTACCCTTGATATTGTTGCCCGTTTTCCTGAGCGTTACCAGGTGGTCGCTATGGGGGGCGGCAAGAATGTTCACGAATTAATTGTTCTGGCCCGGCGCTTCCAGCCGCAGCTACTTGCAGTGCAGGAGGAGTCCGGGGCTCGAGAGCTGACTCAGGCGCTGGTTGATAGTGGTCTTTCGATTCCGGTTATGGTGGGCCAGCCTGGAGCTGTTGCGGTAGCGACTTTTGCGCAAGCTGATGTGGTGATTGCAGCGATGGTTGGGGCGGTAGGGTTGGAGCCGACCTATGCGGCACTGATGGCCGGGAAAGATGTGGCCCTGGCCAATAAAGAGTCGATGGTGATGGCCGGGCGTCTTTTAAACCAGGTGGCGGCGTCAACCGGAGCCACTATTTTGCCGCTTGACAGTGAACATTCGGCGATCTGGCAAGCCCTTAACGGAGAGTCTGGAAAAGGGGTAGAGAAACTTATTTTGACCGCTTCCGGCGGTCCTTTTCGAGATTTTTCTCTAGCCGAAATGGCATCAGTTACTCCAGCCCAGGCGATGCGGCATCCGCGTTGGGATATGGGGCCGAAAATCACGATCGATTCGGCCACCATGATGAATAAAGCTTTGGAGATTATCGAAGCCCGTTGGCTTTTTGATATGGATCCTGAAAAAATTGAGGTTTTGGTTCACCCTCAGAGTATTGTTCATTCACTGGTTGAATATGTTGATGGCTCGGTGCTGGCCCAGCTTGGTCTGCCGGATATGCGTTTGCCGATTGCCTATGCTCTGGGGTATCCGGAAAGATTGGCCCTCGATCTGCCGAAACTTGACCTGGCGGCTCTTGGGCAGCTTGAATTTTTCCAGGCTGATGCGCAACGTTTTCCGGCTCTAAGGTTAGTTCGGCAGGCGTTGGCGGCCGGCGACAGCGGCGCTATCGCATTTAATGCGGCCAACGAAGTTGCGGTTGAACGCTTTCGTCAGGGAGAGATCGGTTTCCTCGAAATTGCCGAAACCGTCGAAAATGTACTCAATAACGTAGTTCGCGAGGATTTTTCGACCCTTAAAGAAATTCTCGATTATGACGCCAAGGTCCGGCAGTTAACTGAGGCAAAGGTACAAAGGCACAGAGGTTGAAGGTACAAAGTTAAAAGCATAAAAGCTTTGTGCCTTCTGCCTCTGTGCCTTATCTGCAAAAATTTTATTATAAAAAATTGTTTACTTCCGGTTTAACCGGTTTAGGGAAAATTGTTTATGTACAGTACAGTTTCAGCGATTATTGTTTTAGGGATTCTTATTTTTGTCCATGAACTTGGTCATTTTCTGGTGGCCAAGTTTTGCGGGGTCAGAGTCCTGGTTTTTTCTTTGGGCTTTGGCCCGCGGCTTTTCGGTTTTCGTAAAGGAGATACTGAATACCTGCTTTCGGCTGTGCCTTTAGGCGGCTATGTCAAGATGTTGGGAGAGGGTAAAGGTGAAGATGGGGTTGAATTGACAGCCGCTGAGAAACCTTTTTCCTACGAATATAAAACTCCCTGGCAGCGTTTGGCTATTATTATTGCCGGGCCCGGTGCCAATATAATTTTTGCGGCTCTGCTCTTTTCACTGGTCTACCTTTTTGGGGTGCCTTCATTAAGCTCGGTGATCGGTGAGGTTAATCATGAGATGCCGGCTTATAGTGCCGGTTTTGAATCTGGCGATAAGATTGTTCTGATCGATGCTCAACCGATCGGTGATTGGGAACAGCTGTCGGCGGCGGTTCGGGCCAGTGGTGGCCGTGAGCTTGAAATTACCTATGAGAGGGGCAATCAACAGCTTATCACCCGAGTCGTACCCAAGCGCGTTGAGAATAAAAATATGTTTGGTGAAAATATTGTTACTTACGTCATTGGTATAACGGCGTCAGGCGAAACCGAAATTAAACATTATCAACCCGGTGAGGCCATAATTCAAGGTTTGAGTGAAACCTGGAAGGTTGCCTATTTGACCGTGGTTGGTTTTGTCAAAATGATAGAGCGGGTGATTCCGGCCAAAGATCTGGGCGGGCCGATCATGATTGCCCAGATGGCAGGCCAGCATGCCAAAGCCGGTATTTTGAGTCTCCTCTATTTTATGGGGATAATCAGCGTTAATCTGGGTATCCTTAATCTTTTCCCGATCCCGGTACTTGATGGTGGTCACCTGCTTTTTATTACGATGGAGATTATCCTGGGTCGGCCTGTGAGTATGCGTAAAATGGAGATCGCCCAACAGGTTGGTCTTTGTCTCTTGGTATCTTTGATGATTTTTGTTTTTTACAATGATTTAAGCCGGATCTTCACAAAATGATGCTTTTAACTTTAGTGGTTGATTCAAGTACTGAAACTCTTTTCGTAGCGCTGCTTGGCGAGGGCGGCGCTCTGGTCGAGTTGCGTCTGGTGGTGTCCGAGCCTCATTCAAAAACGTTGATGGAGGCGATTGACTGGGCTTTGCGACAGGCCTCACTTGAGGCTTCTCAACTTGAACAGCTGGCGGTCTCTTGCGGTCCCGGCTCTTTTAGTGGTTTAAGAATCGGCATGGCGACTATGCAGGGTCTGGCTCAGGCTCTGGATTTGCCGCTCTATACTTTTATCAGCCACGATCTGATAGCCTCTAAATTTGCTTTTGCAGCAGGGTTTTTTGCAGTTTTGACAGATGCCCGGCGACAGCAGGTTTACTGGTCTTCATATATTAGTGATGGTCACAAGGTTACGCGCTTAAGCTCCTGTCGGGTAGATGATCCCGAAGCTCTGGCCACTCTGGTGACGGAAGATGATATTTTGTTAGTTGGTGCTGGAGTTGATGTTTACCGTTCCCGGTTGGAGCAACTTTTACCGGAATGTGATTTGTTAGGGCTGCCTCAAGCCTTTCCCGATTTGGCGTTGCTCGCCCAGATGCCATTTTTGCCGGAGGGCGAGTTGCCTGAAAAGGATAATGGTCGAATCGGCCTTAAAAAAGTAACTGATAAACTCGAATTGCTCTATGTCAGGCCTTCTGATGCGGAGTTAAATCGAGAGAAGAAGCTGAAAGAACAAGCCGATGGCTGAAAAAAAACGCCTGTTACAGATTCTTGATCTGGTCAAGATGCTGCCCCGGACAAATTGTAAGGAGTGCGGATTTTCGACCTGTATGGCTTTTGCTACCCACGTATTGCGCGAGGGGGCCGATCCGCAAAGATGTCCTTACTGGCAGCCGGATGATCTGGCTTTTGTAAAAAAATCTTTAATTGATCAGGGGGCTGACACGGCTTATCCGGATCATCTTTTTTCGGCCCGGAAATTTGTTCAGGGCAAGATTAAAGATTACGATTTTTCTCTGATTGCCGAAAAGATCGGCGCCCGTTTGGTTGAAGATGCAAAGGGGGCTTATCTGGTCATCAATCTCTGTGAACGTCTCTATCGGGTCGATAAAGAGCAGGTTGCAGCGCTGGATGAGGGAGAACATGATCTCTGGGAGCATATCCTGCTCTATAACTATGTTGCTGAAGCCGGTGGGCGGGCGCTGACCGGGACCTGGGTGTCGATGGAAAGTTTGCCCGGCAGCCTGGCTAAACGCAAAGCTTTTGTTCGTGGTTGCGAAGAGAAGATTGCTGCAGCCTATAGCGGTCGGCCGGAACTTTTGCTTAAGGCTCTTAAGGAACTCAAAGCAGATTTTTCCAAACTTGATAGTAACGCCGAGGTGGCTGCGGTCTTTTACCCTCTGCCGATGATTCCTTTTCAACTGCTTTTTTGGGATGCTGATAACGACGATGGTTTCAGCGCTCAAGTGAAAATCCTCTTCGACGAAACCGTACTCGATTACCTTGATATCGAATCGTTGGTTTTTTTGGGGGAAAATTGTGCCGCCCGCCTTGAGGGGCTATTGCCATGATTGAGGGTGGTCATCAATATCAATGGTTGACCGCTTATAATCGCCAGCGTATGGAGGGCCACCGTCTGGACTGGCCGGGCCAACCCTCATTTTTTAAAGAGTATACACCTTGCACCTCCTATTCACTGCCTTTGCCTGAAATGCTTCCGGAAGGTTCTCTTTTCACGTTATTAAAGAAAGTGACCTCCTCAGATCCTGCACCTGCAAAATCTTCCACGCCATTTGTCTGGAATCGTCACTTTCTGGCGACCCTGCTGCTTTTGACCTCAGCGCCAACGGCGCGCAGCACTTTTGCCGAAGGAGAGGTCTGGTATCGTAGTAATGCGTCGGCCGGAGCCCTGCATCCGCTCGAATTTTATCTCTCTTTTCCAGGTTCTGTCGATCTTCCCGCTGGCATCTACCACTATGATTTGCTCAAACCTGGTTTAAACCGAATGCGCCATGATCCCGCTCTTGAAGATTTTGCCGGAGCTTGTGGTTTTAATCATGAAGAGGAGGGTTCTGCACCAACCCTGCTGATCAGCGGCATCTTTTTCCGCAGTGCCTGGAAATATCGCAATCGGGCTTATCGCTATCTTTTGCTCGATGCCGGACATGCTCTTGAAAATCTCTCCTTGGCCTTGACGGCTATGGAGGTTGATTTTGCAGTGCATCTCGATTTTGATGATGTGCTTATTAACCAGGCTCTTGGTTTTGATGATCAGCGTGAGGTCGGCTTAGCGGCCGTGCGTTTGATTTATGCACCACTATCTGCAGAGAAAAGTATTCTCTTAGCAAAAGATGATCAGGAACCAGAGTTGGCCTCGAGCAGCCAGGTCTCGGCGCGGGAGATCGACTATCCTTGGCTTAATGAGATGCATCAGGCAAGTTCAGTGGCGCTCTTGCAAAAGAGAGACGCTCAGGAAGTTACCCCGGAGTTCTATGCAGAGATTTCGGCCTGGCAGGAAATTTCCGAAGTTTTGCCGCCCGCTTTAAGCCTTAACTATGCAGAAAGCCTGCGCCGACGGCGCTCGCAAAGAAATTTTATTGAAAAAGAGATTGAGCTTGAAAGTCTCCACCTTTTGCTGGGAACTATGGTCCAGGGAGCCGGGGATCTCTATCTCTCCGGTTTGGAGATAGCTTTTCTGGCCTCTGGGGTTTGCGGGTTGGTCGACGGTCTCTATCTTTTTGATCGGGTTGCCGGGCGTTTTGCTCTCTTTGTTGACCGGGATCTGCGCTCTGCAGTTGCGGCCGCCGCCCTCGATCAAGGCTGGCTTAAACAGGCCGCTCTGCAATTTCTCTTTTATGCAGATTTAGAGGCGGCGCAGGAAGGTTCCGGATCTCGCAGTTATCGTTATCTGCAAATAGGTGCCGGGCGTTTAGGTCAGCGTCTCTATCTCGGAGCCACGGCCTTGGGCTTGGGATGCTGTGCGGTGGGAGCTTTTTATGATCGTGAATTGGCCCAGGTTTACCGTCTGCCGGAAAACTTCGATCCTCTCTATTTGGTTGCTGTTGGCCCGGTGGCTGGCCCAAAATAAAAAGATTGCAAATTGCGAAATGATGTTGTATGACAACACTAAGTTGGTATTGTTTGGATGTTTTGTTCCTGTTTATTAATTTCCTTATTGGGAAGCTTTGTTAAAGGTTAAAAAGGGTGAGCCTATGGTTGAATGTAGTAAGACAGTAATCGATGCGATCGAATTGGGTATGGAAGAGGAGAAAAAAGCCAGTGATTTTTATGCTGCAGCCGCAGCCAAGCTTGATGGCGGCCCCGGTAAAGCTATGTTTACTCAACTTTATGATGTGAAAAACAAAGGTGAGATCGTATGGGGCGACTGATAATATTTGCGGGCTTGTTATCCGCTCTATTGCTAGGTTCTGTCGTACCCGCTATATCTGCCCCTCTTGACACGACTCTTCTCGAGCGTACCTGTTCAGACTGTCATTATATTGAAGAGATCATCGAAAAGCGGGCTTATATGGACGACTGGAAGAAGATTGTTGACCGTATGGCGGCTTATGACGGCAGTGAGATAAGTCATATTGATAAATTAAAAGTTTTGAAATTTATAAATGAAAACCTGGCCTTAGATGGGCCGGCTGCAAAAGCCGGAAGAGAACAAAAATAACTTAAAACCTTAAGGAGAAAGACGATGGATAAATATGTCTGTGATGTGTGTGCTTATGTTTACGATCCTGAAGTTGGTGATTCTGACGCTGATATCGCGGCTGGAACCGCTTTTGCTGACTTGCCTGAAAATTGGGTCTGTCCGATGTGTGGTGCCGATAAGGATAGTTTCAGTAAAGTCGACTAAAAGGAGTAAGAGCCAATGGCAAATATAGTAATTGTTTTTGATTCCTTGCGCGGTAATACCAAGCGGGTGGTTGACACTATGAGTGAGCTTTTTACTGCTGCCGGTCATGCCGTCAAAGCGGTAAAAGCGAAAGAGGTTGAGGTTGCCGATGCCGAAGCCGCTGATCTTCTGCTGCTGGGCGGGCCGACCTACCATAAAGATTTAATGAATACCATGAAACAGGTCCTTTTCAAGCTTGAAAAAGCTGACCTTAAAGGTAAGCCGGGGGCCGCATTTGCCTCTTTTGGTTGGAGTGGTGAATCTTTAGGTATTGTTGAAGATACCATGATAAATCTCTATGAGATGAATATGGTCGCTGACGGTATCAAGGTTAAACAGACCCCGGTAGCGGCTAAAGTCAAAAAAGAGGTCGAACCCTTTGTCCAGAAAATTTTAGCAGCCCTTTAAACCAATGATTTTTGAGCATCATCTAAAAACCGGCAGACGGCAGGAAATGCTTGATATTACAGCTGAAGTTGAGGTTGGGTTGAAGGATTCAGGGATGGGTGATGGTCTCTGTATTGTTTTTGTGGTTCACACCACAGCAGCCTTGACTATTAATGAGAATGCCGATCCTGCGGTACCTTATGATATGCTCTCCAAGTTGGCGCGAATGGTGCCAGAAAAAGAGAATTACCGGCATCTGGAAGGTAATTCAGACGCCCATATTTTGAGTACCCTGATCGGTTGTTCGCTTTGCATTCCGGTAGTACAAGGTAAGCTGGTTCTGGGAACCTGGCAGGGTATTTTCTTTGTTGAACTTGATGGTCCCAGGCAGCGTAGTTTCAAGGTTAAGTTGTTGGCAGGTTGAAAGGGGTGACATATTTTCCCTTATGCGCTATTTAAAAAAGGTCGAACCGACATTTTATGTTGGTTCGACCTTTTTTCGTCAAATCTTTGACGTACTATTAATGTTTAGGGGATGGGTTGAAAATGGTTCAGGAAAAAACAGTTAGAGAAGCAGTAAGTTCTAAACCTCGATTAATGTTGGTTGGGGCCCGGGGGCAGCTCGGTTTTGATTGTCGGGAAATTTTTTCCTCTTCCTATAACGTCAAAAGTTTCAGTTCTGCAGATCTCGACCTGGCGCAAACTGACTCAATAAGCTCTGCAATTTTAGATTTTCAGCCTCAGGTGATTATCAATGCCGCAGCTCATACTAAAGTTGATGCCTGCGAAACTGATACTGAGAAAGTCATTCTTGTTAATGTCAAAGCTCCGGCTCAATTAGCCGTTTCAGCCAGGCTCTGTGGAGCATTGCTGGTTCAGGTTTCAACCGATTATGTTTTTCCCGGGGACCGGCAACTACCTCAAGGTTATGATGAAGATGATGCGGTTGGTCCAGTCTCGGTCTATGGGCGCAGCAAACTGGCTGGTGAAAATGCGGTAGCTGCCTCTGGTTGCGAGTACCTGATTGTGCGAACTGCTTGGCTCTATGGCATTAATGGTCATAACTTTCTCAAAACCATGCTGAAATTAGCCTTGCTGGATTCAGAGCTGGAACGCAAAGTGGTAGCTGATCAGTTCGGTTGTTTAACTTGGAGTCGGACTTTGGCACAACAATTGCTTCGTCTTGTGGAGTCGGGGAAAAGAGGGCTCTATCATGCCGTTGCTGAAGGTTCAGCCACCTGGTTTGAAGTTGCCTCTCGTTTTCTTGAGCTCATGGAGGTTGAGCATCGTCTGGTAGCATGTACGACGGCCGAATATCCAACTCCAGCCCAGCGTCCGGCAAATTCGATTCTGCTTAACCGAAAGCTAAAGGATGAAGGTTTGCTTTTGATGCGGCCCTGGCAGGAGGATCTTGAACTTTTTGTTAGACTTTATCGAGGTCAACTGCTCAAAGAGGTTACCTGCGCTTGAGTTTTCAAAACAAAACGATATTTTTTATGTTAATGGAGAGGGGAGAGGGAAATGGTTAAGAAAATTAATTTGCAATGGTTGGTTATGGGTCTGCTTTTACTGTTTTTAACAGCTTGTGCCGGTAGT
Organism: uncultured Thermodesulfobacteriota bacterium; assembly: GCA_964457755.1. Lineage (GTDB taxonomy): Bacteria > Desulfobacterota > Anaeroferrophillalia > Anaeroferrophillales > Tharpellaceae > Tharpella. The sequence continues at coordinate 12,545 of CAYWGC010000028.1, read as the reverse complement.
GAAAAAGAGTGCCAGACAGTTGAACCTGTGACCCCGGAAACTGAGATGGCTGAAGTAGTATCCCCTCCATCAGTTGAATCCCCGTCGTTTAATGATCCCAGTTATGACGATGCCGCAGTGTTTGAAGCCTTTATGGATAAATTGATGGCTGACCTGCAGTCTAATTTCCTTGACCAAAGATTGCTGAATGATGAAAAACGTAAAGCTGAAACTAAATTTCTCTATTCAGCTTTTGTGGGCGAAGATAATTACGATGTGACAACGCCATTAGGTCGGATGATGGGTGATGCTCTGGCCAGCCGCATGCAGAATGCCGGTCTCCAGGTGATTGAGGTGCGTCTCAGCCGTTCGATGCGGATTCACAAAAAGTTTGGCATGCTGGCGATGAGTCAGGATATGCAGAAGCTCTTCGATGAACATCAGGCGACCTTTATGATTACCGGTTCTTACACTATTACCCCTCATTACGTCTATGTGATGGCTCGAGTGGTTGGTAACACGTCTCAGGTTATCTACGCTTCAACCGGGGTCTGGTTGCCGCGGGCCGCAATGGTCAACTACTTGCTTGATTATCGTGAACCGACTATAAAAGTGGTGCCGGCTGATTGATCAGATCAATGAAATTTAAAGCTATATGGACAAAACCTTTTTTGCCGCAGACCCACGCAGACAAAGGCGGACAAAAGCAGATAAAAGGCTTTAACATTTTCTGATATGATGATTGAATTAATAGAAAATTTTTGCTTACGACTCAGACGGATTAGGCTATGATAAATAATTTATGCGATCTCGGGCGCAGGAAATGGGCCCCACATGCCGTGATAATTTTTTTGAGTCTGTTATTGATTGCGGCCTGTAGTTCGACCTATCCTCCAGATTATTATGATTATGAGTATGAACGTGATTACAAAGTCGGGATCATCAGTGATCGTTTAATCGAAAAAATTCCGCAAGATATTGAGCGTCCTGCCGTCATGGTGGTTACGAGCTTTGTCCAGCTCGATGATTTTACCCAGACCAGTCGCTTTGGCATGTTGATGGCGGAACAGCTTTTAAGCCGTCTGGCAGGGCGCGGTTTTGTGCTTCGTGAAACCCGGATGCAAGATATTTTCTACCAGGGGGCAGATGGTGAATTTGTTCTAAGTCGGGAGTTTGCCAAAGTTGCGCAAGATCTAAATGCGAAACTGGTGTTGTTGGGAACTTATCTGGAAGCCCGCGATCATGTACTTGTTAATACACGTCTGGTCGATTTTCAGAAACAAGCAGTGGTTGCCTCCTACGATTGCCAACTGGTTAAAACGCCTGATATCATGGAGCTCTTGTCTCGGTAAAGTTTAAAGCCGAATAAAATTATCTCTTTTAAACCCGTAGTTGAACGCAAAACCTTGCGCTTGGCTACGGGTTTTGTTATTGAGTGCAGGAGTAAATGAAATATCAAAACCATAGAGGATGAAATCGATGTTTGATCGTCTTTTTGTGCATACGCCTTACCATTTTTTAAAAGATGCCCTGGATGAAACTATTGATACTTTAGTTAAGTTTGATGTGGCTCCTGAGATCTATTTTTCGGCCTTACATCTGGAAGAGCTTGGGGTTGATCGTAAACCTTTAGAGTTGGCCGCGGCGCGGCTTAAAGAGCATGGTTTACCCTGCTCTTTTCATGGCCCTTTTCTCGATCTCTCCCCGGCGGGCTACGATCCCCATATTGTCAAGGTGACCAGAGATCGTTTTCTGGACCTTTTTGCAATGGCCCGGATCTGTAAGCCTCAGGTGATTGTCCTGCATTCGGGCTACGAGCGTTGGCGTTTTAATCTCAATGTTAATCTCTGGCTCGAGCAGAGTATCGCCTTTTGGCGGTCTCTGGTCCCTCAAGCCGAGGATCTCGCAACAGTTATCGCCGTCGAGAATATTTTTGAAACGACTCCTGGTGGTTTGCGCATGCTCTTTGATGAGATTGCGTCACCGGCTTTTGGCGGTTGCTTTGATATTGGGCATTGGCATCTTTTTGGGGAGATGGATTTAAGTGAATGGTTGGGACTTTTAAAAAACCACATTAAAGCTTTTCACCTGCATGATAATCGCGGTCGTTTTGACGACCATTTTGTTCCCGGTGACGGTTTAATTAACTTTACTGCTTTGAAATTTCTGGCTGAAAGCCATAATATAAAAGCTTTAGTGCATACTTTTGAACTTCATCAGCGTTCCGAATTGAAACGTGGGGTCGATTGGTTTAAAAAGAACGAGTTTTTGGTGAATAATGGAATTTGATTTCGAACTTTTGCGCGGGGTTGAAAAACCCGGGCGCTACCTCAATCGTGAGCTCAATGCGGTCTATAAAGAGGTCAGCAGCAAGACCTTGCATATGGCTCTGGCCTTTCCCGACCTTTATGAACTGGGCATGTCCAATTATGGTTTTCTTCTTCTCTATCAACTGATTAACCGCCAGCAAGAGTTTTTTTGTGAGCGCGTTTTTACGCCGGCGGCTGATTTTGCGGAAAATCTTAAAGTTCAGAATAAGCCTCTATTCTCGTTGGAGAGTTCGACACCGTTGGCTGATTTCGATCTTCTCGGTTTTTCGATCTCTTACGAGATGGCCTATACAAATATTCTTTTGATGTTGGAGCTGGCTGAGATTCCATGGGCGGCGGCAGACCGCGGTGAAGAGTTTCCGCTGCTTATTGCCGGGGGGCCGAGTATGGTCAATCCAGAGCCGGTAGCTCTACTTTTTGACGCCATTTTGGTTGGTGATGGGGAAGAGGCTGTAATTGAGATTGCAACTTCTGTTTTGAACGCTAAAAAAGAGAAGTTGTCTAAAGCTGATCTGCTCTTGCGTCTGGCTGAAATTGAAGGTGTATATGTTCCTTCACTTTTTAAATCCAGCAGTCCTGGAAAAAGCTATCCCTTAATCTCCCTCCAAGATGGTAAAATTTCGGTTCGCCGACGAATCTTCAGTGATCTTGCTAAACTTCCTCTGCCCACGACCCCGCCGGTCCCTTTGATTAAGGCAGTGCACGATCGTTTGGCTTTGGAGATCTCGCGCGGTTGCAGCCGGGGCTGTCGTTTTTGTCAGGCCGGGATGGTCTATCGTCCGGTCCGGGAACAGCCTCTGGATAAACTTTTTGCCGCCGCCATCAGCGGCGCTGAAGCTACCGGTATGGAGGAGCTCTCGCTGCTCTCTTTAAGTGTTGGTGACTATTCGCAATTACTGGAGTTGGTTTTAGGGATGCGGCGCTCCTGTTCCGGTCTTGATCTCTCGCTGCCTTCGGTACGGGCTGGGGTTTTAAATAACGAACTTTTGGAAGCTTTAAAACGCAGCCGTCAAGGCGGTTTTACGATCGCCCCTGAAGCCGGGACTCAGCGTCTTCGGGATGTGATCAACAAAGGTTTAAGCGAAGCTGAAATTCTCGATACCATAGAGAATCTTTTTGCTCAAGGCTGGGATCTGATTAAACTCTATTTCATGATCGGTCTGCCTAGTGAAACCGATGCCGATGTTGCAGGTATTGTCGAGCTCTGTGGCCGGGCTCTGGCTCGGTCCAAGAGTAAACGTCAACGTCTTAATGTTTCGGTCTCGACCTTTGTCCCGAAACCGCACACCCCATTTCAGTGGGAGGAGCAGATCGAACTAACAGAAATTTTGCGGCGCCAGGATATTATTCGTCAGGGTTTAAAGAAGGTGGCTCCGGGTCGGCGTTTAAATTTTAAATGGCATGATAGTCGTCTCAGTCTTCTCGAAGGAGTCTTCAGCCGCGGTGACCGGAGTTTGTGGCCGGTGCTGATTAAGGCCCGCAGTCTGGGTTGTTCATTTGATGCTTGGAGTGATCATTTTAACTTCAAGCTCTGGCAGCAGGCTTTTAGTGAGTCGGGTTTTGATCTCGAAGCTCTGGTGGCGCGAAAATTTGCGCCTGGATCAGTTCTGTCCTGGAGCCATATCGATTGCCTGGTCAGCGAAAAATTTCTTGAATTAGAGCGGCAAAAGGCCTTGCAGCAGGAGGTCACCAAAGATTGCCGTCTCGACGAATGTCATGGTTGTGGAGTCTGCCGGCCGCAACAGGGAATCGCTAATGTGACGGCCACAGTGCCGGTTTCCGATGCATCGCTTGCAGCGCCTCCCAAAGAGACTGTTCTGGTCGGTGGTGAGCGCCGTGAATGGCGCTATCAGCTCTCGTTTTCTCGGAGCCGCCGGCTCTCTTATCTTTCTCATCTTGAAAATGTCTCGGTTATTATTCGGGGTTTACGGCGGCTGAAGGTGCCGCTGGCATTTTCTCAAGGTTTTCATCCGCATCCTAAAGTCTCTTTTGTCCATGCTTTGCCGGTGGGTCTGGCGAGCCAGCATGAGGTTATGGAGTTTCGGACTTTAGAGGCGATCGATCTTGAGCAACTCAAAACTAAGTGGCCGCAGGCCCTGCCGACTGAGCTTCAATTTATTGATGTTTTTCAGCTTGGCGCGCGATCAGCGGCGATTGATCGGCGTCTTTTGGGCTCTGTTTACGAGGTCCGGGCTGAAGGTGATCAGAGTTCTGTCTGGGAGAAACTGCTGCCGGAAATTGAATTGTTTGCCGGCCAAGTGATTTCCGGGCAGAGTCCTCTGGTTTTGGAACGGCGCCGGAAGGGTAAATTCCAGGAAGTTGATCTGGCTCCACATCTTAAATCGGTTGAGTTCAGTAAAAACGGCGGGCTTCTTTTAAGCGTCTCTGTTTTAGATGGACGTAACCCTAATATATTTGATATATTAGCTTGTTTGGCTGGACTTGATAAACGTCCAGAGTCAGGCGTTGTGGTTACCAAGATACAAAGCTTGATGGCTTCTTGAAGGTTGTTTTTCTCTAGAAAAGGATAGTTGGATATGTCGTCTGAGTTGATTATTAATGTTACTGAAGGTGAAGTGCGGGTCGCCCTGCTTGAAAATGGGACTTTGGCTGAGATCTTTTATGAACGTGACCGAGGTTTGGGCATTGTTGGAAATATCTATAAGGGGAGGGTGGTTAAGGTGTTGCCGGGGATGGATGCCGCCTTTGTTGATATTGGTCTTGATAAGGCCGCTTTTCTCTATGTTGCTGATGTCCGTAGTGATGAGGAGCTGGCCCCTTTTCTGGGAGAAGAAGAAGCAGTTGTTGTCGACGAAGATTTTACTCTGGTCGAAGATGAACTCGATGAAGCCCTGCCGCCCCCTCATATTGATGACCTTTTGCAGGAGGGCCAGGATATCCTGGTACAGGTCTCCAGGGAGCCGATGGGTACTAAAGGGGCGCGGGTGACGACTTATAACTCGTTACCGGGTCGCTATCTGGTCTTGTTGCCGACAGTTGAACATATTGGTATTTCGCGTAAAATCGAAAATGATGAGGAGCGCCAACGCCTCAAAGATCTGGTGACCGCAATTAAACCTGAAGGCATGGGCTTGATTGTCCGGACTGTAAGTGAAGGCAAAGAAGAGGGGGCCCTGCATCATGATCTCAAATTTCTCTGTAAACTCTGGGAAAATATCAATCAGAAGAAAGAGAAGACCAAATCGCTTAATCTGGTCTATCAGGATTTAAGATTGGTGCAGCGCATTATCCGGGATCTCTATTCTGATGAAATAGATCGTTTAGTGGTCGACTCCGATGACTGTTATCATGAACTTAAAAGTTTTATCGCCAGTTATTTTCCCGATCTCCATTGTGAAATTGAACGTTATACCGGGATTCAACCTATCTTTCAGGCCTATGATATCGAGATTGAGGTCAATAAAGCTCTGGATGAGAAGGTCTGGCTTAAGTCGGGCGGTTACATTGTCATTGAAGCGACCGAGGCGTTGACTGCGATCGATGTTAATACCGGTCGTTTTGTCGGCAAAAAAAATCTTGAGGATACAATCCTTAAGACTAATCTCGAAGCTGCAAAAGAGATTGCTTTTCAATTGCGGTTGCGCAATATGGGTGGCATCATCATTATCGATTTTATCGATATGGAGAGCAAAACCCATCGTGAACGGGTCAATGTTTCCCTGGAAGAGGCTTTAAAGCGGGACAAAGCAAAATCCAATGTTCTGAAAATCTCTGAACTCGGCCTTGTCGAGATGACCCGTGAGCGGGTCCGCAACAGCATCTCCCGGATGCTCTGTGACCCTTGTCCCTTTTGTGAAGGTCGCGGGATTGTCAAATCTAAATCGACGGTTACCTACGAAATTGTCAGGGAGTTGAAAAGCTACGGCTATGATTCCGATGTCAAGGAGCTGGTGGTTATGGTTAACGCCGAGTTGGCTGACTATATCTATGATAATGAAGGTCTCTCTCTCGATAACCTCGAATATGCTATGCGTAAGAAGATAACCCTGAAAAAAATTGATCATTATCAATGGGAAGATTATGAGATTGTTGCTAAAGTTTGAAAATTATATGATTTCAGGAGATCTATTATGAGTGTATCCAAAGAAACCCCGATCCGTGACCTTTTGACCAAATATCCAAAAGCGGCAGAAGTTTTTGCCGATAAAGGTATGGCTTGTTTAGGTTGTGCCGCCTCGATGTTTGAAACTGTTGAAGAGGGGGCGGCAGCGCATGGGATTGATGTCGATGAGCTGGTTATCGAGATGAACAAAGTTCTGCAAGATTAGTTGTGGCCAAAGAAAGAATCGACGTTCTTTTGGTGCAACGGGGGTTGGCTGCCAGTCGCGAACGGGCCGGGGCTCTGATCCTGGCCGGTAAAGTTGTATGCGGTGAGCACTTGATAGAAAAAGCCGGGAGCCGGGTCGAGAGCAGTGCTGAAATCAGATTAAAGGGTGATGATATCCCCTTTGTCGGTCGCGGTGGGCTTAAACTTGAAGCTGCCCTTAAGGTTTTTCAGATTGAGGTCTCCGGCCGCGTTGCTATCGATGTCGGGGCCTCTACCGGCGGTTTCAGCGATTGTCTGTTACAGAGAGCTGCCCGGCGGGTTTACGCTGTAGATGTCGGTTACGGACAACTGGCCTGGTCTCTGCGCTGTGACGATCGCATCGTCGTGATGGAGCGTACCAATATCCGTAATTCTGTTAAAGCTGATTTTCCAGATCCTCTGGAGTTGGCGGTGATGGATCTCTCTTTTATCTCTCTGACGAAAGTTTTGCCGGTCGTGGCCTCTCTCTTGGAACCCAAAGCGCCGGTTATTGCCTTGGTCAAACCTCAATTTGAGGTCGGCAAAGGGGAGGTTGGGAAAGGTGGTATTGTGCGCGATGAAGAGAAACGCCAGGCCGCCCTTGCTAAGGTTTGTAACTTCGCCAAAGAACATGGATTTACCCACCATCAGACTATCACTTCGCCGGTTTTAGGACAGAAAGGTAACGTAGAATTTTTGATTCATTTGACACTTGCTACGCCGGCAACCTACAGCTGATTTTATAACAATAAAAATTGTGTCATGCAGTGAACCCGTTTCTCTGTTGCTTTACGATATATCCTTCATTTGCAGCTCGATTAAAAAAATGAGGTTGGCAGGTGGGCTCTATTTACCGAGGTGGGGCTATCGAGTCTGTTGCCTTCTTTGATATTTAGCATAAGGCAAATAGACCATAGTGTAGCTTAAATATCAGCTTATCAGGTCAAACAGACCTGATAATATTAATGTTATATGTTTAATTCGAGTATTATCCACATTTAAATTAATGAAAGAGAATTCTAATGGTAAAAACTAATTACAAGTTTGAAAAACGGCAGAAAGAGATTGCGAAAAAGAAAAAAAAGGAAGAAAAACGCCTGAAAAAAACGGGTAAGGAGACTGAAGAAGATCAAATCGATAAAAATACATCTATCCAAAACAGTGAATAATATAGAGAAGCAATAGAAAAGCAATAGGGTCAAATATTTATTCTTGACAGCGGCCTCATTATATCAAGGTTGTCAAGGATAAAGATTTGACCCTACCCTACATCCTACCCTACCTCTCTACCGACCCTTTTGACCCTACCGATTCTCCGATGCGGTTTAATCTGACCGGCTCAGCCATCAATCCGGAACCTGCGGAGGCCTGCACATGAAACCCTCTAAACATATCCCTCAAGGTTTGCGCAAAGAGCTCGATCGCCTCTTTGCCAGCCTCATCCAGTTTGATGAAAAGATCGCCGAGATCAATCATAAATATGAAGAGGAAACCAAAACCATCACCGAATATTACTCCGGCGTTTTGGCCCCGATTGAGGTTGAGCACAAAGTCCACAGCAAAGCTTTGAATGAGTTAATCAAGGCCCGCACTAACGAACTCTTTGACAATCCCCGACGCCCCTGGAGATAAGGTTTATACGGCGCTGGACATGGCTTTGCGGCAGATCGGTGAAAAGTTGAAGGCCTCCAAGCAGACTATGGCCCTGTGCGAAGAGCAGGGTTTTAACGATGTGATCAAGATCGCTAAGACCTTAGACTGCGCCAAGCTGGCCGAATGGCCTACGGAGAAATTGGCAATGGTTGCAGCCGAGAAGAAAGGCTTTGTTGAGTATGGTTTTGAGATAAAGGCATCAGGTAACCGTTAGCGTTGTAAACGCCGAACAAACTAAATGTTGTTTATAAAAGTTGTTCCTACTACTTTTATTTTTGTGGTTTGCCCGGCATGGCGGTCGAACCCAGCCTGCATTAGGCAGGCATCACCCTGATCAGGGGGAAGATAATTCGAATCGCAAGGGCGTTGCTGGCAACGGCAAGGTCTGAAGGAAGCGATAGAAAGTGAGCGGTACATAACGTAAGTGAACCTGATTCGGCGTAGCGGAAGGGTAAGCGTGCCACATAGCGCAACGCCCGGTACCTGATCAATTCCGTAGCGTGATTGAGGATGTGATTGCTCACAGGGAGTTCGCCTTAACCGGGGAAGCCTTATATCGTTCTTGAATTCTTTTTCAGGAAAAGAGAGACACAAGGGGAGACCCAAGGTCGATCGAAGCGGTGTGAGGTGGCAGATGATTCCGTAGTAGTTATGAAATCCCGGCCTCTGAAAGCTGGTAACAGACTGGAGGGTAAAACCGGGATGACCTGACGGCAGAGTTTGTCGGGGACTGATATGAGTCAAAAGCCATATCGGTTGCGAAGGGATGAAGTCTATTTGAAGTTTCTTTGAAGTTTTTCGATCCATAAGTTCTGGTTATAAGTTGTTTGACGGAACAAGACACGTTACCGGCGGTACTCTGTGAAAGGAACTCTGCTGGTTCTGGTTGACCATCGGAGTAGCAAGTTATCCTGTCTGTATATTGCCCTTGAGGATAGAAAGCAGTCAGCACTTTGTGAAGTATCCGGAGAACGAATGGAAAAGGAAGGGGAAAAGGACGCAGGACAAGATGATGGTCAAAGTTTGGTACAGTTTATATGACAGGATGCTGAGGCGGGAATCCTTGCTCAAGGCATTCAAGAAAGTGAAATCAGCGAAAGGTGCTGGCGGTATTGACGGTCAGTCCATCAATGGTTTTGCTGCGTCACTGGAAACCAATATTGATTGTCTCTTGGCGGAGCTTCAGGAGAAAAGTTATCAACCTCTAGCGGTGCGTCGGGTAGAGATCCCGAAAGCGTCAGGAGGAGTGCGATTACTTGGTATCCCGGCAATCCGCGACCGAGTTGTGCAACAGGCTCTGCTTGATATTCTTCAGCCAATATTTGATCCGGATTTTCATCCGTCGAGTTACGGTTATCGGCCCGGGCGTAGTGCCCATCAGGCTATAACCAAAGCGACGATGTTTATTCGCCAATATGAGCGGAAGTGGGTAGTGGACATGGATTTGTCCAAGTGTTTCGATACACTTGACCATGGCTTCATACTTTCCTCATTTCGACGGCGGATAAAAGATGGGAGTATCTTGGCATTGTTGGAGAAGTTTCTCAAAAGCGGAGTGATGACATCAGAAGGGTGGCAGGAAAGTGAAATTGGTAGTCCTCAAGGTGGCGTAATCAGCCCTTTGATAGCCAATGTTTACTTGGACAGCTTCGATCAGCATATGATGGAGCGTGGTCACCGAATTGTCCGCTATGCGGATGATATCCTGATTTTGTGTCAGTCAAAGAGTGCCGCTGACAATGCCCTGAAACAGGCAAGCAGTTATTTGGAAAATGAGTTGCTACTAACCGTAAACCAAGAAAAGACTCATATTAGCCACAGTATGAAAGGAATAAAGTTTCTGGGTGTATCAATCCACTCGCACTTTACCCAGATACAGTCGGCTAAGATTAAATCTTTCAAGGCAAAAGTGAAGGCGATGACCCGGCGTAATTCTCCCGTGAATCTGGCAAAGGTGATTAAAGACCTGAATCCAGTACTGAGAGGGTTCGCCAACTATTTTCGGATAGCGAACTGCAAGACGGAATTTGCCAGGCTGGTGGCGTGGTTAAGAAGAAGGTTGCGAGCCAAGCAACAGTCACTGTGGAAGAAGCCTCAGCGGCTACACCGCAGACTCAGACAGTTGGGGTACAGGGGTGAGTTTAAAAGTATCAAAATGAACTCCTGGCATAATGCCGCAAGTCCCTTGAGCAACTACGCTCTACCAAATAAGTACCTGCATGTAGGTATGAGACTTTTTGATCTGGGAGCAATAGACACGGGTATTTCTGTTTCGGTATGAAGGAAAATAGACAGGAGCCGTATACGAGGCCCGTACGTACGGTTCTGTGAGAGGGATGAGGTGGGAGTAATTTTGGCCTCACCTCACCCTACTCGATGAGGGTAACTCAAAATGAATATTTCACCATTTTTTGCTTTGTCCAAGGAATCATTAAATAGATCTGAATTGACATCTGAAACCCATTCGAATCCATGAAAAACGATGAAACTCAATGGTTCATTGTTTTCAGAATTATTATACATAACTATAAAATATCGTATCTTGTAAAATGACACTTGCTGAAACTGGCGATTTCTTACAACATATGTAGATTTAACTATCACCATCACTTCACTGTCGACTCCATTTGAGTTCTCCGGGAGGGGGGTTTCTGAGTGAAATTTCTTTATAAGTGTCACAACAGGTTCTAGGTTTATCCAGTTTTCCGTATTTAGCAATACGAATGAAGACTGTTTCGAAAATTCAAGATCGTTCTCTGACATTTTAGAAGGGTAAAAAAGTTCTAATCTTAAAACCTTTATATTGTCAGATGAGGGTTTTAGTTTTAATCTTGGACTTGGTTTTAGTTCTTGGTTGAAATAGTTAAAAGTTATTTTACCATCGATATTTTTTTCAAATTGGGCGGTTAGCAACATTGTTCTGTCTGATGTGAATTCTTTTTGATGCAAGGAAAATGTGTGAAATGAAACAATACAACTTATAAGAGATATCACTACGGCAATGATTGATAAAAAGAGAGCTGTCCATTCTTTGTTTGATTTTGCCATATGTTCCTCTAAGATTAAAATTTCTACTCAACAATTAATGATTTTTGGTTTTTAAGTCAAGATGCTAACCATTTCCGACAAACTCAATTGCCCGCTTTGTGGCGGCAGTTTCCTACTCCACGAAGCTACCGCCGTCTCCGAGGCTTTAACTCTAACGGTGTCGGGGTCAAATCTTTATCCTTGACAGTTTGAAAAACTCGGCAATAATCGCCGAACAAAAACAAACACTTGACAGTGAATAGCTACCTGTTGTTCAGTCTGCATCTCGGCACTGCAAGTGATGTTGGTCGTTATTTTTCATTCCAGAATAAATTAAAAAGATAGCAGTATCAAAAGTTGCAACATTGACTGGTGGCAAAATCAAGTTATTGTAATTGACTCGCAAAATTTGAATTCATAAAGGGTGAACAGCGTTTTTAAAATTTAGAAACCCGAAAGTGATGCAGAATAGCAATTCAACAAATCATCGGCAAAGTAGACGCATCCAAAGTCAAATTCAAAATGAGAGAAGAAGCATGAGAACCATTAACGACTGTCTACGGTACATAATATTGTACGAAGTCCTGCTGCTCGTCCTTAGTATCCCCCTGCTTTCATTTGTCCTGCACCAACCCCCTATCAAAATGGGATCAATGGGGATTTTTTTCAGCATCACCGCTATGATCTTGAACTACGTGTACAATCTGCTGTTTGACAAGGCTCTGTTGCGTTTGACAAGGCTCTGTTGCGTTTGACAAGGCTCTGTTGCGTTTGGGAAGACCTTTGTACCCCAGGGGCTGGAGGCTGTGGACTCTCCACGCCTTGCTGTTCGAGGGTGTCTTTATATTTGTAAGTGTTCCTGTCGTAATGGTTTGGCTGGGATACACGCTCTGGCAGGCTCTGGCCTTGGACGTGGGGTTCCTGGTGGCTGTGCCTGTGTACACCTTCGTCTACAACTGGTTATACGATTGGGTATTTCCGCCGAAATTGGCATTGAAAATAGCAAAATGATTTTGCAGTTCACTGTTTTTGGCAATTTGAAAATATTCAAGATTAATTCTAAAAACCGAAATAACCATCGGGTGCACTTGACCGGAAATAGCCGCCCGTTTTTCATTCGGGCATTGCGGACCGTCAAGTGACCCTGGTCGTTCGGCTGCAAAAATTGAGTACTCCTTTCTTCTTTTCAGTATTTCAAATAGTGCTTGACTAATATCTTGCTGACGTATAAAATATGACAAAACTACACG
>CAYWGC010000027.1:0-50221 GCA_964457755.1 uncultured Thermodesulfobacteriota bacterium | reverse complement strand
CTATAGCTTAACATTACAAAAAGTTGTCTAGACGCTCGGGTCCACCGTACCCATCACCTCTTTAACGACCGGCAAACAGCAGGGATATCTGTTTGCCGAACTGGCCTTGAAAAATCTTTTTAATGCTTTTCCGCGCCAGAAAATTGGCCAAGGGAAGCTTTTTCTGGTTAATTTTGCAGGAGCGGTGGTTTCCCATGGTAATCTCAACTATGTTTTAAAAGGTTCCAAGGTTGATCATCTTTTGCCGATTGCAAATGTTTTACAGGGTGAATTGTACGGGCTTGGTCAATATCTGAATCTGGATCGGGAAGCGGTTTTAGGGGTTGCAGTCAGGATTGAGGGGCTGCCGTTAATGGTAGTTAGTGAGATACCGATTGCGCAAACTTATGCCTTTTCGTATGCTTTACGCAACACCTTTGTCTATGTTTTCTGTTTTACTTTGAGTTTGATACTGTTTGGCAGCTGGTACCTTTCTCGTTCGATGACGCAACCTATTGAAAGGCTCTATCAGGCTACCGAGAAAATTCGTGGCGGGAGTCTGGAAGCTCCTGAAGGTCAATTTTCCTCTGATGAGATTGGTGCTTTTGCGCAATGTTTTAAACAGATGGTAAACTCACTGAAAGAGGATCGTCAGTTGCGCGATAATGCTGAGATGCAGTTGCGCGAAAGTGAGGAGCGTTACCGTACCGTTGCTGATTACGCCTACGACATGGAGTGCTGGCGTGATCCGGAAGGTAGATTCATCCATATATCTCCTTCATGTCAGGAGATTACCGGTTACTCTAGAGAGGATTTTTATGCCAATCACCTCTTGATGAATGAGATCGTTCTGTCTGAAGATCGCGAGATATTTGTTGGGCACCGGCATAAAATTTTGCTGGATGGTCGTTTTCTACCGATTGAGTTTCGTATTCGTCATAAAGATGGTTCAATCCGCTGGTTGAACCATATCTGTCGTCCGATAACCGATTCTGCGGGTAAAAATATCGGAGTTCGGGGGAGCAATCGAGATGTGACCCTGCGTAAACTGGCCGAAGAGTTTCTTGCTGCGGAGCGCGAACGTCTCGCCATTACCTTGCGGAGCATTGGTGATGGGGTTATAACCACTGATAACCAGGGCCGCGTCACTTTACTTAATCCGGTGGCCGAGGCCTTGACCGGCTGGCGTAGTGCTGCCGCCTCAGGTCTGGCGGTTAGCCAGGTTTTTAAGATTATTCACGAACGTAGTCGTGAGACCATTGCCTGCCCGGTAGCCCTGGTTCTGAAAGAGAATCGAGTCGTGGAGCTTGAAAATCATGCCCTGCTTATTTCTCTTACAGGTGAAGAAATTGTGGTTGCTGATAGTGCGGCGCCAATTATTGGTCAGGATGGGCAACGTTTTGGTGTGGTGCTGGTTTTTCGTGATGTACGGAAAGAGAAAAAGCTTCAGCAGGAACGTTTGCGCAGTGAAAAACTGGAGGCCGTTGGGGTTTTGGCTGGTGGTATTGCTCATGATTTTAATAACCTGTTGATGGGCTTACAAGGCAGTCTTGATCTGCTCAGGCTCTCTTATAGTCAGGGCTTTGCCACAACCCAGAAACATCTCGCAAATGCTGAAAAAGCGATTGTTCGAGCTGTCTCCCTGGCCCATCAGCTTTTGACTTTCGCCAAAGGCGGGGCTCCGGTTAAAGGTGAGATGGAACTACCATCGCTGGTTAAAGATTCAGCCGAATTTGTCCTGCACGGTTCTCAGGTGAAAGTTGAATACGAGTTTGAAGATAAGATCTGGACAGTTGAGATTGATGGCGGGCAGATCAGTCAAGTCGTCAATAATCTGGTCACCAATTGCCGTCAGGCGATGGCCGATGCTGGGGTTGTGCTGATTACTATCGCGAATCAGGAGATTAGCGAAGATTCCGGCGTAAGCTTAAATCCGGGTTTTTATGTTAAAGTCTCAGTCCGTGATCAGGGTTGTGGTATTAATCCGGAGATCATCCCGCATATATTCGAACCCTACTATACAACCAAGGAGAGTGGTAGTGGCCTCGGGCTGGCGACAAGCTTCTCCATCGTCAGCAATCATGGTGGTTGTCTTGATGTCGTTTCTGAACCAGGTATGGGCTCAACCTTCACTTTTTTTCTGCCGGCAACCGGTCAACTCAGAGAAAAACCGCCGTTTCAATCCATTGAGTCATCATTAATAGTTGAGGCCGAAACTAAGATTGGTCGAGTCCTGCTTATGGATGACGAGGAGGTGATCCGTGAGGTCGTAACTGAGATGTTGGAGATGCTGGGTTATGAGGTGGTGGCGGTTGCCGATGGTGTGGCATTGCTCGAAACTTATGAAAAAGCGTTGCGGGATGGTTTGCAATTTGCGGCTGTTTTAATGGATCTTTCAATCCCCGGTGGTATGGGGGGGCGTGAGGCGATTAAGCGGCTTCGCGAGTTAGATGGTGATGTTAAAGCAATCGTCTCCAGCGGTTACTCCCAAGATCCGGTGATGGCCGATTATAAGGCGTATGGTTTTGACGGTATGGTCGCCAAACCTTACAAAATCGAATCTTTGTTGGCAGTTTTACAAGGTTAGTTGGAGGCGTAAGGCACTAAAGGAGGATGGTTTTTGTCGGAGTGCTGTGCCAGATCAGAGCCCGGGCACCGACAAAGATCAGTCCGTTACCGGCTTGACCGGTAATAAGGTGCCGATCAAGCCGGTCATGCAGAGGGCAACCAGGAGGGCGGTTTCCATTGTCCCGGTTATTTGTTCAGTTTTTTAGGTTCGTAGACGCAGTAGGGCTCTTCCGCCATAAAATTGCCGGTGGCCTCAAAAGCTCGGGCTCGGCAGCCGCCGCAAACCCTTTTGTATTCACAGATACCGCATTTCCCTTCGAGTGAATCATAATCTCTAAGCTTGTTGAAGACTTGAGAATCTTCCCAGATTTTCTGAAAGTTGGTTTCGAGAATATTGCCAGCCTTGGCTTCGAGATAGCCGCAGGGTTGGACATCGCCGGTATGCGAGACAAAGCAGAAACCGATACCGCCCAAACAACCCCGGGTGACAGCATCAAGGCCATGGGTCTTAAAGGTTACTTTTTTGCCTTCAGCTTTACTGCGCTGTCGTAAAATGCGATGATAATGGGGGGCACAGGTCGCTTTGAGTTGCAGGGAAACTTTGTCGCGCTGGTCGTAAAACCAGTTTAAGGTTCTCTCATATTCCTCAGCAGGGATCTCCTGCTCTTCGAGTTCTTTACCCCGGCCGGTGGGCACCAGAAGAAAGATATGATGGGCTACAGCGCCCAGTTTTACGGTAAGATCGAGGATCGCCGGAATTTCCGTAAGATTAAGCTTCGTTATAGTCGTGTTGACCTGAAACTCAAGGCCGCCATCCCGGGCATAATCCAAGGCTCTCAGAGAGTTGGCAAATGAGCCTTTGACCTGACGGAAGTTATCATGGGTTTCGGCATTAGCACCATCTAAGCTGACACTTATTCTCTGAATGCCGCTGTCGATCATCCTTTTAATGCTGTTCTGGTCAACCAGGGTGCCGTTGGTCGCCATAACCATGCGTAGACCGAGTTTGGTGCCGTAAGCGGCGAGCTCATAGATGTCGTCGCGCAACATTGGTTCACCGCCGGTTAAGATGATAACCGGTTTACTGAACGACGCTACGGTATCCAAGAATTCAAAGGCTTTTTGGGTGTCGAGTTCTCCGGGGTAGGGCCCTTTTTCAGCTGAGGCACGACAGTGGATGCAGGAGAGGTTGCAGCTTCTGGTGGTCTCCCAGGCGATCATACGTAATTCCGGGGGGCCTGGTTCGCTGTGATGTTTGGGGCTCTTTTTTTCGGTTTCAGGGTGCATATTAATTTGCCTTGAAAATTAGGGTTATGCCGGGTTGTCCGGTTGACATGGTTAGGGCTTTCCATTAGATGGTGTTACATGCTGTTCAGCATAAACTATGGTGGGCCCTTTTGGCAAGAAAAATTGTAACTGTTTGATTTAAGTTTGCGCAAATTTACAGTTTCTTAACTTCATCGTTTTGTTTGTAAGGTAGGTTAAATTTATATGTCTTTCAGAAATCCTCTGCTCTTGCCGGGGTGGCGGGCCATGGTTCTGGCGGCGGGTTTTGGGACGCGACTGAAACCCATGACCGACCGGATTCCGAAACCGCTGGTGCCGGTTGCAGGCGTGCCGATGTTGGCCCTTACCCTAACTCGATTAAGGAAACTAAAGCCCGAGACCCTGGTTGTCAACGGTCATCATCTCTCCTCACAGTTAGAGGTTTTTTTAGAGAAGTCTGGGGCTGGTTTTCAGAGATTAAAGTATCTTTATGAGCCTTTGATCCTTGATATTGGCGGGGCTCTCCGTAACGCTTCTCACTATCTGCGGGGCCCCTTTTTTGTGACGACTAATGCCGATGTGGCTACCAACATCCCTTTGCGTTCAGCGCTTGTTCAACACTTAAAAAGGGGGTCATTGGTGACCATGCTTCTCCATGACCGAGAGCGTTATAATCAGGTTGAGGTCGATTTTTCGGGCCGGATCAGGGGTTTTGGGAGTTTGCGGCCGGATTTCGGAAACCGGCTTTTAGCCTACACCGGCATGCAGATATGTTCACCACGGCTACTTGATCTGATGGCGCGGGAAGCACCTGGCCGACCTTTTTCCCTGATTGCTTTTTATCGTCGCCTGCTGGCTGCGGGTCGTCTGGATATTGTCAGTCACATGGTCGATACGCAAGATCAATATTATTGGCGTGATCTCGGGACCCCCGAAGATATTATTGCCATGGAGATGGATTTAAACAGTAACCGCAGCCTGGCCGGCAGTTTGGGGATTGTCTAGCTTTGTATCTCATCTATAATTTCTTACTTTGTACACTGTTGTTTCTGTTCTGGCCGTTATTGTTGTGGTATATGCAGCGCCGGCAGGGGAGTCTTGAAGGTCTCGGCGAGCGTCTGGGTTACGGTTGGCCGCAGCTGCGAAGTGGAAATGGTAAGGTTTCCCGGACAGTTTGGTTTCACGGGGCCTCCGTTGGTGAAGTGCAGATGATGCTGCCTTTGATTGAGATCTGGAAGGCGCGTTATCCTGAAACCGACATTTTGCTAACGACCATGACCATAACTGGTCGGCAAACGGCCATAAGACTTTTTCCAAATGCACGAGTGGTTTTGCTGCCGCTCGATCTGCCGGGGATGTGGCCCCTTTTTTTTCGTTATTTCCGGCCCTCTATGCTGATTGTTGCTGAGACTGAACTCTGGCCCAATCTGCTGCGTTATGTCGGTCGCCACAAAGTGCCCATGGCTCTGGTAAATGCCCGACTCTCTTTGCAGAGTTTTACAAGTTATCGTTTTTTTAATTTTTTTACGAGTTCTATGTTTGCGATCCCTGATCTTGTTATGGTCCAGGACCAAGTGTCCGGTCAGCGTTTTGCAGAGCTTGGCACCTCTCCAGAGTGCATTGTTTTAAGCGGTAATATGAAGTTTGATGTGCTCTCTCCCGACGAGGGTGCATCGCCAACCCTCTACCGAGAGCTTTTTCCTGTTGGGATAGCGGTTGTGGTTGCCGGTTCGACGCATACTGGGGAAGAGGAGATACTTCTTGCCGTTTGGGAAAAATGTCTTCAGCAATATCCTGAAACCTTCGCAACTGCTTGTTTGGTGATTGCTCCCCGCCATCCTCAGCGCTTTATTGAGGTGGCCGAGTTGCTGGCTGTGAAAGGGTTCGATTTCCAGCGCTTTTCGGGTCTCAAAGAAAAAGCAGGGGGGCTCGTTTTAGATGAAGTGCCAACGGTGCTTTTGCTTGATACCCTGGGAGATCTGATCCATTTCTACAATTTATCCCGTTTTGCGATTATTGGCGGGACTCTGGTGCCCGGAGTCGGTGGCCATAACCCCTTGGAGGCGGCGATTTTTGCCAAAGCCGTGGTGCATGGAGTTCATGTTGCGAATTTTAAAGACGGCTTCAGCTATCTTGATGAACAGGGTGGGGGGCTTCCGGCTGCCGACCGGAATGCTCTTGAAAATCTTCTTATACGCTGTCTGCAAGAGCCCGCATTTGCTTTGCAAGAGGGCGTTAAAGCGGCCGCTACAGTGCGTCGTCAACGGGGGGCAGTGAGTCGCACGATGGCCTCTTTGGAGCAGATCTTTAAATTGTTGCAGGAAGATAAAGTTTGACTTTTTCATCTTCATTTCGTTACAATTGAAAGATACTACAAAAAATGTTTGGTTCCGGTTTTGCTGGATCTAATATACAAAGGAAAATAGATATGAGTACATTGGAAAAAGGAATGACCTATAAGGATGCCGGGGTTGATATTGAAGCTGGGAATCGTCTGGTTAAAAATATTGCCCCCTTGGTGAAAGATACTTTCAGGCCCGAGGTTTTGGCTGATATTGGTGGTTTTGGGGCGCTTTTTTCCCTGCATACGGAAAATTATCGCGATCCCATACTGGTCTCTTCCACTGATGGGGTTGGTACCAAGTTAAAGATTGCGTTTTTAGTGGATAAACACGATACGATTGGCATCGATCTGGTGGCCATGGTGGTCAACGATATTGTCGTACAAGGGGCCGAACCTCTTTTCTTTCTCGATTATCTAGCCAGCAGTCGGCTTAATGTTAAGCGGGCTACTGAGATTATTGCCGGTATTGCTAATGGTTGTAAAGAGGCGGGTTGCTCTCTGATCGGTGGAGAGAGTGCCGAAATGCCGGGTTTTTATCAGGGTTCAGATTATGAATTAGCGGGTTTTGCTGTCGGCATTGTTGATAAATCTCAGCTTATCGATGGTTCAGAAGTCAAGGTCGGTGATCAGATTATTGGTCTCGCCTCTTCGGGGTTACATAGTAATGGGTACTCTCTGGCGCGTCAGGTTTTACTCGAAGAGAGTGCTTATGGTCTGGCTGAAAGATTGCCCGAACTCGAGTTGACTCTAGGAGAGGAGCTCTTGCGGCCAACCCGAATCTATGTGCGTACAATCCTTAACCTGCAACGCGATTTTCGTTTGCATGGTGTGGCTCATATCACCGGCGGCGGCCTGCAGGAGAATGTCGTCAGGGTGGTACCCGATCGCTGCCAGGTGCAGATCGATTTGTTGACGTGGCCGCGGATGCCGATTTTCGAGCTCATTGCCCGCCAGGGTAAGGTCGATGAAAAAGAGATGCTGACAACCTTTAACTGTGGCATCGGTATGGCTTTGATTGTGGCAGCCGAAGATGTCGATGATATTCTTGTGCGCCTCCATGGTCTTGGTGAAAAGGCTTATCTGATTGGTGAGATCGCTAAGCGGGAGCCTGAGGCGGAGTCTATTCTTTTTTTGAATACCGATAAGGCTCGGCGTAAAGATGATTAAAATCGGAGTCTTGATCTCCGGCAGTGGGAGTAATCTACAGTCAATTATTGAGGCTGTTAAGCGGGGTGAAATTGCGGCTGAGATCGCGCTGGTTATCAGCAATGATGCAGCGGCTTATGGTTTAATCCGGGCCCAAAATGCCGGTATCCCGACCAAAGTTATAAAACATGTTGATTATCCTGATCGTCATGCTTTTGACCGCGAGTTATTGCGTACACTTCAGGAGAGTTCCATTGATCTAGTTGTTCTCGCTGGTTTTATGCGGGTTTTAGGGGCTCCTTTTCTGGCTGCTTTTCCTGATCGAGTCATCAATATCCACCCTGCTATTCTCCCCTCTTTTCCTGGTACCCACGGGCAGGCGCAAGCTTTTGCTTATGGGGTGAAATTGGCCGGTTGCACAGTTCATTTTGTCGATGAAGAAGTTGATCATGGGCCAATTATTATGCAGGCCGCCGTCCCGGTATTGTCAAATGATAGCGAAGAGCGTCTGGCGGCCCGTATTCTGCGCTGTGAACATAAAATTTTCCCCCGAGTCCTGGCCCTCTATTGTGCCGGTAATTTACGGGTCAAAGATCGAAAAGTATTTATATCCGGCGATGCTGAAGAACTGCTTGAAGATCAGTGTCTAATCTCTTGGCCCGATTTAGTGATCAGTGATCAGTCGTCAGTTGTCAGTGTCGGAAAATAATTTTACAGGAAAATTTATTATGAGTGATAGACAATATCCGACAATGGTAGAGGATCTTTTGCAAGTAAATCGTTACGATCCGCTACCTGAATCAGTTGAGCTTATTCAAACCCATGCCTCATGGGTTTTTTTGGCTGGTGACTATGTCTATAAGATAAAAAAGCCGGTTGATTTTGGTTTTCTCGATTTTTCAACCCTGGCCAAGCGGAGTTTTTATTGCCAGGAGGAGATTCGTCTGAATCGTCGTCTGGGGGGAGACTACTACCTTCGTATTGAAAATGTTGTCCGGCGTGAGGGGGGGTACTTTTTGGGTGGTGCAGGCACGGTTGAAGATTACGCTGTGGTCATGCAGCGCTTGCCCGAGGCCTTTTTAATGCGTCAGCTTTTAAAGGATGATCTCCTTAAAGAGAGTCAAATCGACGAGTTGGTAGCCTTGCTGGGTACTTTTTATGAGGAGGCCAAGGTCTTTAAGAGCGGCCGTTTTGGTTCGCGTGAAAAAGTACGTTTTGATGTTGAAGAGAATTTTTCCCAGACAAAAAGTTTTGTTAATGATACGATTTTGGCCCGAGACTATCAGCGTATCATCGATTTCAGCCGGGATTTTCTTAAAGACCGGCACAAACTTTTTGTGCGCCGGGTTAAAGAGGGAGCCGTGCGTGAAGGGCATGGCGATCTGCATATGGAGCATATCTGTTTGCCTCCCGGGGCGCCGTTGGTTTATGACTGCATTGAGTTTAATCAGCGTTTTCGCCGGCTTGACGTAGTCAACGATATCGCTTTTCTGGCGATGGATCTGGAGGAGCATAATCGTTTCGATTATGCCGCCTATTTTATCGAGAGTTGTGCTAACCGTCTAGGGTCTCTCTATGAGCCCGAGTTGTTGTTTTTCTATAAGTGTTACCGGGCTTATGTCCGCGGCAAGGTCTTAAGTTTTTTAAGTGCGGATGAGGCTTTGGGGTTAGAGGGTCGAGAACAGGCCCGCACGCGAGCGGCGCGCTATTTTCGTCTGGCAACGGTTTATGCCAGTAAACCGCCTGAGGGTATTATCCTTTTGGCCGGAGTTAGCGGTAGTGGCAAAAGTTATCTGGCTCGGGCGATGTCAAATTTATGGGGAATTAAGTGGTTGCGCTCAGATGTCGTGCGTAAAGAGCTGCATGGTCTTGGCGGGCAGAAGGCAGCGGCCCCATTTGGTGAGGGTATTTATAGTCGTGATAAGACCTCTAAGACCTATCAAATCTTGGCTGAACAGGCGGCGGCAGAAGTTGCTGCCGGGCAACCGGTGATCGTTGATGCCAGCAGTCTTAAAGCCGCTGATCGCAAGCTTATTTATGAGGTGGCCAAGAGTACTGAGGTCCCGGTCAGGTTAGTTGTCTGCCGGGCGCCATGGCCGGTTTTGGTGGAAAACTTGAAAAAACGTGAGGTTGATGGTGTTGATGTTTCCGATGCCGATATTGAGATTGCCCGGCGTCAGCGCTTTGAACCTCCGGCCCAGGAAGAGCTGGAATTAATCTCCTGGTTAGAGATCGATACCAGTCAGGACCTGGTCGAGCAGATTTATGCTTTTGTGACAGCGTTGTAAAGCCAAACTTTATTGCTTTGTGAAATCAATGACTATGTTGTCTTTTTCAGTTTATAAATAGTCGTTGATTTTTTCTCCCGTATAAGTGTATGGGTATATATTGTATATGTAAGAAATTTTTTTAAATACCATATGTGATTTATGCCAGGTCTCAAAAAAACAACCTCATCAAGCATGCTGAGCTCCAGCCCAATACGGCAAAGTTACAACTCACAAGTTCTAGGCTTCTCTCTGGTTGAACTTATGATTGTGGTTGCTCTGGTTGTCATTCTGGCCGCGGTTGCCATACCGTCCTACAAATCCTATATCGAAAGTTGCAAAACTACCAAGGCAATCGCTATGCTGGGCGTGATGGCTCTTGCCATAGAGGATTTTCGTTTGTCAAATCATGTCTATCCCAGTGATCTGGCTCTGGTCGGATTTGGTAGTACTCTTGACCCCTGGGATGTACCTTACCAATATCTCTGGGTTGAGGATAACCCTCTTCCTAGTATTGGCGGCAAGCAGCGAAAAAACCTCTGGAATAATCCGGTTAATAACGATTTTGACCTCTACAGTAAGGGCCCTGACGGTCTGAGTGCGACGCCGTTTACCGCCGCTGAGGCCCGGGATGATATCGTCCGGGCTTATAATGGGACCTACTTCGGGATCGTTTCTGATCTCTAAACTTTTCCACTTTCTTTGTCTGTAATGATTTTTGTGAATCGGTTCTTCTCAAGTCGTTTAGGGCGGCGCATTTTCTTTATGTTTTTCATCTCCGCCCTGCTCCCTCTGACGGGCATCTCCCTCTTTTCTTTTAAACAGGTAGTCACCCAGCTCAGAAAACAGTGCCTGACTGAGCTCAAGCAAAGTTGCGAGATCCAGGCTATGATCCTTCACGGACAGCTATTGGCGCTCGAAAAAGATCTGCTGAGTGTGGCCGCTTCCTGGGATCAAACTCAAGCAATTGGCGATCGTGGATTAAATGCTCTTGCCATCAACAACGAAACCAATAACCGTTTCAAGGCAATCTTTTTTTCTCAGGAGTATTCTCAACCAATCATTATAAAAGGAAAAACCGAACTGCAAGCTGATGCTGTAGAGGAGCTGTTTGCTCATCCTGATTCAGCCAGAACCACGATTGTTTTAAAGCTGAAAGCAAACAAAGGTATTGAAATCTTTCTACTGGTTTCAGGTCGGCGGAATCATGGTGGGGGAAGGTTTTTGGGCCAGGTCAACAGTGACATTCTTTTTAACGATAAGTTTGTTGACATGTTACCGGCAGTGACCCAGATTACGATTATTGATCAAAACCGACAAATTGTTTTCTCCACCCTGCCCGATGTTCCGGACATTTCCGCTCTCGGCCAGCAACGTTCCGGAACCATGACCGCTGCTATCGGCGATCAGAGCAACATTTTTCAATACCTTTCGATGTTTCTGGAAGGACATTTTGATGGTTCATCATGGTTTGTTCTACTTAACCGGTCTCGTCAAGAAGTTTTCAGGCCGGTAAAAGTTTTTCTGTATGTTTTTATTTTGAGCGCCATCGCCGCCTTTCTCCTGATATTACTTTTTTCCCTCAAGTTCATTCAAAAAAGCCTGATCCCTTTGGAAAAGCTGCAAGAGGGAACCCGTCAGATTGTCGAGCGCAACTTTGGTTATCGGGTAGAAAGCAGCGGTCAGGATGAGTTCAGTGATCTGGCCCACGCTTTCAACCAGATGTCAGGCGAGTTGGAGTTGCAATTTAATGCCCTGCAGGAAATGAGCTGGGGGGCACTGATGGCTTTGTCTCGCATGGTTGATGCCAAATCACCCTGGACGGCCGGTCACTCGATAAGGGTCAGCAACCTGGCTTTGGCAGTTGCCATGATTATGCAATTGCCGCCTGATCAAATTGATAATATCAAGAGGGCAGGCCTCTTACATGATCTCGGAAAGATCGGTATTCCGGTCGATGTTCTGGACAAATCTTCCCAGTTAAGTGATGAGGAATTCTCCCAGATTCGGACTCATCCCGAAATCGGAGCCCGGATTATTGAGCCGATCAAGGCCTATGAATGTTATATCCCCGCCATTATTGAACACCATGAACGTTTCGACGGCAAAGGCTATCCGTTCGGCAAAAAAGGGTATGATATTTCCCTCGATGCCCGGATTCTCGCCGTTGCCGATGTCTATGATGCCTGCACTTACGACCGACCTTATCGTAAAGGTATGCTCCATGACCAAGTTATAACAATCATCACTGAACAATCTGGTTCAAGTTTTGACCCTGAAGTTGTCAAGGCTTTTATGAAAGTAGACTTTCTGCAATTAAAATTAAAAAACTGTTCACTGGAAGTGTCATGAAAAAAATATCCGTTGCTCTCCTGCTAGTTTTGTTTGCGCTTGTTATTGTATGGTTTAGCATGGCCAATCGGGGCCCTGCCGCTATTCCGGTGAACCTCCTCGGAAAGTGGGTGGCCGATGCGGTTGGTTACGAAGATCGGTATTTAAATTTCCAGGATGAAAACCTGATTATCGGCACCGGTGGCAGCAACTGCGACATATATTTTATCAGGCGGGTTACACAAGACGTCAAAGGCTCCAGCACCCACTACAAAATAGAATACGAAAATTTTCAGGAAACCAGGTTCAAGCTTAAATTTGTCTACGAAAAAGGCAACCGTGAAAGCCTTAAAATCGATCATATGGATAATATCATTTGGCTCAAAGAAGGATAAAAATTTGGTTTTTTAGCCCACCGCTAACCGTCATGTGGCAAAATCGTGGAGGCTAAAACAACCAATAACCAAAACAAAAACCCGGTGACAAACCGGGTTTTTGTTTTTTCGCTAATGGTTTTAATCGCTGTAAATGATAAGATGGTCTGTATTTCAAGGTCGTTTAATTTGTTTTTGCTGACACTTGAAATGTTTGGTTTTGCTGAGGTTGGCATCTTGCTGGTGCTGCCCGATTCAAGTTCGGGATAACCAGTGGAATGGCTTCATCGATAGTTTCTATCCCGAAAAACTCCATCTCATTTCTGGTGGCAAGGGGCAGCTCTTCCAGGTTTTTTAGGTTCTCTTTTGGGAGGACAATTTTTTTGATTCCGGCGCGGCGTGCGGCCAGGACTTTTTCTTTGATGCCGCCTACCGCCAGGATGCGACCGGAAAGTGAGATCTCCCCGGTTATCGCAACTTTATGCTCAGCGCTTTGGCCGCTGGCTAAAGAGAGCAGGGTTAAAAAGATGGCCAGACCGGCTGAAGGACCATCTTTTGGGATTGCGCCCGATGGTATATGGATGTGGATCAGGTGCTTCTCAAAAAAATCCCCCTCTATCCCATAGGTCAGGCTGAGGCTGCGCAGATAGCTTAAAGCGGTTTGCGCAGACTCCTTCATGACCTCTCCCAGAGATCCGGTCAAGGTCAGATTTTCGCCTTTTTGGCTCTCCATTAAGGCCGCTTCTATAAAGAGGATGTCGCCACCGCTAGAGGTCCAGGCGAGGCCGGTGACGATGCCGATCCGGCTGCTGGCAGCGGCGAGCTCCTTGTGATGCCGAGTCGGGCCTAAAAGTTCCGGTAGAACCCGACTTGTGATCGATTTCGGCAGGGGCTTACCAGCGACCTTGTCGCGAGCGCATTTACGCATTATTTTGCCGATCATTTTTTCGAGATTCCTGACCCCTGATTCACGAGTATAGTGATCGATGATCTCGTCTAAAGCTTCATCTGTAAAAACTATTCTCTCATCTTTCAGGCCGTGATTTTCCCGCTGTCGATCAAGCAGATAGCGGCAGGCGATACTCTTTTTCTCCTCTTCGCTGTAGCCGGGCAAAGTGATAATCTCCATCCGATCCAGGAGTGGGGCTGGAATCGGATCACTCTGGTTGGCGGTGGCAATAAAGAGCACCCGACTGAGATCGAAAGGCAGGTTGAGGTAGTGGTCGACAAAAGTGTCGTTCTGCTCGGGGTCCATCACTTCAAGCAGGGCCGAGGCTGGATCGCCGTGAAAGTCACGTCCCAGTTTGTCAATTTCGTCAAGCATGAAAACCGGATTACGGCTACCCGCCCGTTTGATCTCCTGAATAATCTTACCCGGCATAGCGCCTAAATAAGTTCGGCGATGGCCCCTGATCTCAGCCTCATCATGGACTCCGCCCAATGAGAGGCGGATGAAATCTCTCTTCATGGCGCGGGCAATCGATTTACCAAGTGAGGTTTTGCCGACTCCAGGCGGCCCCACCAGACAGATTATGGGGCCCTTCATATCCTTGTTAAGTTGGCGTACTGCGAGATGTTCGAGGATTCTTTCCTTGATTTTGTCGAGGCCATAATGATCTTCATTGAGAATCTTTTCGGCTCTATTAAGGTCAAGGTTTTCCGTCGTTTCATCCTGCCAGGGCAGTTCCGAGACATATTCGATATAATGGAGGATGTTATGGTAGTCGGGGGAGGCCGGGTTCATGCGCTCCAGGCGGCCGAGCTCTTTTGTGATGGTTTTGTGAACCTGATCACTGACCTGAAGTTCTTCGATCTTTTTTCTGAGTTCATTGAGCTCTTCGTTGTCGTTGTCGCTGCGGGCTCCACTTTGGCGCGGCCAGCGAGATGTGTCCGGCTGTTTTGGGGTCTCTCCACTGTTTATTTTTTTTTGACTCTCATAAAGGAGATGATGCACCAATTTGAGGCGATCCCTGGGGTTGCTCAGGGATAGTGCCTGCTGCTGGATAGATGTGTCTGGTTGTAGATAGATGATGATAAGATCAGCAAGATGGCCCGGATTGTTGATGTGGTCAAGGAGGACGGTTGTCGCCTCCGGCAACGGCTGTCCGGCAGCGCAGCAGGCTTTAAGTAGGGTTAAGGAACTCTCCATGAGCATCTGAGTGGCGCTGTCGGCGTTTTGGCTTCTCTCTTGATAGCCGGCAATTAAGGCTTGGGTTTGGGTACCGCTATCAAGCAGTCGTAAAAATGATATGCGGCAGACGCCTTCGAGTATGGCTTCGAGATGGGCGTTGTTATTGAGTTTTGCTTGACTTACCCGGCAGGCGGTGCCGACCGGATGGATGCTTTCGTAGGTCAAGGGTAAGGTTCCAGCACGACGTTGGTTGGCAATTGCGACAAGTTCATTTTTTTCATGACAACCGAGTAAGAGCTCAATATCTTCACGGCGTCTGGCAGTGATGCTGACTGCCAGCATTGGAAAGATGACGATGTTGTGAAGAGCTAGAAGCGGCAGGCGGTCAGGAAGTAGTTGGGCTTGGTTTGAACTCACAGGAATATTTGCCTCAGCTGGTGTTGAAGTTGATAGTTTAAGATCGTGTTTATGCAGTTATTTGAGAATGTAGGGTGCCGAGAGGTTTTTGTCAAGCACAGAGCGATATTGCTGTGATCGGAAAAAAGTATATATTTCATTAAGGTTTATGTTATAAAAAGTTCAGCTGGAGATGGTTTCTGTTATGTTCTTGGCCTAAAGAGGGTTGTTAAATGTATTGCTCTGAATGTAAATTGCGGGTTGCTGATGATAGTGTTGAAGTTTGTCCTGTGTGTCAAGGACCGCTCCAGTCTGAGACAAAAAATGAATCAGTTTATCTTGATGGTGTGCCAGCTGGTAAGGTAGAGGCTGAGACTCCTGAGATTAAGGTTGGCGACAAATTTATTGCTTATGAGAAGATTGATGAGGATTTCGATTTTAATCCTGAAAATCTTGGTTTGCAAGCTTTAGAAAAGGATTCTGAAGCTGAAAGTGATGACATGAAGGTTCTCGCCAAGATGTGGCAGGATGAGGATATCGATGCTGATCTGGAAGGGGTTTTCGCTGAAGCTTTCACGCTTGATGAAGTAGGTGAAACCGGCGGAATGGAGGATGAGTTGGATCTTTTAGATAATGATGATGTTGATGTAGATCTGGAAGGCGTTCTGGCTGAAGCACTCATTATTGATGACGAAGATCAAAAGGTTGGCATGAAGGAAGAGTTGAATCTGGGCAAGAATGATTTGGGCCCGGTTAAACCTGAATCATTTCCCGATGCTCCTGTGAGCGTGGTTTCAGGGCCACGGAAAAATAACTCACTATGGTTGTTTCTGTTGCTTGTCGCGCTTGGTGCTGGTGGAGCTTCATGGTTTTACTTTCAGAGCCTTGCAGAAAAACCGAGTGTCGATGTTGTGAAGCCGCCATCACAGGTGGAGTCGGTTAAAGCAACCCCTGAAATTGTGCCTCCCAAACCGGTTGCGGAAAAGGTTGAGGTCGTTGAGCCTGGAGACTCGGCAGCTCCTTCTTCAGTTAAGGAAGTTTCAAGTAAGCTAAAGGTTGAGGCTCCGGTTTCTGTCGCAAAATCGGATGAAATTGTTAATGTTAAAGCTCAAGAAGTTGTGAAAAGCTCTAAACCAACAGCAGTTGTCGGGGCGCAGTCTGTGGCTCAGAGTCTAAATGTTTCAGGCCCTGAGCAAAAAGTGACCGCTTCTGTAGGTAAATCCGAAACCTTGATTCCAGTTGCGGAAAGAGTCAAAGAGAAGATCTCAGATTCAGCAAAAAATGCAAATCAAAAGAATTCTGTAAAAGCTGATAAAAGGAAAAAAACAGGGCTGTCGACGGCCGCATTGGTGCGTCATGAAGGGGCAGCGGCAGGCGTTGCGGTCGTTTCTAAGACAGTCCCGGCGGACTCTCCGGGTGATGCGGGAGTATCTTTGAAGAGTTCCTATGTGGTGCATGTTGGATCGTTCAAAAGTGAGAAACGAGCGTCTCGTCAGCTTGCACGGCTCCAGAAAAAGGGTTTTTCAGCCTATATAGCGGTGGTTGATCTTAAGGGGAAAGGGGTTTGGCAGAGGGTCATGGTTTCTGGTGGAGCTACTAGAGAAGATGCAAAAGCGGTACAGGCAAAAATCGCTGAAGTTTTTCCCAAGGAGGATAGTCTGGTCAGAAAAGTTACGAAATAATGGTAACTGTTACGGTATGGTCAAGATGAGTTTGCAGTTGCCTGCAGAAGTTTTGTCTGCTGTTTTACTCTCGTAGATCATTATGCTGCTGGTGAAATGCGCTTTGGCAAAATTTGTTCTGATCGTATCGAGATCTTTACTGTGGCAGGCCAGGCACATGCCGCAGTCAGAGCTGATCTCTCTGGGAACTGGTATCATGTCGATCTCGATGCCAACTTTAAGCAGTAGCTCTTCGGCCAGCATGACATTGTGAATTGAGTGGAAAAGCAGGCGTAATTGCATTGGTTTCGGGTTAGTCACGGTGACCTCCGGCAATTGTCGCGAGCGCTGTAACAGTTTTTGCGATATCCGAGGCGCTGTTGAAGTAGCCTGGTGCAAGCCGTACCGTGCCCTGCGGGAAGGTGGCGATACTCTGGTGGGCCCGGGGGGCGCAGTGGAGGCCGACGCGGCTCATGATGGCAAATTCTCGATCGAGCCGGTGGCCGATTGCCGAGGGGGTCAGGTTAGCCATTGTGAAAGAGATAACCGGCAGTCTTTCATCCTCAGGTTTGGGCTCATAGAGTTTTAGGCTGGGGATTTTTTTTAGTTCGGAACGTAGATTGTCGGCCAACCCTCTTTCATGTTCAATAATTCTATCAAGACCGGTCTCCGCAATAAATTCGACTCCGGCTTTGAGGCCTGCCAGCCCTAAGGTGTTGGGGGTGCCGCTCTCATATCTGTCGGGCATGAACTCCGGCTGATATTCGGTTTCTGAGCGGCTGCCGGTACCGCCATAGAGCAGCGGTTCGGGCTCAATTCCTTCTTTAATATAGAGGCCGCCGGTTCCCGGGGGGCCGTAGAGGCTTTTGTGGCCGGTAAAGCAAAAGATGTCGGGCGTCAGGGCCTCAAGATTGATAGGGTGGGCTCCAGCACTCTGGGCTCCATCAATAACTGAGATGATGTTGTGCTCTTTTAAGATTGGCAGGATGGTTTGCAGTGGTGCCAGACTGCCAATTACATTTGAGCCATGATTGATAACCGCCATGCGGTAATTTTTTTTGGCGCACCACTGCTCTAAAAGATTAATGTCGTAATGGCTGGTGGTTGTGCCCGGGAGGATGTCGATCGTAATGTTGCGCAACTTTTCGAGGTGGCGCAGCGGTCGCATGACCGCATTATGTTCAAGTCCGCTGATCAGAACCCGATCGCCTGATTGGAGTAGTCCGAAAAGAGCTAAATTGAGAGATTCGGTGGCGTTTTGCGTGAAGATTATGCGTCCCGGATCGTCTATCTTAAAGAGAAGGGCCAAGGCTCTGCGGGTCTGAAAAAGAATTCTGCCGGCGGCGGCGGCTAGGTGATGGCCAGAGCGGCCCGGGCTGGCCCCGATATTTTCAAGATAGTCTTGTAGAGCTGTCATCACGACTTTGGGTTTGGGGAATGAGGTGGCCGCGTTATCAAGGTAGATCAAGGTCTTACCACTTTGTTAGAAGTTGTTAAAAGAGTTGCAATTTCGAACATATTGGAGACTTGTCCCACAGCCTGTTTCTCTTTAAGGTTGTAGAAGTCTAGGCAGGTGCCGCAAACCAGAATGGAAGATCCTGCATTTTCCAGGTTTTTGATAGTTTCAAGTTCATCGGAGTCGTGGGTGGTTAGAAAAACCCCGCTATTGACAAAGATGATGGTTGCGGGGAGTTTCTCCAGTTCTGGTAGGGTTTTTAAAAAGGCTTTCATGAGTATGCGCCCCAGCTTTTCGTCACCACTGCCCATGTCGCATCTGTCAATGTAGAGAAGAAAGCTGTTTTGCAGATCAGGTTTAAGTGGAGTGGGGGGAGGGAGCTCGCAAGAGAAGCCTTTGCTGATTGTCAGGGTGAAGGTTTTGTCAGGGTGGGTCTCCTGAGAAACTATAAAATTCTGGCTTTCGGCAAAGCGGCAAACGTTGGTACAGGCGGCCTGATTGTCAAGGTGAACTTTAATAATAGCCTCATCCGAATTTTTATCAAGGCTTAAAAAGGCTTTCCTGGTTTCAACTACAGGGAGA
The DNA here is from genome assembly GCA_964457755.1 of uncultured Thermodesulfobacteriota bacterium. GTDB lineage: Bacteria > Desulfobacterota > Anaeroferrophillalia > Anaeroferrophillales > Tharpellaceae > Tharpella. The sequence goes on along the minus strand of CAYWGC010000027.1, from coordinate 31,720 downwards.
GGGCAGGCCTTTCCCTTGAGGTCAAGATCGATAATCGTAGGTTCGCTCATCGCGCTGATTTCTCCAGACTTGTTAAACTTAGTTCGTTCATGTTTGCATGATTTACTAGAGCAACTTTTTTATAGTTTTTATTGCTCTTTTGCAAATAGTTTTTCCCGATATTCATTTAGCTTTGTATTGCTATAGCAGATAAGTTGAAATTTATTATTGGTTTTCGGCAGTTCGGCTCAGTCTGAAGTAGGAATGGCGTTGACTTTGAGATTGGGAGTTGATATATATTGCAGCTCCTCTTCGGGGGGTGGAGATGGGATAGGTTATGGAAGTGTCTCTGTCACTGGTGGGCAGCCTGGACTTCAAATCCAGTGTTTTCGGCTGATACCCGGAAAGGTGGGTTCGATTCCCATACACTTCCGCCAAATTTATTTTGGCGGTAGCGATGGTGTTGGTGTTTTTAGCCTGCACCTGACATAAAATTTTTTCTCGGCGAAGGCCGTATCAGGGAGTGGGTATGTTTGGTATAGGTATTCCAGAACTCGTTATAATCCTGGTTATAATTTTGATTATTTTCGGTACTGGGAAGTTGCCCGAGATCGGGGGGGCTCTGGGTAAGGGGATTCGTAATTTTAGAAAAGCCTCCCATGACAAACCTGATGAGATCGATGTGACCCCTGAGAGTGAATCTGACTCGGCTGCCGCTAACCATGATACAACCTCAAAAACATCCAGCTGAAGCTAGTTGATCTCTCAACACGAAGTCTTCATCGGTTTCGGTGGTAATCTGGGTGATCGTTGCAGCTTTATTAATCAGGCTTTGCGGAAGCTCACCAAACTGCCGACAACTTCTCTGGAAAAGCTCTCTTCGCTCTACGAAACAGCTCCGGTCGGCTATCTGGAACAGGGGGCTTTTCTTAATGGTGTAGCACTTATTAAGAGTTCATTGGGAGCTTTCGATTTACTTGAGAGGCTTTTGGAGATCGAAAGTTTACTGGGGCGGGTACGTAAGCAGCGCTGGGGGCCACGGACAGTCGATCTTGATATCATATTATATGGCAATCATGTAATTGATGCCCCGAATCTGCTTGTTCCTCACCCCGAATTAACTAATCGAATATTTGTCCTTGAACCGCTGTCTGAAATTGTGCCAGATAGGTTGCACCCTCAGCTTGGCGGGTCAATTTCCGAGTTTTTACGTAAATATCAATCAAACAATCCTCAAGAGACTCCTTGTCGTATAATGGCCGGGCCTCCTGAGATTGCTCTAACTGAGGTGAAAGATGGAATTTTTTATAGATACAGCTAATCTTGATGAGATCAAAGAGGCGATGAATTATGGATTGGTTGATGGGGTGACCACTAATCCTTCGCTGGTCGCCAAAGAGGGTCTCGACTTTTTCCCCGGGATACGTGAGATAGCTGAGTTGGTGCCAGGTCCAGTCAGCGCCGAAGTGATCTCTCTGGAGGCTTGCGGCATGGTTAAAGAAGCTTTGGAACTTAAGGCGCTTGGAGATAATATTGTGATTAAAATTCCAATGTTACCTGAGGGTTTAAAGGCCGTTAAAGAGCTTACCGGGATGGGCATAAAGACTAACGTGACTCTGATTTTTTCACCTCTGCAGGCGCTTTTGGCAGCCAAAGCTGGAGCCACTTACGTTAGTCCTTTTGTCGGGCGGCTTGATGATGTTGCCAGTGATGGCATGGAACTGGTTCGCCAGATCGCGAACATTTACGACAATTACGGCTATTTAACAAAAATTATCGTTGCCAGCATCAGGCATCCGCAGCATGTTTTAGCAGCCGCCGAGCTTGGAGCGGATGTCTGTACGATTCCGCTCAAGGTTATGATGCAGCTGGCTAAGCATCCCCTTACCGATCTCGGGATTGAGAGTTTTCTTGCCGACTGGCGTAAGCTGGAGGGGGAGCAGAAGGCAAAATGAACTTTTCGGTTTGGCGGATAATCTGGTTGGTGGTTTTGCCGATGTTGCTTATGGTTGGTTGCAAGGTGCCCTTGGATGAACGTCAGGCTGTGGTCGAGTTGCAGAAAAAAGTAGCTATGTTGGAAGAGGAACTGGAGTTGAGTGCCAACTCCCAGCAGAGGCTAAAGCAGGAGCTTGAAGCATTGCAGTTGCGTTTTGCTGAGGCCCGTGATTTGATTCTAAAACAGGGTGAAGAGCTCCAGGTTTTAGCTGATACCCAGGTGGCTCTGAAAAAACAGTTTTCGGCAAAAGTTAAGCCCGAGGGTCAAAAAATATCTCAAGCAGCAGCCGTGCCATTGACCCCCTTTAGCGAAGCGGAGGAGCAGGTTTTAGAGAGGCTTTACAACGACTCTATGACGGCTTATCAAAATGGTGATTATGAAAATGCGGTTAAATTATTTGCCGCCTATCTTCGCGATTTTCCGGATACAGCAAAGTCTGCTAATGCGCGTTATTGGTTAGGCGAGAGTTACTATTCCATGGCTCAGTATGCCCAGGCGATTACCGAGTTTAAAAGGGTCCGAAAAGATTTTCCGGCAAGTGCCAAGGATTCTGATTCTTTGCTGAAAACCGCGATGTCATATGAAGCAATTGGCGGCCGAGAACCGGCCCGGGCGGCATATACTGAGTTGCTGCGCAGGTATCCGGTTGGCTTGAGTGCGGAGCGGGCTGAAAAAGCCCTGGATCGACTCGAATAGATCTTGACAAACCGCGACTGATTGATTATATAGCGCATCCGTTTCTGGAGTAGGGTCGGCGTATTTTGTTGAGTTCCAGGGGGCGGGCGAAATTTTTGTCTATTATAGAGGAGTTACGGATAATGTATGCCGTTTTACGTACCGGAGGAAAGCAGTATCGAGTTGCATCCGGAGAAGTCATTGATGTTGAAAGAATTGTTGGTGAAGCGGGCGATGTTATTGATTTCCCGGAAGTTTTGAGCTTGGTTGATGAGGATGATGTGAAGGTTGGAACCCCCCTGCTCGAAGGAGTTACCGTTAAGGGTGAGATTGTGGCCCAGAAACGAGGTGAGAAAATTCTCGTTTTCAAGTCGAAACGTCGCAAAGGTTATCGTAAACGCCAGGGGCATCGCCAGGAACTGACACAACTTAAAATTACTGAAATAAGCTGTTAATAGAAGGAGATAGAGGACTATGTCTCATAAGAAGGGTGGCGGTAGTACCAGTAATGGCCGCGATAGTGAAAGTAAAAGACTCGGAGTTAAACATTATGGTGGTGAAACTGTAGTTGCGGGTAATATTATTGTCCGGCAAAGGGGCACCAAAATTCATCCGGGAACTAATGTGGGCCGGGGTAAAGATGATACACTCTTTGCTAAAACTGATGGCATTGTTACATTCGAGCGTTATGATAAGTTGCGTAAAAAAGTCAGCGTCTATGCTGAGGCGGTCTGATTTATTGTGAAACCGGATTAGTCGGTTTTTAGTTATGTTTGAAAGGTCTTTGATTGACCTTATGAAAAGCCCTTTTTAAAAAGGGCTTTTTTTGTTTATAGTGAAGTTTATGTCTGGGGGTTGATCTTTTTTAAATATGAGATTTATTGACGAAGCCAAGATAGATGTGGAAGCAGGTAACGGTGGAAATGGGTGTGTCAGTTTTCGCCGGGAAAAATTCATTCCCAAAGGTGGTCCTGATGGTGGTGACGGGGGCAAGGGAGGGGATGTTATTCTGATTGGTGACAGTCAGAAAAACACTCTACTTGATTTGCGCTATAAACGTCTTTATCGAGCTCATAAAGGCTCAAATGGTTCGGGGAAAAACCGGACTGGAGCGGCGTCAGAAAATATTGAGATTAAAGTTCCTCTGGGCACCGAAGTGTGGTTTTTACCTCCTGAAGGGGATCCGGGAGAAGCCTTTTTAGGAGGTGAAATTCTGGAACATGGTGCTAGCTTTGTTTTAACTAAGGGTGGTCGTGGGGGGAAGGGTAATGCCCATTTTACATCTTCCACTAATCGGACCCCGCGATTCGCGCAGCCCGGAGCCGAAGGCGAGAGCGGCTCTTTCAAGCTGGTCTTGAAATTAATTGCTCAGGTGGCCTTGATTGGTCTACCTAATGCTGGAAAATCAACTCTGATTTCGACTCTGTCAGCCGCTCGCCCTAAAGTTGCCGCCTATCCTTTTACGACCTTAAAACCAAATCTGGGAATTATGCAGGTAGGCGAGTACAATCAGATCGTCATTGCTGATATTCCAGGGTTGGTGAGTGATGCCCATCTTGGGACCGGGCTCGGAACCAGGTTTTTGCGTCATATTGAGCGGACCGAGATGCTGGTGCATCTGCTTTCTGTAGCCGAACATCATGATTGTCAGGCGCTCCTTAACGCTTATGAAGTAGTGGTCCGTGAACTGACGCTCTATCGGGAAGATTTGCTAGACCGTGAAAAATTGGTTGTACTCACTCAGATAGATACGATTACCGATGAGAAGTTGTCGGAATTGTTGGGTGAATTACGAAAACATCCGTTGTTGGTTGAACGCAAAGTGATGGCGATATCAGCTGTTACCGGAGCCGGGATTAAGGAGTTTAAAGGTACGTTGGCATTGTGTATGGAAGAGGGTTCCATATTTAATCCTGCAGTACTTTAAATTTAACATCTTCACCTGTCTTTTATAAATTAAATTCTGTTTTACTATGGCATTAGTTCCTCTATATGGTGTGATTGGTAACCCCATCGGTCACTCGTTGAGTCCGATCATGCATAATGCGGCTTTTGCCGCGACGGGGCGAGTGGCATATTTTAGCGCCTTTCAGGTGAAAGACCTTAGAACGGCGATGGCGGGAGTGCGGGCTCTGGGAGTTGCTGGCTTAAGTGTGACATTGCCGCATAAAACCGAGGTTATAAAATATCTTGATTGGGTAGATGACCAGGCCCTAGCGATTTCAGCTGTCAATACTGTGGCTAATCGTCAAGGCCGTTTATGTGGTTATAATACAGATGTTACCGGGGCTTTGGTCGCTTTGCAGGCAAAGATTGAACTTGCCGGTTGCCGGGTGCTGATTCTCGGGGCCGGTGGGGCGGCCCGGGCCTTAGTCTATGGTACTGTCCAAGCCGGGGCTGAAGTCGCGATTGTCAACCGCAGCGTTGAGCGGGGTATGGCTCTGGCAAAAGAGTTTGGGGTACAGTTTTTGACGGTTCCCGAGGTTGAAAAATTTCAGATGGAAGTTCTGGTTAATACCACATCACTGGGGATGGCTCCTGAGAGTGGAAAAATTCCGCTTCCTGCTGCTTTGCTCAACTCTTCCATGGTGGTTATGGATATAGTTTATAATCCGCTTAAAACGAGATTGTTGAAGGCGGCGGAAAATTGTGGTGCGCTTACGATTGACGGTCTTGAGATGTTTGTGGCTCAGGGAGCTCTGCAGTTTGAGATGTGGACCGGTGGTAAGGCGCCGTTGTCGGTTATGCGCCAGGCCGTTCTAAATCAGTTGTCAGTCGACAGTAGTCAGTGAAAACAGATTGGTGCCAACAATTTTGCTTCCAGTTAGGAGATTTTAAATGTTAGAAATCAGGCCGCGATCCGTGACCAAAGTAGTAGTTCAAGTGCCAGGATCAAAAAGTTATACGCATAGAGTTCTGATTGCTGCAGCTCTGGCCGGTGGGGAAAGTTCAATTGACGGCGCCCTTTTTAGTCGGGATACGGAACTAACGGCTGCGGCCCTGACCCAGATGGGGGCACAGGTGATCGGCGATCCTGAATCTAAGCATTTTCAGGTTCAAGGCAGCGGTGGCCGCTTCAGTTCCAGTGACAAAGCTATCTTTCTCGAAAATTCAGGCACCTCTATGCGGCTTTTGGCGGCGATTGCCGCTTTGGGAGAGGGCGATTATATTCTTGATGGCAGTCCCCGAATGCGGCAGCGGCCGATTGCGGAGTTGTTGAAAGCCTTGCAGCAGCTCAACATCTCAGCTCAATCGATAAACGGTAATGGCTGTCCCCCGATTCGTGTCAGTGGTGGTCTGGTCGCGGGCGGAGCGGTGCAAATTGATTGCGGGGTCAGTAGTCAATATCTTTCAGCTCTGCTCTTGATGGCTCCTTTGACCAGCAAAGGGCTCGAGATTGAAGTTATAAAAGGCCCGGTTTCAAGACCCTATGTTGATCTGACCCTGGCGGTAATGCGGCGTTTTGGGGTCGAAGTTGAAGCTTTTGGTTACGATAGATTTAAGGTTGTCGGGGGGCAGTCTTATGGCGCGGGACACTATCAGGTTGAACCGGACTGTTCGCAGGCGGGATATTTCTGGGCGGCGGCGGCGATCACCGAGTCTGAGATCAAAGTTTGCGGTATTAAATCCGATTCGGTTCAGGGCGATCTTGGTTTTGTGCGCGTTTTGGAGAAGATGGGCTGTTCTCTTGGTTTTGCCGATGATGGCATCACGGTGACCGGTGCCCCCTTGCAAGCCCTTGAGGTCGATATGGGAGATATGCCTGATCTCGTGCCGACCCTGGCCGTAGTAGCAGCTTTTGCCAAAGGGACGACGGTTATGACCAATGTTGCCCATCTTCGTGCCAAAGAGAGTGATCGATTGGCGGCGGTGGCGACTGAATTGGGCAAAATGGGAATTGTGACCAATTGCGGTGACGACTTCATTACCGTAACCGGGGGTCAGCCGCATGGGGCCGTTATCAAAACCTATGATGATCATCGCATAGCCATGAGTTTTTCTCTGGCGGGGCTTAAGGTTACTGGTGTCAAGATTGAGGACGAAGATTGTGTCGGAAAATCTTTCCCCAACTATTGGTCAGTTTTTAATGAATTGACTTGAGCCCTCTTTTCCCATGAATAATATTAATCTTATCGGTTATCGGGGCTCTGGGAAAAGTGCAGTTGGACTCAGGCTGGCCGAGATTTTGCGGCGCCCTTTTGTTGATAGTGATGCCGTTGTTGTTGAACGGGTAAAGCTCTCTATTGCAGAGTTTGTTGTAAATTCTGGATGGGAGTCTTTTCGTAAGTTGGAAACTGAAGTTTTAAAGGATTGCTGCCAACAGGATAAGGTGGTTCTGGCAACCGGAGGCGGGGTTGTTATGGCCTCTGAGAATCGTTCTCTTCTGAAAAAAAATGGCACTACTTTTTGGTTGCAGGCAAACTTTCAAACCACCCTTCAACGGCTTGATAAAGATCCGCAAACCTCATCACTGAGGCCGCCTTTAAGCTCTCTTGATTTAAAAGAGGAAATTCTTCTTGGTCTCAAACAGCGCGAGCCACTCTATCGTGAAACTGCTGATTTTATCGTTTCCGTAGATTTTAAAACTGTAGAAGAAATTGTTCAAGAAATATTAACAACTTTGTAACCATTAAGTTATCGCTCGCAAGTAGCCGGGATTGGGGTCATTGCTGGTACAAGGTGCGTTAGCACCCCAGCTTTGACCCCGTTTATGAGGGCGAAGCGATGTTCAAAGCTATTTGTTATAGCTTTGTGGTGGTTATTCCGCATTCGGAGATATCAATGAGTAGTACTTTTGGCACTCTCTTTAAAATGACAACCTTTGGTGAATCGCACGGTCTCGGTGTGGGGGCCGTGGTGGATGGCTGTCCGCCTGGCTTGGAGATCTCTTTGCCGGCAATTCAGGCTCAACTTGATCGTCGTCGGCCGGGTCAGAGTCGTCTCACAACCCCGCGCCAGGAGGGAGATCAGATAGAAATTTTATCCGGTATGGAAGATGGAAAAACTCTGGGTACACCGATTGCTTTATTAGTGCGTAACCGCAACCAGCGGCCGGGTGATTACGGTGAGATGTCAAATATCCCGCGCCCATCGCATGCCGACTACACTTATAGGATGAAATATGGAGTGACTTCGCGCAGCGGCGGTGGTCGTGCCAGTGCGCGAGAGACCCTGGCTCGAGTCGCCGCCGGATCCGTAGCTGAACAACTCCTTAAAAATCTATTCGGGGTTGAAATTGTCGCTTGGGTCAGTCAGGTCGGTAAAACGCAGGCTGTCGTTGTCGATGGTGAAAATTTGACCAGAAAATTGGTAGACCGTGAGGCGGTACGTTGTCCAGATCTTAAAGTGGCGCCAGCGATGATAGCGGCTATCGAAAAGGCAGCTCATGTTAAAGACTCTTTAGGAGGGGTTGTCAGTTGTATTTGTCGTGGGGTTCCGGCGGGTTGGGGAGAGCCGGTTTTTGATAAACTTGATGCGTTGCTGGCGCAAGCGATGCTCTCAATTCCGGCCGTTAAAGGTTTTACGATCGGCTCCGGTTTTGCCTGCGTCGGGATGTGCGGCTCGGAACATAATGATTTATTTGTGGCCCACGGTCAGCGACTCAGTACGAAAACCAACTATAGTGGCGGGGTTCAAGGTGGTATCAGTAACGGTCAGGTAATTAATTTTGAAGTTGCCTTCAAACCGGCGCCAACCATCGGCAAAGTCCAGGAAACAGTTGATTTCGAGGGTCGGGCGGTGAGCCTTGAAGGTAAAGGGCGGCACGATCCCTGTGTTCTGCCTCGGGCGGTACCCATTGTCGAAGCGATGACCGCTATGGTTCTGGCAGATTTGGCCCTGCGTCAAGCCGCTCGTTTATGATGCCTATTGCCTATTTATTTCAATTTCATCCTTAAGTATTTCACTTAAAATCTCATACTCCATTTCCATCATGTCGAGGTTCTTGTGAACCACGGCCAGATCTTGTTGCTTGGCCGCATTTTCGAGGTTGGCGGCTGCCGTCTGCATCTGGCTGGCTTCAATGCTTCCGGATGATCCTTTAATTGAGTGGGCCGCGATTCTTATCTGATCAAAATCATTCTTTTTGATCCCTTTTCCAATATCTTCAATGTAGCTGTTGGCACTTATTAGGTATTCTTCCAGAAGCTCATTGTAGAGCTCTATGTCATCGTCAAGTTTTTCCAGAAAAGCCTCACGGTCAAAGAGTTTTGTATCGCGGGCTGAGTTATTCTCTCCCTCCTGTGAAAAATCTTCAGATTCACTCTCCTCTTTCATGAAATCGAACTCTTCTTTATAGCTGTCGGGTCTGCTCGATTGTTCTCTGATATTTTCTATTGCATGTGTTAATACTTCATTTAAGGCACCAAGCCGCACCGGTTTGGTCAGGAAATCATTCATGCCCGCCGCCAAACAGCGATCTTTGTCGCTTTTCAAAGCATGGGCCGTCATTGCGATGATTATAGTATTGGGGTTGATGGTTGTTGTGTTGCGGCTACGAATCTGCTTGGTTGTTTCATAACCGTCCATTAATGGCATCTGGATATCCATAAAAACCAGGTCGTAATAAGCGGCTCCCAGAGCCGCCAGAGCTTCGACGCCGTTGCCGGCCGTGCTGCAGTTGACTCCCAGTTTGGAGAGCATTTTAGAGCCCACTTTAATATTGACAACATTGTCATCAACCAGCAAGATGCGGAGATTTTTCCGCTGTTCAGCAAGGTTTTGTAGCGCTTTAGAGCTTTCATCAGTTTGTTCGTCAGCTATTTTCTGACCCATACAGCGGGCCAGCTGCTCATAAAAAAGTGATCTTTTTATAGGCATTGGAACTATAGTATCGTATTCTTGGGCTGATAAATCATTAGTTTGCTGGGCCAGGGCAATTGTAAATTGGGGCCGCAAAATTTTTGCCAAACCATTTTTAAAAAACTCGTCCTGGTTTTGTTGCGAGAGGTCGGCAATGAGCATGGTGTAAGGTTTTTGCTCTTTTTGGGCTTCATACAACCGTTCATTAAGGGTTTGCATTGAGTTTGCCTGGCTGAGTTCACAGCCTGCGGCCAGGAGATGCTGCTCGACAACTTGGCCGGCGAGTTGCAAATCCTGTAAGGTACCATCAAGAGGTGGAGTGAAGAGGAGGAAACGTTTTTCCTGAAAGAGTTTAGCCTGAGCTGGCAAAGCTGAATCGGGGTCGCGGCGCAGAACCACAGTGCACCAGAATATCGAACCGACTCCCAGCTTACTCTCAACCCCAACTTCGCCGCCCATCAGTTCAGCCAGTTGTTTCGAGATGGCCAAACCTAAGCCGGTGCCGCCAAACTCTCTGGTGGTCGATGAATCGACCTGTGAGAACGACTGAAAAAGTCGGCCGATTCGGTCTTCTGGGATGCCGATGCCGGTGTCTATGATTTGAAAGAGTATTTTGACCTGTTCGGCTTCTTCCTCTTTAAGGGTGGCGCGGATGACAATGCCGCCCTTTTCGGTAAATTTTATAGCATTGTTAGTCAGATTGATGAGGATCTGCCGCAAGCGCACCGGATCTCCCTGGAGTGAATCAGGTATGCGATGGTCAACAATGCAGTGGAAATAGAGACCTTTTTCAGTCGTTTTAAGGGAGAGGAGACCGAGTAGATCATCAGTTGTCTCGCGGACTTGAAAAGGGATCTCTTCAAGTTCCAGCTTGTTGGCCTCTATTTTTGAGTAATCAAGGATGTCGTTAATTATATGGAGCAGGCCTTCACCATTCTTAATGATGATATTCAAGTAGTCGCGTTGGTCGTAATTTAGCGGGGTGTCGAGCAGCAGCGAAGAGAAACCGATGATGGCATTCATCGGAGTTCTGATCTCATGACTCATGTTGGCGAGAAATTCACTTTTAGAGGCATCCGCTAGTTCCGCATCAAGGGCCATACGGTTGGCCCGCTGAATCGCCAGTTCGAGTTGATCGTTGACTTCGTCAGCCTCTTCAGTTGCGCGGCGGATAGCTGTGCGATCATGGAGAGTGGCGGAAAAAAACTGCCGGGTTTGATTATCTACGGTATGGGCGATCAAAATCAGGTGGCAGATCAGATCTGCAAAGGAGGAGCTGACTTTGACTTCCCCTTGCCACTGGCCGCTCTTGACAGCCGTAGGAAAAGCCTCATTTTTGATGAGCTTGTAGGTCTCTTCCGGGAATATCTTAATAAAAGAGAGGGTCGAGAGCTTTTCATTATTATCGATGCCGAAAAAACGTCGTCCTGACGGATTCAGGTAGGTTATAGAGCCGTTTTCTTCTAACATGATCACCGGGTTCGGGGAGATCTCAATGATTTCAATGAGGTGATTTTTCTCCTCCTGGGTGCGCAAAAGTTCAGAACCGGCGTCGCAGAGGTTCTGCTGGTTGGCGATTATCAACTGTTTCTGCAGAAGTTTAATCTCTTCTTCAATCTTTGTGATTTCCAGATTTTGCTTTTCAACCATTAGCTTACCTCCTTTCTCAGGAGATTTGCGAGAAGAGTTATCGGATGTTCCGTCCGCCATTTACTCTCAGCAACGACAGCTCCTTCAGTTAATTGCAGAAGGCAGCCGGGGCAGCCGCTGGTAACAATCTCGGCGCCGCTGGCATCGCTATCGCGGGCTTTTTCGGCGAGGATTTCCCGGGATAGTTCTTTATGCGAGAGGCCGAAGGTTCCCCCCGCCCCACAGCACCGTTCGGGATGCCTCATCTCGACAAAATTTTCTCCAGCGATCAATTTAAGGAGCCAGCGCGGCTGGCTGGTGATGCCCTGGCCTTTACGTAAATGGCAGGGGTCGTGATAGGTGATCTTTTTTTCGATTTTTTTTGAGCCTACCAGTTGTTCCAGTTTTTCTCGGTGGCGGAAGAGAAACTCGCTGATATCCAAGATTTCGCAACCTTCGGGCAGGTCTTGATACTCCTTTAAAGCGTGACCGCAGGAGGCGCAACCGGTGACGATCTCTTTGATCTCCGCGTGTCTGCGAAAGACTTCGAGGTTACGTTGCTGGAGTTCAGTGTTTGAATCTTGGTCACCGGCTCCCCAGGTCACCATGCCGCAGCAGCTCAGTTCTGGCGGTACAACTCCGTGGAAACCGAGTTGCTCCAGGACATAGATGAGATCGAGACCCATTTGCGGGTAGAGATAGCGGGTGGCACAGCCGGGAAAATAGAGTACCGGCTTAAGTTCGGAGGTTGCTGGTCGTTTCTGCAAATAGTCATCAAGGTGGCGCTTCGGCAGGGCCGGGATTACGGTTTTCTCGTCAAATCCGGGTAGTGGTAGACGTCGCACCAGGCCGCTGTGGCGAGGCAGGCGCCGCCAGAGAAGCCACTGCAGGAAGGAGCCGGCTTTAAGCAGCTTGGGCAGGGAGAGAACCCGGTTTTTTAAAAGAGAAAAGGCGCTTTTTTTGATTGGATTGAGGCCTTCTATCTGAGTTTGTCGATGCCGGGCATCGGCAATAATTTCGGTGATTTTTACCCCTTTTGGGCAGTTTTCTTCACAGGAGCAGCAGAGCAGACAGTTATCCACCGCCTCGATCCAGCCGGGCGGCAGGAGAGCTTGATTATCATCTTTTTCAAGATTGATTCTCTCAATAAGGTTTAGTTTGCCGCGGGCGACCATTTCTTCCCGCCCGGTTTGTCGGTAGATCGGACAGACGGCCATACAGGCCCCGCACTTAACACATTTTTTGAGCTCCTGTTGCCAGGTTGAAGTTGTCATTAGCTATCCTTCTGGGCCGGGAAAATTTTGCCGGGGTTAAGGCGATTATCGGGGTCGAAGGCCCGCTTAACGGCCCGCATAGCGGCGATTGTGGGTGCGTCCCACTCCTTGTCAAAATAGGCCGATTTAGTGTTGCCGATGCCATGTTCACCGGAAAGAGTGCCACCCAGTCCAAGGGTAATAGTGAAGATCTCATCAACCGCCTGATGGCCTCTGCGGGCTTGCTCGGGATCATCTTTGTCAAGCATCACGTTGACATGAATGTTGCCGTCACCGGCGTGGCCAAAGCAGACAATCGGGAGAGCGATTTTTGCCGATAATTTTTCGAGACGGGCAATAACCTCAGGAATTGCGGCGCGGGGCACCGCAATGTCCTCATTAATTTTGTGAGGGGCAATATTGGCAATAGCTGGTGATAGACGGCGTCGGGCACTCCAGAGTTGGGCTCTCTCTTTCTCGTTTTGGGCCTCAATCAGGAGGAGTGCGTCATTTTTGAAGAGTTTTTGGAGCTTCTGACTTTGCGAGAGGACGCTGGCGGCGGTGCCATCGATCTCGACTAGGAGTATGGTGTCAACGGCTTCGGGCAGAGAAAAAGGGAGGTCATCGCGTACCGCGTTGATCGAGTGGTGGTCGAGAAATTCGATAGTTGAAGGCTCTATCTGGTTTTTGAACATGCTGTTGATAGCCAGAGCTGCGTTCGTCATTGAGGGAAAAGCCAGCAGGGAGGTTCTGACGGCTTTGGGTGTCGGTAGTAGTTTTAAAAGAATTTTAGTGATTATCGCCAAGGTTCCTTCAGAACCAACCAGTAACGATGTGAGATCGTATCCGGAGACCGATTTGATGCACTTGTTGCCGCATTTGATAGTTTCACCATTGATCATAACCGCTTCCAGGCCCATAACATAATCGGCAGTGACTCCATATTTGACGGCCCGTGGCCCTCCGGCATTCTCGGCGACATTACCGCCGATAGTTGAGAAGGCGAGACTGGCGGGGTCGGGTGGATAGAAAAGTCCCAAGCGGCTGACCTCCTCTTGGAGCTCACCGGTGACAACCCCGGGTTCAACCGTGGCGATCATATTTTCTTGATCGATTTCGAGGATTCTTTTCATCCTGGTTAAAGAGATTATAATTCCATCGCTGCTCGGAATGGAGCCTCCTGACATTCCACTGGCTGCACCCCGGGGGAAAATTTTTAGATTTTTTTTAGCGGCTAATTTTAGAGTAATTTCGACTTGCTTGCCGTTTTCCGGGAGGAGGACCAGCATCGGATCAGCAACTTGCCGGGTTGCGTCGTAGCCGTAACAGGCTCGTGACTCATCGGCGACAATGATCTGTTTGCTGGTAAAGCCCGAAGCTTGCAAATCTTTGATAAGTTGGTTGCGGACTGGGTTGACGGGTTCAGTCATATTTTTCCCTTCTGATTTGGTGCCGCTAGAGGTTGTCTTGGCTGTTTGGGTTAACTGTAAGGGTCTGGAGGGGGCCGGCCAGTAAAACCTGGCCGGGGCGGCCGCCTTTTGGCTTACGCAGATGCTTAACTTTAATCATGGTGACCTCGACTTGGTTTTCTGCTTTAGCGCGGGAGTTGGCGGCCGCCAGGGCCGCGGCTTGGAGCTGCTCTTTTTCGCTGCTTTTCGAGCCCGGGGCAGTCTTTAACAGAATATGGGCTCCGGGTCGATTCCGGGCATGAAACCAGAGATCTTCAGGGGTGCTTAAATGGCGGTAGATATTTTCGTTGCCTAAAGCATTAAGGCCGATATAGATGATGCCGCCGTCAACTCCGCTTGAGCGTTCAACTCCTTGATGTCGTTGCTGGTCCGGTTTAGGTTTCTGTTTTTTTTGCTTTTGCTGATTTGCCGGGCTTTGCTGTCGGCCTTTTCTCTCGGCCAGGTCAGATGCCAGTTCAAGTAGTCCCTGTTCTTCGTCTGAGACTTTACGGTCTGACTTTTTTTTCAACTCTTCAAATTGAAAGAGAAGTTCTTCGGTGTACTCTTCTTCACGGCGGGTCACAAGCAAGCGTTCTTCGATAAGTTTTATGCCGCGTTTGGCTTTCTTGGCATTTTTATAAAATTTTTCAAGGTTGGCGAGAGGGCTCAAGGCCGGATTAAGGATGATTTCCACCTCTTCTAAAGCTGGTGACCAGTAGTTGATCAACTTTATCGATTTGCTCCCCCTCTCGACCTGGTGGATGGTGCTTTTTAGAAGATCGCCAAGCTGACTGTCGTTTACGTGGCTCTCTTTATCGTTACTCTCCGCAAGCAGACGTTTTCTTCTTTTTTGCAGGCGCTTGCCATGTTGGCGTAAAGCCTTCTCCAGACGTATTATCTCCCGACTGCCGTAGTGCTGCTGGTAGTGCGGGAAAAACCAATCGTCATAGTCTTGAAGTAACTTATCTTGTAGCACATGATTACTTAAGAGATCAGAAATTTGCTTGTTACCAATGATGGCGTGCAAGAGAAAAGGGGATTTTTTCTTGGTATTGCTTGTTGGCGCTTCCGGCAAGCAGTAAAGGGCTCCCGGTTTAAGGCGGAGGTCGGTTGTTGATTCAAACAAGCGGGCGCCAATCTGCATTTCGCTTTGCTGGCATAAAATAGCATTACTGCGTTTGCCGGTAAGCTCGATTATTAGCTGTTTTTCGCCATCTTTGCGGGTTGTTTTGATTATTACAATACGATCGTTATCGATCTTTTTAAATGCCGTAATCCGGGCTCCCTGCAGGTGGTGGCGGAGATAGGCACAAAAACGCAATGGCCGGGGCGGATTGAGAAAGCGGTGCGTGGTTAAATGGAGTCCGGGCTCCATTGGCGCAACCGAGATCATAAGACGTTGTTCACCGCTTTGGCCACCGCCACGCAGGCGCAAGAGGAGATGGTAGGGGCTCATCTGGTGAACCTTGGTGATGAAAGTTCCCGGCAACCGTCTTCCCAGGATAACGCTCATAATCTCTAAACTCTGATCATCCATAGGTCGGCATTTATCACTCTAAAAGGGTAGACTGATATAGTTCAAGCTTAAAGCCGACCAAAAAGTTGTCGCCGATTCTTAAGGTTGGAGCCCTGAGGTTACCACTTGGACCCATGGCAGCTTTGAGGATGTCAGGCCTGTTTACGTCAGAAGGGGTTAAACGGAGCTCTTTTTTACCTTTCGCAATAGCTATATTGTTGGCTTTTGCGAGGATATCCCAGGCTTTGCTGTCATCTATCTTCTCTTTGCGGGCATCAATGGTTTCCGTGATCTTTAAGTCATGTTTTTCCAGGAACTCCTGGGTTTTTTTACAAGAAGTTCAACCTTTACGCAGGTAGGCCCAATCAATCACCATGGTTTGGTCTCCTTTTTTTACTTCTGACCATTATTCTCCGCAACTTCTATAACTTCAAGGTGTTCGGCTTTTTGTAAGCCCCGGGGGAGCATTTGGCCGCGGCGTCCTCGGTTACCGAAATAGTCTTTAAGGTTCTCATTCTTGAGGGTCAGATGCCGGCGTCCGGCATGAACTCTTAAGGTCGCATGAGGGGGCAGGATAACGACCGATTTTAACGTTTCAATTTCATGCCCGCTGCGTCCAGGATTGAGGTTGATGATCTTGTTGCCTTTGCCCCGGGCCATCAGGGGGAGCTGGGTAAGGGGGAAAATCAACATCCGGCCGCTGCTGCTTAAAGCGACCAATTGCTCCTCCTGTAAATTTTTTAAGCGTAAAGGTGGTAAGGGCAAGGCTGATGCTGGGAGTGTGAGCACGGCTTTGCCGTTACGGTTTTTGCTTAAAAATTCACTTAAATGAGTAATGAAACCATAACCGTTGTCGGAGGCCATCAGGAAAAGTTCATCCCCTTCTCCCATCAACAGATGTTCAATAGGGCTTTCGTTTTCAAGTTGCAGGCGCCCACTTAAAGGTTCTCCGTGGCTGCGGGCCGAAGGCAGAGTGTGGGCCGCCAGGCTGTAGCAGCGGCCATTGGCAGCCAGGAAAACGACGGGTTGATTACTGCGTCCCGGTACAGAGGTTTTGAAACTGTCTCCCGCCCGGTAATTGATCTTTTCCGGGTCAATGTCGTGTCCTTTGGCGGCCCGGACCCAGCCTTTCTCAGAAATAATGACCGTGATGGCTTCGCTGGGCAAGAGGTCAGTTGTGCTCAAGGCCTGAGCTTCGCTGCGGGTTACGGTTGGCGAACGGCGTGCATCACCGTAGCGTTTAGCGTCGGCCTTAATCTCTTTGCGGATCAGGTTTTTGAGTTTACGGCTCGAACCTAAAATATCTCCTAAAGCCAGCCGTTCCTTCTCCAGTTCACCCTCTTCACCTCTGATTTTAATCTCTTCCAGTTTAGCCAGATGGCGTAGTTTGAGTTCTAAAATGGCTTCGGCTTGGACTTCACTTAAGCTGAAGCGCTCAATAAGGATGGGCTTGGGTCGGTCATTGTTGCGAATGATTTCAATGACTTTATCAAGGTTGAGAAAGGCGATCAGTAAACCCGCCAGGATGTGCAGGCGGGAGAGGACTTTTTCCAGGCGAAAGTTGAGGCGCCGACGGACCACGTCGGTGCGGAAGCTCAGCCATTCGTTGAGCAGCTCGGCCAGGCCCATGACCCGGGGGCGCCCGTCGAGAGCGATCAGGTTGAGGTTGACCCGATAGTTTTTTTCAAGATCGGTGGTCGCAAAAAGGTGGGCCATTAATAGTTCAACATCAATCCGGTTCGAACGGGGAATGATGACCAGGCGAACCGGCTCTTCATGGTCTGATTCATCCCGCAAATCAGCTATCATGGGGAGTTTTTTAGCCTGCATCTGGGCCGCGATCTGCTCCATGACCCGGGCTCCAGAAGCCTGGTGGGGCAGGGCTGTTATGACGATGTCATTCTCCTCTTTTTGATAGACGGCTCGCATTTTCAGGGAACCGTTACCTTTCTCGTAGATGTTTATAATCTCCTGACGGGGCGTGATGATTTCGGCCTGCGAGGGGAAATCGGGACCTAAGATGAATTGACAAAGTTCGGCGGTTGTCGCATCAGGATGATCAAGCAGGTGGATGCAAGCTGCGGCCACTTCACTTAAATTGTGCGGGGGAATGTCAGTTGCCATGCCGACCGCAATCCCGGTACTGCCATTTAAGAGGATATTAGGGAGACGGGCCGGCAGCAGTTTGGGTTCTTTGAGAGTGCCATCAAAGTTATCGCCCCACTCAACCGTACCTTGGGCCAGTTCACTTAACAGGAGATCGGCATAGGGTGAAAGCCGAGATTCGGTATAGCGCATGGCGGCAAAAGATTTCGGGTCATCCGGCGCGCCCCAGTTGCCTTGTCCGTCGACCAGAGGGTAGCGATAGGTGAAAGGTTGGGCCATTAAAACCATCGCTTCGTAGCAGGCGGAGTCGCCGTGGGGGTGGAATTTGCCTAAAACGTCACCGACAGTACGGGCTGATTTTTTATATTTAGATCCGGCTTTTAAGCCCAGTTCCGACATTGCGTAGACAATCCGCCGCTGAACCGGTTTAAGCCCGTCACCAATGTTGGGCAGGGCCCGGTCAAGGATGACATACATGGCGTATTCAAGATAGGCTTTTTCGGTAAACTGGCCAAGGAATTGGCTTTCGCACTCGTTGGGAATGATCTGGGTAGCTTTTGTCATAGTTTTTTCAGTTCAATATTCAATATTCAGAGTTCAGAGTTCAGAGTTCAGAGTTTAGAGTTTAGAGCTTTGAACTCTGAACCTTGAACTGTTCTTAATTATACCTCTGCTAAGCAGCCTTTACTCTCCAGCCATTGGCGGCGGTCGGCCGATCTTTTCTTGGCCAGCATCATATCCATAATCTTGAAATCATCTTCTTCGTGATCGAGGTTAAGGCGCACCAGGCGTCTGGTTTCTGCGGCCATGGTGGTTTCGCGAAGTTGTAAAGGATTCATCTCGCCCAGGCCTTTGAATCTTTGCAGGTTTATCTTGCCGGTCTTTTTTTCGCCGTTAAGACGATCTAAAAGTCCATTTTTTTCCGCTTCATCAAGGGCGTAGTAGACCTCTTTGCCTCGGTCAATGCGGTAGAGTGGGGGCATGGCGATGTAGAGATGGCCAGCTGTAACCAGGGGTTTAAAGTGACGCAGGAAGAGGGCGCAGATCAGGGTCGCAATATGAAGACCGTCGGAGTCGGCGTCGGCCAGGACGCAGATTTTATTGTAGCGTAAATGGTCAAGGTTGGAAGAGCCGGGATCGACGCCGATCGCCGCCGCGATGTCGTGGATCTCCTTGGAGGCCATGATAATTTCGACATCACTCTCCCAGGTGTTGAGAATTTTACCCCGCAATGGCATGACGGCTTGGAAGTTCCGGTCTCGAGCTTGTTTTGCGGAGCCCCCGGCGGAGTCACCTTCAACCAGAAAAAGTTCACCTAGAGTCGGATCCTGACTGACACAGTCGGCCAGTTTTCCAGGGAGGGCCGGGCCGTTGGTAATTTTTTTGCGTTCAACTTTCTTGGCCGCCCGCTGCCGTTTCTGGGCATTGGCGATGGCCAGGGCGGCGAGCTCTTCACCAATCGAAGGGTGTTCGTTGAGCCAGAGGCTGAAAGCGTCTTTGACGGTTCCAGATATAAATGAAGCACTCTCCCTTGAGGTGAGACGCTCTTTAGTTTGCCCGGAGAATTGAGGGTCTGGCATCTTTAAAGAGATGATGTAACTGCAGTGTTCCCAGCTGTCTTCAGGGGAGAGCTTAACCCCTCGAGGCAGCAGATTGCGAAAATCACAGAATTCTTTCAAGGCCGCCAGGAGGCCGCTGCGCAAACCGTTGACATGGGTGCCGCCTTGTGAGGTGGGGATCAGGTTGACGTAGCTTTCGGTGATCAGTTCTCCGCCCTCGGGGAGCCAGGTGAGGGCCCAGTTGACGCTTTCATATTCTCCTTTGAACTTGAGGGTAAAAGGCGGGGTTGGTATCTGGGGGTAGTCGCCGAGGCTTTGTTTGAGGTAGTCGGATAGACCATCGATGAAGTGCCACTCGTAGGTCTCGTTGTTGATGTCGTCTTTAAAGCTTACTTTAAGGCCCGGGCAGAGGACGGCTTTGGCGCGCAGGGCATGTACCAGTTTTGCTGCCACAAATTTAGGTGAGTCGAAATATTTCGGGTCTGGCCAAAAGCGGATGCTGGTACCCGTATTGCGGCGGCCAATATCTTCGATTCTGACTAATGGTTTGGTCGCCTCACCGGCTGCGTAAGCACAGCTGAAGCGACCCCCGTCGCGGCGGACTTCGACTTCAAGACGTTCGGAAAGGGCGTTGACAACCGAAACCCCAACCCCGTGCAGGCCGCCGGAAAATTGATAGTTTTTCTGAGAAAATTTAGCCCCGGCATGGAGTCTTGTAAGAATTAATTCAATACCCGGTACTTTCTCTTCAGGATGAATGTCAACCGGCATTCCCCGGCCGTTATCTTTGACTTCAACCGAGTTGTCGGCGTAGAGAGTGACCTCGAGGCGATTCGCAAATCCAGCTATCGCCTCATCGACGCTGTTGTCGATAACTTCCTGGGCAAGATGGTTGGGCCGGGTGGTATCGGTGTACATGCCGGGCCGAAGTTTAACCGGGTCAAGGCCCTTGAGCACCTCGATGGCATCGGCATTATAGTTGTTATTGCTGTGCATAGTTAATCCGTTTGAGTTATAGCTAAGGCGTTGATTTTGCGATGCAAGTTGCGCCGGGTTGCCCCGATAAGATTAGCTGTTTTTGAAATATTCCAATTATTTTCACGGAGTTTGCTGGAAATGTAGAGCTTTTCAAAATCTTTAACGGCTTCGCTAAGGGAGCCCGACTCCATAAGCTTGTTCCATATTGCATTATGGTTAGGGTCACCTTCTGTTTGTACTCCGGTTCTCAAATAGGGGGGCAGATCATTTATCTGAACAAGTTCAGTGGCGCACATTATGGAGAGTCGTTCCATCAGATTTTTGAGCTCGCGGACATTGCCGGGCCAGTGGTATTTTTTTAGTTGGTTGATGACTTCAGGGGCCAGATGTTTGAAGGGGCCACCGTGATTGGTGTAGAAACTTGCGAGAAAGCTTTCAGCCAATATAGGAATGTCTTCACTGCGGTCCTTTAAGGGTGGGACCTGGATCGGCAGGACATTGAGGCGGTAGAAAAGATCCTGGCGAAAATTTCCCTGGGCGATCTCTTCTTCGAGGTCTTTATTGGTGGCGGCGATGATGCGGACATTTATCGGGATGTTTTTACTGTTGCCTAAGCGGGTAAAGGATTTTTCCTGCAGCACCCTTAGGATCTTGGCTTGAGTGTTGAGGCTCATATCGCCGATCTCGTCGAGAAAAATAGTTCCTTCATGACTCTGCTCAAATTTTCCCTTTTGGCGCTGATCGGCTCCGGTGAAGGCCCCTTTTTCATATCCGAAAAGCTCCGATTCGATGAGGTTGTCGGGGATGGCGGCGCAGTTGACGTCGATGAAAGGGCATTCGTGGCGGCTGCTCAGGCGATGAATCTCCCGGGCGACAAGCTCTTTACCAGTGCCGTTTTCACCGATTACCAATACCCAGCCATCGGTCGGAGCAATAATTCTGATTTGTTCCTTAAGTTGATTAATGCTCTTGCTATTGCCGATCAGGCGATTTTCATCATACTTTTGTCTGAGGCGAACATTCTCTTCTTGGAGACGTGAAATAGTCAGGGCGTTACTGGCAGTGATTACCAATTTATCCAGTGAGAGCGGTTTTTCGATGAAATCAAAGGCCCCCATTTTGGTGGCCTGGACAGCGGTTTCAATTGTGCCATGCCCGGAGATCATGATGATGGGTACTTGGGGATGTTCTTTTTTTAAGCCTGGTAAAAGTTTTAAACCGTCACTGTCGGGGAGCCAGATGTCGAGAAAGATCAGGTCGGGAATCTCTTTTTCAAGCAGGCTTAAAGCCTGGCTGCCGTCTTCAGCGCAGAGAACGGTGTAGCCTTCGTCGCTGAAAATATCACTCATTGATTGACGGATGGCAGGTTCGTCATCAATTATAAGTATGGTTTTTTTCATATTTCCTTGATTACTGGTAGCTCAATGACAAAGCAGGTGCCTTTGAGATGGTTTTCGCGCACTCTTATAAAGCCTCGATGGTCGTTGATGATGGTTTTGACAATCGTCAGCCCCAGCCCGGTTCCTCTCTTTTTAGTCGAAAAATAGGGTTCAAAAAGGCGGGCCTGGGTTTTTTCGTCAATCCCCGGACCATTATCATTGAGCTCGATAATAACCATTTCCAAACTTTTGTCAAGTCTGGTGGCAATCCATATATGGCCGTTGTCAACTTTCTGGATTGCCGCGAGAGCGTTATCGAGCAAATTCGTCATAACCCGTTTGATCTGTTCGTGATCGAGATGGAACTCAGTAATCCTTGAGTCCGGTTCAAAGGTGAACTTGATCCGATTGTGGCTCTGGCGGTAAAGAATGAGAGATTCTTCGATGATCCGGTTGAGGTTTTGCAATGTGGGGTTAGCCTGAGGCATCCGGGCAAAGCTGGAAAACTCATTAACCAGTGATTTTAAGTCGTTGACCTGGCGCACAATGGTGGTCGTGCAATCTTTTAAAACTTGGTCGCCCTCTTCAGTTAAGCCACTGTATTTTCGTTGAATGCGTTGGGCCGAGAGGGCTATTGGGGTTAATGGGTTCTTGATTTCATGGGCGATGCGGCGGGCGACCTCCCGCCAGGCTACAGTTTTTTGGGCTTTGACCAGCTCGGTCATATCATTGATCAAAACCAGCATGCCGATGTAGGATTCAGATTCACCGTAAAAGGGGCTGAAGTGCACTGCAATATAACGGTTGTGGTCGGGAATGGTGAGTTCGATACTACTCTCTTTGTGAGGTTCGTTCGGGCTCTCTTTCAAATATTGGCGAATTTTTTGGATAAGTTCCTGGTGGAATATGTCGCGATAGTTTTTGCCCTGTACGGCTGCGGCTGAGAGGGCAAAGATTTTTTCTGCGGCGCGGTTGATGGTGGTGATCCGGCCGCTACGGTCAAGGGCGATGACGCCGGTATTGATATTTTCAAGAATAATCTCAATGTAACGGCGTCTTTGGGCATGTTCCAGGCTGATGCGGCTCATCTCCTGGTGGGCAAGCTCGCTCTCCTCGCGACTTTTGAGAAGTTTTTCAGTCATGCTGTTGAAGGAATCTACGAGAATGCCAAGTTCGTCACTGGCTACCATATCGATGCTGAAATCGAGGTTGCCGCCGGCAATTTCCCGGGTTGCCAGGGCCAATTCATGCACCGGTGCGGTAATGTCTTTGGCTAAGTAGAAGCCAAACCAGATAGATATAAAGGTGATCAGGGCCGTAATCAGAACAAACGTCAGAATGTAGTTGCTCTTGATGTATAGCTCCAGGTTTTTAGCTTTTTTGTAGGCGGTATATTTCTCCGAAATGCCTTGCATCTGCAAGGCTAGTTGGGCCGGTATAAGTTTTACCGTAACCGCGAGAGCTATGACCTCGTCACCCTGCCAAATTGAAAATATAGGGGCCCAGCCTTGAACCATGGCGGCGCCGCTGTCAAGTGGGACGATGCGGTTTTTGGGTGGAGGGC
Organism: uncultured Thermodesulfobacteriota bacterium; assembly: GCA_964457755.1. Lineage (GTDB taxonomy): Bacteria > Desulfobacterota > Anaeroferrophillalia > Anaeroferrophillales > Tharpellaceae > Tharpella. The sequence continues at coordinate 8,837 of CAYWGC010000027.1, read as the reverse complement.
TACTATCCAGGTCGAGGCCGGTTTGAAATTGTTCCTTGCTGAGTTGGTCGCTCAGGCTGAGGGCGCAGGCAAGGGCCGGACCGGGTTGGGGGATTATGGCAATTGCATCCAGTAAAAACTCAGTACGTTTTAGATCGACCAGGCTTTGCGCAAGATTTTCCTGCTCACCGATCAGGAGCCCTTTACGAGTCGTTTCGGAGGCGATGGCAGCGGCAAAAGCTTGGTTTTGTTTCTGTAGGTTGTCGTAATACTCTTGGGCGACAATCAGTGATGCGTCAAGAGAGGCTTCAAAATTGGTTGAGAACCAGTTGTCGAGGCTGAAACGAATAAAACCGGTGGCGGCAACGAAGAGCAGGATAGTGGGAAAGAGTGAAAGGGAGATGAAAGCGACTACCAGTTTGGTGCGTAAGCGAAATCCGACAATCTTTCGTTTTCTCTGCAGGAGGAGTTTGATGAGATTGCGCAGGATCAGAAAAATCAACAAAAGCAGGAGGATTATGTTGATGTTGATGAGAGCGAAAATGATGACGTTGCCGAGAATGGGGAGGTCTGTCGGCAGGTTGGGCAGGTTCATCTCGATGTAGAAGAGAGCCGTAATAATGCATGCCAGGATGCAGATGATAATAATCTCCCGTCGTCGCCGTTTACGGTCTTTGTTGGCGAGATGGTTGATTTCCTGGCTGGTTGTGGGGAGAGTCGAGGGCAAGGTTATCTCGTTATGGCATCGTTGATCAGGCGTTCAGGGATGTCGATGGTGTAGCTGTTGCTTTTACGATCCCAGGCCGAAAGGAAGAAGAAGAGGTATTCGAGGTGGAAAGGGAGGCGTACTTTTCTGATTTCAGCTCGGGTTTCAACCTGATAGCTGTGTTTTTTTTTTAGTTGATTTCCTTGTAGCAGAGTGATCTCTTTAAATTCCGAGGCCAATTGGATTGCTTCCTTGTATGAAATAGTTTCGATGGGTTTTGTTTTAATGTTTGTGCTTACAGTAAAAAGCTTTTTTAAATTGTCGTATTTGATACTGTGGGTATATGTCTTGTTGTTTATTTCTCGGTTGAATTTAATCAGGAAAAGGTTAATTCTGTTCACTTTTGTTTTTATGAAAAGGGTTATTTTTTGTGAGACACCATTTAAAAGTAAAGATTTGATTTCATGGTCAAAAGGGTTTGCTACTTTAATTGAAAGGTTTATCTTGTCTTTGTCTGTATTCATGACAAAGTCTTCCAGGTAAGGGGGATGGTCGGCGGCAAACTCTATTTGGGTGTTATCTGCGGCATGTGATTTACTGGTACGAGCCAGGTAAGTAAGAGTGAAGCTGGCTAGAATAAGAAGAAATAGGCAGAGTTTTTTATTCACTTTCGTGATTCCTGAGATCAAATAATATTTTAGTTAGTATTTTTATCTTTATAAAAACAACGTGTTGGCAGATTTACCTGTTAATTTCAGCAATTCTTATATTACTTCCTGAAGGCGTGAAAAGCAAGAGAAATTGTTGTTTATAGTTGATTTGACGAGAAGCAGAAAAAGATTTTACGGGTGTTTCCCTTGGATTTTTCTTGACTCTCGATTGGTCGTGTTTCTGGGTTGCTTTTATAAAGATGTTATGTTATTGCTGTCTGAGTTTGTCGAGATCTATGTTTTTTTGGTTTGTTTGAAGTTTGGGTGGTACGGCACACTGTTTTGCCGTACCGCTTGTTAAGGTGTTTAAACTATTGAAGGAGGAAAGCAGATGAAGAGAAAATGTATGCGTGTTCTAGTTCTGGTGTTGATTGTTATGATGGCTTGTTCATCGGCGGTCATGGCGGCCGGGAAGAAAAAGAATCCTTTGGCCAGTTGGAAATCCACAGTAGATATGTCCAAAGCCAAGTATTCCATGAAACTTTCCAATGTCTCCCATCCTGTAATGGAGGGCGTGGCAGCTGGCTATCGAATTCGTAATAGCCTGTGGGAGCGCAGCAATGGTCAGATCGCCCTGAAATATTTTCCCTTATGTCAGCTTGGTGGTGAAGTTGAAGTTCTCAACATGTTGCAAACCAATACGGTTCAGGGTATGCTCTGTTCCTCTGTAGCGGTAACTAACCTTGCTCCTCGTATGGGTATTGTCAACCTGCCTTTCCTGATTAATTCTTTCGATAAGCTTGATAAATACATCGGTAGTGAATATTGGCAGTATTTTCTGGATGGCATGAAACATCAGGGAATTATGGGTGTCGATATCACCGGTTATGGTAATTATGGTTGGGCAACTGTTGATCCTGTCAAAACCCTGGCTGATGCCAAAGATGTGAAATTTCGTATTGCCGAGGCTGCTGTTCAGCAGATTCTTTATAAATCGTGGGGTCTGCATCCAGTAGTTATGCCCTGGCCCGATGTTCCGATTTCGTTAAAGATGAAGGTCATCACCGGTTTGGATCATACCCCGATAGTTTGTAATATTACGAAAAAATTCGAGGTCTGCAAAAATTTCACCCAGATCAATTATGCCCAAGGTCTTTTTATCTTCCTTCTTAATGAGGAATTTTATAATTCTCTGCCGGCCGACCTTCAGAAAATTCTGCTTGATGTCATTCACGAAGAGTGTGCCAAGGCTCGGGATTTGACTCGGCAGCAGGAAACTGATCAGATTGCCAAGGCTAAAGCCGCCGGCATTAATTTTTATCAATTGCCGGAAAGTGAAATGGAGACCCTGCGCGTTAAAGGCGACAAGGTGCATAAAGAGTGGGCTGGTAAGATTGGCGCTGACTACTTGAAGAAAGTTCAGGATTTCATAGGTTATAAACGCATTCTAGACTATTAATAGCTGATTTTTTTGCAAGAGCCGGGAGTTTTAAAAAACTCCCGGCTCTTTTTTTGACTGGGCGTGATTTTTGCACTACCAAAGCTGGGTTTGAATTAGGGCAAATCTGAAGGTTTAATTTAAGTTCCGAATTTAAGATAAATTTTCGCTAAATTTTATCGCATGGTTCTGGTCGTGCCGGATTAGGGTGGTTATGGTCGCAAAAGTTTTTAAAGTTATTGATAAGGGGTTCACTTTTTTTGAAGAGTGGACCCTATTTATTGCGGTAATGGTGGGTTTGGTTTCGCTCTTTGTCAATGTTGTTTTGCGTTATACGATTCACTTTTCACTTTCCTGGTCGGAAGAGCTTATTCGAGAAATCATAATTTTTACGACTTTTATCGGCTGCTCAGCGGCCTTGAAAAATCGCTCGATGATCAGGATTGATGCGCTTCCCCAGATTGTCCCTTTTTTAAAAAAGCCCCTCAATTATTTCAGTAATATTTGTACTTTAGGATATGGCGGGTTGATTTTTTATCTCGGTTGGCAAATGGCGGCTTTGCAACTTAGAACCCATCAGTCCACCATAATCTTGGGGATCCCGCTGGTCTTGTTATACGCGATTCTCCCGCTTATGGGGGGGATGATGATAGTTAGAACACTTATGGTAATGTGGGAAGATTTCACCGGGCGGCAGGTGAATAATGGATAGTTCTTATTGGATTATTATTCTCTGTCTGCTTGGTTGTATGGCAGCGACAGTTCCCGTTTTTATGTCGCTTTTCTTTACCAGTATTTTAGGCTTTGTCTATTTTACTGATATGCCGATATTGATGCTGGCTCAGACCCTGTTTCGCAGTATGGATAATTTTGCCTTGGTAGTGGTGCTCTTTTTTATCCTTTGCGGCAACATTATGACTTCAGGTTCTATAGTTGACAAGCTCATTAAGGTTGCCAACGCGGTTGTCGGATTTTTTCCGGGCGGCCTGGCTATGGCAGGGGTCCTGGCTTGTGGGATGTTTGGTGCGATATCGGGGTCGACGGTTGCTACGGTGGTTGCGATCGGCGGTTTTATGATCCCGGCTCTGATGGAAAATCAGTACGACGAAAAGTTCAGTGTTGGAATAATGACGACGGCGCCGATCCTCGGAGTTATTATACCTCCCAGTATTTCGATGATCCTCTACTCGATGGTCAGTAATGACTCTCTGGCGGCTCTTTTTATGACCGGCTTTGTCCCCGGCTTCCTGATTATTGTGTCGATGTCACTCTACTCCTATTTCTATTGTCGAAATCGTAATTTCAAGCGTTCTCCGGCCCCGACTTTTAAAGAGTTGGTAAAGGTTCTCAAGGAAGGTTTTTGGGCTTTGATGCTGCCGGTTATTATCTTTGGCGGAATTTTCTCCGGGGTTTTTACGGCCAACGAAGCTGCAGTTGTGGCTTGTGTCTACTCTTTTATTGTCGAAATATTTATCCATAAGGATATGCCGCTTGCCAAGGTTAAAAATGTGGTTGTCTCTTCGGCTGTAACCTCGGCTACCCTGCTGATTATTGTGGCCGGTGCCAGTGTGTTCGGCCGTTATCTGACCCTCGAGCAGATCCCTTCTATCATTGCTGATGCGGTTGTCAGTCAGGTGCATTCGGCTTGGGCCTTTTTGTTGATTGTTAACATTATGCTGTTGATTGTCGGCATGTTCATGGACATTATCTCTGCGACCTTGATCTTGGCACCGATTTTATTGCCGATGTTGCCTGAATATAATATCAGTTCACTCCATTTTGGTTTGCTGATGACGGTTAATCTGGGGATCGGCTATTGTACGCCGCCACTCGGGGTCAGCCTCTATATTACCGGTGCTTTAGTCAATCGTAGTCTGATCTATGTCACCAAAGCGGTAATGCCTTTTCTCACAATCCAGATTGCAATCCTGCTGATTCTGACCTATTGGGCTGATCTGGTGCTGTTTCTGCCAAGATTTTTCTATGGTCTGTGATCTCGAAGTGGAAAATCCATTCATTTATATGCAATTATTTTTTATGTCAGCTTTTCCAATATTTTGAGTGCTTAAACGTTGTAAATGTTCTTTTTTTGCTTAAAGTTCCAGAGAGTAGTGGTGTACTTTGCTTCGCCCTCATGAACGGGGTCACACCCGAGGGTGCTAATTCGCTAAGCTCACAGCGAAGCCAGGGGTGCTAGCGCACCTTTTATCAGCAATGACCCCAATTCCGGCAGTTCGAAGTAACCCAGAGCCTAATATTTACTTACATTTTATTTGAGCTACTCTTGTTTTATTAGTTTAACTGGTTTGGAGATAAAATATGACTGTACGCGTATTGGTTCCAGTTGATGATTCCGCAGCGGCTCATCGAACCTTGCAATATATGATTAGAATGAAAGAGCAGATCCCAATGACGGCGACTCTGCTGATTGTCGTACCATTCTCGCAACTTGAGTATCACGGTTTTCAGCAGGCTCAACTTGAGTTGATTACGGCGCAATCGATTGCTCATTGCGAGAAGGTTGTTGAGCGTCACCGTCAGGTACTTGATGAGGCCGGGATCTTGGCTGATACAAGGGTGGAGAGGGGTAATCCGGCGGAGGTGATATGTCGTGTGGCAGCGAGTGAAGGGGTCGATTTTGTCTTTATCTCACCTAACAGTACCGGAAAGCTCTCTAACCTTATGTTTGGCGCGGTTGCCAATAAGGTTGTACAGGAGTGCCATCTGCCGGTGCTGTTGATTCGTTGAGGGTAGTGGTATAAACTTGTTTAAATTGTAAGGCCGGGTATTTGCCCGGCCTTTTTGTTTTTGTAGGTCTTTTTCAGTTCATCAAGCTTGGCAGAAAAAGTGATATTTGGGGAATTGCAATTAAAATAATCGTACCCAAAATTAAGGCGATAAGAAAAGGCATAACCCCTTTGAAAATGGTGGCCAGAGGGATTTCCGGGGCAACGCCCTTGACGACGTAGACATTGATGCCAACTGGAGGTGAAATGACGCCCATCTGGGTGACCAGCACAATTATAACTCCAAACCAGATTGGGTCGTAGTTGAGTGACATAATGACCGGGTAGAAGATTGGCACAGTCAAAAGAATCAAGGCTAAAGCATCAATAAAACAGCCACCGATCAGGTAAACCGCAATGATGACCAGCATTATAACAAATCTTGGCAGGGGCAGCCCGGCAACCCAGCCCGCAAGATCGAACGGGATTCGGGTGACTGCTAAAAAGTGGCCGAAAATTACGGCCCCAGTTACAATAATCATGACCATGCAGGCGGTTCGGGTGGTCTCAAAAAGTGATGTTTTAAGCTTTGCAAAGGTCAAGTTGCGACCCATAAGCGCAATACCAATACTGCACAAGGCGCCGATCGCACCAGCTTCGGTTGGTGTAAAAAAACCGACGAAGAGACCGCCCATGACCAGGCTGAAAAGGAGCAGGGTTTCGGCTGTGCCTTTAAGGGATGCCACTCTACCGCGCCAGCTGGTTGGTGGACCCGGGGGGCCGAGTTCAGGATTTAGGCGACAGGAGAACGCAATTGCCAGGCAGAAAAAACTGGCAATAAGTAGTCCTGGAAGGATGCCGGCCATAAAAAGTTTACCGATTGACTGTTCGGTCATAATCCCGTAGACAATAAAGACGACACTGGGCGGAATCAGCATGCCGAGGCTGCCACCGGAAGCTACCGCACCGGTGGCCAGTTCCATTGAATAGTTGTAACGCTTCATTTCGGGTAGAGCCACTGTGCCCATCGTTGCAGCAGTTGCCGGCGAAGACCCGCAGATTGCGCCAAAGGCCGTACAGGCCCCAACTGTGGCCATTGCCAGACCGCCGGGTCGGTGGCCGATAAAGGCGTAAGCGGTATCGTAGAGACGCCGGCTGATACCGGCGTGGAACGAGACCTGTCCCATAAATATGAAGAGCGGGATGACGGTCAGGCTGTATGAGCTGAAGGTTGAATAAACATCTCGAGCCAGTAGTGAGAGAGCCGCATCAAGGTTGACGAGTTGGACGAAACCCGTAAAGCCAACGATGGCCATGGCAAAGCCCACTGGTATACGTGCAAACAGGAGTATTAGCAGGGCGCCAAGGCCAATCAGCCCAATAGTGCAGGGGCTCATGTTGCCAATCCTTTTTGTTGGGATGTGAAAATTTCCATGAGGATGACTATGCAGACCAGGAACGAAGCGGCGGCAATCGCGTAAACTACGGGGTGAAAAGGCATTTGCAGACTCAATGTTACCTCTCCGGTTGATCTAAGAATATTAGCGTAGATAAAAGATTGCCAGGAGATCAATGCAAAAAGCGAAAAGCTGAGCAGGTTGGCGATGATTGTGCATATTTTTTGGGTCGCAGGGGGTAACTTCTCGACTAAAAAATCAACTGCGACATGACCCTTATTCAGGGTTGTTGCCGGGATGGCAAAGGCAATTGTCAAGGCGCCAAAGAGGCCGACGAGCTCGTAAGCTCCAAGAATTGGGTGTTTGAAGAGACGTAAAACAACATCGGCGCAAGTCAGCAGCATCATCGCTAAAATACTTAAGGCGGCCAGGCAGTTCATCAGGCTGACAAGCAGTCGGGTAAATTTGATCACCGTTTGTAGTTCCTTTATTACGGTTTACTGTAAATTGGGAAGAGGGTTGTCGGTTTTTTATTCCGACAACCCTCTCTCTAAAGTGGTGGTTGTTTTTGATACTTGGTTTTGGCGGCTACCTACTTTAAGAGTTCTTTGATCCTGGCGACGACCTTGTCGCCGGGCAAGCCTTTAGCCGTAGTTTTTTTAATATATTCATCCAGTATCGGTGCGACTTTGGTTTTCCATTTAGCACTCTCGGCTTCCGTTAAAGCATAAATCTTGTTTCCTTTCTCGAGCGTGTAAGCCCGTCCCGCAGTATCAGCATCGTCCCAGGCCTGGCCTTGCACCGCAATCCATTCGTGGCTGACATCTTCGAAGATTTTTTTGATGTCATCTGGTAAGGCCTGCCATTTTTTCTTATTCATGACGACAAACATTGAGGTTGTATAGCCGATACTGGGAATGTCGGTGCTGTATTTTATGACCTCACCCTGTTTCCAGCCCTTAAGCACTTCAATCGGCCCTATAGTTCCGTCAACTGTGCCCTTTTGCAGGGCTTCATAAGTGTCTCCCTGGGGCATGGCCACCGGCAGGGCTCCCAGTGTTTTAACTATTTTTGCACTGAGGCCGGTCGAGCGGATCTTCATCCCTTTAAGATCGGACAATTTCTGCACGGCTCTTTTTTTGGTATGAAGAACACCAGGGCCATGAGCGTGAACATAGAGGATTTTGGTGTCCTGAACCTCTTTGGGGTTGAACTCCTTGGTGATCGCAGTGGCTATTTTGGTGGCGGTCTTGCCGTCAGGGTAGCCGACTGGAAGATCTATACCTTCAAGTAGGGGGAATCTTCCCCGGGTGTAGGCAAAGCAGGACATGCCGATATCAGAGATTCCGTTAACCACTCCATCATAAACTTGCGGGGCCTTAGTCAGGGTGCCACCAGGATAGACAGTGATTTCAACCTTCCCGTTACTTCTCTTTTCGATCTCCTTAGCCCAGGCCTCCCCGGCAATGCATTGGGCGTGAGAGGGCGGAAAGAAGATACTGTAAGAGAGACGGATCTTTTTTTCTTTGGCCAGGCTGTTGCCGGGAACGATCAAAAAGATTGCCGCAGCCATAAGGATAAAATGATAAAAACGGATCTTTTGCATGATACACCTCGTAATGTATAGTAAACGTTCAAAAATGGTATGAAGCCAGCACCTTCAAAAATGATAGTACTTTATTTCTTCAATTGCAAGTATAAACTGATGGGTTATTGCTTTGCTGAGCGAGGTTGGAAAAAATAGATAAATTTATAGCACTGCATAATTGTATGTGTTGTTTTTTGTTAAACTACAAAAGGCTGAATTTATCTTGACAAAGCCTAATCCTTTTGGTAAAAGCGGCGCTCGATTGAGAAATTGATCGGGGCCGTTAGCTCAGTTGGTAGAGCATCTGACTTTTAATCAGAGGGTCGCAGGTTCGACCCCTGCACGGCTCACCA
>CAYWGC010000026.1:0-50978 GCA_964457755.1 uncultured Thermodesulfobacteriota bacterium | reverse complement strand
ACCGGGAAAACAAACCTCAACCTGAAGCATCGGAAGAAACCGGTCTACTCGACCATTTTTTGTATTTTTGTTTTCGGCTCTACCGGATTAGGAACCCATGAAAGATAAAAAAGCACCCGTTTGCGAAGCCTCAGATAATATCACTCTGCTGGAGTCTCTGGTCAGCCCCGGGCCGTTTCATTATATTGATATCCATTTTGCCCGACTGGTCTGTCGCCTCGCAAAAGATGAGGCCTGCTGGCCCCTTTTTCTGGCCGCTTTGCTCGCAAGTTATGTAGTTAACAGCCGCCGGCAGATCTGTCTGCCGTTGCGAAAGTTGCCGGAGAGTTTCTCCGGGTGGCTGCTGGCGGGAAATGATTTTGAGCTTGAACTTGAAACGGGTTCCCGGTTTTCATCTCTTGAATGGCCGGCCGGCTGGGAAGCCGCTCTTGCTGGTCACCTGGCCGTGGCCGACGCCGAAAATGCGGGTTTACGGCGTCATCTTCTGGTTCTTGATGATGGGCGCCTCTATCTTCAGCGCTACTGGGATTATGAGCAGCGTCTGGCGTGTATCATAAATGAGCGTCTTAAAGCTCCAGCTTTTCTCTTTCCGGAAGAGCTCCCGGCTTTAGCCGCTCTGGCCCCGCGTTTTGCCGAAGCTGCCCACGAAGAAATCTTAGGCGCAGAACCCGCGCCCTTAATTAATTTTCAGACAGCTGCCGTCTGTGCCGGTTTACGAAACCGTTTTACAATTATCAGCGGCGGGCCCGGTTGCGGAAAAACCTCGGTGGTGGCTGCGGTTGCGGCTCTCTGGCTTGAGTATCATCCGCAAAAGCGAATCCTTCTCTGCGCCCCTACCGGCCTGGCCCAAGCCCGCCTGCACGAGGCGCTGCTTGAGGAGATAAACTTTCTTAATTGTTCGGAACCGGTTAGGGGAGAGCTTCTTAAACTGCAAGCCGCCACCATTCATCGTCTGCTCGGCTATCGGCCGGGTCAGGGTTTTCGCTATCATGCCGATAATCTTTTGCCAGCTGATCTCTTAATTGTCGATGAAGCTTCAATGGTGCCGCTCTGGATAATGGCCAGCCTTTTGGCGGCCCTGCCCGAAACCTGTGCGGTTATTCTTTTGGGTGACAAAAATCAACTCGCCTCGGTTGAAGCCGGAGCCGTGCTCGGCGATCTCTGTTCTTTAGGCTCGGCAAACCATTTCTCTTTGGCCTTTCAAAAAGATCTGGCCCGCTTGTCGCCACTTCCGAAACTGCCCGAAGTCTCGGAAAAAACACTTTTAGATGACCATATTGTTGAATTGAAAAGAAGTTTTCGGTTTGCTCCGGATGGCGGTATCGCTCGTCTGCAGAGAGCTATTATGACCCCGACAGACACTGCCGCTCCCGACTTTGCAGAACTCTGCAGTAAAGATCCCAGTGGTGAAGTCAGCATTCGTATCCTGCCCGCAGAAACTTCATCTTTCGAGGTTTTTCTCTTAAATGAAATCGCTCGGCAAGAGGTCGAAATTAATGGTAACATGATTGCCCTCAAATCATATGGCGAGATTGCTGATCTGGCTGTCGCTTTTTCGCTTTATCAGAGTTTTCGTATGCTTTCACCCCTGCGTCGCGGGCGTTTTGGGGTTGAAAATCTAAACCGGCTTTTGCCTAAAGCTTTAGGGCTTAAGGACCAGCAACAATATTATAAGGGGCGGCCTTTGATGATCACTCGTAACGCCCCCCAGCTCAATCTTTATAATGGAGATATCGGTCTCGTCTGGCCCGATGCCGAGGGGCGTTTAATGGTTTGGTTTAAACGTAGTGACGGCACTTTTACGGCTTTCCCGCCATTGCGTCTGCCAAGCCATGAAAGTGCGTTTGCAGTTACCGTTCATAAGGCTCAAGGGTCAGGTTTTCAAAGGGTCGTACTCCTTTGGCCTGGTTCGGAAAGTGCCCTGCTGACCCGGGAGATGCTCTATACCGCTGTCACTCGCGCCTCCAAACGGATTGAGATCTGGTTGCCGGCGGTTGCAGAACCCTCTGACTCTGCAATTGCACCCTTGACGGCCGCTTGCCGCCGTCAGGTTGAGCGTTCGAGTGGTTTATTGAAAACCTTGCAGGAGATGTGATGAAACTTAAATTTGAATTCTTTTTGGCGGGACTGATTATTTTACTTTTTATCGGCGCATTTTTCTTTGTCGTTCATGAACCAGAAATTGCGCCGTCCGTATCAGATCCGCAAACTGAGGAGAAAAAAACATCGACAACGCTTAAAGGCGCATTGCCGGCATCTTCTACGCCAAAGGCTGAAATTTCTATTCCTAAAATCTCTAAAACCATTCCCGAAGAAAAAATAATATCTGAAAAGTCAGAAAAAATTAACGAGAGGATCTCCACAGAGGCCGATTTTGGGGTCGAGGGAGCGGTCTTTGCCCTGAGCAGTGGTTTGCCACTTAACGCGTGCCGGGTAACTTTTAACGGAGAGAACCTGATTACCGATCCCTCGGGAGAATTTCATCTTTGGCTGGCGGGGGAGGTCGGGCGTTTAAGTTTTTCCTGTGCCGGTTATGAAACTTTGGAGATTCGGCAGTTTGATGTCAGGGCCGGCGATGGTTTGGCCCGCTTTGACGTCTATCTAAATAAGTCAGGAGAACCGGGACCGGGGCGGATTGAGATCAATGGGGTTAACGGCCGGGTCTACAGCCGCGAGAGCGGTGCCCCTTTAGCCAGGGCCAGAATTACGGTCGGGGCAATGCGAACCGTGGCCGATGATGCCGGTTTTTTCGAACTTTGGGGAAATGACAGTGGCTTGGTGACGATGACGGTTACGGCGCCGGGATATGTCAGTGAAATGCTCTCCGGAATCGATTTTGAAAACCGCAATAATCCTTTTTTCTTCGAAGTTTCACTTGAACAAAACCAGCCCGGGAGTAAAGGCCGACTCGCGCTGGTCGGTATCGGGGCGCGTCTGGTTAAAAGCGAAGAGGGCTATGAAATCGCCGATGTTTTAAACAATTCACCAGCAGCCCTTGAAGGCCTGCTTTCCGGCGACCGCCTGGTCGCAGTCGACAGCCTCGCCGTCGATGATTTCTCTTTGCGTGAAGTGGTCGAACTGATTCGCGGCCAGGCCGGTATACCAGTCACCCTGATGGTCGAGCGCGAAGGCGATTTCCTCGAATTTATCTGCCTCAGGCAAAGGGTTGTCTACTAATCCTGACCCAACCCCGAAAGAAAAGTACCCATCTGTCAAGCCTGACCCCTTTGGAGAGACCCCTTTGGAGACCCCTTTGGATCATATGGAGTGAGATTATGAAAGGTAAACTAGACAAACACGAGAGAGAAATTGAAGACAATCTTTCTCAATTTGCTCCAGTGAATAATGTCAAAAAATCATTAATTGAAGGAATCATTGATAAAGCCAACGATAAAAAAAGTATTAGTTTGCGACTAAAAAGCAATGACCTTGAACAACTTAAATTAAGAGCTGATACAGAAGGATTACCCTACCAAACTCTTTTGTCAAGTATTGTCCATAAATTTGTAACGGACCAACTCGTTGACAAGAGGAGTATTTTAAAAGGTTTAGAAATATTTAAAGCTTCATAAGGGTTGGGGAGAGAACAGCCAGTTCGACACAACGGCAAGACACAACGGAACCAAAGGGGGGTTACCAATCAGCAGTCAGCGGGGTCAGCAGAGGGGTCTCAGCAGAGGGGTCAGGCCTGACAAGATGACACTTAGATGACACTTAAGCCTTAAGGAGGCTCTTTATCGATTTTACTCGAGCAGCAAGGTCACTATCTGATAAAAGTTTTTTTTGCAAACGACTGGCAGCTTGGCTGAGTCCAGAGGGTTCTCGTCGAAAAATTTTCGCTAAATTTGTTAGAGTTAGATCCTCCGTATCAAGAGACAGTAGTGCAATCACAGCTCTCGCTTCGGAAACATCACGCCTCTGTCCCGGCTTAGTTAACGCCGAAGGGCTAATTTCGTATTCACTACAAACCACATTTATTATCTCCTTGAAAGTGTAGCGAGTCTGAAATTTTTCTTCTGTTTTAGCAATTGCTTTTTCTGCAAAACAATCATCCCCTAAAAATCTACCACCTAGCGTGCCATTACGAAATTCTGTCAATTTATCTTCACATTCCACTTGGTCGACAAAATCAATATACTGAATACGTGCAGTTTCTAGATTATCAGAAAACTGACTCATAACCAAACTAGTTGTCAACCATGAGATATAACTCTCACCGCAATAGGAATTGTGGGAAGACCACAAAAAGTCCTTGCACTGACAGACGATCTTTGCTCTTACAGGATTATTATGAATATATCGTACCAGCTGAAGAAGATAGTTGTCAGCATCAATAAGGATAGCTTTATAACGACCTTGAAACAGATGGCCGGTTCTGTTTTTAATTGTATTAATATAGCGAGTGTAACGGAAGCTAAGGTTCTGAATGATCTTTGATAGAGGGGTTACATCAACTTGGATAATAAGGTGAATATGGTTATTCATAAGGCAAAAAGCATGAATTCGATGGCCATATTTTCCGATTCCTTCTTGTAATAAGAAGTAAAAACGAGTCCTATCTTCAGATGAAAAAAAGACGTCCTGGCCACCGTTACCACGGAGCATGACATGATAAAAGGCACCAGGGAAATGTATGCGAGGTTTTCGAGCCATGTCTGATCTTACCTTGAGAGTGCCCATTTGTCAAGCCTGACCCCATGTCCTGACCCCATGTCCTTATGTCTGGTTTCCTGTCTGGGTTAAATTTATATACTTGACAAATAAATACAATCGGGATACATTGTTATGTGGGAGGTTTAGTGATGGGGGCGAACTTGGGTGAGGTTGTGTTTGAGTGGAATGATGAAAAAAATCAATTTTTAAAAGTTGAAAGAAATGTAAGCTTTGAGGATGTCATTTTAAGTTTAAACAATGGTAAATTGCTAGATATTGTTAGTAATTCAAGCTCTGGGCGCAAAGGTCAATACTGTCTGGTTGTCGATATTGGGAATTACGCCCATATTGTACCTTTTGTGAAACATGAAGCTGCTTTTTTTTTGAAAACTATCTATCCGAGCCGTAAACAGACAAAAAAATATCTTCAGGAAGTAAACGAGGGGGTAGCTGATGAAAAAACAAATTGAGACACCTGAGGAAATAGGAATTATTGAAGGTGTAGAAAACGGTGAATACAAATCAATTGCAGATAATGAATTTATGGCAATGGAAACTTCTCTGAAAAGGGCCGCAGTAAATACCATTGAAAAATTATCAAAACGAAAAGCTATAAATATCAGATTACTGGAAAGTGACATAGAAAAACTTAAGGCGATGGCTTTAAATGAGGGAATGCCATACCAGACTTATATCTCCCATATGATCCACAAATTGACCACCGGAAGGTTGCAATCGGTTTAGATGGTGACACACCCCTGCTATTCCCTAATCGGTAGTGGTGATGTGGCTCTGGGGGCGGGCCTGATAACCTGCTGTTAAAGTCTTACTCCAGCCTGACATCGGTCTGTCTTTAACATGCCTTAACTCTACTTCGAAAGTACCCATCTGTCAAGCCTGACCCCATCCTGACCCCATCCTGACCCCATCCCCCCGACAACCTCCACTCTTTTCACTTTTGACCTTAATTTCTCCCTATTTGTCGTAAAAATACTGTTATTTATGTTATTCATAAATTCAAAATATTGTTATTCATAAATTCATACTTTCGACTGATTGACTAAGTAGAAGTTTTTATGTATATAACGCAAACTTTTAACTGTGTTTGTGTTCATGTTAGCCTGTTTTTGTAGGTGTATGTGATTTGTTGTATGAGAATAAAGGGTTATTTAAGGTTATTTAAAAATTAATATTATTTTCATGCTTTCTTTTAGCACTAATACTTTTTTCATACTTTCTTTTAGTACTAATACTATTTTCATACTTTCGACTGATTGACGGATCATATTTGATTGTGTATCGTGTCTCTTATGTATGTGCCTTGTACTGTGAAAATTTTTTGATTGGTTTGAGTGCTCTTATATTTTAAGATCTGCAGAGATGCAGGGACGCTAGAGCTTGTTGCTTTGTAAATTTTAAAGTTTTAAATTGGTGGTTGTTTATGAAGAATAAATGTAACTACTCAGCGTAAAAATAATTGAAAAAAACCAAAAAAAGACTTGACAAGGGTTTTCGCCAAATTTTTGATTTTTTGTCTGTTCCCAGAGGGTCCTCTTGTAAGTCGAGATAAGGAACCTAAAAGGCCCAAGGCCGAAAGCTGTTTAACCGGTTGACAGCCTGGAGACTCCAAAAAAATAAAGTCCTGGAGAATTGCTTATAGAGGGCAAAATTTCGATTTTAAAACCTGTGCTATAATAGTTTCACAACACAGGGAGTAAATCGAATGACAATAGAAAACATCGACATTCAGGCAACAATCGCAAAAGCGCAAGCACTAATGCTGGACGACGGACAAATGTCGGCGACCACGAAATCGATGTTTGAAATTTTGATCGTAGTTATCTCCCTACTTGCAAACCGATTAAATTTAAATAGCTCGAATAGCAGTAAGCCACCATCTAGCGACCCAAACAGAAAACGCCAACCCAGAAAGAAGACCGAAAATAAAGCCGGTGGCCAAAACGGTCACATTGGCAAAACCCTCGAAAAGGTTGACAATCCAGATGTCGTTGAAGAAATCAAGATCAATCGCAGTACACTGCCTGCGGGGCAACAATACCATCAAGTAGAATACCAATCACGCCAAGTATTTGATATCGATATCTCTAGATTAGTTACTGAATATCGAGCTCAAGTTCTGGAGGATCAGGACGGCAACCAGTATGTGGCACCTTTCCCCGAAGGGGTAACCAAAGCGGTTCAATACGGAATCCAAATTAAGGCCCATTCGGTCTATATGTCACAATATCAATTGATTCCCTACAATCGGGTGCAAGAGCATTTTGCTGACCAACTCAATATCCCCATCAGCGAGGGATCAATTTTCAACTTTAACAAAGAAGCCTTTCAGTTACTGACCGCTTTTGAAAAACGTGTTCATGATGAACTAAAGATTACCAAGCTAGCTCAGGCTGATGAAACCGGTATAAATATCGGTGGCAAGCGGCATTGGCTACATTGTATGACCAATGATCTCTGGACCTGCTATTTCCCTCACGAGAAAAGGGGTACGGATGCCATGAATGACATGGGGATCTTACCTGAGTTTAAAGGAACCCTGTGTCATGATCATTGGAAACCATATTTTACCTACAATTGCACCCACGCTCTTTGCAACGCTCACCATTTAAGAGAATTGGAAAGAGCTTGGGAGCAAGATGAACAACAGTGGGCCAAGCGAATGAAAACGTTGCTGGAGGAAATCAACAGCAAGGTTATTGATGCCGGTGGCGCACTTAACATCGAAAAATCACGAGAATTTCGAGAAACTTACAGGAAACTGCTCAAACAGGCCGATATTGAATGCCCAGAGCCACCGCCCAAGGAAAAAGGTAAGCGAGGGCGGGTCAAAAGATCGAAATCCAGAAATTTGTTGGAACGGTTAAGAAATTTTGAAGATGATGTCCTCCGGTTTATGGAAATTGACTACGTTCCTTTCACGAACAATCTGGGCGAAAGAGATATTCGCATGACCAAGGTGCAGCAAAAAATATCTGGCTGTTTCCGATCAATTGATGGCGCCCGAATTTTTTGTCGTATTCGCGGTTATCTCTCTACATGTCGAAAGCATTGAGTGTCTTCAAGTCATGCTTTGGGATGTTTATTTAAAGGCACACTACCAAATTTTCTTCTGCATGATTAATGGTAACAAAAATTACGCTGAGTAGTTACCTTTTTTTTATCGTTACAATTTTGGGGAAAGCTGGTTCTACGGGGGAAACAGGTGACCTAATATTTGTTATAGAATGTTCTAATTAATTCTTTATAAGTTGAAAAGAGATTATGTTATAGGATATTAAAATCATCAATACTTAGCTAAAAACCTTTTGCATGTTCCGTATGGGTTAAGAATTTGAACATGATCGGTAATCTATTTAAGCCATGAAAAAGACAATAATTGTTTTCATGGTTTTTTTTGTTTGTAGTTTTTTCGCTACATCCCTTCTGGCATCTTCTGATGACTTAAGAACGGTTACTATCAATTGGGCCATGTCTTATACCGTAATCGGATATATTATGATATTGATATCTCGATGGCCAACAAGGTTTGGCTTAATGATTGTTCATC
Organism: uncultured Thermodesulfobacteriota bacterium; assembly: GCA_964457755.1. Taxonomy (GTDB): domain Bacteria; phylum Desulfobacterota; class Anaeroferrophillalia; order Anaeroferrophillales; family Tharpellaceae; genus Tharpella. The sequence goes on along the minus strand of CAYWGC010000026.1, from coordinate 42,757 downwards.
TCCGATAGAAAATCCTGCCTATACTTTTTCCATTACTTGTTACAATGTAGGCATTATCAATAATGTGGTCTACTATTTTGTTGTCGCTGCGGTTATGGCGGATGGGTCCGAGATCTATTCAGCTATGCAGGCCGGAGTTTTTACAACTTATGTTGATGTTTTTGTTGATCAGGATGAATACTGTAATGGTGAACAGCCCTGTTATCCGGTTATCGGGGAGGGTTATGGGGTGGTGGAGGATGGTGGTTACATGCTGCTTCGGGCCGGGGAATATTATGAGAATTTGGTTTTTGATGAGGCGAAAAATATTACTTTGACTGGTGGTTACCTGGAGGATTACTGTAGTAATCCGTTGACTTCGGTGGTTGTGGGAGGGTGTGTGGTTATTAGTGATGGGTGTGTTGTTGTTGAGAACCTAGTTATTCGGTAACAGTTCAACGTTCAGATATTATGGTTTGACACTTTAAGAAAAAAAGACCTACCATCCTTGCAAACGTGGGTTAAGGCAAAAACCCATAAAACGGCTCGCCTCAGAGCCAATACCAAGGAGGTAGGTCTGATGAGCATAGTAAAATATATTGGTTTGGATGTCCACAAAAATTCCATTTCAATTGCAATCGCCGATGAAGGTCGAAACAGTGAAGTCAGGTTTTACGGAAAAATCAACAACGACTACAGCCAACTTTATAAAATTGCCCGGGCACAAATATCTAAGGGTGCTGAACCACATTTTGTTTATGAAGCCGGCCCATGCGGCTATCAGCTGTACCGCTATTTGACTGAACAAGGTTTCAGTTGTATTGTTATTGCACCTTCAAAGATTCCCCGAAAAAGCGGAGATCGAATCAAAAATGATCGGCGTGATGCTACATCTCTTGCCCGGCTCTATAGAGCCGGTGAACTGACTCCGGTATATGTCCCAAACCCGGAAGATGAAGCTTTGCGGGATCTGGTTCGGGCACGAGACGATGCACAACATGCTCTTCGTAAGAGTAAGCAACAGCTTGGTGCCTTTTTACTCCGACATAATCTCATTTATTCTGGCAAAACTCCGTGGACTGTAGCCCATTCCAACTGGATGGCCGATATTACCATGGAGCATTCGGCGCAACAGATAGCTTTGCAAGAATACATTGATACCATCGAATGTAGCGTAAAACGTGTTGAACGACTTACAGATCAGATTCGTAAACTTGCAGACCAGAGCCGCCTTGAGCCACTTATTAAAAGTTTACAGGCTATGCGCGGTGTTTCTCTGATTGTCGCTGTAACCATAGCTTCTGAACTTGGTGATCTGCAACGCTTTGAAAACCCAAGTCAGCTGATGGCTCATTTAGGTCTGATTCCTTCTGAGCACTCCAGCGGAGACAAGGTGAAAAGAGGAGCCATAACCAAAACCGGCAACAGTCACGTACGACGCGCCTTGGTAGAAGCCGCCCAAGCTTACAGGTTGCCAGCCAGAAAAAGTCGAACTATTCGCAAGCGTCAGGAGAACCTGACAGAAAAAATTTGCGAGATTGCCTGGAAAGCCCAGGTGCGACTTTGTGGTCGTTACAAAAGACTATGCGCAACCGGTAAAGCAAGCAATGTAGTAAAAACTGCAATTGCCAGAGAGTTAGCTGCCTTTTCCTGGGCTATTGCTCAAGAAGTCAACATATAATGACCAATACACCGCCGTTTTTTTGCCTTTTGCCTCCGACGTGCTTTTGATGAGCCATTCTCGGCAAAGGCAAAAAAGGCGGTAGTTATGAATGAAGGCAATTCTATCTTTTCACAAAAACTCAAACAGGAGTAATTTTTAAGCACGACAGACCTTCCAGTGTATTGTCAGAGGCGCGGTCACGGTCAGGAGAACCCTCGTAAACTCTTTTAGGAATAGGCTTAATGCCGAAACTCCCGTGTTCAGAAAGAGGCAGCTCCGCGACGAAGCCAAATCATGCGGTACCCAACCCGCGAATATCAGACTGATCAACCGTCGTTACTTGATGACCCCGCTTCTGACCATACGCTGGAAGATGTTTTTTACTAACCGTTTGCAAAAGAGGATGGGGTTCTTTTTTTCTCTTGACAAGTGTCAACCATATCAGAGTTGAGGGCAAGGGCAAAGGCAAGGTCAAAGGCAAGATTAAAGGCGGAAGTTGGGGCGGGTTTGGGCTATTTTGATTCTGTGGGGATGTTTGAGAGGGTGAGATCGTCCAGATAGAGGGTGGTTTTTTGATTGGGGTTATGGAGGAAAAGGAGGAGGCTGCAGACTTCATTGAGGTTGAGGTGGCGTTTGCTGTCAGAAGTTTTTAGCTCTTTGAGGTTGAAAGAGATGAGGTTGGTGCCGGGGACGATTAGGAGTCTGCCATTGGCGCGATCGTTGTAGGGTGGGTTGTCGTGGCGGTCGTCGATGCGGTAGGAGAGTTGGACCGTTTCCGGCGCTGGGTTAAAGATATTGATTGAGAGGTAGTTATAGCCGGCCCAGCTTTTTTTGATGCCTTTGCCAAATCCCGGCCAGGTTACTTTGGGGTACATTTCGATTTTCAGACTGTATTGGCCGGTTGCGGCATGTTCTCTGGATAATTCGTAAGTTGTTCCACATTTCCAGCTCAATTCATCGAGCTGTTCTTCGTTTTCAAAATCCAAAATTACATAGTTTTGTTTTAGGGTTACGGAATCTTTCTCTTCAAATAAGCAGGCTGTCAGCGCCATTATCACTAAGGTTAAGAGCAGAAGCGCCGGAGTAATGGTTGTTAATGGGTGATAAATGGTTGTGTCCGGTTTTTTTACGGGATTAAAATTGTTAAGCTCTTTTGTTGTCATCGTGAAACCTGTATTTTACTCCTGATCGAATGAAAAAAGCGTAATTTCGGGGTGTACCCCGAGTCGGAAAGGAAAGCCTGCGGTTGTGCCGATACCCCGGTTGACGTAGAGCCATTGATGTTGGTTGTTTTGATAAAGTCCGGCCATGTGAACCGCATCAGGTTTCATTTTTAAAATCTTCCAGATAAAATCGGGCAGCCAGATCTGGCCGCCGTGGGTGTCACCGGCGAGCCAGAGCAGGGGTCGTTTGGAACGGGCGGTTAGTGTCGCCCATTTTTTTGAGAAATGGCCCAGAATTAGTAGTGGGGTTTGTTGCGTGTCGTTCTCACCAATTTTATCGGCATAGCCCTGCTCTGAACCCCAGTCTCGTTCCGAAGCGATGCCGGCAATAGTGAGCTGCCGACTATAAAGTTTATTATCAAGATCTAGGTTAAGGTCAATTTCGACCATGTGATCGCGCAGAAAATATGGTTTTTCACGTTGTTTATGAAAATCTCCGCCAGGATGGCAGAAAATGCAATGATACCTGCAGCTGGAAAAATCGGCATCACCCATAACGCAGTAAACGCCAAGTGGGGCCTTGAGGCTCTCAAGAAATTTGACCGCATTTTCCGGCCGCCGGTTCCACTGGGCACTATCGCCGGTGACGACAATCAGGTCGGGTTTGAGCTGCTCAAGCTTTTTCAATACAGTTCTTTCCCGGCGCCCAATTTCAGTAATATGCAGATCCGAGAGCTGGGCGATTTTTGTAGCACCCCACTGCTTATGGAATTTAAGGTCAGGAATATTGATCTGGCGGACCTGGATATTGAAAGGCTCGACAAAGAAGGCGTAAGCGGCGGTAAATGTGATTATGAGAATTAGTAAAAAGAAGAGTTTTGTTTTCATTGATGTGAATTCTGTCTGACTTTTTTGATTTATGAGATGGTTGAGGTTAGCCTATTGCCGATTATTATAGTCTTATAGCCGAAAATAAGATGTCGCATTTTTTTACCACAGAGGGCACAGAGATCACAGAGAAAAGATTAATAGTTTTTGAAAATGTCATAATTCGCCGTTATGATTTGAATGTCAAAAAAGAAAAGGCAAAGCCTTTCAGCTTTGCCTTTTTGGAAATTGGTGTCTGTAGCGATGAGTTTATGGTTTGAGGAAATCTACATTTTCCTGCGCCGATTAGCAATCACAAGCCCGGCCAGACCCACGCCAAACAGGATAAGGGTTCCAGGTTCGGGAACGGGGGCAGTAGGTGTGGAACTCACGTGGCTTATCTTGAAAAGTTCAAAAGATTTTTCGTCTTCCCCTGTGTTAAAAGCATCAAAGTCAATTACTCCATAATTTAGAGAGCCTACATTACTGAAGAGAACTGTATCAACTTGCACGTTATTGTAAGTGACTCCATTGCCAGTTTTAATAAGAAAGTATGCGGGTTCTAAATCTAAACCAAAATTGAATGCCCACAAGTTAGTCAAGCTAGAGCTATCGTCTAATAGCTGTGTCCAATTGATATAGGTTTGGGGGAGCGCATCATCAAAATCAAATTTAGTAAGTAACCAGTCTGTAGTTTCTTCACCTGTATGTAAAGCAATAAAGTCTAATTCAGTATCTTCACCGCTGTTTGCTAACACATCTGCGGCAATCAACTCATCTGGAGCACCATATCCGTCAATTGAAACGTCAGAAATAGTAAGTGCAAAAGCTGATGATGAGATTAATAAGATAATCGTAGTTATAATTGTAATTGAAATTTTCATTAGTGTTTCTCTATTTCAATAGTTTCAGGTATAAAGTAGTTAAATATTTATGAGACTTTGGGGTCAGAGACTTTGGCAGAGACTTTGGGGTCAGGCTTGACAAGTTGGTACTTTAATGGTTGCTAAGGGTCATTCTATTAAACTGTTTTTTTATAGATTAAGTTTGGATCTACTGCGATTGTGAGATTGAGGTTTTCACTCTTCATATTAATAGCTTAACTCAACTAATCAACAACGTCCCGGGTTTCTGTTGAGCATGATTTAGACAGGATTTTCAGGATGAAGAGAGTAAATTCTGTTGATCTTGTTAATCCTGTCTGAAAAAAATTGTTGATTGTTTACTTTTCGGATTCCGGGTTTGTTGGAGCGGGGTGTTCTGGTAGTTTTTTTTTGTTTTCTTTATTTTTATAGAGGTCTTGGTCGGCGGCTTTTTTTAGGGTTTCGGCATCTGGTATGGAGTTGTCTTGGAGGGTGGCGAGGCCGGCGGAGAGTTTAATGGGGAGATAGTTGTCGGGATCGACTTTGATTTTGGCGGCTGCAGCCAGTTTCTCCAGTTTAGTGATGATTGTCCGGCCCTGTTGTTCATTGGTGTTTGGTAGAATGAGGGTAAATTCGTCACCGCCGTAGCGTAGGGCGATATCGTATTGGCGGAGATTGGTTTTGAGCAGGGTTCCGGTTTCGGCTAGAACCTGATCGCCGGCTGGGTGGCCATAGCGATCGTTGACGAGTTTGAAATCATCAAGATCGATCATGATCAGGCTTAAAGGATGGTTGTAACGTTGGGCCCTGGCGAATTCGATTGGCAGAACCTCATCGAGAGTGCGGCGATTGTAGAGACCGGTCAGCGGGTCGGTACGCAGAAGTTTTTGTAATTGTGCCGTTAAGAGGGTGTTTTCTATGATGGTGGCGAGTTTACGGCCCAGGCTTTCAACCGCCTCGGTGGCGGTTCCCGGGATAAATTTTTCTGGATCAGGACTCGCCATATTGAGGGTGCCGATGGCCCGGCCGCGACTGATAAGTGGGACGAAGGCGGATGAAGTGACCGGGGGAGAGTCTTGGGGTTGGGAGCCAAATTGGGCGAGGAGAATTGGGTCTGGATGTTTGGCAACTAGAGGTCGATGTTGGGGAAAGAATCGATTGTAGTCTATTTCGTCGATAAAGGTCAGGGCGGGGATGAAGTTTTCTGTTTGGGGATGTTCTGTCGACTCGTAAATTTCCTGAAGTTCGAGGGTGATAGCCTCTTTTGCACTTTTAATGAGTGAGATGTTGGCGAGAGGAATGGAGAAATAAGCCGAAAGTTTTTCTTGAAGTTCATGAGTCATACTGTGAAGATTGTCAGCTTTGAGGATGCTCTCTTCAAGATCGGCAAAATTTTTGAGCTGGTCTTCTCGCTCTCGGGCTAACTCTTCAAAATTTTTCAAGGTATGGGAGAGTTCATAGTTGTGATCTCTAAGCTCTTGATTCTCTTTGAAGATTTTCTCAAAGATAGCTTTTTTAGCATCGATTACGGTACTCTTTTGAGGTTTGTTGTCGGCGCTCATGGTTTTCCTCTTAAGTTTTATGAAGTCAATTGAATAAATAGTTTAGAGGGCATTTTTCGCAAAGTGGGTTCTGGGGTCGGCAGAAGTTTTTGCCGATTTGCACCAATAGAGCATGAAATTCATTGAAAATGGCCGGGTCTGAGGCCAATTGCAGGGTAAACAGTTTCTGAGCTTCACTGTAACCGGCACTTTCCGGCAGCCAATTATGGCGTTTGCAGACTCTTAAGGTGTAGGTGTCGATAACGAATAGGGGTCTTTTGAAAGCATAGAGCAGAATGCTGTCGGCGGTCTCCGGGCCAATGCCTTTTAAGGCGATAAACCAGTCTCTTAAATCAGGGGTTGTCTGTTTTTTTAGATGCCGGAGTCCACCAGCCTTGAGAATCGCGCTTGCCAGAGCTTTGAGTCGTGCACTCTTCTGGCGAAAGTAGCCGGAAGGTTTAATTAGTTTTTCGAGTTTCGGCAGGGGTAAAGTCGCAATCGTGGAAAATGAAAGTTGGTTCTGGTTGCGCAAATTGGCCAAGGCTTTTTCGACATTTTTCCAGGTGGTGTTCTGGGTCAGAAGGGCTCCGATAATCATCTCTTCCGGTCCTTCTGCCGGCCACCAGTGTTGAGGCCCAAAAGCGGCGTGAAGGGTTTGATAAACTGTAATGAGATTGTCAGCCGAATTGTTTGCCAAAGAATTCATCTTATTATTCAGGTGTAGCCCTCGAACTACTGGGGGTGGGGTCATTGCTGGTACAAGGTGCGTCAGCACCCCAGGCTTCGCTGTGAGCGTAGTGAGGAAGCACCCTTGTGGTGTGACCCCGTTTATGAGGGCGAAGCGATGTTCGGCGCTATATATTATAATTTATGGTGGATCTTTGAATAGTTAAAACTATATTCGGGCCACGAAAAACACGGAAGGCACGAAAAAAGCTATTTCGTGCCTTCCGTGGCAAAGCAATCAAGACTGGTTCCAACTAATCGTCACTAAGAGCTGCCCGGGCTGCGGCCAGGCGGGCAATTGGCACCCTGAATGGGGAACAGCTGACGTAATCTAAAGCGGTGCGGTGGCAGAATGCGACTGAGGCGGGCTCGCCGCCGTGTTCGCCGCAGATGCCGACTTTGAGGTTGGGGCGGGTGGTGCGGCCGCGGGTAACCCCGATCTCAATAAGAGCTCCAACGCCATCGATATCGATGGAGACGAAGGGGTCGGTTTTAAAGATCTTTTTGTCGATATATTCGGGCAGGAATTTGCCCGCGTCATCGCGGCTTAAACCATAGGTTGTCTGGGTTAGATCGTTGGTCCCGAAAGAGAAGAATTCAGCTTCCTGGGCGATGACATCAGCGGTCAGGGCGGCGCGAGGCAGTTCAATCATGGTGCCGATCAGATACTCTAAAGTAACACCGTAGTCAGAAATAATCTGATCGCAGATGATAACACTGCGCTCTTTTAAAAATTTTAGTTCATTGACATCGGCAACCAGGGGGATCATGATTTCTGGGATTACCGTGACCCCATCGCGGGTAGCTTCGCAGGCGGCTTCCATAATGGCGCGAACCTGCATGGCGTAAATCTCCGGATAGGTGACTCCGAGACGACAGCCGCGATGGCCCAGCATTGGATTAAACTCGTGCAGGGCTTCGGTGCGTTCTTTGAGGGCTGCCAAAGAGACCCCCATAATGGTTGCCAGCTCTTTGATGTCGTCTTCATTTTGCGGGAGGAATTCATGTAGGGGCGGATCGAGCAGGCGGACGGTTACCGGAAGACCGTCCATGGCCTTGAAAATGCCGATGAAATCACTTTTCTGGGAGGGTAAGAGTTTGGCCAGAGCAAGTTCCCGGCCCTCCAGGGTGTCGGCCAGAATCATTTCGCGAACCGCCTTGATACGTTCCTCTTCAAAGAACATATGCTCAGTCCGGCAGAGGCCAATCCCCTCGGCGCCAAAATCACGGGCGACAGCGGCATCATGCGGAGTGTCGGCATTGGTGCGTACTTTCAAGCGGCGAAATTCGTCGGCCCAGATCATGAATTTGCCGAAATCACCGGTCAACTCAGGCGTAATCGTTGCAATTTTACCGATAAAGACCTCGCCGGTGGAACCGTCAAGGGTGATAATGTCGCCTTTATTAAAGGTTTTACCTGCGACTTTGAAGCAGTTATTTTGATAATCAACAATAATTGCAGAACAACCGGCCACGCAGCATTTGCCCATGCCGCGAGCAACAACTGCGGCATGCGAAGTCATGCCTCCGCGTGAAGTGAGAATGCCCTGGGCCGCGTGCATGCCGTTGATATCTTCAGGGGAAGTTTCAGCCCGAACCAGAATCACCTTATGGCCGTCAGCATTCATATTTTCAGCCTCATCCGCACAAAAAACAATTTCACCGCAAGCCGCCCCCGGTGAGGCGGGCAGACCTTTAGCCAGAAGCTCTTTTGCGGCGGCGGGATCTAAGGTTGGATGCAGGAGATTGTCAAGTTTTTCCGGCTCCACTCTTAAGATGGCTTCGCGTTTGTCGATCAGGCCTTCGGCGACCATATCGAGGGCGATCTTGATATCGGCCGTGATTGTTCGTTTACCGTTACGGGTCTGTAAGAGCCAGAGTTTATGGTTTTCGATGGTAAACTCGAGATCCTGCATATCCCGATAATGCTTTTCAAGTTTCTTGTAGACTTCAACCAGCTCCCGATAGAGATCCGGCATTACGGTTTCTAGAGAGGGAAGTTTGGAATCACCGCGGCCCGCTTCATTAATCGGCTGCGGGGTGCGAATCCCGGCAACCACATCTTCACCTTGGGCGTTGATCAGGAACTCTCCGTAAAAAAGGTTCTCCCCGGTTGAGGGATCCCGGGTGAAAGCGACGCCGGTGGCACATTCGTTGCCCATATTGCCGAAGACCATGGTCTGGACATTAACGGCAGTGCCCCAATGGTCCGGAATATTGTTAAGCTTGCGGTAGGTTTCGGCCCGCTTGGTGTTCCAGGAGCTGAATACTGCACTGATGGCACCCCAGAGCTGATCGTAAGGGTCTTCGGGGAAGTCTTTTCCGGTCAACTTTTTAACCCTGGTTTTAAGAGCAGCAACCAGCTCTTTAAGGTCGTCAGCTTCGAGTTCCGTATCGAGTTCAACCCCTTTTTTCTTTTTCGCGATCTCCAAGAGTTCTTCGAGTTTTTCCCCCTCAATGCCCAAGACCACGTTGCCATACATCTGGATAAAACGGCGATAGCTGTCATAAGCGAAGCGGGCATTGCCGGAACCTTCGATAAGGCCTGCAACGGTTTGGTCGTTCAAGCCCAGATTAAGGACTGTATCCATCATTCCCGGCATTGATACCCGGGCTCCGGAGCGGACCGAAAAGAGCAGGGGGGCAGAGTTGCTGCCAAAGCCCTTGGCCATGGTTTTTTCGGTTTTCTGCAGCGCCTGGCGGACCTGCGATTCCAGTCCTTCGGGGTATTGACGCTGGTTTTCATAAAAAGCAACGCAAGCGGAAGTCGTGATTGTAAAGCCTGGAGGTACCGGAACCCCAATCTTGATCATCTCAGCAAGATTAGCGCCTTTACCGCCAAGCAGATTTTTCATGCCGGCGTCGCCTTCAGTGTAGTCTCCGCCAAAACTGTAGACATATTGTTCACTCATCGGGATCTCCTTAATTTTAGTCGGCAGTGTGCAGTCGGCAGTGTGCAGTAAAAAACTGCATCATTAACCTCTCCAGACTAGCCAGCCTTTGATTTATGTTGATATCTTTTTGTAACTATTCAACCAACCCGCAAATTCTGGGGGCACAATTCCGATTTCCTTCGGAGAATCGGGTTATGTCCCCAGAATTTACTGAAATTAATCAATAGTTGGTACTTTTCTTTTTACGCTGAATAGTCACATCTTTTTTACGGTTGCGATATAAATAGTGGTTACGTTAAGTAATTATTTCTTGACAGTTAGTCAGAGCTCGACAATTTGCACTGCCCACTGCCCACTGCCCACTGCCCACTGCCCACTGCCCACTGCCCACTGCCCACTGATTTAGAGTTTGGCGAAATCGGCGATCTTTTTGAAATCGGCAGCGATTCCCTGTAACAGGGCGAGACGATTTTCGCGTACATCTTGCTCATCAACCATGACCATGACTTCGTCAAAAAAGGTGTCGACGCTGATTTTAAGTTCGGCCACGGTGCTGAAAGCCTGGTCATAATCATTGTTGCCAAGATCTTTGGCCAGACGTTTGGCAACCTCTTGCCAGGTCTGATAGAGGTTGGCTTCGGTTCCTGCCATAAGGTTTTCAGGAATCAGCTGGTAGTTCTCTTTCTCCTTACGGGTAATATTCATGATCCGCTTGAAGGCGGTCAAAAGATCAGAAAAATCTTCGCGATGGCGAAAACGGTCAAGAGCGCAGATCCGGTTATGGGAGTTGACGATATCATCAAAGCCGGTTGTGAGGACCGCTTCGATGACTCCAGCCGGGATGCCAGAAGCCGTCAAGTTGTTGAAAAAGCGACCTTTTATGAATTCAATAACTTCGCTGGCGATGCTTGCAGATGGTTTTTCGATTTTACTTGCCAGCAGTTGTAACGCCTGCTTGATCAGCTCATTTAAAGGCAAATGATAGTTGCGATCAAGGCAGATATTGATGATGCCTAAGACCTGACGCCGCAAAGCGTAAGGGTCGGCACTGCCGGTGGGCTGTAGACCAACCCCAAAACAGCCGACAATGGTGTCGATTTTATCAGCAATGCCGACAATGGCGCCGCAGTCATTGCTCGGTAGGGTGCCGCCGGCAGCCGTCGGCATATAGTGTTCGTGGATGCCGATAGCGATTTCATCGGCCTCACCCGCGGCGCGGGCGTATTCCCGGCCCATGATGCCCTGAAGATCGGAGAATTCGCAGACCATATTACTTTCGAGGTCGGCTTTACAGAGGAGAGCGGTACGGCTGATGGCGGCTTTCTGGGTGGGGCAGAGTTGGGCCGCCATGGTTTCGGCGAGACTCTGAAAACGTTCGACTTTTTCGTAAGAGGTGCCAAGCTTTGCCTGAAAAACAACATTACGTAAACGTTCGACAAAATCTGTCAAGGGAATCTTGAGGTCTTCCTGGTAGAAAAAACGGGCGTCGTTGAGGCGGGCCAGAAGGACTCTCTGGTTACCCTTGACGACAACTTCGGGATCTCTAGCGACGGTGTTGTTAACCGTGATGAAGTTGGCCATCAGTTTACCCTGTGCGTCCCGCAGGCAGAAATATTTCTGGTGGTGGCGCATTACCGTAATCAGAACCTCATCCGGTAATTCAAGGAAATTTTCAGCAAAGGAGCCGACAATCGTGTGGGGATATTCAACAATGTTGGTGACGGTTTCTAAAAGTTCGGGGTCATCAATGATCGTGCCGCCCAGTTGTTTTTCGATCGCGGCCAGCTGATCTTTGATCATATCTTTGCGCTCATTCTGGTCGACAATAACTTTGGCCCGGCGACAGAGTTCAACATAATCAGAGGGCTGCTTAACCGGGAATTTATCGGGTGCCATAAAACGGTGGCCACAAGATGTCGCTGCACTGCTGATGCCGGCGCAATCAAAGGCAATAGACTGGTCGCCGTAGAGGGCTAAAAGCCAGTGGACGGGTCGGGCAAAACGGGCATCAAGATCGTGCCAGCGCATCGATTTTCGGAAAGGGATACTCATGATGTAGGCAGGCAGAGCTTCAGCCAACAGTTTTGTGGTCTCTTCTCCGGTCTCGCGTTTGCGGACGCAGACATACTCACCCTTTTCGGTGGTAACTACTTCAAGTTCTTCCGGTTTGACCCCTTGCCCCCGGGCAAAACCGATTCCAGCCTTACTTGGTTGGCCATCTTCGCTAAAAGCGATCCGTTTGGCCGGACCCATATTTTCAACCACACGATCCTCTTGACCCGCAGCCAGATCGGCAACCATAAGGGTTAAACGTCTCGGGGTTGCCAGAACCTTGATTTCACCATGTTCGAGGCGCATCCGGGTGAGCATCTTTTGGGCCTGGATTTTCATGTCAACAAAAGCTTTAGTTAAAAAACCGGCGGGAATTTCTTCGGTGCCGATCTCAATGAGGAGGTCTTGGGTCATGTTGTTTTCCTATATCTGTTCTGCCAGTAATTTCTTTATAGTTTCTTCCATTTTTTTGCCGATCTCGGCATTGTAGCCCACCACTTTGAATTCAATAGAAGATTTTTTACTGAGGAGGATGATGGTCGGCAGTGAAGTTATGTTGCCGAGATCTTTGGTGATCGAATTGTTGGTGCCGAGGGCGATCGGGTAGGGGACATGGTTGCGTTTAACAAAATCAACCACATCAGGGAGGCCACCCTGATCCAAACTTATGCCAATCACTTCTAATCCCTGGTCTTTATAGGTCTCGTAGAGGGTGGCCAGGTGCGGAATCGCAGCCCGACAGGGTGCACACCAGGTCGCCCAGAAATCAAGCAGTACGACCTTCCCTTTAAGGTTGTCTCTGGTCAAAGGTTTGTCGTCGAGTGAAGTCAAAGAAAAGGCGGGTACCTCTTTGGGTACTTTAGCTTTTTTCGGGCTGCTGTCACAGGCGCTGAGCATGACGGCAAGGGTCAGGATGAGGAGTGCTGTCATAAGTCTGTGAAAAGAGGCTTTGTAAATGGGTGATTTGGGCATGTCTTTGGTTCCTTAGCTTATTGTTTTGTAACTATTCAGATACCTCTAACAAATTGTCTGGATTGGGGTCATTGCTGGTGCCAGGTGCGTTAGTACCCCAGCTTCGCTGTGAGCCTAGCGAGGAAGCACCCTTGGGGTGTGACCCCCGTTTATGAGGGCGAAGCGATGTTCGACACTGTTTGTTATAGCTTTATGAGGTTGCTGAATAGTTACATTGTTTTTTACCCAAAATGGCCAAATTTTTTTAACCACAAATGAACACAAATGAACACAAATAAAAGCGATTTCTTTGGTTCCTGCTTTGCCGGGTCAAGGTGAAATTGTTAGGTTGATCAGACTCCAGCCAGCATCTTTTCCAAGTTATCTTTAGAGGTCATACCCACAACTTTGTCAACCTCTTTGCCCTGGTTAAAGAGGATTAATGTCGGGATGCCACGAACTCCAAATTTAGCCGGGGTTTTTGGGTTTTCATCGACATTTAATTTGACGACTTTAAGTTTGTCACTGTTTTCACCGGCAAATTCGTCAAGAATTGGGGCGATTGCGGTACAGGGGCCGCACCAGGTGGCAAAAAAGTCGATCAGGACAGGGGTATCAGAATTCTCAAGTAATTCAGCAAAACTTTCATCGGTAACCTGGATAACGTTGTCGGACATTTTTTTCTCCTTTAGATGGTCTTATCTAGATGGTCTTATTTGAATAGTTTCAAAATAAATAAATAATAAATTGTTATGTGATTGTGGTTTTTAACGGTCCCGATTCAAAACATAGTCTGTGATAAAATGCAGAGCCTTAGCTTCTGGAGACTGCGGCAGCTCATCAAGAATGGTATGGGCTCTTTTCAGGTAACTGTCAGCTTTGGCACTGGTGTATTCAAGACTCTGATAGTTTTTCATGAGACCATGCACAAAGTCAAAGTCCTGGCGGCTGACATAATCTGCGGTAATGATCTCCTTAACTCTTTCCTGCTCTTCGGGGCGGGCCTGTTGCAGGGTGTGAATCAGGGGCAGGGTGACTTTGCCCTCTTCCAGATCGATACCGATGGTTTTGCCGAGATCCTCTTCACAGGAGCTGTAGTCAAGAATATCATCAATCATCTGAAAGGCGATGCCGAGACAGAATCCGAACTCTTTCATCTTCTCCTGGATGTCGGGTGTGACCTCTGAAATAATGGCTCCGATCTCGCAGGCTGTCGCCATCAGGATGGCAGTTTTGCCATCGATTATCTTGATGTAGTCAGCCTCGGTTGTGCTGACGTCTGCAGTCTTCATGAGCTCAAGAATCTCACCCTCAGCCAATCTTTTGGTTGCTGTCGAGAGCGCTTTAAGAGCACCCAATGAGCCTTGATCAACAGCCAGATCGAAGGCCATGGCAAAGAGAAAATCACCCACCAAAACTGAAGCTTCATTGCCCCAGATAGTGTTGGCTGCAGCCAGGCCCCGGCGCATGTCAGCTTCATCGACAACATCGTCATGAAGGAGGGTGGCGGTGTGGACAAACTCAATGACAGCCGCTAGTAGAGTGGCGTTTTTCCGGTTTCCCCCGAACATAGCACAGGTCAATATAAGCAGGGCCGGCCGCAGGCGTTTGCCACCACTTAAGATTATATGTTCGCCAATTTTCGGGATCAAGGCGATGTCGGATCCTAAGTGGCGGGAGAAGGCTGCTTCGGTCTCTTTGAGCTCATCTTCAATGAGGGCAAAGACCTGATTGATATCGGTAAAAAATGCCATGTGGAAGAAAGGTTATCTCATTTTAAAAGGTTTCGATAGAGGGTTTGCCTGGTGGTGGTTTTTTGCACTGGCAATAGTCAGCAAACAAGAACTGCCATCTATAGCGTAAAAGGACGAAGCTGTCAAAAAAAAATTTATCTTCTGTAAAGTTCTAATGCGGGGACAAGCCTCGCAAACAAAAAGTGGTTTTTCGGCCCGCAAATAAGTGCTCTTACCAGAACGTTTTCTTGTTTTTTAGACAAGAAAACGTTCTGTAAAGCACTAAAAAGAGTAAGTTTGTCAAATTGTTAGTGGGGTTTCAACAATGATGCCCGGGGCGCCGTGCTTGCGGGCCGCAAGGAGCAGGTTTCCGGCTCTATCGGAGTGGGCTGGGTGGATGAACTTCAAAATTTTAGGCTCGAGTTTTTGACTTCTAAAGTGTGATATTAATTCAACTAATCGTTCAGCCGGGAAAATTATTATGAAGTGGCCTTTGCTTGCTAGTAAGCTGGCCGCGGTTCTGGTCAGACTCTCAAGGTTGCCGGCTGTTTCATGGCGGGCGAGACGTTTTTGCGGGCACAGATTGAGCCGGCCGCCCTTTTCTGGATAGTAGGGGGGGTTGCAGACGATCAGTTGAAAGCTTTCGCAAAAATCACCCTTTTTGTTTAAATCACGGTAGTCCGCCGTAATAATCTCGATTTGTTGGCTTAGGTTATTGCGTCTGACATTGCTGGCTGCGAGTCGCGCCAGCTCTTTTTGGATCTCAACCCCGGTAAAATGGGTGTTTGGGAACTCTTTTGCTAAGAGTAGGGGGATAATACCAACCCCGGTTCCTAAATCAAGGCATTTGCCATCAATCTGGGCCCGCCATTGATCGCGGTGTTCTTTGATGAAACGGGCCAGAAGGAAGGGGTCCTGATTGTAGCGGTAACCGTTTTCAGGCTGCTCTATCTCAAGGTTGTGATGGGGCGGTCTTTCAATTGTGGTTGCCGGTTCCGGCCCGGCTTGCAGAGCTGTTTTCATGTCATTGTTGTCCGGTAACCAATTTGCATAAACGAAGTTTTGGGAATTTTTCCGCTTTTTAAGAAAAACTTCGTGATTTTCTAAGCTCATTCCGCCAAAATTGCTGAACTCGCTCGTTCCTCACTCAAACAGCAGTAATTTCTGGCGAAATTTATACCCTTCAGGGTGTTTCACTAAGAAAATCATTCAAAGTTTTTCGAGACGCTTCAAAAACACCCAAAATTTCTAGAGCAAGAAGCTGCCGGACGCTAGTGTTTTCATGTTATTAATCGAGGCGGTTGAGCAGTAAGCCGGTAGCTAATTTAGGGTAGAAAAAGGTCGATTTTTGCGGCATCTTTTCACCCATGACGGCTACTTCTCTGACCTGCTCAATCTTAGTCGATTTAAGGATTACGGCAATTTGGGCCTCACCGTTGCGGACGGCATCGATGGCGGTGCCAGTATCTTGAGTGTAGCGGGTGTAGCGCTGCTCTTCCATGTCGGCAGAGCTGATCCCTAAGATGTGACCAAAGACGAGCTGCTGCAAAACCGAAACATCAAGGGCGGCAAGAGCTTGAGGCAGTTGGCCGAGGATTTTATTTGCAGCCTCCGGTTTAAGGGTCAGCAGGAGCGGCTTGTCAAGGTTTTCAGTTACTATAATAAAACTTGAGTTGGCCCCGCTTTTCTCCAGTAGTTTGAGGAGTTTGGGGATATCTTTACGGGATGTATCGCAGATTTCAATGGTAAAGTATTCTGCCAGTTTCTGCTTGAGTTCGTTCGCATCGGGGGTGGGGAAATTGGAGAGCAGGCGATGGGTCGGAAGAATTGCCAGTCCCGGACTCGACATGCTTGAGAAGTAGCTCATGACGTAATCCCATGGTTGATTTTCGCGGCTCTTATCGATTGCGGCCTGCATCTCTTGTTGGTAGAGTAGGGCAGTTTCGTAGCGATGGTGGCCGTCAGCTATAAAAATTTCCCGATTTTTTAGGTGAGCTTGGGCTGCGGCAATCGCTTTAGGATCAGTTATGCGCCAGAGGCGGCGGGTGATGCCATCTTCAGTAAAGGTGAGCATGGTTTCAGTTTGACGGGCTTTTTTCAGGGCCGCTTCTATGACGTTTTTTTGATCTTCGTAAAGCGTGAAGATCTGGCTGAAATTGGCCCGGCAATGACGGGTTAATTCGAGGCGGTCAGCTTTGGGGGCCTGCATCGTCTTTTCATGCGGGCGGACCGCATTTTTATCCCCCTCAAGTTTGAGCAGGCCGATGAAGCCCCGGCGACAATAATGTTTGCCAACCGCCTCAAACTCCTCCTCGAGGTCGTAGAGAGCTGGTTGTGGATCGCTGATCAGGATTTTTTCAGAAAGCCACTGGGTAAAAGTCGAAGCCGCTTCTTGAAATTCACTCTGCGGCCGGATGCCACCCATTTCCTGGGCAGCTTTACCTAAAGTTAGGCGGATTATATTGTAGGGGCTCTTAGCTAGAAGTTCAGCTTTGCCGGGGCCGGTAATAACATCATATGGCGGGGCTGTGACCTTGGCCATGTCATCGATAATTTCGGGGTTATAATAAGTTCCTTTAAAGGCTTCAATCTGAGGCATGGATGCTCTCCTGGTTTATAGTTTAACTCAGCCGGCAAAAATATCCAGGGCTGCGACGACAAAAAGAGTGATACTGATATAGCCGTTAATCGTAAAAAATGCGGTATCTATTTTTGAGAGATCGGTCGGGCTTAAAATCTCATGTTCGTAATGGAGAAGGGCGGCGATCGCCAGCAGGGCCAGAAGAAAGAACCAGCCTAATGAAGGTGAGGCCAGATAGACAAAAAAGAGAGCGCCGAGCATGCCTAGGTGGAGTTTGCGGGCCAGGGCCATAGTTTGCACGATGCCGATGCTTGCCGGAATCGAGTGGAGACCTTCCTGTTTGTCGAATTCGATATCCTGAAGAGAGTAGAGCAGGTCGAAACCGCTGACCCAGCACCCAACTGCAAAAGCTAAAATAAGCGGCGTGAAGGCCAGAGAACCGGTGACTGCAATCCAGGCCCCGATAGGGGCTAATCCGAGACAAAGGCCTAGGATATAGTGGGTGTAGATGGTAAAGCGTTTGGCCACAGAATAGGCGGTCAGCAGCATGATGACGTAGGGCGCTAAATGTAAGCAGAAGGAGTTGAGCATGGCCGCCGCAAAGATAAATATGAGGTAGCTTGCACAGGTCATCAAGAGGGCTTGCTGGTTGTTAATTAGGCCAGCGGGCAGGGCCCGGTCTTGGGTGCGGGGGTTGCGGGCGTCGATTTTAGCATCAAGCAGGCGGTTGGCCCCCATGGCTCCGGTACGAGCCCCAGCCATGGCAATGATGATCCACAATATCTTCCAGAAAGAGGGTATCCCGTTGGCTGCCAGCAGGGCTGCCATTAAAGCGAAGGGCAAGGCGAAGATTGTATGAGAAAACTTGACCATTTCGAGAAAAGTGCGTATCCGGGGTTGGGTAGTTGCTTGAATTTCCATAGTTTAAGACCCTGCAGTATGACGTTTTGAGGTGATAGTTGCTTGATCATTTATCTCTTTTGAATCGGGCACCCCCATTACTCTATTTGGGTTTATCATGCAAGGGGTGTTTTTGAACAGATTATGAGGTGTTTTTGATGTTGATATTTAAATTGGCGGTTTCAATGGGAGATCCGGCCGGGGTCGGTCCCGAGGTGACAGTACGTTCGCTTTTGCAGATGGATGAGAGTTTGCGTCGAGAGGTGGTGGTCATTGGTGAAGCGGCCTGGTTGCAGCGGGTCGCCGTGGCTGTAGGCGGGGCCATGCAGCCGTTAGTTTTTATTGAGAAGGTAAGATCTTCTGGATTTTTTAGAATAACCTGCGAGTCTCAAGCTGGGGAGGTGTCGGTTTGTAACCCGCTCGCTGAAGAGCTGCCGCGGCTGGTTCTGGGCCGTGATTATGCAGTTTTTGGTGAAGCCTCTTTTCAATATGTTAAATGCGGGGTCGAGTTGGTGCAGGAGGGGATTTGTCGGGCTCTGGCGACTGCTCCGATCTCAAAGCACGCCTGGCATCTGGCTGGCCATCAATATCCCGGGCATACTGAACTCTTGTGTGAACTGGCGGGTAGTTCGCAGGTGGGGATGATGTTTTGGGGTGAACGTCTGAAAGTTTTGTTGGCCACAACCCATCTTTCTCTATCTCGAGTGCCGGAGGTTTTAACAGCCGAACTGGTAGAAAAGCAGGTTTTCTTGCTTTACCGATTTATGCAAAAGGTTGGTTTGACGGGAACCATCGGCCTGGCCGCACTTAATCCTCATGCTGGAGAACATGGAGCTTTTGGTGATGAAGAGGATCGTGTTCTCATTCCGGCTCTAGCCCGCCTGCAAAAGGCCGGGGTTCCGGTTGAGGGTCCGGTGCCGGCCGATGTTCTTTTCTATCAAGCCCTTAACGGCCGCTATGCGGCTCTGGTCGCTCTCTATCACGATCAAGGGCTGGTGCCTTTTAAAATGCTGCATTTTAATGATGGGGTTAATGTCTCAATCGGGCTTCCTTTTTTAAGGACTTCTGCTGACCATGGGACAGCGTTTGATATTTCTGATAAGTTTATTGCCGACAGTTGCAGTATGGAGTCAGCGATTGAACTTGCTCTTAGATTATCAAGGGATTGTTAATATTAGATTGTTTTACTGTTGTTAAAAATATGTTTTGTTGTATCGTATAAAAATCTTGACAAGAGCTTCTCTCTGCGCTATATCGGAAACCTTCTGTATGGTCAGCCTAATGTGCTGTTTGTTTATGTCTTAAGCACTGCTTTGCAAGTGTTCTATTTTTTTGTTTACGAGGTCGAATTATGGTTAAGAGAGAGAAATCAAATTATATTATTCAGGCGGTGGTTCATGCCCTTTCACTATTGGAAGAGTTCAGCGGCGATGCCGATGAGCTTGGCGTGACGGAGTTGAGTAAGCGTCTCAAACTTCATAAAAATAACGTTTTTCGGCTTCTGGCAACCCTTGAAGAGAAAGGTTATATCGAGCAGAACAAGATTACCGAAAACTATCGTTTAGGTATTAAAAGCTTAGAGCTGGGCCAGACTTTTATCCGGCAGATGGGCGTTTTGCGCCAAGCTCACCCGGTCATGGAAGTGTTGTGCAAAGATTTACGCGAAAATGTCTATGTTGGAGTTATTCGTAACCATAATGTGGTCTACCTGGATGTTGTGGAGTCCGATCAGTCGGTTCGAGTGGTTTCACGGGTCGGGTCTCAACTGCCGGTTTGGTGTTCGGCGATTGGTAAAGCTCAGGTTGCTTCGATGAATACCGGCGAACTTGAGAAAATCCTGCCTCCGGTCAAAAGCTGGGAGGCGCGGACGCCGAAATCGATTCAGGACAAGGATGTTTTTTTTGAGGAGCTTGAGTTGATCCGGGAACAGGGTTTTGCCATTGATAATGAAGAGTATGATCACGATGTCAAGTGCGTTGGCGCGGCAATTCGAGATTATACCAAAAGAGTGGTGGCCGGTATCAGTATTTCCGGGCCCTCTTTCCGGTTGACAGATGCCTGCATTAAGGAGAAGGTCGCACCTGCTGTTAAACAGGCCGCGGCCGAAATCTCAAGGCGACTTGGTTATGAGGTTACCCTGCATATCGAAGAGAAGAGCGCCGGCAATTCCTGATTTGGTAGAGCCGGAACCAGACAGATACTTTTGTTGTTAAAAATTATTTTGTAACTATTCAGGTACCTACCTAAAGTTATAACAAATAGCTCAGAACATCGCTTCGCCCTCATAAACGGGGTCACAGCTGGCAGTTTGAGAGCGGTTCCTGAATAGTTAAAATTATTTGTAACTATTCAGCCCCCTCTTAAAGTTACTAAAAAAGGCTTCGAACTTTGCTTAGCGCACTTCGAGGGGGACACACCCCAAGAGTACTTCCTCGCTTCGCTCACAGCGCGGCTCAGCCCGCCACGGGCTAAAGCCCGGTCTGGAGGCTGCGCCCGAACGAAGTGAGGAAGTGCCCTTGGGGTATCCCCCACATCGAGACAGTCTGAAGCCCAAACCCGCTGAATAGTTACGTTAAAATTATCTTTGACCATTAATCAATTCTGTGAATTCTCTCCAAACGGTTGGCCATCTCTATATTCATATTCCTTTCTGTCGTTCCCGCTGTAGTTATTGCTCTTTTGCCTCCGTTGCTGTTGATGTAGTTCCCGAAGAGGCCTACTTGGTTGCACTTGAAGCTGAATTTCAATATCGGCTGGAGAGCTGGCCGCAAGTTCACCGATCTATTGCCACACTCTATTTCGGGGGTGGGACACCCTCTCTCTTTTCCCCATCTTTCTATGTCCGGATTATTGACCTGTTGGCGGATAATATCGGTTTCTGTGAAAACCCGGAAATTACTCTGGAAGCAAATCCCGCTGATATCACGCGCGAAAAAATAGGTGGCTATCGGGCGGCCGGGATTAATCGTCTCAGTCTTGGCGCACAAACCTTTGTTCCCAAAGGGTTGCAGCTTCTCGGTCGCCGTCATGATGGCTTGATGGTTGAAAAGGCGGTCGATCTTTTACGCCAGGAGGGTATTGACAATCTCAGTCTTGATCTGATCTATGCCTGGCCCGGGCAGAGTTTGGCTGATTTGTCTGGAGATTTGCGGAAACTGGCAGATCTAGCGCCCGAGCACGTTTCAGCTTACACACTCTCTCTTGAGCCGGGGACCAGGTTGGCAAAAGCGGTGGCTGCCGGAGAGCTGCAGGTGCTTAGTGAGGATAGGCAAGCTGAAATGATGAGCTTGGTGGGGGAGCGTCTTGAAGATTGCGGTCTCTATCGTTACGAGGTCTCCAATTTTGCGCGCAAACGAGATTTTCAGGCCCAACATAATCTTGCCTATTGGCACCTTGACGACTTTCTCGGGCTCGGCGCCGGCGCCTGCGGCGGCTGGCGCTGTCGCAAAGATGATGAGCATTGGGCTGAACGATATTGTAATATTGCAGATCCTTTTCTCTATATGCAGAGAGTGGCACAGCTGGGCCGGGCTTCATTTGGTCCCGGACGTAATTGGGAGAACTCTCCTGAATCCTGGTCAGAAAAAGAGATTATCGATCGTCAAACCTCTTTCTCTGAAACCTTAATGATGGGTTTAAGGTTGCGTGAAGGGCTTGCGCTGGCCCCTTTGCGAGTTGAGTACGGTTTACAGTTAGTCGATGCTCTACTGCTCAAGGCGCAAAAGTTTAGAGTTGACGGATTACTTGATTGGGATGAAAATAATTTATGGATAACCGATAAGGGTCTGTTTTTAGGTGACACCATCCTCTCTTTTTTGTTATGAGGGTCTTTCATTTTGAATCTAATATTTAAACCAGATAATTTTGGAGATCAGCATGAGTGCAAATGAACAGGGACCGTCCGATTTTTCAGTTGATACTAAACATCTTTATCGTGAAGAGACGATAACCGACCTTAAGGTTGCTTCCATTAAAATTCTTTCACCAATAAATCTTGATGGAAGTGACGATCAGAGCCGTACGCCGATCTATATTGGTAACACTCAGTTAATGTCACCTGAGGGGCCGGTGCCGTTGCAGGCACCTTTAGAGGCCAACAGCCTTGAAGAGGCGATGGCGGCTTTTCCAGATGCTATGCGCCAGGCTCTGGCGGAGATGGTCGAAAAGATTAAGGAGATGCAGCAACAACAGCAACTCAAGGAGCAGCGTGATAGTTCCCGGATTATCATTCCCGGACGCTGATTTTTTTAAATATTCAAATTATGGGGACACAATCCCGATTTCCTTTGGAGAATCGGGTTATGTCCCCCCATAATTTTAATATTAAGGAGTAGGCTATGAAGATTGCTCATGATCTGACAGCTCTTGTCGGTAACACACCCCTTTTGCGGATCGCTTCGTTATCGAGTGAAAGCGGCGCCGAAATTATTGCCAAGTTAGAATTGTTCAATCCTTTATCCTGCGTTAAGGATCGGATTGCGGTGGCCATGATTGAGGCTGCAGAAAAAGCTGGAAGTCTGGTTCCGGGGGGATTGATTGTCGAACCGACCAGCGGCAATACCGGTATTGGTCTGGCCTTTGTCGCTGCCAGCCGGGGTTACCGGCTGATCCTGACAATGCCCGATACTATGAGTCTGGAACGGCGCCAATTGTTACGCATTCTGGGAGCAGAATTGGTTCTGACCCCAGGTGCTGCGGGTATGAAAGGAGCGATCAGTAAAGCCGAAGAGATCTTTCGGCAAAATCCGGGCAGCATCATGCCGCAACAGTTTTTAAATAAGGCTAATCCCGAGATCCATCGGCAGACGACGGCTCTTGAAATCTGGGAAGATAGCGCTGGTAAGGTTGACATTTTGGTGGCCGGGGTCGGGACCGGCGGCACGATTACAGGTTGCGGTGAAATCCTTAAAGCGAAGAAACCTGAAATTCAAGTTATCGCTGTTGAACCTGAAGAGTCCGCTGTGCTTTCCGGCGATGCGCCCGGACCCCATCGCATTCAGGGCATTGGGGCTGGCTTTGTTCCTGATGTATTAAACAGAGATATTTTAGATGAAATTATCAAAGTCTCTTCCGAAGATGCCGCCGTTATGACCAGGCAACTGGCTAGGACCGAAGGGCTTTTGGTCGGCATCTCTTCCGGGGCTGCAGCTTTGGCGGCTCTCCGTATTGGTCAGCGCCCGGAAAACCAGGGTAAAATGATTGTTGTCATCTTTCCTGACAGTGGCGAACGCTACCTCTCAAGCTGGTTTTTTACTGATGCAACGTGATTTGAGTTGCTTGCTATAGATGCGTTTATAGGTCAGAGTGTAAAGTCAAGAACTGACCCTGATTACTGACTGACTGATTACTGATTATTATTCAATTTCTTTATAAGGAGGAGTTTTTTTATGTCACAGGCACAAAATGATAAACGTCATGGTTTGGTTATTGTTAACACCGGTAATGGTAAAGGGAAAACCACAGCGGCTTTAGGGACGGTTTTTCGCGCTTTAGGGCAGGGTTTCAAGGTTGCGATGGTTCAGTTTATCAAAGGTGGTTGGCAGTATGGTGAGTTGAATGCGGCCGAGAAATTTGAAAATTTCTCTCTTGAGCCGATGGGGCACGGTTTCCTGAAATTGGGTGATGGTGAGCCGGCTCCTGAAGATTGTGCTCTGGCCGAGAAAACCTGGGCTCGCTGCGCTGAGAAAATTTTAAGTGAAAAGTATGATTTGGTGGTTTGTGATGAGGTCAATTATGCCTTAAGTTATGGTCTTCTGCCGGTCTCTACGGTGCTTGAGACCCTGGCTCAAAAACCGGCCTGGGTGCATGTTATTCTGACCGGTCGTGATGCTCCTACAGAGCTGGTTGAAGTGGCTGATCTAGTTACTGAGATGCGTGAAATTAAACACCCCTACCAGAAAGGGATCAAGGCCCAGCGGGGGATCGAATTCTGATGGCTTCAGTTGCCGGATTTTTAGGTTACGTCAACTATCGCGAGCCTTTTCTCGGTAAGGCTCTCGATTATCTGGTTGGGGCCGGATTGCAGGGGGGGACGCAGCTTGAGATTGTTATGCCTGAGGGAGCGATTGCGACTCGCTATGTTGAGGCGGGCCAGACACGGCTTTCAGGTTACGCTACATCCTTCTGGGGTTCTGAGATTGGGGTTAAGGTGGTAACCCGGCTGCCGACAGCTCCTGAACTTAGATTCTTTCCGATTGATAACTCCAAACTCTGGAACCAGATCGTCTTTTTTCTGCAACTTGATGGTTCCAGTTGTCAGGATCTACCTGCTGCAGGCGTTGTTGCTCTGGTGATTGGCAAAAAAGAGTACCAGCTTTTACAGAAGCAGTTTACCCCGACTACCAGGTCCCAAGAACTTAAACAGCTTCTGGTCGAGCTTAGCGGTGAATTTTTTCAGGCTGCTGACCTGGCGACTATGGTTGATCGGGTTATACCGAGGGCGCAAAAACGTTTAGGAATTGTTCATCTGGTCTCTTTATGCAAGAGTGAGCGTGAGTTTCTGGCATTGGATTATGCCTGTGCCCGAATCAAGGAGAGTGGAACGCCGGGTCATGAAGGACCCTTGCAGGTGCGCTCTCTGCTCGGTCGTCTGCACGCGGTTTTTCCGGGACAGTATTGTGCCGGCCTCTCAATAGTTCACCTGATGGCTTCGTAAAATGTTCAGCTGCTTTGTTGTTAGGTGGTAATAATTCAGGAGTTAGGTCTTAGCGGATAGCGGCGAATATCGCTTCGCCCACTTCGAGGGGGACACACCCCAAGAGTACTTCCTCGCTTCACTCACAGCGCAGCTCAGCCCGTCACGGGCTAAAGCCCGGCCTGGAGGTTGCGCCCGAACGAAGTGAGGAAGTGCCCTTGGGGTATCCACCACATCGAGATGGTTTGAGAACAGCACTTGAATAGTTACATAAATTGTAATTATTCAGCTCCCTCACAAAGTTCTTGCAAAAGGTTTCGAACTTCGCTTCGCCCTCACAAACGGGGTCACACCACAAGGGTGCTTCCTCACTACGCTCACAGCGAAGCCTGGGGTGCTGGCGCACCTTGTACCAGCAATGACCCCAATCCCGGTATTTTGTGAGCGCTAGCTGAATAGTTAACATAAATTTACATTTTTATTATGAGATATATGTTGCGTCGTATTCTAATTTTACTGATTTTCATTTTTCTGTTACCGACGGTTGCTTTCGCTTTGACGGTTGTGGATGAGAGCGGTACTACCATCGAGATTCCAGATCGCGTTCAGCGGATTTTGCCGCTGACGCCGAGTTTAGCCGAGATTCTTTTTGCGTTGGGGCTTGATGAGCGGATTGTTGGGGTTACCGATTTCGCTACTTATCCTCTGGCTGCGCGGAAAAAACCTCGGGTCGGCACCTTTATAAATCCCAGTCTCGAAAAAATTCTGGCTTTGGAACCGGATCTGGTCATTGTTGGCAGTGAGCGTCAGGATGAAAAAACCAATGCTGCACTCAAACATTTTTCGATTCCCGTCTATCGGATCAGGCCGGTTGATCTAGGTACCATCTATCGCACGATCTCTAATCTTGGCGAGATTACCGGAACCCTGCCCCAAGCCCAGCAAGTTATTCTCGATATGAAAAAAAAGGTGGCGGCAGTTGAGCGCCGGGTGGCTCGGCTACCCCGTAAGCGGGTCTTTTACCAGGTTGGGATCGATCCGATTGTTTCGGTCAACCATCAAACTTTTGCGGCTGATCTTATCCGCCGGGCCGGCGGGATTCTGGTTACAGTTGATAACCCGGTGCGTTATCCTCGCTACTCAATTGAACGGGTTATTGTTGATGCCCCAGAGGTTATAGTTATATCTTCAATGTCACCCAATACCAACTACCAGCGTTTTCGCCAAAGTTGGCAGCGTTGGCGTTCGATTCCGGCTGTTCGTCTGGGGCAGATCTATGTTATTGATTCTGATATGGTTGATCGGCCCGCACCGCGAATCGTTGATGGCCTGGCTCAATTGTCCGAATTTATCCATCCTTCGAAAAGGAGATAGAGATAAAATTTATGATTGATGAAAAAAAGGCCAATGAGGAGCGCGGTATCAAAGATCGCAGATATCTGACCTGTGAACGATTTAAAGATATTTTTGAAGTGCGTGACGGTCTCGCCTGCCGTCATCCGAAAGAGACCTGTAAATATCGTCTCGACTGCCAGATCGATCTGATCGGGAAGAATGAGTAAAAGATGAAAGATGTAAATTCTAAGTAAGTAACCGTCCACAAACTACCGGAATTGGGGTCATTGCTGGTACAAGGTGCGTTAGCACCCCAGGCTTCGCTGTGAGCGTAGTGAGGAAGCACCCTTGTGGTGTGACCCCGTTTATGAGGGCGAAGCAAAGTTCAATGCGATTTGCTGTGACTTTATGGTGGCGCTTGAAAAATGAATAAAAGATTAGGTTATAAATTTATGTCAGCAAATCTATTAATGTTACAGGGGACCGGTTCCAGTGTCGGGAAAAGTGTGCTGGTGGCTGGTCTTTGTCGTCTCTATAGTCGGCGTGGGGTCAAGGTAGCGCCTTTTAAGGCGCAGAATATGGCCTTGAACTCCTTTATTACGGCGCAAGGGGATGAAATCGGTCGGGCTCAGGCGGTCCAGGCCGAGGCCTGCGGGCTTGATGCTCATGTTGATATGAATCCGGTTTTGATCAAGCCGAACAGTGATATCGGGGCTCAGGTAATCGTTAATGGTAAACCGGTTAGCAATATGTCGGCAACCGCTTATCATAATTACAAAGAGACCGCGTGGCAGGCCGTATCCAGTAGTTTGGCCAGGCTTCGGGAAAAATATGAACTGATTATTATTGAGGGAGCCGGGAGTCCGGCCGAGATCAATTTAAGAGATAAAGATATTGTTAATATGGGGCTTGCGACTCGGGTCAAGGCTCCGGTTCTGTTGATTGGCGATATCGATAAAGGGGGCGTTTTCGCTTCCCTGATCGGAACCCTGGAGCTCCTTGAGGAGGACGAGCAGGCGTTGATTAAGGGCTTTATTGTTAATAAATTTCGCGGTGATGTAACCCTTTTAGAGCCCGGACTTGAAACTATCACGGCTCGTTGCGGAGTCCCTTTTGTCGGGGTCGTGCCTTGGTTTGGCCGGGAAATTTATCTGCCCGAAGAGGATGGCGTGGCCCTTGAACTTGATGAAGCAAAAGGGCTTAGGGGAGCAGATTCAGAACAAATTCTTGCGATTGGGGTGATCAAATTGCCCCATATCTCAAATTTTACCGATTTTGACCCGCTTCTGCATGAGCCGCAGGTGCGGCTTGACTATCTCGAACCACAAGCCGCATTGGTTGGCTACCATCTGATTATTCTGCCCGGCAGTAAAAATACGCTTGAAGATCTGGCTCTGTTGCATGGTGTTGATCTGCCGCGACGTCTTCGGGCTTTTAGTGAAGCTGGTGGAGCGGTGATTGGTATCTGCGGCGGTTTTCAGATGTTGGGTAAATGTTTGCGGGATCCTGAAATGATTGAATCCGGGCGCGGCGAGATTGAAGGTTTCGGCCTCTTGCCGGTGATGACCGAGATGGCTCCGGAAAAAATTACCGTTCAATGCCGGGCTTGGATTACAGCTTCCTGTTTTGGTTCTGGCCTTGCAGTTAGTGGTTATGAGATTCATCAAGGGCGAACCACCCTTGAAGGTGAAGCTGAACCTCTGTTGCAGGTGACTCAAAGTGATGGTCGTCAGTATGTTGATGGTTTTATTGCCGAGCAGGGACGGGTTTGGGGCAGTTACATGCATGGTATCTTTGATGATGATGGTTTTCGCACAGCTTATCTTAACTGGTTGCGAGAACAGATAGGGATAGGCAGTGGTGCCCAATCCTTAGACACTGGTGTTGTTAAAATATCCTATAAGCAGCGTAAAGAAGATGGGCTCAATGCCTTAGCCGATCTTTTATCAACAGCGCTCGATATGAAGATGATTGATCAGTTGGCAGGGCTTTAGTTTTATGGTGGTTGCTCAGCGTCGAGTTCCGGCGCTTCTTTTTTGCCTGTTACTTTTGCTACTCCTTTTTATAACAATTATCGGGGCGGCTTCGGTCGGGGCGGCCCGTTTGCCGCTCTCAGCGGTGTGGCAGGTTTTTGCCGATGTTTTTTCCGGTTCTCTGGATGTTGCGGTTGAGGGCAGTGCCGCTGCGGCTCGTCTGATTGTTCTTGATGTTCGTCTGCCCCGGATCCTGACTGCCCTTCTGGTCGGGGCCAGTCTCGGGGTTGCCGGAGTTGTTTTTCAAGGGCTTTTGCTCAATCCGTTAGCTGATCCCTTTACGATCGGGGTTTCTGCGGGAGCCGCATTTGGGGCAACTGTGGCAATTTTATTGCCGACCTTCTGCGTTTTACCAATTATCCTGACCGGTACCGCCATTATCCCTTGGTTTGCTTTTACCGGGGCTGTTTTATCCCTAGCCTTAGTCTATTATATTGCTCGTAGTCGCGGTCGGGTGATGCCCGAGAGTATGATTCTGGCAGGCGTTATCGTGGCATCTTTCCTTTCGGCCCTGATCAGTTTTTGTCAAAGTATTGCCGGAGAGAGACTGGCTTCGGTGGTCTTTTGGATTATGGGCAGTTTTTCCGGAGCCCTCTGGTCTCAGGTGTTGTTGTTGCTGCCCTACTGTTTTATCTGTATGATTATTCTTCAGGCCCATGCCGGAGCCCTAAATATTATGGCGATGGGCGATACTACGGCGCTCCAGCTTGGGGTTGAGGTTTATCGGGTGCGGCGGCGCCTGCTTCTGGTCGCCGCGTTGCTGACTGCGGTTGCCGTTTCAGTGAGTGGGGTCATTGGCTTTGTCGGTTTGGTGGTGCCCCATATCAACCGCATCCTTTTAGGGCCCGACCATCGTCGCCTGCTACCGGCATCAGCTCTGCTTGGTGGATTGGTTCTGGTTTTGGCCGACACCCTGGCCCGTACTGTGACCGGTGCGACCGAGATTCCGGTTGGTGTCGTTACGGCTCTGCTCGGGGCTCCATTTTTCTGCGTTATTTTTAAGAAAAAATTTCATGATGACAAATAGTTTCGATCACTCAGATAACTCCTGTCAATCGGCAGCTGAGTCTTTCTCCATGGCCCATGAAGCCTGGGAACCGTTGCTCAAAGTTAGCAATCTAAGTTGTGGTTACGGTGATCAGGTTATTCTCGATAAACTTAATTTTAAACTCTGGCCCGGTTTTTTTTGCGGGATATTAGGACCCAATGGCTGCGGCAAATCGACCCTGATCAATACTATTTGTCGGGTCAATGAACCGCTTAGCGGTAGTTTGATATTGGGCGAACAGGATTTATGTGCGATCCCGCGCCAAGATTTGGCGGCCCGGATTGCCGTGGTTCCTCAAGAGACTCATGTTGCTTTTCCCTTCAAAGTACGAGAGGTCGTGGCTATGGGTCGCAACCCTCATCTTTCAGGTCTTTTTGGTAGTGGTTATGATCTTGAAAACGAGAAGGTTGACCAAGCTTTAAGCGCAACCGGCATTAGTCATCTGGGCGAACGTGCGATTACCCGCTTAAGTGGTGGAGAGCGGCAGTTGGTTCTCTTAGCTCGGGCTTTGGCCCAGGATCCTCAACTGCTTCTGCTTGATGAGCCGACCTCTAACCTCGATATCAATCATTCTGTTAAGATTTTGCGTTTGGTGGCGACTAAGGTTCGGCAGGAAAAATTGACGGCTTTGGCCGTTTTTCATGATTTGAATTTGGCTGGCGTTTTTGCTGACTATCTTTTTCTTGTCAAAGATGGGACTATTCGTTACCAGGGTGAGACTCGCGAGGTGATTACCGAAGAGATTCTGGCCGATCTTTACGAACTGCCTCTGCAGGTATTTACGCCGCCGGGGCTTGGTCGCCCCCAGGTTGCCGTGCGGGGTTAAGCAAGATTATTTGTAACTATTCAGCGTGTGTCTCGATGCGGGGATACCCCAAGGGCACTTCCTCACTTCGTTCGGGTGCAGCCTCCAGACCAGGCTTTAGCCCGTGGCGGGCTGAGCCGTGTCCCCCTCGAAGTGGGCGAAGCAAAGTTCGACGCCTTTTTTAGTAACTTTAAGAGGGTGCTGAATAGTTATGATTAAATTAAAATTAATCATTTTACCCAAGGATTATCCGGCAGGGCTTTATTGCCGGCGGCAAAAAAAGTTGTGGCCAAATTACGCCCCGGGGTCGGCTTTTGTGGGATATCGGCAGCCCAGAGCAATGTGCTGATCTCGGTTGCTTTCAGTTTCGCAGAGGGGGTTACGGGAAGATAGGTTTCGGGTTGTTTGTCGCTGGTTTTTATAAGATTGGCTTTGATTAACCTTTGCAAAGTTTTACCAGTGATAATGGTTGATTCTTTGGTTGCAGAAGCCAAATCTGTTAGGGTGATATCGCGGCGCTGGTCGAAATTTATGTAGATTTGGTTGATCAGGTCGAAAGCGAGGGCGAGTTCCGCTTTAGGTGTCAGTCGGTTACCGTTGCTGTGGTAATTTGCGTAGTGTTGGGTCGTGAAGGCGACTTCGGCGCCGAGTAGAAAAACGAGCCAGGCCGAGTGCAGCCAGAGGAGAAAGAGGGGGACGGTTGCAAATGAGCCGTAGATGGCATTATAGTTGGCGACCCCAACTTGAAGCAGGATAAAGGCTTTCTGGAGTGCCATCAAGCCGAGAGCGCCGGTAAAGCCGCCAATCCAGGCGGCTTTGGCCTTTACCTTGAGGTTGGGCAGGAAGAGGTAGAGCAGGACAAAGGTCAGGGCTAAGAGAGATAGTGGAACCAGTTTAAAGAGCAGGCCCTGCATCCAGGCGATTGGTATGAAGTTGTCAAGGTATCTGATGATAGCCGGGGTGTTGAGCATCGTGGTGGCCCCGACACCAAGGTTGATAGTCAGCGGGCAGATGATCATCAGGGCCATATAGTTCATGATTTTCCGGCCGATGCTGCGGCTCTGTTCAACCTGCCAGATCGCATTCATCGCCTCTTCAATGCCGTTTATGACAATCAGTACGGTGATCAGTAAAAGGAAGGTCCCAACCATTCCCAAGGCGGCAAAATTAGTGCGGTCAACATAGTCAAAGACCTTGTCAACGGCATCGTAGAGATGGCCGCTGAAATCTCTTGACGGTTCGCTATCCGGGGTCGCCGGAGGTTCTGTGATTTCTTCCGGTTTCGAGATCTTCTCCGGCACTGTTGCCGGATTTGCTGGGGTTGCTGAGATGTCTGTATTGGCTTCGCCGGCAAGGTTGTCAATTAGCTGATAGGCGGCCTGACGCATCTGGTCACCGGCTCCCATACCTTTGAGAACGGCGGTACTTAAAGCCAGCATTGGCACCATTGAGAGGACGACTGAGTAAGTTAGGGCAGCGGCCCGCAGATTGATGCGGTCGCGTTTATACTCTTTGAAAAAAATAAAGAGAAAACGGCAGAGGTGCATAAAGCCGCGCTGCCAGCTGTGGAGTTTGGCGGGGTCTTCGGGCCAGAGCCAATGCGTTAATTTGACAAGGTTCATCCTCGCTTTATATAACATGCGGTTGTGAACCACAACTGGAAAATTGGCAAGTGAAAATATGCATCATAATTATGACGTGATTGTTGTTGGAGCCGGGCATGCCGGATGTGAGGCGGCGTTGGCCGTGGCGCGGATGGGTTTGAGGGTTTTGGTTTTCAGCCTCAACTTAGATACCGTTGCCCAGATGTCCTGTAATCCTGCGATCGGCGGCTTGGCTAAAGGTCACCTGGTTAAGGAGATTGATGCCTTAGGCGGAGCCATGGCCCGAATTACTGATCGCTGCGGGATTCAGTTTCGGACCTTGAATACTTCAAGAGGGCCGGCGGTCCAAGGAACCCGGGTGCAGTGTGATAAGTTGCTTTATCATCGCGCCATGAAACATTGTCTCGAAAGCCAAAGCGGGGTCGAGTTACGTCAGGCGATGGTTGATCGTCTGTTGCTAGAGAATGACCGGGTCGTCGGGGTCTTAGATGATACGGGGTTCGAGCATCGGGCCCAGACTGTGATTGTGACCACTGGGACCTTTCTCAATGGACTCATTCATATCGGCTCTTTTCGTCAGGCCGCGGGACGAACGGGTGAATTTGCTTCTCAGAGATTGGCTGAAGATTTAAAAAAGATAGGCTTTAAAATGGGCCGCATGAAGACCGGAACCCCACCGCGGATGTTGCGCCGTTCCATTGATTTCAGTCAACTTGAGCGTCAGGATGGCAATCTAAACCCGCTTCCCTTTTCAGTGTTGACGGTTTCTGTTCAGCAGGAACAGTTGCCCTGTTATATGACGCGAACCACCGCCCAAACCCATGCCATAATGCGTGACTCTCTGCATCTCTCACCCCTCTATAATGGTACGATTACTGGTGTCAGTGCTCGCTACTGTCCCTCTCTCGAGGATAAAATTGTCAAGTTTCCCCATCATGAGAGCCATCAAGTCACATTAGAACCTGAAGGTTATGAGAGTGAAGAGGTCTATGTCAAAGGGCTTGGCAACTGTCTGCCGGTCGCAGTTCAGCAGAAACTTTTTCATACCGTGCCCGGTTTGGAAGATGCTGTGATTATGCGGCCGGCTTATGCCATCGAATATGATTATATTGAGCCCACCCAACTTAAGGCAACGCTTGAAAGCAAAAAGATTGGCGGCCTCTATCTGGCGGGTCAGATTAACGGTACTTCAGGTTATGAAGAGGCCGCCGCTCAAGGCCTTATTGCCGGCATTAATGCGGCCTGTCAGGTGAAGAAAATTGAACCATTCATTCTCAATCGATCTGAAGCTTATGTTGGTGTGATGATCGATGATTTGATTAATAGAGGTACTCGTGAGCCTTACCGGATGTTTACTTCACGGGCCGAATATCGCCTCCTTTTACGCGAGGATAATGCCGATCTCAGGCTCACAGAGCGGGCTTTTAAATTAGGTCTGGTTGATAAGCTGCAACTTGAGATGGTAATTGAAAAGCGGGCCCGAACGGAAGTGGGCAAGAGAACTCTGGGGAGTATCAGAATTAAGCCGGAAGCCGCCTTTGCAACCCTTGAGCGTCTTGGGACCGCAACACTTAAGCAGAGTGTTGTAGCGGCGGAACTGTTAAAAAGGCCGCAGGTGCGTTGGCAGGATCTTGAAGAGTGCGCAAACGAGGTCGTTGAGCTTGGTCAACGGCTGGGTCCGGTTGCCCGGCGGCAAACCGAAATCCAAATTAAATATGAAGGTTATATCAAACGCCAGATGATGGCGGTCGAGAAGTTTAAACATCTGGAGAAGATGAAAATTCCACCAGATTTCGATTACTCTGATATCCCTGGATTAACCATCGAAATGTCGCATACCCTGCAGGATATCCGCCCGCTTTCTCTGGGGCAAGCTTCGCGTTTGCCGGGGGTTACCCCGGCGGCGATCTCAATATTGATGATCTATCTGAAAAAACGGTGGAAAACTACTCCTGGATAGTTACCCAACTGGCACCATTATTGAGGTTGTACGCTTCGGGCCAGAGTTGCAGGCTGATGTAGTGGTTGTAGCCCATATTGGCATCATCGAAAAGATGAATCCAGCCGCCTCCGCCTTGCCCTAAGGAGATTACGAGTTCATCGCTGTCGTCATCGTCAAGGTTGCCGACGGCAGGGCGGGTTTCACCCGATATTTCATTGTATTCTTGCCACCACGGGGTTTCCAGCCAGGCCTGGTTGGTGATATTGCCACCATTGTAACTCTGGATTTCGAAAGCGCCATTAGCGCCGGTGCCCAAGCCTATGATAATTTCGTTGGCCCCATCTCCGTTAAGGTCGCCGATTACAGGGCGGCTTTCACCGTTGAGTTGGTTGTAGTCTGACCAGCCGACTTCACCCCAAGCCATATGTTCACCGCTGCCGGAGAGAACCTCGTAAGTTCCGCCGGGAATTTCCGGGTTGTCGGCAACCGGGCCTAAGCCGACGATGATATCATCCTTGCCATCGCCATCCAAATCGCCACTGGAGGGGCGCACCTCACCGCGGGCAAGATTGTATTCATCCCAGGTTGAAGCCATCCAGGTGTGGTGTTGGAGTTGGTTGTTGGTGACTTTAAAGACTTCAATGATCCCCATGCCGCCTTGGCCCAGGCCAATCAGGATTTCATCTTTGCCATCCCCGTCAAGATCTCCGCAGGCGGGCCAGGTTTCACCGTTGCCCTCGTTGTAAGGTCCCCAGTTTACCTGCCCCCAAAAGAGATGTTGATGGTTGTCATCAAGAACTTGAAAATGACCAGCCGGGGCCGTTGTGTCACCAGTTACGGGACCCATCCCGACGATGAGTTCATCTTTGCCGTCACCGTCGATGTCGCCGTGAGCAACCCGCGATTCTCCCCTGAGATCGTTGTAAGAATTCCAGTCAATCCGACTCCAGTGATCATGGAAATAGTCATCAGTCAAAGTTTTGATCCAGCCGCCATCGCTCGGCCAAGGGCCGGTTCCGGCAACGATTTTTCCAGCCCCGGAGCCAATGGCGAATGATTCAGAACGTATATTAGGGTCTTGTACAGGGTCACTGTTATCCCCGAAATCTTGATTCAGCGCCAAAGGGTCGTGGGTAAATGACATGGCGGTTGAAGTTGTGGTTGTGGATTCGCTGGAGATTGTTTGCTCTTTGAAAACCTCATTTGAATAGCCGCTTTGATTTCCCTGGGTATCGTAAGCTTTGACCGCAAAAAACCATTTTTGTTTGGTGCTTAAATTTTCAATGGTGTAGTTAGTGTTGAGACCGACATCTATCGGTGGGAGATATTTGCCGCTGGCATTACCGTAGTAGAGCAGATAGCCGGTGACCGAATCTTCCTGGTTGGGATCCCACTCCATCGTGACATTCTCGGTTGCCGGAGTATCGTCCCCAGTGATATTTTGATCAACCATAATGGTTGCACCGCTAGTTACCCCAGCAGTGGCTGAAAGAACATCAGTTTGGATCTGAGCTGTAGTGTTGGCGTAAGCTGATTTCGGTAAGAATATAGCTCCTGTGGCGATTGCGGTCAACAGGAGCAAAAGTCCGAAAAGCTTTATTTTGAGGTTGTTCATCTGATTATTCCCCCTTTATGGGTGGTCGGCCTTACTTTTTCCTTCCTGGAGGTTGTTGATAATAGGATCCAGGGAGGGGATAAAGCCAAGTATCGGCAGGTTAAGATAGCGTGCCGCCTGGCGTCCCGATTTGAATGATGGATCAAGAAATTCACGAAATCCGATAATTATCAAGGCTACAATAAAAGGCAGTAAAGTAGCAACGGTTGCCGCCCCCAGTCTCTCTCCGCGCCACCAAGCCTGGTGCTCGGTGCGCTTCAATTTGGTTTTATCAATTTGCAAATGTTCTGGTGGAACAAAATTATTAGAATTTAAAAAAGCTGTTGTTTGGCGGTGGTAGCCGGCCCGCAGGCGACTTAATAGTCGATTCATGTAATAGTTTATGAGCTGGAGGCCAAGCTCCGCATCGGCGCCGAAATAACTAAGTTGGATCTGGTTTTCTTTAACTATTTTAAGGCTGAGGGCTTCAATTGCCGCCAGCATCGTATTTTTGTCTTTGAAATTGTATTTAGCCAGTCCCGGGTCAGTCTCGGCAAAGCGCCGCCAGCTGGCCAAAGCCAACGGGTCAGTGAAAAAATGGTTAGGTGCTGTTGTTAGACTCTTTAAGGAAACTGTATCAACCGGGCTCGTGGTAACGGCAACCGGGTAGTCGGGGTTAAGTTGCAGTGAGCGAGTCAGGGTGAAACGGTCGGCCTTGATGCCTGTTATAAGCAAATAGGTTGCCAAAGGAATTAGAGCGAGAGCCAGCCAGTGTAAATGTTGGGTCAGGGCATAGAGATAACGACGTATGTTGAAGATCATCAGTTTTTCCTCTGCTTGAGATTGGGGCGGAATATGATTACATAATTGAGGTTTAAGTAGCCATTGGATTACAATGTTGGTTGATGATCAAGCCCAGAATACGAGCCTCGGAGACATCAAGCATAGTTTGGGCTTTCTTGACCATTTGTCGGGGTGTCTGGTTGGCCATGACGGTCAGAGCCAGTCCGTCAGCATCTGAGGCCAGGGCGATCGGATCAACCATATTGCGGTTGGCTGAAAGTATTGAGGCGCTGTCGACAATCGTCATGGCGTAATCGTTGCGCAGGTGCTGGATTGTGGTAAGGGCATTTTTGGTGGCCTCAGGTTTTTCCTGATAGTTCGGTGCCGGGAGGAGGTCAAGATTTGTGTAGGGAGTTGCAACTATCTGTTTATGCAGGCTATCATTAAGCAGGCACTCTTCGAGATTGAATTTAGCCTTAATGTCAAAAAAATTATGTAAGCTCGGGGCGTGCCAATGACAGTCAATAAGTAGAACTTTATTTTTTAGGTTGCGAGCCGCGACAATGCCGAGGCCAGCAGTGAAAATGCTTTTTCCTTCCTTGGCTGTGGCGCTGGAGATGACAACTACCGGATTGTTTATTCCTTTGAGGGCGGCCTGAAGGGATGCGAATATTCTTCCTGTTTCAGCTAGTATACCAGCAATTTTTGCTTTTGTGTATGGTGCTGTCGAAGATTGCAATCTCATCTCCTTTAGGTTGATAGGTGAGGGTTATTTAGAAAGGCTGTACTGATTGGGAGTCTAATTAAAAAACTATTATCTGTCAAATATAATATTGATGGGCTTGGTTGTCATCTCGGATTTTTACAGAGTGAAAACTATCCGCTCAGTTGCCGATTGTTAGAGTGCCGTAAGTTATGGTCAGGGGGCCGGAAAGTATCACCTCTTGAGCTTGGGCCGAAATTCCTGAGATCAAAGGCCAGTAGTTACCCACTAGAGATGATGGGATGGTGACGCTCGTTGTGTTGTCTGGAACCGTACTACTACTCCAGTTATAGGTGGTATTCCAATTGGTGCTGTACCCATTCCAGATGACGGTTGTATCTGTTTCATCATTCAGATATAGCCGTCCCCAGCCTGTAGTAAAATCAAATCCCGGGCTTTCGATGTCAAGGGCTTGACTGGCCAGGGAACTTTGCAGTTGGGACGGAGTGAAACTGGGATTTTCAGAGAGAATCAGGGCTGCAGTTCCGGCGACATGCGGGGTTGCTGCCGAGGTGCCGTTAAAGTTTTGTGATCCGTAGCTGGCGGTCGTGACATTTACATAAGCTGCGATGTCGGGTTTGCCGAAACCACCAAGATTACTTCCACCGATACCGTTGGTCGGTCCTTCAGAACTGTATTCTGGTCTAATGTGGGTTGATACACTAATCGCGCTGACGGTTGTGGCTTTGGGTGTGTCGGCGAGGTTGGATATACTGCGGCTGGTAAGGATTGTATCAAGTCGGGGGGCGTTAGGGGCAAAAATTTCAAAATTGACGGTACTAGTTGTATCGAAAGCCTGGTATATAATAAACCCATAAGCTGCGGGTGACCCAGAAGTTGTAAAACTGACTGCTTCTGTCGGGGTTTGTCCAGCGGTGCCATTCTGAAAGTTAACGCTACTGGCAATTGGGCCTTCCCAGCCACTGCCCTCTACAGCTCGATATACATAAAGGTCGTAATCCTGGTCGACATTTTCCCAGTCAGACCAGCGGGCGAAAATGGTTAAATTAATATAGGGATTGACCAGATAGGCACTGCCGTCACCTGGTCCGAAATAATTAATTACCCGGGTGCTGGTAAAATTATGCATGCCGTCATTGTCAGGGTCATAAAAATTACCTCCCCAGTGGCGTTGTTGATCGTTACCGGCGGCCGTGACCCAGAGAATGCCGTTATTATAAGCGCTGGTTACTAGTTCTGCAAGTTCACCAGTCCCGTCTCCAGGGGCCAAGTTGTACCAGCCCAAGGAGGTTGAGATGATGTCGACATCGCAGCTCGTGTGGAGCCATTCAACAGCTTCCTGAAGGTCGATATTAGTGTATATTTTAGCAAGGTATATGGATGTTTGCGGGGCGACGTCATAAATAACTTCTGTGCAAGCTGTGCCATGGGGTGAGCCGCTGTCGAGTTGGGCCGAAGTTTCGCCATCGACAAAATTTCTGGCGGTTACGGCGGCGGGCAGATCGCTACCCATTAAGGATGTGTAACCCAAAAATCCGACATCGATTACCCCTACCCGGGTATTTTGTCCATTAATGCCAGCGCTGTGCCAGCTGTTGGCATTAATGTCTGTTAGAGCTTCTGTCGTATAGTTGCCGGCATAGGTGACTGCGGGGCTTGGGGTCTTGACATAATTTACTTCTTGAAGGTTTGCCAGTGAATTTAAGGATGATAAAGGAATTATAATTTGCAAGGTCGTCTGGTTTAAGTTGTGGCCAGTCACAATCCCGTTAAGTGCGCTGATTTTTTTTTCAATTGTATCCCGATTTTCGGCCGCACATTTTACTTGTACGCAGATAGTATCAGTTGCACTGCTTTTTCTAGAGAGGTCAGGATTTGCTGAGTTATGAGGGTCTTCGAAGTTTTCCAATAGCGTTTTTTCAAGTTTGTAGTTGAGCTGACTATCCATTTTGGGGTTGTGAAATTGCCATTGGTGTTGTCGTTTTTCAAGAGTTGGAGAAGGTGGTATAAGTGACAACTTGTGGGCCGGGAGAATGCCGCTGGTGCCCGGCGGAAGATCCGCTGAAACGAAGGTGTCTCGGTTGTGGGCGAGCCCCAAATGTTGCGAACTCAGGAGAAGGATGAAAATGATTATTAGTTTTTTCATCAATTTTTCTCGTCTTTTTTGCCAACCTCTTGGAGTTCTCGGTAGCGGTTGTTAAGCTTTTGGTAACTTATGGCAATTTGTTTCCGAGACTTCAGACTCTCTTGTAGTGAGGTGAAAATCTCGAGCATCAATTTGTCTCTGACGTTGCGGGTTGAGAGGAGCTCATTAAGTTGGCTGTTGAGGGATGTGATCATATTTTCCATAATTGAAACGCGGCTGGTTAGATCAACAATGTCAGGAGCCGTTGCTATGTCGTTTTGTGAGGTTATGCTGTTCGTAGCTGTTGTGGTCTCTTGGTAGGTATTGCTGAAGAGTGTGCTTTCTTGGCGTGAGGCCAGGACGGCTTCAATAATGTTTTCGTCAATCGTTGTCAGGCCGTCGGCATAGCCGTGAACCAGAGCCATATCGCATATGTAGTTAATCATTCGTGGGATTCCCTGGCTGGCATCCCAGATTAATGCGTAGGCAGATTCTTCAAAGAGGGTTGCATAGGTTGGGCACCCGGCAACATGCAGGCGATGGCGGATGTACTCTTTTATCTCATTTTCGCTTAATTTGTCCAAGTGATAGTGGACGGTTACACGTTGAATGAACTGTTCAAGATGGGGCTGGCGTAATTTTTGCCGAAGTTCCGGTTGTCCTACCAGAATAATCTGGACGAGATGCTCTTTCTCGGCTTCGAGGTTTGAGAGCATGCGAATCTCTTCGATGGTTCTGTCGGGAAGGTTTTGCGCCTCATCGATGATCAAGGTTACGCGTTTTTTTTCGAGGTGTGAAGTGAGGAGAAAGTCTTGGAAGAGGGCAATCATCTCACCTTTATCAAGGCCTTCGTGGGCGAGCTCAAATTTTCTACAGATAAGTTTGAAAAAAAGTTCCGGGTTGACGTCAGTCTGGCTGATAACCCCGATCAAAAGGTCTTCTGGGAGCTGGCGTAAGAGATAGTTGATTAATGTAGTTTTGCCGCAACCAATTTCACCGGAGATGACAACAAAGCCTTTGTTCTCATGGATCGCATATTTAAGGTGGGTGTAGGCACTGTCGTGGCCTGCACTCATATAGAGAAAATCAGGATCGGGCAGAAGGTCGAATGGTTTCTCCTGCATCGCATAAAAGTCTTCGTACATAGTCTCTCTTCTTCTATTCGTGTGATTTGTTGAAAATAGTACCAATTAAAGGAGTTTTTCCCAAAAGCTCAATTGCTTTTTTGATGTCCTGGCGGGCAGTCTTTTCGGCTTCAACCACTAAGACCACACCGTCAACAAGTTTGGCAAAAACCTGGGAGTCGGCGTTGGTGAGCATGTCGGGACCATCAAAAACCAGAATTCGATCTCCGTAACGAGTTTTCATCTCTGTGACCAGGTCTGCCATGCGGGTTGCCCCCAACATCTCTGAAGATGTGGTTAGAGGGCGTCCTCCCGGTATGATTGTCAGTTTATCGATACCGGGGTTAATCATGATCTCAGAGATTGAGGCTTTACCGAGCAGGTAGTCGGCCAATCCTTCAGTTTCATCAAGGCCGAAGCATTTGTGGACGGCCGGTTTTCTCAGGTTGGCATCAATGAGCAAAACTGTCCGATCTATCTCTTGGGCAATGCTGATGGCTAGGTTTATAGTGTTTACAGTTTTGCCTTCACCGGGTCTAGGGCTGGTGATGAGGACGGAGTTGCCGCCGGAAGCAAGCAGACGCTGCAGCATTTGGGTTCGGAGAATCTTGACTTGGTCAGAGCCTGGATGGCTGCGGCAGTCGTAGATGATTTTGTGATCAGCTAAGATTTTTTGGTTGATTGCTTCTTTTTTTGTCTTGCTTTTAGGGTCGGTTTTTTTTGCAGATAGATTGCTTCCCGTAAAGTTTTTTTTATTACTGAAATTCTTGTTTATCGAGATTTTCTTTTCTTTTTCCTGCGCCGGGGTGCTGCTTGTTGCCGGGTTGTTTTCCGGGAGAATGGGCAGTTCATGTTTGAGCCCATTATCATTACCCTCTCTTTCGGTTCGTTCAAGTGCTTTTTTAAGTATGTCATTCATGCTTGTGAGACCTTTTTTTCAATTATAGAATCTTAAATGTCGAGGTGACGCATCACTTTAATCCAGAGAATATCGAGTGGCTGGTAGAAGATGTGAATGGCTACCAGAGCTGCGACAATAAGAATAAGTAGAATAATTGCGGTCAGACCGTAACGCCAGAATCTTTTACGGCGTTCTTTAAGGTTTTCCATGATTGGGGTGACACTTAAAACCGGTACTCCGGTCAGGCGCGTAAGCTCAGCAATGCTTTTGACGGAAGAGTCGAGGTTCTCACGCAGGGCACTAACGCCGGTAGCCAGTCCCAAGGCCAGAACAAAGCCGATCAGGGCAATTGCCATACGGTTAGGTTTGAAAGGTTTTTCCGGGGTCTGGGCTGGATCAATGATCTTAAAGCGTTCGCCCTGTTGTGACTCTTCCATTTGCTGGGCGACTTGGGCTTCAGTCAGCTTATGGGTGATATCGGTATAACGTAATTGAGCTTGATCAAACTTTCTGATCATACGAGTGTAGTCCCGTTCAACTAATGGTGCATTTTCCAGTCGGGTTTGAAACTCGGTAAGGTTTTTGCTGATTTGCTGGTAAGCGGCTTCTGTGGCGGCAATTTCCAGGGCTGCTGATTTTATCTGAATTTGCAGATTAATGTAGGCTGGGTTGCTGATAGTTTGGGGTTCAGGGTTGTTGGTTGAAGTCTGATTTTGAGCCGATTTGGTTAAGTTGCTGATGTCCTGATTTAAAATAGCAATCTCTTTTTCAATTTGTATGCGATCCGGATGTTTGTTACCTAAACGGGCTTGGAACTCGTCACTCTGGCGGGTTAATCTTTCCAACTGTTTTTGTTTTTCAGTTAGTTCTGTTGTTGAGATGGCCAAGGAAGGGTTTTGCGACTCGATTTCGGCGATTTCACGCTCGGCTTTTTTGATGTCAGGGTGTTTGTCCGAGTAGCGGGCTTTAAGGGTAGTTAATTGAATGTGTAAAGCTTTCAGTTTTTCGGCTGGGGGAAGCAATGGGCGACCTTCATCGCTACGCAGCAGGTTACTGTTTTGAACCGGGTCAATTGAAAGGAGTTGGCCTTCCAGGTAGAGCTTACGCTCTTTAAGTGAGCGGAGCTGCATACGGTTCTGTTCTAAATCACGGGTCAGGCGGTTGACTGCCTGCAGGTTTACCGTATTGAATTCCGGGAGCTCGCGACCATGCTTTTGCTTGAAAAGAGTGATTTGTTCTTCGAGTTTATTGATGAATTGGGTTAGTTCTTTACGTTCCTGACTGAGAAAAATGGTGATATTGGTGACCCGTTCTTCACGTTGGCGCAGATTCTCTTCGAGGTAGAGTGAGGTTAAGCGGTTGGTTACCTTGGTGACGATGTTGGGGTTTTCACCTTGGTAAGAGAGGTTGAAGGCGATGGTTGCTGTGCTCGGTCTGCCAGTGCGTCGGTCAACCACATCGGCACTGATTGTTTGCAATGATATATTGGTTCGCAAGCGGGCAATAATCTCTTCTCTGGTGTGGTTCTTCTGCATTTCCGGGTAGAGTTTGAAACGGTCGATTACCTCCTGTAAGCGCGGCCGGCTCATAATCTGTTGGGTGATGACCTGCAGGCGTTCTTCGACATAGCTGGTAATCGTGGTCTGGGCAAATTCCTGCGGGATCTGCTGTTCTTCGATTAGAATAGTGCTTTCGGCTCGGTAGATGGCCGGTAGGAGCAGAGCTGTAGCTAAAGCCGCAATCCAAGTCAGGATGAAGAGGGTTATAAAAACCCCGCGCTGGCGTCTGATGATGCCTTTTATTTGGTCTAAAGAGATAGTTTCCTGGGTTTGCATTTTGGGGTATCTCAGTCAATAAGTTTAGGAAAGTTGAAAACCAGGGCCAACCAGATGCGGTTGCGGTCATAGGTGTCATTATCTTTCAAGGTTTTATCTTGGGTCCGGGCATAGCGGTAGTGAAGTTGGAGGTAGTGATTTTTCATGAGGCGATATGAAAGGTGTGGGTGCAGATAGAAGTAGATACTGTCTTCATTGTTGTAATCATCGTTAGATTTGGAAAAATAGAGGCCCGTATCAAAACCGCTTTTGAAGCGCTGATTTATAGTCCAATTTATAGATCCGGTAAAACGATCCCGGTCGATGGGTACGGTGGACCCGAGCGTCTAGACAACTTTTTGTAATGTTAAGCTATAG
>CAYWGC010000025.1:0-51006 GCA_964457755.1 uncultured Thermodesulfobacteriota bacterium | reverse complement strand
AACCGGGAAAACAAACCTCAACCTGAAGCATCGGAAGAAACCGGTCTACTCGACCCATTCTCAATTAAATGTGGTTTTTCAAAGCAGCCTTTACTTTACAATCATAAGTTTTGTGGTTATATTGTTATGGTTTGGTTATGATGTATTATGAATGATGAAATCGCAAAAATTCCCATATCCGTCATGCCGGCGAAAGCCGGTATCCAGAAGTTACTAAATTTACTGGATTCAGACTTTTGTCTGAATGACGATTTAAGGTGATTGTGGACTTCTTATCGGGATTGGGGTCATTGCTGGTACAAGGTGCGTCAGCACCCCAGCTTTGACCCCGTTTATGAGGGCGAAGCGATGTTCGAGCTTGATGCTTGGTCGTTGAAGAGCTATTTAAAATTTTGAATTATATTTGGAGTAGAGAGTCACATGGCAGGTAAAGATCATTATAAAACTCTCGGGGTTGGCAAACAGGCTACGGCTGATGAACTTAAAAAGTCATATCGTCGTAAAGCCCGCCAATGTCACCCTGATGTTAAACCGGATGACAAAGCGGCGGAAAAGAAGTTTAAAGAAATCAATGAAGCCTATGAAGTGCTGGGTGATGAAAAAAAACGTCAGCAATATGATACCTATGGTGATGCCTTTCAGCAGCAGGGTGG
The DNA here is from genome assembly GCA_964457755.1 of uncultured Thermodesulfobacteriota bacterium. Classification (GTDB taxonomy): domain Bacteria; phylum Desulfobacterota; class Anaeroferrophillalia; order Anaeroferrophillales; family Tharpellaceae; genus Tharpella. The sequence continues at coordinate 50,353 of CAYWGC010000025.1, read as the reverse complement.
CGGCCCTGGCGGTTTTTCCGGAGGGCGTCCTGGAGGCTTTGATATTAATGATATGTTTGGGGGTGGAGCCCGTAATTTCTCTTCGCGTCGGGGCCCGGCCGGGGGTTCGGGTGATCCTTCAGATATCTTCGCCAACCTTTTTGGCGGCGGCGGTTTTCAGCAGGCTCAGTCAGCGGGGCCGCGGCGCGGCGGTAATGCCGAGCATCAGGTTGAAATCGATTTTGCCGAAGCTATTATCGGAACCGAACTAAAACTGCGGGTTGATGCCCAGCAGGTAAATGTCAAAGTGCCGCCGGGAACTGTTAATGAGGCGCGTTTACGTCTCAAGGGTAAGGGGCACCCTGGCGTTAACAATGGTCCAGCTGGAGATCTTATCTTAACCGTCAAGGTGCGACCTGATCCCGTTTTCAGCATTCAGGGGCGTGATCTCCTCTGTCAGGTCGAAGTCCCTTTGACTACCGCCCTGCTCGGGGGGCGGGTTGAGGTGCCGACTTTTTCTGGAAAAGCGATGTTGGCAATTAAAGAGGGCGCTCAAAATGGTCAGAAAATGCGTCTGCGCGGCAAGGGTGTTCAAGCTCTTGGAGCTGCCGCCGGTGATCAGCTGGTTGAATTAAAAATTGTTATGCCTAAAGGGCTCTCTCCAAAAGCGCGAAAACTGGTTGAAGAACTCGATAATTTGCTGGTTTAAATGGTCGTCTGATGCGGGAGTTAGCCCGAGAGATTGCTTACAGGCCGCTTTTTTTGTCTCTGGCGATGATTGTCTGGGCGATTGTCGGTACGGTCTGCTTTAACTTTCCCTTGAGCCTGATTCTCCTGCTTACAGTTCTCCCGGCCCTTCTTTATTATAAGCTTTTAAACTATCTTAAAATTACGATCCGTCTTCACTTGTTGGTCGCTCTGGTTCTTTTTTCCCAACTTTTGGCAGGCTTGGTATCCCAGCAAATTGCCGATCGTCGCAGCCGATTTCTTGCAGTAAAGCCGATCTTGGCTAATTTTGGCAGTGGACCACAGGCTTTTTTGGGCCGGGTCACTACTTTCCCGCGAGGTTCGGTTTCGGGTTGGCGTTTGCGTCTTGAGCCGTTAACCGAGGCGCTGGTCGGGTGCGGTGAAATTCTTCTCTATCTGCCTTCAACTTCTTATGACGATCCCCGTCTGCCTCGTAGCGGAGACATTATTTCCGCAAAAATAAATTTACAGCCTTTGCATGCGGCCCGTCACCCTTTTTTACGAGGCTCGCTGCGGGCCAAAGTGCTTTCCGGTCTGGTTGCCAGCGCTCGTTTAGAGTCCTTCGATCAACTTGAAATTGCGGCCCGATTTTCCGGTGGTCTCGGAGCTGTTGAGGGGGTGCGGCGCTCTCTCTATCGCTCCCTTTTTAATTGTGCCGGGGCGGGGGAGGCGGCGGCTATTTTGCAGGCAGTTCTGATCGGCAGCCGCGATCAGTTACGTTCTGAGGTCAAAGAGCTTTTTCTCGATTTTGGCGTCTTTCATCTTTTTGCCATCTCCGGTCTCCATTTAAGTATTGTCGTTGGCCTTTTTTTCTTCTCTTTGCGCTATCTTCTTTCAGGTTTTCTCGGGAGTCGTCTGGCGGCCGGTACGGTCCCGCTTGCGGCTGGCCTGACTCTCGCTTTTATACCCTTATATACTCTTCTGGCTGGTCTTCACCTGCCGGTTGTTCGGGCCGGAATTATGGCTATGTTTTTTCTTTTAGCCCTGCTTATGGGCCGTTTGCGCGACTCTTTTTCAGCTCTTTTAGGGGCCGCCATTGTGATCCTCTACTGTTGGCCACAGGCTCTTTTTGCACTCTCTTTTCAACTCTCTTTTTCTGCGGTTGTCGCCATTTTATGGGTTTTGCCTAGAGCTCATAGCTGGTGGTTGATGGGGCTTTTGCCTTTCTGTCAAAGGTTTCCGTCCGGGTTTCAGGTTTTGTTAAGAAATGCTTTTTATCTGCTGGCAAGCTCTACCGCGATAACCCTGGCCACGGCTCCCTGGCTCATCAACCAGGTCCATTTTATCTCCTCTTATTCGCTTGTCGCAAACTTGATCATGTTGCCGCTTTTTTCCCTGATTATTATACCTGCTGGGATGCTCTCTTTGTTGTTGGTGCCTTGGCCGGCACTTATGACTCTTTTTCTTAAGCCCCTGGTCTGGCTGCTTGAGGCGTTACTGTCAGGAAGTTTTCTGTTACAGGCATGGCTCCCCGGGCGGCGCTGTTATTTTTCGACATTGACGAATATCGAGATTTTTTTAGCCCTTTTTCTGGTCTTAACGATCGCCTGGTTACTGGCTTATCCCCGTTCTAAAAAGTTAGCTTTTTCCGGGCTTCTCTGTTTAGCTTTAGCCGGTTTGCTGGATCGGGGCTGGTGGTGCTATGAGCAGGGTCGTGAAAAGCTAGTTCTGGCTGCTTTTGTCGGGGGCAAGCCCCAGAGCCTGCTGGTTGAAATCCCGGGGGCTGAGGCTATTCTTATAAATGGTGGGTCATGGATCGGGGCCGGGCTTAAGGCCGAAAATGGTTCCCGGTTCTCTATGGCGCGAAAGGTGATTGCACCCTACTGCTGGCAGCGTAAAATCAAACGCATAGATACTATTATCCTGACTGAACCGCAACGCGGTTTGGTTGGTGGTCTGCTCTTTCTGGTTGAGCATTTCAAGGTGCGCGAAATCTGGTATCACGGGGTCTGGAGTGGTTATCCCCCTTTTCGTGACTTTTGCCGCACCAGTCAGGAGCGTTTTGGGGTGCGTTGGCGTAAAATATCCTCCCTCTCTTTCCCTTTTAGCATAAATGGTGTCGATATCTCTATCATCGGGCCCCCGGCCAATGACTTTGTTTTTGCAGATTCGCGAAAAGCATCTCTGTTGGAGATGGCTCCTTCATTGATGCTTAACTATGGTGATTTTTCGGCTATGATTTGGGGCGGGGGGCAGGTTGATTCTGGGTTACTGCCGGAGAGGGTTGATCTTATGGCCTGTCTGGTTAATCCCGGCAAGCGTCTGCCGCAAATTTTAAGGGAGGTTGAGATCAGAGCCGGGGGCTGGTATCTGGAGCCCGGTAAATGGGGCTTAAAAGAGACTCGTCAGGCTCATAAATTAGGGACAGAGGCTCGCTCCTGGCAGGTTAAAAAGGATGGTTTTCTTTTTCTCGAAGCTGATCATTCGGGTTCTATGAGTTGCAAATTACCGCCTCAGTTAATTTCCGGTTGTCAAGGAGGCCTTGAATAAGTTATTAGTGCCTTGCAGGTTATTTTCGGTTTGAAAAAACAAGAAAATGTTTAGTGTTTCACGGGTTATTCCTGAAAGGAATGTCCCGATGAAAAAACTTATCCAGCTCTGCTGGGCCTGATAAGAGTACTTATTTGCGGGCCGTAAAGGCCCATTTGGGTTGCGGGAGCTGTCCCCGCATTAAGGGGATTATGAAGAGATTACAGATAAAAACAGTCAAAGGTTTTAATGAAGTTCTGCCGCCGGAGAGTTTTCGCTGGCGTGCGGTTGAAGATAAATTTCGTGACCTTCTCGAAGGGTATGGATTTGCCGAGTTGCGTCTGGCTCTTTTAGAACCGACGGAACTTTTTGCCCGCAGTATCGGCGATGAGACCGATATAGTTGAAAAAGAGATGTATACTTTTGCCGACCGCTCGGATCGTTCTTTAACTTTGCGGCCGGAAGGTACAGCTTCTGTAGTTCGCGCCTATAATCAGTACTCTTTTGGAAAATCAAGTGAAATCAATAAGTTGTACTATGCGGGTCCGATGTTCCGCTATGAGCGTCCGCAGAAAGGGCGCTATCGTCAGTTTCATCAGCTTGGCGCTGAAGTCTTTGGCGAAGAGAGTTTCTATCAGGATGCCGAAACTTTGCTGATGTTGGCACAGTTATTTCATGCACTCTCTCTCAAAGGAGTAGAGTTGCATCTCAATAGTCTCGGATGCGACGCCTGTCGACCGGTTTTCCGGGATCATCTCAAGGATTTTCTGAACGCACGCCAAGATTCGTTGTGTGAAGATTGTCGGCGGCGGAGTGTCGAAAACCCACTTCGGGCATTGGATTGTAAAAATCCGCAATGCCGGGAGGCAGTTGCTGATGCACCGCCGATAAGTGAAGCTCTTTGTGATGGTTGCCGTCAGCATTTTACCGGGCTTTGCGGTTTGCTTGAAGATGCCGGGGTCAGTTTTCAGATTAATCCCCGGCTTGTTCGCGGTCTTGACTATTATACGCGTACGACTTTTGAGTTTCTGGCCGGTGATCTTGGGGCTCAAAATGCGGTGGCGGCTGGCGGACGTTATGATCGTCTGGTTGAAGAGCTTGGGGGCAAAGCGACCCCGGCTTTCGGATTTGCCATCGGTTTTGAACGTTTGATGATGCTTGTCGGTACTGCAGTTGCTCCTTTAACGTCACCGGCTGTGGCTTTAGTTCCTCTTGGGGAGGAAGCATTACGCTTGCTTTTTCCGATCCATGTCGAGCTTAACCGTAAAGCCAAAGTGACAACTTTGAGTTTTCAGCAGAAAAGTCTCAAGAGTCAGCTCAAAAAAGCCGATAAGGATGGGGTTAGGTATGCTCTTATAGTCGGTCAGGATGAGTTAGATAAAGGCGAGGCTCTATGTCGAAATATGCGAACTAAGGAGCAGACGAAATTACCCTTTGATCAGTTAAGAGAGTCTCTGTGGGAGCTTTACAATGAGTGTTGATGGAATAGATACAGTTTTACCCGGTCAGATTACGGGTCTGGTCAGTAAACCGACAGTCGAGCGCCAGGAAGTCAAAGGCGAATTCAGTAAGCTTCTTGATCAAGAGATGAAAGGCCAGGAAACTGGAGAAACCTCTTCAAGCCGCTCAGTCCAACCTGGTTTTGCAAGCTTCCCGGTCTATGAAGTTACGGCTTTAGATGGCCTTCCGGAATCTGCTGATCTGCGGGAGAGAGGTATTCGGGATACCGAACAGCTTATCGATCTCCTTGACGCCTATCGTCAAGGCCTCAACCGAGAACGTCTCGATCCTGAAAAGATGAGAGAGACCGTTAAGGTTCTTGATCAGGTATCAAGAGATATGATGGATTATATGAACCATGTCGAACATGGAGAGCTCGCTGATTTGATGCAGGAGTCTCTGGTTATGGCCCGGGTTGAGGTCGAAAAGTACAGTCGTGGGGATTATTCATAAAAATCATTGCAAATATTGAGTTGACCAATCAAGATTAATTGTTTATATGTGAAATAGTAATATCCTTTTAAGGTGTAAGGTTAAAGTTTTTCTGATAACTGATTAACCGACCTGGTGTAACCCGGTGGCTTTCTTTTTCCCGGAGCAACTCCGAGAGACCCGTTACGAGGGGCTCTATCAGCGTTTAACTGTAGTTGAACGTTTGATGTTGTTGCGCGAATTTGTTGGTGTAACATATCGGCGTCGTTTTCTCTTTTTTAAAAACCAGACCCACCACACTCTTTTTCGATCCGCCTTCCAACATAATCTTGAGATTGCCGCTGTTCGTCAATATCGACGACTGATGATAAGTCGCAGGGTCTGGCATCATCGGGATATTCTCCGACCCTATTTAAGGTTGGTCTTTCGTCACTTTCTTTTTGGTTACATGGTGCAAGGGGCTCGTCGAGCTCTGGCTATGGAATCTCTGCCTTTTCACTCCTCAGACTGCTATTACGACTTCTTTCCTAATCTGGCGGCGATTATCATCTTTAATCGTCAACGCTCTCAATCTGATGCCCTCATAGATCCCTTGATAGAGCAGGTAGTTTCCGATAATCAGCGGAGTCTTTATGTCTACGCTCTTCTGACGGCTTCTTTGATAAAAAAGATCTCACTGTTTGCTGATATTGGCTTAGTTGCACAAGAGCTCTTTAACGTCCATAGTCAGCCAGGCAAAACCCCGATTGGGGTTGAGTTAGAGTTCAGTAATCTGGGACGTTTTGCGACTTTTGACAAACCTTTCAAAGGTGGGCTTAAGGATCTTCTTTTTCATAATATGCACTATTATGAGGCCTTTTTTCTTGACGATGTCAGTTGGCGTTTGGGGGGTTACCTTGATTCCCACATTCGCGGTCGTTCGCTTCTCTCTTTGCCCAGAATCGGAGCCCAACCCGGAGGTTTCTATGAATATTCACTGGTTCGTCTTGACTATCCCCGCAGTTTTTCGATGCCGCTTTCAATGGATCCTGGCCTGGTTGCCCTCTATATTGATGAGGTGATTAATTTTGTCTCGGAGATCAAGCCTCATAGTTTGCATATAAATTTTGAAAAGATTGTTTTTGGGGAAATTAAACCGCAATTAGAAGACTACCTTTGTCTTATGCTATTAGGTGGCGATCTCGGGCGCAATGAAAAAGGGGAGTGGTGCGAACGGCGCTTAGCCAATAACGAGTTGCGCGGGGTGATCCAGCGGCGTAAACATCGCCCCTCTGAGGGTCAAACCGCGAAAGAGGTGATAGAGTATGCCTTTTTGCGGCTCTGGGCCCCGGGGGATCGTGATTATGGTTATTATCCCGTTTTGATGGCCTTTAAAGGTTTTCAATATGGTTATAATATGGACTTGAGCTGTCGTGACCAGGTTCAGGGGATGCTTGCCTGGGCCCATAACCCTCTAGCTTTAAGCGATGTCGCAATCAATCGCTTTATTGAAACAATAGAGTCTGGTTGGGAGCTTGAAGGGGGGCATTCAGTTGCTGAATGTCAACGGGTGGCGCTGGAAATTAAGCAGGTTTTGCAACGTCATAATGCTTTGCTAAAAGAAAGTTGATGTGGGGTTTGAGATGACTGTTTTACAAGGTGATGAACTGGAATAGCAGGCGAATGGCGATAAACAGGAGGATGAAGCCTAAGACGGTTTTTCTAAGTTTCAGGTTGATTAAATGATTTATTTTCATACCGGCAAAGGAGGAGATTATTGCACCGATGCCTAAGAGCATTGAATATTGAGCTTGGATTAAGCCGAAGCGGGGCCAGCTGAAATCTCCATGCAGGGCGTATGTTAGAGCCCCGGCTCCGGCAGTAAAGATCATAATAGCATTAGAGGTTGGAGCGGCGCTGCGGTTTTTTACTAAACCGGCAACCAGCATCAAGGGGGTGGTGACACCGCCGCCGCCGATTCCCGTAAAGCCTGCCACCAGGCCGCTTAAGGAGCCGATTCCTAAAGCGGCTTTATGCCCTGAAGGGGGGCTTTTTTTTTCTTTAAGATGGTCTAAATTGAAGGTTTTCCAGGCTAGAGCGAAGAGCACCGCAAGCATGATTCCGACAAGGGTTTTCTCGGGTAGAAGCGGGGCACTTCGAGCCGCTAAAGCGGCACAGATGCCGGAACCTATGGCTACCCATAAGACAATTTTCCAGTCGATCAAGCCTTGTCGATGGTAGCGCCAGGAATTCCAGGTAGAGACTAAGACGATGGTCGCAAGACTGGTGGCCATGGCTTCAACCTGGGAAAGATTGGCAATGGCGGTTAGAACCGGCACCATAATAATGCCGCCGCCGAGGCCGAAAATCGTCGAGAGCAGGCCGACCGTAAGACCAACTATAAAAATGATCAAATTATTTCCTTTTTTTTGGTGCTGATCAAATATTGAAAAGGGCGCGAACTCTGAAAAGATCGTGAAAATGTCGATTTCTCAGAGTTTGCGCCCTTTAACTTTGAGTTTGCCGGATTACGGTTTTTTCAGAATAATCCGGGCATCGACGACATTAAGCCCCTCTTCGTAAGCAATCACCGGGTTGAAATCCATTTCATGAATTTCTGGGTAGGAGGCGATAATCTCGGATACCGTTAAGAGCAAACGTTTGATCGCTTTGCGATCGATCGGTGGTTGTCCCCGGAAACCGTCTAGAAGTTTTACTGAGGTGATCTCGTCGATCATATTGCGAGCCGAGTAGGGTGAGATCGGCAGGACACGAAAGACGACATCTTTGAGAACCTCAACCATGATACCGCCGATACCGAACATGATTACCGGGCCGAACTGATCGTCGATCTTGGTGCCGATAATAATTTCTAAACCCTCGTTGGCCATGGGTGCAACCAGCACCCCTTTGATATCGGCATCGGGGTTGTACTCGCGGGCATTGCCGGTGATCTCCATGTAAGCCTTACGGATATCATCGGGCTTCTGCAAATTTAGACGGACGCCGCCAGCATCACTTTTATGGAGGATATCGGGTGAGACGATCTTCATGACCACTTTCTCGGTAAAACCGGCCGCCATGCTGACGGCTTGTTCTGGAGATTGAGCCAGACAATCCTGGCAGATCATACCGCCATGCAGGCTGACCAGCTCCTTGGCTTCATTCTCGAGAAGTGCTGTGCGTCCCTCAGCGCGGGCAGTATGCATGATCTCCTGGCCCCGGGGTTTAGCTTTTGCACCCATATCGAAAACAAATTTGGCCTTGCTTTTGTAGCCGTGCAGATAGCCGCCATATTCAGCTAAAACCCCGATCGACTTACAGGCCAGCTCCAGGGAGTCGAAGACCGGAATCCCGTAGTAACGCAAAAGATCGAGCGAATGGGGTTTGGCAAAATTGTAGAGTGAGTGCATGATGATTGGTTTGCCGGTCTCCTTGACCAGTTTACCGAGCTGGTGGGCCGTATCCTCTTCGGCATAAGCCAGGCTCTCCGCAAATCGGATACTGTAACCGCCAAAGAGGCCGACTACCAGAACCCCACCGATATTGGAGTCATGCAAGAGGATGCGGGCACATTCTGCTAGGATCTGCGGGTTGTCGTCAGCCCCACCGGCGACATCAATGGGGTTTGCTACTGAGGCAGCTGAGGGAAGTATGGCACGTAGTTTTTTCTGAGTTTTTTCACTGATTTCGGGCAGGTTGACCTTTAAATCGGTTAACTCATCAGCACCGATGGTGGCATGGCCGCCGCCATCGGCTAAAATGGCAATATTATTATTTTTGATCGGCGGCATATTGGCCAGGGTCTCAGCGCAGGGCAAAAGCTCATCCGATTTTTCGACGACAATGATCCCGGCTCTTTTAAATGCGGTTTTAGCAACTTCAGACATCCCGGCCAGGGCTCCGGTGTGGGATCCCGCCGAACGTTTGCCGGTGGCGGAACGTCCGCTTTTCAAAAGAATGATCGGTTTTTTACGGGTGGTCTGGTAGGCCTGCTGTAGGAACTTGCGACCGTTGCGCATGCCTTCGACATACATCAGGATGGCTTTGGTGTTGGGATCATTCTCAAAAAATTCGAGATATTCGTGGAAGTTAATGTCAGACTCGTTGCCGACACCGACGTAGTAGGAGAAGCCGACCTGGCTCTTGATTTTGGCTTCGGTAATCATAGTCAAAGCCATATTGCCACTTTGCGAGATCAGGGCGATATTACCTTTCGGGGCGTCACGCAGGCCGACGAGATTAAGGTTTTTGTGCATATTGATCATGCCCGAAGTGTTGGGACCGATCAGGCGGATATTATATTTCATGGCGGTCTCAACCATCTGCGCTTCGAGTTTTTTACCTTTAGCTCCAAGTTCGCCAAAGCCGCCGGCGATGATTACGGCCCCGGCAACCCCTTTTTTGCCGCAATCTTCGAGAACCTTGGGCAAGGTGGCAGCCGGAGTTGTGATCAGGGCGAGATCAACCGGTTCTTTAATATCTGCTACCTTGGGATAACAGGTAACCCCAAGGACACTCTCTAACTTGGGGTTGACGCCATAGATACGGCCTTCGTACTTCTCTTCGAGGAGAATGCGGATCGCCTGATAGCCACGTTTGGTGACGGTTTTTGAAGCACCGACGACAACGATTGAGTTGGCATTAAGGATTTTGTCACTAATCATGTTTCTATCTCCCGTAGTATTTTGGGGTGCGTTTTTCGGCAAAGGCGACGATCCCTTCACTCCAGTCTTCGGTGGTCATACAGGCTAAAATTGCCTCCGCTTCAATCATTAAGGTTGTCTGCAGGTCGAGACTTTCAGCCTGGTTGAGAATGGTTTTGGCAAATCTCATCGAGATCGGGGCTTTCTGAGCCATCGTGGCAGCCATTTCAAGAGCTGTCGGCAGAAGCTCTTCAACCGGGACTGATTTAAGCGCCAGTCCCATGGCAACGGCCGCTTTGCCATCTAAGACCCGGCCTGTAAAAACCAGTTCTTTGGCTTTTTGGCGACCTATCAGTTTGCCTAAGTGAGAGGTGACGCCGCCCCCGACGAAGGTGCCGAGACCGGTTTCGGGAAAGGCGATTGAGGCATTATCTGCCATCAGCAGAAAGTCACCATTTAAAGCCATTTCACTGCCGGCCCCGCGGGCCGGGCCGTTGACTGCGACTATTACCGGTTTGGGAAAAACATAGAGTAAGCGGGTGGTTTCATGGGCTAAGAGGATATATTCGCGTTTCTGCCAGGCGCTGCGCTCACCTTTTTTATGTTCTTTGAGGTCAGCCCCGGCACAAAAGGCTTGCTTACCGTCTTTAGGTCGCACTGAACCGGTCAGGATCAGGGCGCGAACCGTATCATCTTTTTCAGCTTCGACCAGAACCGCCTGGATATCAAGATAGAGCTGTTCGATAACCGCATTCATTCTTTCCGGTCGGTTCAGACGCAGAATTCCGACTCCATTTTGACGTTCATAAATTATTGTCTCGTACGTCATGTTGCTGCTCCTCTTTCAGGTTTGGCTTTGAAAATTTTAAGGTTCTACTTGAACGATTATCAATGAAGTGCTATTTCTGGCCTTTGGAGGGTGCTTGTGGTCTGTCGTTGAAAATTAAATGAAATGATATTTGGTTAAGCTTTCTGATTACTTAAGAGTTGACACAACATGTAAGGTGATGTCAAGGTAATTGTTGAGAAAAACGGTTTAATAGTCAATCTAAAGATCTTTAAAAAGGGGCGGGAAAAGGCTTGACTCTGGTGACACTCTTGGTTAGTATCCGGGTTTGTTAAATGCAACTAAATTCTTATCAGGTTTAATTTGAATGGATAAAACAGCACTTTTAAAAACTTCAGCCCGGGATATGACCGAGATTGCGGCACAGATTCGCAGTCAGCTTGATGGGGAAGATGATATTCGCAATATGGATGATTTTGATATTATTTTAAGAAGTGTAGCCGCGACTCTTTCGACTATTTCGACGGCATCACTACTGCTGCCAGACGCTATGGTTGAGATGTGTGAAGCCTGTTTAACTATAGGCAAAAAACATGATCTCCAAAAACGCTTACAATATGCTCTCAACGAGAGTGCTTTAAACAAAAAATAAATCTGAATCAGGAGGTTAAGGCTTCCGGGAAATGGTAGGAATTATGATCTCTACAGTTCAAAAAAAGTTTTCAGGCAAATTTTTTGCAATTCTCCTGTTGGTGGGGGTGTTATTTTTTTGTGTACCATTGGCCCCCGCCTTTGCGGCCGAACGGATGGCGGTTAAAGTTGAGCTTGCTAATATTCGCTCAGCTCCTGATAAAAAGGCCGAAATCGCCTGGCAGGTGACCAAATATCATCCTTTTCAGATTATTGAGAAAAAAGGTAACTGGTATAAATGTAAAGATTTTGAAGGTGATAGCGGCTGGGTTTTTAAAACCCTGCTGAACAAGACTAAAACTGTTATAACCATTAAAGAAAACTGTAACGTCCGTTCCGGGCCCGGCAGCAAAAATCGGGTTCTCTTTATCGTTGACCGTGAGGTTCCTTTGAAAGTTCTTAAACGCCAGGGGCGCTGGTTGCAAATTGCTCATGAAGATGGTGATAAAGGTTGGATTCACGCCTCTCTGGTTTGGTGATAAGAGTCCATCGCGGACGAAATTAAAACTAGAAAGTTATCCTTCCCCCAAGGGCTTCCCGTTTGATGCGGGCGAGCAGAGGGCCGGATTTTCTGATATTTCCAGTACTTGTTCTGCTTGATTCGCATAATATGAAACCTTTGAGTTGATTTCGGTAAAAGTTAAGACGGCTGTAAGAGCCGTCTTTTTTTTGTTCAAGAGAGTGCCAGTCGCTCACCTGAGACGGGATTTCACGGTAGCCGGCGCTGATAAAGTCAAGGCCGAAGATCGAGAAGGCGTTGCAGCTGATGCCGCCGCTATAGTTGCGGGCTGGACCTGAATTGTTGCGGTTGGCATTGGCCATGTTGTGACCGGCAATCACACCCTGTTCTCCAGCCAGTGGCCAGAGTGGTAGGCGGTCGGTCTCTTTGCGAACCAGATCAAAAATGCGGGCCGTATCGCCAGCAGCAAAGAGATTTTCGCTAAGTTCAAGCTTTGAGTTTACCGGTAAACCTTCTTGGCTCTCCTGCCAGGGCTGGGGAGCCCTGCTTTGCGCCGCCCCCCAGTCGTCGCGGCTGATCTGGTTATTTGTTGCAAGGCTTACGGCGTTTACACCTTTGCCGTAAAGCAGGCCATCGACCAGAAGTTCGCGGCCCCGGTTGCTGGTAAGGAGCAGTTGATTGTTTGGTGTTTCAGTGGCCGCAATGATATCTTCATTGACATGAATGGCGATCTGGTTGTCGCTTAGTCTGGCGGCTGCCATTTGCGCGGCATAGGGGTCGAGGACCTGTGATAATATTCTTCCGGAGGTCGCAAAAAGATCGATATTGATGCCGTGACGGTGCAGGGCGGCAATTGTTTTGAGGCTGACAAGACCGGCTCCGGCTACAGCCCAACGGCCACCGGGGCGGATTCTTTTGGCCATGGTCAAGGCATCGTTAAAGGTTCTCAAAGTGTAGATGCCGGGTAGTTCGGCTCCGGGGAAAGCGGGTTTCTGGGGTTCGCCGCCGGTGGCGATGAGGATAGTGTCAGCCCTGGTTTGGCGACCGTTTTCACAATCAACAGTCAAATTTTTTGCATCTACATTAATAATTTTTTCATTTTGGCGATAGATAAAGCGCTTCTCTTTAAACAGCCCCTCTCCTCGGGCAAAGAGCCTCTCTTGGCTGATTACTCCCTCCAGAAAATAGGTCAAAAGGCAGCGACAGTAGGGTGGCCAGGGTTCGTGCGAGATGATTTCGACCTCGTCATCAGGTTTGAGCCGGGCAATTGTCAGAGCTGCGCTTAAGCCGGCATTGCCGGCTCCGATGATCAGATGGCGTTTTTTCATAGTTCTAACCTGACCTTTTCTAATTCTAAAGCAAAAAAATGTTGACCATTTTTATCATAAACATTCGGCTTTGGGTTGCTTCCGCTTGCCGGGATTGGGGTCATTGCTGGTTAAAGGTGCTTCAGCACCCCAGCTTTGACCCCGTTCATGAGGGCGAAGCGATGTTCGACGTTGTTAATTGCAACTTTATGGTGGGTTGGCCGAATCTTTACCTTTTCGTAAACTCAATTAGCCAGCCCCAGAGCCAAACGTTTTTCGGCGATAATCTCCGCCATTTTCTCTGCCGCTTTAAGAGGTTCTTCCTCGACAAAAAAGGCACCACCAAAAACCTCAGCGGCGGTTTCTGTGAGAATCTTGGTTACCTGGGGCCCACCGGCAATCGGCGGCATCGGCCAGAGGTGAACCGAGACCCCTGAAGCCACAAAATAGGTGCCGATTGAGACCGCTTTTTCAGTCAGCCACTCCGGGGCTGAGCCGACCAGCGGCAGATCATCGATATCAACCCCCAGGGTATCGGCTAAAGCCCCGGCCAGAACCAGCATCCGTGAGCAGTCGACGCAGGATCCCATATGGAGGCAGGGCGGAATTTTTAAAGCGTTGCAGACTTGCTCTAAGCCCGGGCCCGCCATCTCAGCGGTTTCAACCTGCATGAGACCGGCTTTGGCTGCCGCAATCGCCCAGCAACCGCTGCCGATAACCAGAATATCTTTGGCAATCAGGGCCTTGGCCAGTTCAATATGGTAAAAATCATGGGTGACTTTGGGGTTGTTGCAACCGACAATCCCGACCACCCCTTTAATGGCACCGTTCTTTATGGCGTCGAGCAGAGGGTCGGGAGTGCCGCCTAAAGCCGCAAGGATAGCTTCGACCGAAAAACCAACCATGGCTCGATTCGTAAAGCTTGGAATCTGCACCCTCTCGGGTTTGCGATTAACAAAATTTTCGATCGCCATGGTGACGATTTTTTCAGCGCAGAGATTAGCTTTATCTTCTTCGAATTGGATATGGATAGAGCCCGGGAACGCAGCTTGATCACTGGTGGCCACAAAATGGGTATGAAAACATTGACTGAGTTCGGCCAGAGCCGGGAAGATGCATTGAACATCGACACTCATTAGTTCGACTGCTCCGGTGATAATTGCCAATTCCTGTTGCAGCTCATTGCCGGCGATGGGTACACCGTGACGCATCAAAATCTCGATGCCGGTACAGCACATACCGACAACATTGACGCCTTTAGCTCCTTGCGCCTGGGCTAGTTTCTGCATTTTTTCGCTCGTTGCAAGCTCGACAATTTTTTCTGAGAGAACCGGTTCATGGCCATGGACGACAATGTTTACCTGATCTTTATCAAGAACCCCGAGATTAGCATTAGCCTCCCGGATCTGCGGGGTACCGAAAATCACATCCTGAAGTTCAGTGGCGATTAAAGAACCGCCCCAGCCATCGCCAATTGCCGCTCTGACGCCCTGGGCGATCAGTGACAGAGGGCCGTGGTCGACGCCGAAATGGGTGCGGTGCATGATATCGACAATCTCGCGGTCGATACTACGCGGCAGAATGCCTATGGTTTTGCTGCTTAAGGCACTTAAATCATCGGCAATTTTCTGCCAGCGGGCCAGCCGTTTCTTGGGGGCGTAGGCTTTAACAAAGGCCAGGGTTTTATCATCCTGTTTGCCGAAATCATTTAGGGCGATATTTGCGACTTCTAAGGCGATTTCTTTGAGATCTCGATCTTCTATCTTTAGACCGAGTTTTAATGCGATCGCTTTGAGTTTATCGGGGTCAGTGATGCCGTATTCCTGGTTGTGGCCGGTTGCGATCGCTTTTAAGAGCAGGGCCGGACGTCTTCCGTGGTCAGAGTGGGCTGCAGCCCCACCGGCAATCATGCGAATCAGATGACGGGCAACAATCGTATCGGCAGTCGCTCCGCAAGCCCCTTTTTGGGCTCCTTCACCAAACGGGTCGATGCGGCAGGGTCCCATGGCGCAGATCCGGCAACAGAGGCCGAGCTCGCCGAAACCGCATTGCGGCTGCTGTTTTTCCAGACGATCCCAGACCGTTTCTATGTTTTGGTCGGCGGCTAACTGCAAGATCTCCTGGCTCGCCGGATCAACACTTTTAGATTTTACATCGTCACTGATTTTCATGGTGTTTTCTCCTTTGTTTTAAAGGGGTCGAATTCGACACCTTTAAATCTCTTATTTCAGTTTTCTATTGTCATAAAATAACCATTCTGCGGGTTGGTTTAATGGTTATGCCGGAGATTGTAATTGAGATAGAACTTTTTGGCGTTTATCTTGGCTCTCTTGATCTACTTCACGATAAACCAAGGCTCCACTAGGGCAGGCCGTAACGCAGGCCGGTATTTCACGTTCCGGGCAGCGATCGCATTTTATGATGCGGCGTTCGCTATGATTCTGGCTGATAATGCCGAAAGGGCAAACCATAATGCACATCCAACAACCGATACAGAGGTTGTTGTCGCAAAGAACAACCCCTCTGTCATCCCGCTGCAGGGCTCCGGTCAGACAAGCACTTAGGCAGGGTGCGTCTTCACAGTTGCGGCACTGCAGGGGAAGAGAGCTTTGTCCATCACTGGTAACATGAACCCGGTATTGCGGACGGGGCTGCTCTGTGATAGCGGCAAGTAAGTTTTTACTGCTTGAGTGTTCAACCGCGCAGGCGATTTCACAGCTCCGGCAGCCGAGACAGCGTTCGCCCCGAATCAGTAACTCTTTCATGGTGATTCCTCCTTACTGAAAGAAATATTATAGGGTTCCAAACCACGGCCAGCTCCAGCCGATTTTACCAACTATTTTTCCAGGGTCTGGGCGCAACTTATGCACATTGCTACCGTCGGGTCAAAAGAGAGACGGCGTTTGTCGATATCTTCTTGACAGCGACAACAGATGCCAAAATCGCCGCTTTCAATTCTTTGCAGGGCGGCTTTGACCTGTTGCAGCTTGAGTTGTTGGCGACGACGACTTTCAAGCGCCACGGCCTGGGCCTGAATGGCCTCCATACGGGAGAGACGGCCGACACTGGTCTGATCGAGGACAACCGTTTTGGCCCCTTCCTGACCAGCTTTTTGGCTGGCATTAAGTTCATTTTGCAGGTCGATGAGTTGTTTTTTATAAGATTCCATAAATTCACTATATTGCAGGGCTTTGATCGTGTAAAGAAAAAAATCGGGTCGCTATTTTTAGTTGCCTATTTGCTTAGCTTAATTTAATATGTGTGATTATGATTGAGAATGGCTGGACGGCTACTATCGACTTTTTGTGTCAGGCCCAATTTGACTTGGTACTGCCTTTTACCTTAGATTGGTCGACGCCAGAGGGGGATATGAAAACCCTTGTCTGTCAAAGGCTTTTGCGGCTGATTCCGGGAAAGCGGATGGTTTGTGCGGCGCTTTGGGGTGAGAGACGGGTAGTCGTGAAACTCTTTCTCGATCCCCGTAAGGCCCAAAGGCATTGGCAGCGTGAGCTTAAAGGAGTGAAAGCTTTTAAAACTGCCGGGATTGCGACCCCGGAACTACTTTTTGCTGAGCGTATCTTTTCGGGGGCATTGCCAGTTATCATTTTTGCTGAGTTACAACCAGTTGCCACTTTAGTTGACCTCTGGTTTTCGCATATAGGGTTTTCCCCGGCCCAAGTTGAAATTCGGCGGGAGCTACTCGAAAGTGCTGTTGTAGTGATTGCCGAGCATCATAAATCGGGTCTTTTGCAAAGTGATATTCACTGGAGTAATTTTCTTTTCTGTGATGAAAAGGTTTTCACTATCGATGGTGACGCGGTTGACAGCAGTAATCTGGGGGCTGAGCTTGGGCGGGAAAAAAGTTTAGCTAATATCGCACTTTTTCTGGCCGAGTCGTATCCGGGCATCGATCAGGAAATTGAATCTGCCTGGCAGAGTTATTGTCAAAGTCGGAATTGGCTGGTAGAAACGACCGATATTAAGCAGCTAAAAGCTTTGATTTGGGGGCATAGGTGTAAGAAAGCTGAAAAATATGTCGTCAAATCTTTGCGCAACTGTACCGGTTTTGCCTGCCAGCATGAAAATCTTTTTTATCAAATTAAAGATCGGGCTTATCAAAATTCAGCCCTTGATGATCTCCTGGCTCGGCCTGATGCTTTTATGGCGGCTGGCAAAATCCTTAAAGCGGGTAACAGCGCAACTGTGGTCAGGCTCAATTGTGAGGGGTTGAATTTAGTTGTTAAGCGATACAATATTAAAAATTTCAGCCATGCCTTAAGGCGTTGCTGGCGTCCCAGTCGGGCTTTCGTCTCCTGGCAAAATGGCCAACGTCTGAGCTGGTGGCGTGTGGCCACCCCAAAACCGGTGGCTATGCTCGAAAAACGGTTTTTGGGGTTGCGCTCAACCGCCTATTTTATCAGTGAGCATATTGCCGGGAGCAATGCTTTTGACTTTTTACGAAGTACGGACCTTTATGGTTCAGATCGCAAAGCTTGGCTGCAACAATTTTCTACGCTTTTACAGCAACTCTTAGATCTGAATATAAGCCACGGTGATTTTAAAGCAACTAACTTTCTCTGCGGAATTGACAATCGGCTCTATCTGCTCGATCTTGACGCAATGCGCTACTGGCCCCGATCGGGACCAGGTTTTAGAAAAGCCGTCGAACGCGATCATCGGCGGCTTTTGGTTAACTGGCGGGGAGAGCCTGAGTTGGAGAGGGAGTTTCGGAAGATAGTTGAAGGTTTGCGAAAGCCGTGGTGATGATAATAGAATATCAATTTATAACTAAGGAATTTTAGATGATAGTTTTAGGTCTTTCAGGATCGTTGACCCACGATCCTTCCGCGGCTCTTTTAATTGATGGTGAACTTGTTGCCGCGGCCGAAGAGGAGCGTTTTCTCCGTGATAAACATGCGAAAAACAAGTGGCCTTACCATGCCGCCCGATTTTGCCTCGACTTTGCCGGGGTCAAACCTGAAGAGATCGATTATGTCGCGTTTCCTTTTGCTGAGGTGGGGCTTTTTAATCATCCCGGCCGTTTCCATTTTGCCAAACGTTATTGGTATGCGCCGGATCGGGCTTTAGACGCGCTTTTTAACGGGAATCGCCATTTTCGGCGCAATAAGCAGGGGATCTTGCAGCTCATGGCGGATCTCGGGATAGATCCCCAGCGTTCGCCGTTCGTGCCGGTTGAACACCACCTTGCCCATGCCTCCAGCGCTTATCACTTCAGCGGTTTTAAAGGTAAATGTGCGATCTTGGGGATTGATGGTAAGGGTGAATATGCAACCACTTTTTTTGGTTACGGTGAGAATGGGGTGATTCATAAGATCAAGGAGTTTTATGATCCTGACTCTTTAGGCGGCGTCTATGGGGCTTTGACCCAGTTTTTAGGTTTTGAGATGCTTGATGGGGAGTTCAAGGTGATGGGTATGGCTCCTTATGGAAATCCCGACAAGTATGATTTTTCTCCTCTTTTAGAGTGTGATGGGCATAATCTCAAAGTCAATACTGATCTTGTTAATGTGGTTGGTTTAAGGCGTTATAAAGATCAGCAGCGGAGCTACTATTTTACCCCCAAACTGATCCGCTGGCTGGGCCCTAAGCGTGAGGGTGATGAGATCGATGATCCCTATATCGATTATGCCGCATCCATGCAGAAACTGCTCGAAGAGACCGCCTTGTCTCTGGTCAAAACCTATCTTGGAGATATCTTACGCGAAACCGGACGTCTCTGTTTTGCCGGTGGGGTGGCTTTAAATGTTAAGCTCAACCAGCGGCTGATGGAACTGCCCGAGGTCAATGAACTTTTCGTGCAGCCGGCCGCCAGTGATGCCGGTACTGCGATTGGGGCAGCTTCGTTTGTGGCGCATGAAAAAGGTGATGCCGTAAAAAAACTTAAACATGTCTATCTCGGTCCCTCCTATACAACTAAAGAGTGCCTTGATGCCTGCCTCAAACATCCGCAAAAACCAGTTTGGCAAAAAATCGAAAATGTGCCTGAAACCGGGGCTCGCCTTCTCGCTGATGGTAATCCTCTAGCCTGGTTTCAGGGGCGTATGGAGTTTGGACCCAGAGCTTTAGGTAACCGCAGCATTTTAGGCGACCCGAGCCATTCTGGGGTGGCTGATACGATTAATGCGCAGATTAAATATCGTGAACGCTGGCGCCCTTTCTGTCCGAGTATGCTCGACCGGGTGGCGGCCGATATTTTGCAAACCGATCATCCTGCACCCTATATGACCTTTGCCTTTACCGTGGCCGAGAGTTGGAAAAAACGGATTCCCGAGGTTGTCCATGAAGATGGTACAGCCCGGGCCCAGATTGTTGATAAGGAGACCAACCCCCGCTACTATGCCCTGCTTGAAGAGTTGGAAAAACTGCGTGGGGTTCCGGTGGTTCTCAATACCTCCTTGAACCGTCGGGGTGAACCGATGATCTGTTCGCCGACCGACGCTCTTAATATGTTCTACGGCTGCGATCTGAAGTATCTGATGCTTGAGGATATTTTAGTGACCAAGGAGTGAGTGGCTTTACGGCTTGGCTTTGTCTTTGGGATCAAACAGGAGGCAGGGTTTTCCCGAAGAGCTTAAGACCACTTGAGCCGGATTCTCTTTCGCTTTAAAAGAGTAGGCCCGGCAACCGTAAGGTTTCTTGGGGTCATAAGTGACATAGAAATGGCGGCATAGGCGACAGGCGGGATGGTGTAGCATTCTTTAATCTATTATTGAAAATGTTTATACCAATAATTTTGCGGCATTAAAATTTGTGTCTATTTGTGTCTATTTGTGTTTATCTGTGGATAGAAAAAAGAACCACAAATGGACACAAATAAACACAAATGAGGGTAACTTTTTATTGCCACGAAAATAGTCGAAGGTACATAAAAATTCTTGGCTAAAGAGTGGATGCTGAATTATCTAGAGATTTTATTTGGTTCCGGTGTTTTTTTATCCGATCTGGGAAAAAGGGCATTCTCGGATAGCCTCCTACTGCATGATTTTGATTTTGTACTCGCGGCGCAGTTTCTGGCTCAGATTTTTCAGGGCTTTTTCCATTTTTTCTTCATAAAGTTTATCCTTGACCTGCTCTTCAGCTTCTGGCGAGAGGGAGCGTTCTTTGCCGCCCGTACGATTGGTAACCATTATCATATGGTATCCCAGTGAAGTTTTAATGACCGGACTCGGTTGCGTCAGGGGGAGCTCGTAGGCTACATCTTCGATCTCAGAGAGGAGGCTGCCGCTTTTGAAAGTACCCAGGCGGCCCCCTTTGGCCGCTGCTGGCCCTTCGGAAAACTCACTTGCCAGCGCGAAAAAATTCTCCTCATTTTTAAGTTTTTTTCTAATCTCCTGCCATTTCTCATCATCTTTGCCGGCGCTCGCATGAGGCGAGTATGCGGGGATGAAAATCTGTGCCAGAGTAACACTCTTCTCCGTGCTTAAAAGATCATTTTTTTCGGCATAGTCGAGAACTTCCTGATTGGTTATAATAATGTCGGATTTGATCTTTTTGGAGATGAATTTGGCTTTAAGCAGGTCGCTGGCAATTCTATTGCGATAAGAGGTGAACGTAAGATTCTGTTGGGCCAGAGCCTGTTCCAACGTCTCCTGGCTCATACGATTCTGCTGCAAAACTCTTTCAATAGTGGCTTGGAGATCTTCGTCAGTGATCGCTATACCTAAGGCGGCAGCTTTTTGCGAGATAAGCAGGTCGTCGATAAGGGCATCAAGATTTTTCTTGATTATGCTGTTTTGTTCATCCTGCGGGAGTTTATTAAACTTTTCCTGGGGATATTCAATTGCGATCGCCTGCCGCAGGTTCATCGAGGTTATCACCTGATTGCCAACTGTCGCCATAAGGCGGTTGACGATCCGGGCTTGAACCGGGTGCGAAAAAAATGACAAAGTCAGGCCCAGCAGCATAAATTTGAAAATTAGTTTAGTTTTATAAAAGGTTCTGATTTTCATAGTATGCCCTTAGAGGTCAGCCAAGTGTTGATGGAAAATTTTTATAGTGTGCTGCTCTTTAATCTGTTTCAGCCAATGCTGGTAATTGTTTTGCAGGCGTTGGCTGAAGATAGTGTCTTTGATTCGATTTTCTACTTCCGGAAAGGGGATATTTCCAGAGGGAAAAGTTTTCTCGACCCGGACCAGATGATAGCCGTAGGGGGTGGTAATGACGGGGCTAATTACTTTCGGCTTTAAGTTGGGAAGCATCTCAGCCAGTCCGGGAGGGAGCTCGGCTGCGGTTATTAAACGGTTTTTACCACTATCGGCAATTCGGGCTCCGAAGATCTCTTGGCGGCCCGCATCCGTCATACTGGTAAGTCCTTTGTCGATTTCCTCTTTCAACTTCCAGGCTGTATGCTCACTATTTAAGAGCAGGTGCTTAAGTTGGTATCGGACCGGGACAATAAATTCTTCCGGATGTTTTTCGTAGAAAACTCGAGCCTCTTGCAGGTTCGGGAAGGAAACCTCTTTTCCCAGACTGCATAAGACTTTTTGCATCGCAATTTGATAGCTTTGCGGATCACCTTTACGGTCGTCGATCAAGCCTTGCCGGCGAGCTTCAAGAAGCAGTAAACGCTCGTTGATGATCTGGTTTAAGGCAGCTTTAGCACTGGTAAATTGACTCTGTTGGGCCACCGGGGCTGAGGTTTCGTCGCCGTGTTCTTCCTGATAACTCTTAATGCG
The DNA here is from genome assembly GCA_964457755.1 of uncultured Thermodesulfobacteriota bacterium. Lineage (GTDB taxonomy): Bacteria > Desulfobacterota > Anaeroferrophillalia > Anaeroferrophillales > Tharpellaceae > Tharpella. The sequence goes on along the minus strand of CAYWGC010000025.1, from coordinate 28,661 downwards.
GACCTTAACTTCAGTTTTGGTGATCGCTTCTCCATCGATGGTCGCAACGACATCTTGGGGGGCTGAACAGGCCGCCATAAAAATACAGCCCGCCAAAATGATTGACAGGCTGCAGCAGAGTTTGTGGAAGATTTTATTCAATTAATTGTCAATGACGTCGGGATGCAGAATGATCTTGTTTTTTGTTTTGAGGCCGTCGATATAATCTTTGAAAATCTGGTTTTTCTTTTCCTGGGTAAGTTTGTTTTCAATGGTGGTTCGGACTTCAGCCAAAGGTTTGGCGCTGGCTTCTTTGATCTCTACAATTTTGATAATATGGTAACCGAACTTAGTCTTTATGGGTGCGCTGATTTCATTTTTTTTAAGGGCAAAAGCGGCATCAGCAAACTCTTTAACCATGCGGTTACGCGTGAAAAAGCCGAGATCGCCTCCCTGGGCGGCACTTGGACAGGTTGATTTCTCCCGGGCTAAAGCGGCAAAATCACCGCCCTTTTTAATCTCGGCGGCAACGGTCTTAGCTTCAGTTTCATCTTTAACCAGAATATGTTGGGCTTTGACCTGTTTTTCCTGCTCAAATTCAGCTGTATGGGTCTGGTAGTATTGCTCTACGGTTTCAGTCGTCGGGGCTTTAATACGACTCTCAATCTCACGCTGTAAAAGGGCCGCCAGGACAATCTTGCGGGTTGCTTCATCAATTTGGCTGATGACGGCTGGATCTTTGTTGATCCCCTGTTTGACACCCTCTTGATAGAGCAGTCTTGAGGTTGCGAGTTGATCGAGGAACTCTTTCTGGATCTTTTTGTCACTGGCCATCTGTTTCAGGTTGGGCGGCAGTTTTGCCAGCTCAGCTTGAAATTGACTCAAGGTGATCTTTTCGGAGCCAATTTCAGCAACTATCGGGTCAGCCGCTGCGGCCCTGGCCGAAAGAGCCCCAACTGTAATTAAAAAGGCTGAAATAAAACCGATAAAGAGTGTTTGGTTGATTTTGTGCAGTATTTTGATTTTCATAAAATAATAGTCCTTTTAGGTTGATTGTCTGAAGAAGGTTAAACCTCATAGAATTACAACGAAAAGCTTTGAGCTTTGCTTCGCCTTCTTCGAAGATGGATACCCCAAGGGCACTTCCTCACTTCGTTCAGGTGCAAGCTCAGCCCGCTTCGGGCTAAAAGCCCTCGCTGGAGGTCTGTCCCCGCATCGAGACAGTTTGAAAACATAACACGTTGAGCAGTTTTGTTTTTGTTGTCAAAAAGCGCCGCTCAACTATCATCTTAATGGATTTTTTGCAATAGCTTTTCACACCAGGCGTAGAGTTCATCAGGCTCTAAGGCGACCCCTATACTCAACCAGTGATCCGGGGAGAGTTTGCAGGTTTTGGGATCCTCTTGTAAGAGGGCCATGATCTTTTCAGGGTTGGGTGGACTTTCAGGGTCAAAGTGGAGGCTTATTTTTTTGCGACTGAGCTCCAAAGCGAGAACCCGGTAGTTTTTGAGGAGGATCTTCAGGTTTTTAAGGCGCAACAGGTTGAGCACCTCCTCCGGTGGCAGGCCGCAACGATCACTCAGTTCATCTTCGAGCTGGGTCAGCTCAAGTTCATTTTCGGTGGTTGCGATTTTCTTGTAAAATTGCAGTCTTAAGGTCAGATCAGGGAGATAGGCTGGGGGGATATGGGCTGAGAGGTTGACTTTTACCTCAGGTTCAGGGATCTTGACCTGATAATTGCCGCGGGCTTCGTTAATCGCTTCGCCGAGCATCTCCTGGTAGAGTTCATAGCCGATGGCCGAGATCTGGCCCGATTGTTTTTTACCTAAGATGTTTCCGGCTCCGCGAATCTCAAGATCCTGCATGGCGATGCGAAATCCGGCTCCTAAGGTGTTGGCTTCAGCCAGAGCGTTGAGGCGTTTACGGGCATCAGATGATAACCTCTCAAGTTCCGGGACCAAAAGGTAGGCGTAAGCTTTGCGTTGCGAACGGCCGACCCGGCCGCGCATCTGATAGAGTTGGGCAAGTCCGAAATTCTGAGCATTTTCGATGATCATAGTGTTGGCATTAGGGATATCAAGGCCTGATTCGATTATTGTTGTACAGAGCAGCATATCATATTTATGTTCGGCAAAGCCCAGCATTACTTTTTCAAGTTCATTTTCTCGCATCTGGCCGTGGCCGATGCCGATTTTGATTGCGGGCATCAGTGCTGCAAGGCGGGCGGCCCGGGCCTCGATGGTGGCGACACTGTTATGAACAAAAAAGATCTGGCCGCCGCGGTCAATCTCTTTTTCCACCGCTTCCTTGATGATAAGGTCATCGTAGGCAGCGACAAATGTGCGGATTGCGAGACGGTCGCGGGGGGCAGTTGTGATAGCACTTAAGGAGCGCATTCCTGAGAGTGAAAACTGGAGGGTGCGGGGAATCGGGGTCGCACTCATCGAGATGACGTCAAGATGTCTTCTGAAGTTCTTTAATTTCTCTTTATGACGGACCCCGAATTTATGTTCTTCATCAAGTACCAGGAGGCCTAAGTCTTTGAATGAGACATCTTTTTGAAGCAGGCGGTGGGTGCCGATAACAACATCAATGGTGCCCGCGCGTAAGCCTTCAGCGACTTGCTTTTGCTGGGCTGCAGTCCGGAAACGGCTTAAAACGGCAACCTTTACTGGATAGTTTGTCAAGCGCTCTTTAAAGGTCTCAAAGTGCTGTTGGGCAAGGACTGTAGTCGGCACCATAATGCCCGCCTGGCGGCCCGATAAAACGGTTAGAAAAACGGCTCGTAAAGCGACTTCGGTCTTGCCGAAACCGACATCGCCGCTGATCAGCCGATCCATCGGCTTTGGCGCCGTCAAATCGGCGATGACCTCGTTGATGGCCCGCTGTTGATCGACGGTCTCCTCGTAGGGAAAGGAGGCCTCAAACTCACGAAAAAGGTGGTCCGGCGGGAGGCAGGCCCGGCCTTCCATCACCTCTCTTTCAGCATAGAGATCGAGCAGCTCGAGAAGTAGGTCGTCGATCGCCTTGCGGGTTTTTTCTTTGGCTGCGGCCCACTGGGGACCTCCGAGTCGGCTTAAGTTAGTCGAGGAGTCGCCGCTGCCGTGATACTTATGGAGTTGATCAAAAGAGTCGACCGGGACATAGAGCAGGTCTTCGCCCTGATACTCAAGGATCAGATATTCGTTGACGATGCCCTCGACGGTGAGGGTTTTAAGGCCCTGATAACGACCGATGCCATGCTCGATGTGGGTAATCTTGTCGCCTTGTTTGATTTCAGCAAAATCATCAAAAAACGATTCGCGACTCTCTTGGGACGGGCTGGTTGCGGCCCGAATCTTCTGTTTTACCCCGAAGAGATCGGTGTCGCTGAGAAAAAGAATTTTTTCTGATGGGAGCTGGACGCCTTGACTTAAATGGGCGCTTATCAGAGAGATGCTTTGCGTGGCGCTACTCTCAGTAATACTCTCAGGTTTTGAGGCAACCCTAACCGGCAGGCCGTAATCTAAGAGCAGGGCTTTGAGGCGTTCACTGGTGGTCTGGTTACGGCCGGCCAGAAAAATTTGGTAACCTTGGTTGAGATGCTCTTTAAGTAAGTTTGCGGCTGCACTGAGGGGATTTTCACCGCTTCCTGCCGCAGCTTGGGTGATACTGTTCTTTAAGAAGAGGTTGTCTCTGGTTTTGAAAAATATCTCCCGGGTCTGGTTTTCTGGAGGGCTCTTTTCCGGGTTGAGGTGGCTGGCTTTCGGCTGGTAGTTGAGCTTGTTTAGATAGATTGTCGATTGACCGGGAGGGGCTTTGAAAACTTTCTCCGGGGCCATAAAGTAAGCCTCAGGAGGATAGGCTAAGCGCTCTTCTCCTAAAGCCCGTTCATAGCCTTCTTTGAGCTGCTGATAGAGATCTTCAAGCTGCTCTTTGAGAGCTAAAGGGTCGATGAAAATAGCGATACTCTCTGGTGGGAAAAAATCGTTCAATGAATGCCATTGCGGTTCAAAGGCCGGCAGCCAGGCTTCAAATCCGGGGCGATTTGGATTTTGGGCAAGTTCTTCCAGGGCAGGGCCTAAAGCGATATGAGAATCGTTGAGTTCGACAAAGCGTTGTCGCACTCTTTTGCGAGCCGGTTCCAGATCGGTCGGGGGCAACACCTCACGGGCTGGGCCGAGATCGATGAATTCACATTCACGTTTCTGACTGAGTTGGGTGAGGTGGTCAAAGGGGCGAATCGATTCAATCTCATCACCAAAAAAATCAAGCCGCATAGGTTCGTCATGCAGGGTTGAAAAGATATCGATAACGCCGCCGCGAACACTGTAATCGCCGGGTTCATCAACCACCGGAACCCGGGTATAACCGGCTTTTTCAAGTTGTGTAAAAAGCTTCTCGCGGTCGACGGTTTGGCCCCATTCGAGACGGGAAAAACGTTGATAAAAAGTTTCGGGAGCGGGCAGGCGATGACCATAAGCGGCAATTGTGGTGAAACAGAGAAAATTTTCAAGATTGCGGGCCTGGGCCAGGGTTTTAATGCGTTCGCGTTCAATTCTGCCGCTGCGCAAGGTTTCCCGGTAAGCCAGGCGCGGCAACGGGGGCAGGGTTATCAGTTTAGGTGGAGGAGTATTTGGCGGGACGATTTCAAGATAGGCGGCAACCTCACGGCAAAGATCCTGGCTTTTTTGAAAGTCGTCACTGATTACGATATAGCCCGGACTTTTAAGCTGGCAAAAGCGGCTCAAGAGCAGGGCCGGGGCTGAGCCCTGCAGGCCGCTGAGGTGAATTGTTTCAGTTTTGCCAAGAGCGTCAGCAATATTCTCTAGGGCGGCTTTGAAGGGAGGGCTAGGCGGTTTGCTCAATTTTAATTAAAACCTTTCTTTAAAAAGATCTGTAGAGTTTTTTCGACCTCCTTGACATCGACTCTGGTGTTCCAGCAAGGGCCTTCGGGGCGTTGGTTGAGAATGCCGTAGACCGGCAGTGGGAAGGTGTCGTGAATGCCGCTGGTCAGATCGCGTTCACAGGCTACGGCAATGATGATCTGAGGTCTGTGGTCGCGGACAATTTTTCGGGCCAGAGTGCCGCCGCTAGCGACCGCAATCCGAACCTTGTAAATATTGGCAAGTTTGATCAGGTCGTTGATGTCGCATCTGCCGCATTGTTGACAATTATCAATGTTGATGGTGATGCGATGTTGGCAGTCGGCTCTCTGCAGGCAGTGGGGCAGGAGGATAAGGAGGCGTTCTGGAGGGGTCGAGTTGCGGTTTCCCGAGATCAGCAGGCGATTGTTGATCTCGATAAATGAGTTGCGAACGTCCTCTTTGAGAATCCCTAAACGAGGTCCTAAAAGCTCCATTAAGGGGAGAAATATTTTAATCCCCAGACCCCTAATTTTTTGCGTAAAGGGCAGGTCTTTTTCCAAGAGTATTGAAAAAATAAGGGCCGAAATAATGCCGCTTAAGAGGATGAAGGCGAGGCCGGCGACGATCTGGGCTAGTAGGGTCAGCCCGGGATGGAGATGATTTAAGCCGATTGTCGCAATCCAGCCGCCGATCAAGATCAACACCATGATAAGCGCAAAGGTGAGCCCTAAAAGACCGATGAAGATCCTTTTTTTGGAATGTTGCAGTTGGGCTTCTGAGTTTGTTTGAGAGGTCATTTAGCGGGTGCCGAAAAAATCATTTTCTCGGGCTTTATAGCCGCGTAAGAATTCACTGGCGCTCCGGGTTGGTTTGCCGGCTATCTGGAGACGCTCAATGCTTAAGGCGCTAGCTTGGCCGCAGCCCACCAGGAGTCGGTCGTTGTCGATGAAAATTGTTCCGGGGGTTATATGGAGCGGGGCTTGAGCGAGTCGCGACTCGATTATCTTGACTCTCTTGCCCCGGTGAAAGGTGTAGGTTCCGGGCCAGGGATTTAAGCCTCTGATACGATTAAAGAGGGCTTCGGCCGGGGCCTGCCAGTCGATAAGGCCATCCTCTTTTTTGAATTTTGGGGCCAATGAGGCGAGGCCTTCGTCCTGCGGGTGCGGCGTCAGATTTCCGGTTTCAAGTTCGTTGATTGTACGCCAGACCAATGGTGCTCCTAAGAGGCTTAAGCGTCTAGATAGTTGGGGCAAGGTCTCATGGTCAAAGATAAAGCTGGGTTCCTGGAGTAAGACCTGGCCACAATCGATTTTCTCGCCAATCAGCTGTGTAGTGACGCCGGTCATCGGTTCACCGTTGATCAAGGCCCAAGGCATCGGTGCCGGGCCCCGGTAGGCGGGCAGCAGGGAGGGATGAAGGTTGATGGCTGCTTTTTGGGGCAGAGCAATTGTGGCTGGACTCAATTTGACGCCATAATCGACAAGTACCAGATAGTCCGGGGCAAACTCGATAATCTTCTGATGGCATTCCGGAGCATTGATATTTTTTGGGGTTTCAATGTCGATCCCAAGGTTTAAGGCAGCCGCTTTGGCCGGCGTTGCAGTTTTTTGACGGCCTCGGCCTTTGCCCTGGTCTGGTTGCGTGAAGAGCTTGAGTTCAACCGCAGGTCGTTGTTGGGTCAGTAATTCCAAGGTGGGAAGCGCAAATTCCCCAGAAGCAAGGAGCGTAATCTTCATGATTGGTCGAGGGTTCCTTTTTTGAATTTACGGTCGTAGATGTTTCGTTTTAAGCGGCTGATTCGATCGATGAAAAGAATTCCCTGAAGGTGGTCGAGCTCATGCTGGAGGACGATTGCGGGGAAATCCTCCAAGGTTAACTCCACCTCTTTTTCATTTAAGGTGTAGGCTTTAACGACAATTTTCTGGTGGCGAGGAACCTCGGCGGTATAGCCTGGGACACTTAAACAGCCTTCGGTAATCCCGGTTTGACCTTCGTAGGTGATAATCTCGGGATTGATCAGAACCATTGGTTCAGGCTTGTCCTTTTCGCCGGGATCAGCAACTATAAGGCTTAGGGAATGGCCGATTTGGGGGGCGGCCAGGCCGACCCCGGGGGCCTGGTACATGGTTTCCAGCATATTTTCAGCCAGCTGCCGGATGTGGTCGTCAATGTTCTGGATTTTTTCAGTTTCTTTTTTTAAGACCAGCGCTGGATAGACATCAATGTTGAGAATGCTCATTTGGGTGACGGTATCTTTATGAATTAAAAGTTTAGAGTTTATTATGAAGGGCAGAGACTATAGTCAATCATGCTAAAACATGTCAACCTGAAAGTTCGCTTAGCTGGTCTGTTATCTCCTGGTAATCTGTCTTGTTGTTGTAGGTTTGTCCGATAAACTGGACGATCCTGTCGTTTTTATCGGACAAAACGTATTGTCATCTCATCTGGAGCTGAAATATAATTTTTATAAATATGTGATTTATGATAAATTCTCTCTTTGTTCCAAGATGTTTATACTTATTGTACAATATTGCATAATAGGATTGATATTTGTTCTGATTCTTATGCTAGATAAATCTACCGAGATACACTATCTCAATGGAGTTTCCGGCCGTGGTGTCGGAATGGATGTGGTGAAAAAAACGATCGAAAAACTGCGTGGTGTTGTGGAGGTTGATTCAAATCCAGGTTTGGGTTCGGTAGTCTCCATCAAAGTGCCGTTGACTTTGGCAATTATTGACGGTATGGTAGTCATTGTAGGACATGAGCGCTATATTATTCCAACCCTTAATATAATTGAATCCTTGCGTCCCTTGCCCGAGCAGTATCTTATATTAAATTTGCGCGTTTGAATTTGATGCATGATTTTCCGTTTAAGAATCGCTTTGACTGTATCTTCTGTCGCAATGTGATGATCTATTTCGATCGTCAAACTCAAGGTCAACTGGTCAATAAATTCAGCTCCTTTCTTAATCCTGGGGGCTACCTTATGATTGGTCATTCGGAGAGCCTGACCAATGTCAATTATGATCTCACCTATGTTCAACCTTCACTTTACAGGAAAAAGGGCTGATGTCTCTGGTTACAGTCGGAATCGCTGATCTTAAGGTCAGTAAAAATCCTGAGGATACGCTAGTTACTTATTCTCTCGGTTCATGTATCGGTCTGGCGATCTATGATCCGGTGGCCAAAATTGGCGGGATGTTGCACTATATGCTGCCGGATTCGTCAATTAACCAAGAAAAGGCGGAAAAAAATCCGGCGATGTTTGCAAATAAGGGCATACCTTTACTGTTTAAGGAGTGCTATAGTCTCGGAGCGGATAAAAAGCGGATGATTATTAAAGTGGCTGGCGGCAGCCAGATTATGGATGCGGCTGGTACCTTTAATATCGGTAAACGTAATTATGCGATTTTGCGTAAAATGTTCTGGAAAAATAATGTTATGATCGACGGTGAGGATATTGGTGGCAATTGTAACCGAACCATGTATATGCAGCTTGATGACGGCCGCATAAATCTGAAAATATCTAAGAAAGGGATGGTAGAGTTATGAGCTTTATGGAAGAGATCATTGCCGCAGTCGATGAGATGCCTCCTTTTCCCCAGGTTGTGCAGCGGGCTATGCAGGCGTTGGCTGATCCAGAATATGAAGTTTCTGGATTGGTTGATATTCTAAAGGTCGACCAAGCGGTTACTGCCAATATTCTAAAACTCTGCAACTCAGCCTATTTTGGCTTGCCGCGCAAGGTTGCTTCTCTGAAAGAGGCAGTAGTTTATTTAGGGGCCGACCAGCTGCGTCAGTTGCTCCTCTCCGGGGCCGCCAGCAAAATCTACGAAAAGCCCACTCAAGGATATGCCCTGTTTGCCGATGAACTTTGGCGCCATGCTTTAGCAACAGCGGTCATGGCTCAGGTTTTACGTCGCCATCTACGTCTCAAGATTGATGAAAATATGGTTTTTACCGCGGCTTTACTCCATGATGTCGGCAAGGTTGTCTTAAGTGCCTTTGTGAAAGATAAGTATCGAGCTATAGAGAGTATGGTCGAGGAAGGGGAGAGCTCTTTTCAGGAAGCAGAGAAAGTGGTCTTAGGCTTCGACCATGCTGAAATCGGTGGTAAAATAGCTGAGAAATGGGAATTCCCCCCCGAGATTATTGCCGCGATCTCTTTTCACCATGAACCTTCTCGCTCCGCTAAAGAGTTTAGACTTCTGGCCGAACTTGTAGCTTTGGCTAATAACCTTGTGGTGATGGTTGGCTATGGTACCGGGGTTGACGGTTTAGCTTGTCGGGGACATGACCTTTTATTGAAAAAAATGAAGATAACGGAAAAAGATCTTGAGGTTTTGCTCATTGAATTTCAGATTGAGATGGAAAAAACCTGCGATATTGCAGGTCTTAGTGAGAGTTGATGTTGGCGATATTGTGCCTTTAAATAAAATGTCAGAGAAGGTTTTGCCGGCGTTGTAAGAACTTTGTAACTATTCAGTCATCGCCTCTAGCTGCCGGGATTGGGGTCATTGCTGGTAAAAGGTGCGTTAGCACCCCAGCTTTGACCCCGTTCATGAGGGCGAAGCGATGTTCAGCGTTGTTAAATACAACTTTACGGTGGGTTGGCTGAATAGTTGTAAGAACTTTAATCATATGGTTAGCATAAAAAAGGGACCAGATAAGGCCCCTTTTTTATTTTGTCATGATAACTTTAGTTTGGAAAAAAACTTCCAGGTAGGGAAGATTAACGCGGGGTGAAGAGAGTTGTAGATGAGTGCCCGGAGCTTGATTGCCGGTGACCGCTTGTTCAACCTCAAGGGCTAATTCAGGGATTAAAAGTAGTGACTTGCGCCCCCATTCGGCAATGACAATACCTAAACCTTGCCAATCTGGATGCTGTTTCAGGAAAACCAGGGTCCAGTGACGGTTAGAGAGACGTTCTGCTTGGCGAATGCGACCGCTGGTTGAGCTTACCGCTGCAATCCGAGCCGTGATCTGCTTTTCATCCAGGGTCGGTAAACCTGCGAGATGGAGGTGGAGCTGTTGATGGGCAATCAGGTCAAGGTAGCGCCGCAGAGGGCTGGTTACCCTGATGTAGGCATTTAGTCCAAGGCCAAAATGGGAGAGCGGGGAGGAACTCAGGCGTCCGGGCCGCATCGCCCGGCGTTTGGCATACATGCCCACTAAATTTGGCAAATCGCCAATTTCAGGCATCTCATTGGGCGGCGTTTGCCCTGCATGTGGCATTGCCAGGCCATGTTTACTGGCATATTGGGCGCAAGCCGAGCCCGCCATTAACATCGCTTCGCTAACCAGATTTCGACTTTTCAGATTTGGTAGGGGAGTTATGGTTATGCCATTGTTAGCAACCTTGATTTTGCATTCGGGAAGATCGATTTCGACGGCCCCGGCTCTTAATCGCTGTTCCCGGTGAGATTTGGTCAAAGTGAGAATCTTTGCCAGCTGCGGGTTTTTAGTGAGCAGTTTTTCTGCCTCATTGTAGCTTAAACGGGTTACTCTGATCAGGCTGGGGATGATTTCAAGATCGAGGATGCAGCCTTTTTCATCAATCTCCATAGCGAAAGAGAGGGCTGGTGATCTTTCTTGCAGGCCAATCCCGAGTTTCTCGGTTAGACTAGCGGGCAGCATGGTCTGGATGCTTTCTGGCAGATAGAGGGTTGCGGCCCGCTCTCTGGCGAGTTCGTCAATGGGGGTGTCAATGCCGATCAGGCTGGCAACATCAGAAATATGAACCCAGAGTCTCTTGCCATCAAAACTTATAGCATCGTCAGGGTCGTTACTGCCCTCATCGTCAATCGCAAAAGTCTCAAATTCGGTCAAATCGAGGCGTTTTTCATGCGGAAATAGGAGTGTCTCCTGCGGCAGATTATCAGGGGAATCGCTGCAAGCTAAATCGAGGCGTAGTGGGTAAGGATTAAATGATGTTTCCCAATATTTCAAGTCAACCAAGAGGGCGTGGGCATTCTCGCGTGACTGTTGGCGGCCGAGATGTTGTAAGAGTCGGCTTTCGGTAGCCCGTTCCAGGGCCAGATTTTCAACTTCGCTAAGGAAAACTCGATCGGAGTCAATGATGGTTTTTTTTTCGACTCTTGCAATAAATGATTGCCAGCTTTCATGGCGGGCTTGCTTGGCCGCCCTTTTCTCAAGTTCTTTAAGGATATCTTCGTCTGAGCGGGCCTTTATAGAGTTTGGTGATCCATGAAAATGGATCCCGGTTGTCACAATTTGCCAGGCACTCCAGATCGCCGAAGCACTGGACTGGTTGAAAACCAGCTCAGCAATATCCTCTAAAGTGGTCGCTTCACCGCTTAATAGAGCCCGTGCTTCTTCAAGCTCATCGGGGTCATGGTCTAATATGGTTAATTGGGTTACGGGGCCGGGGTGCAGGCAGGTAATATCTTTGGGCCGAACTTTTTTGCTTTGGTTTTGGGAAAGGAGGGCTATCTCAATTTTGTCGCCAAGTCCGATAAGCTTTGCCGGGTGACTTTTGTAAAGCAGTAGAGCTCCGATTCTGAGGTTTGAAATAGTCATATTGCGGGGATTTTTCAAACCTTCTGCAAAAAGAAGAGCTCTTTGCTTACCTGTTCAGGGCTTTCGAGGTTGAATTCGAGCATCCTGCGCAGGTGGGTCATACTCTCAGCATCGTAACTGGTAAACTTGAAACCGTAATGGTCTCCATCAAGGTGAACCAGACGGGCACTGAAGTTCATCGAGATGCTGGAAGAGGGTAGAAAGATTTTAAGCAAAGCGTCATCATTTAAATTGAGGGGCAGCTTGTTACTTGAGCTTAACAGAGCACCTTTCAGGGAAATGTCTAAAAGTTCGCCGCCGTAAGGGTGTTCTTCAATCTCAATTTTGGTATGGGCCTGGAATTTTATCCGGCTGAAATTACGGTGCTCTTCCATCTGCTCCTCCTGATTTTCCTACTCAATATTTTGTAACTATTCAGCGAAAAAAAGAAAAGCCCAAATATGGATTGATTTCAGTAAATTCTGGGGACATAACACGATTCTCCGAAGGAAACCGGGATTGTGTACCCTGAATTTGTGGGTTGGCTGAATAGTTACAATATTTTTTACTAAGCCCAACTATAGCCTATCTGTTCCGGGCGCAACTGTCAACCTTAAATGCTAACTCTTTTCGCTTCTTTTTTCACATCCCGGGCCGCTGATGGAGCTTTTTCCTCGAGAAAGCGGTTGGACTGTGATCTGCGTGCCGATTCGTTCTTTTAAGGCCGGGACATGAGAGATGATGCCGATCAGCTTGCCCCTTTCCTGGAGGGTGGAGAGGGTCTCCAGAGCAGTCTCCAAGGCATCTTCATCAAGGGTGCCAAAGCCCTCGTCAAGAAATAGCGAGTCAACCCGGACGTTTTGACTGGCCATCTTTGAGAGGCCCAGAGCCAGAGCGAGGCTGACAATAAAACTTTCGCCTCCGGAAAGATTTTTGGTCGATCTGATTTTGCCGGCCTGATAGCTGTCGACCACATTCAGTTCAAGCGGCTGCTTGTGGTCGCGGATAAGCAGGTAACGGTCAGACATCTCCATAAGTTGCTGGTTGGCATGTGATACCATCAATTCAAAAGTAAGACCCTGGGCGAAATTCCTGAATTTTTTACCGTCGGCAGAGCCGATCAATGTATGTAGAGAAAGCCATCTGGCTCGCTCTTTTTTTTGAATTTCGATCAACCGGTGTTGTTGCTGATGTTTACTCTTAGCGGCTTGGTTGTCACTGAGTTTCTGTTTTCTGGCGCCAATCTCCTGGCCAAGCTTTTGCAACAACTCTGAGACTTTTGCCTGTTCCAGATTGAGCTCGGTCAGGGGTTGTTCCGTGAGTTTTCTGGTGACCTCCTCAGCTAAGCGTTTTTCCCGATCTTTTTTGCGAGCTTCTATTTCAGCTTTTTTGTCATGAAGATCCTGGGCTTTTTGACTTATTCTCATTATCTCCGGGCGCGTAATTTGAGAGGAAATAACGGCTGCTTCATCGGCAAAACCGGATTTTTTACAGTTTGCCAGGAAACCAGGTTCGAGCCTGTTCAGATCCGGTTCTATTTTAGCCAGATTTTCATTTAAGGCGGAGATCCGGGTCTTTAGATTATTTAATTGCTGTCGGCTTTGATCTCGTTTATCTTGGCATATTCTTGTCGTTTTTTCATTTGCCATGACCAGGCCCTCAAAACGGCGTTCGGCAACGCTTGGGTCCTTGTCACGATATAAATCTTTGCGTTCATCGTCTATTCGCTTAAGCTCTTTTTTCTGATTGTTCTCTTCGGCTATTTTCCCGTTTATGGAACCGTTGAAGGTTTCAGCTCTAACTTCAAGGCTTTTAAACTCTAAATTCAGCTCAACCACACTCTTTTCAATTCCAGCTCTTAGCGTTTGCTGCTCTTGCCATTTTTTTAAACGGTCATTAAGAGAGTGGGTGATTGCTTTAAGGTTGTTAGTGGTGATTTCAGTGATGTTAAATGGTTTCAGGGTTGGAATAAGTTTATCTTGAATGCCAGCGTGTTTAAGCACAGCCATCTGCAGCTCATTTTCCAGGCGTTGGAGGCTTGCTAGAGAATCATCTTTGCTGTGTAAAGTCTGCAGGCACTGTTTTTCTGCTTCGTTAAAATCTGAGGCTAGCTTTTTTACTTTTGCTTCAAGGGTTTTGAGGTTGCTTTCGAGGGTTTCCGCCGTTTCAATTAAGTTGCCCAGCTTTTCCAACTCTTTCTCTGTATTATCAATCTTGGGGGAGTTACCTTGTACAAAAGGGTGGTGTTTAGAGCCACATAACGGGCAGGCCTGGTTCTGGACTAATTTAATTCGTTCATCTTCCAGGTTTTCAATCTTTTTCAGATAGGCCCTTTCGCGTAAATGGCCCTCATATTCAGCCCGGAACTCTCTCAGCCGGCGATCACCCAAAAGTCTGCTCATCGCCTCGTTTGTCAGTGATACCTGGGTTTGGGCCGCAGCATGCTCTTTTTGTAAAGTCTGGCATAATGTCTGCTGTTTGTCTAATCGTTTCAGATCTGATTGAGATTGATTTTTGAGCTCTTTTAAGCGGCTTTTTAAAGCTGAAATATTATCGTTTTCGGTTTTTAAGCTTTTGAGCTGTTCATTGATTCCGGTAAGCTCGGACAGCAGTGCGGTATCATCGGCATGGGCTGAAAGATAGATATCTATTGTGGCTAGTTTTTTGCCGGCCGCTGTAAGCTCGTTTAATAGCTTTTGCTGCCCCTCTCGGTTTCCTGAAAGCTGAGTCTCAAGTTTGTGGCATTCTCTTGCGACAATTTTTAAGGAGGTCTGTTTTTCGGATATAAGCACGTCAAGAACTCGAACTTTTTTAGTTATTTCAAGTTCTTTTTTCTGCTCGTCCCGGCTGGTCAAGAGCTCAAGTTCGGCTCGATTAAGGGTGTTTTCCTGGGAGCTCAGAGCCTTCTGCAGAGCTGGAAGTTGAGTTTTTGCCAGACTTAAGAGCTTGCTATCGTGTTTCTGTTGCTCTCTTTTTGATCTTAAAGTCGCGTATTCACTTTCGAGTTCCGCCGCTTTCAGGGCTCGTTCCAGGGTGACTCTCTCAGCCGTAAAATCTTTTAAGTTGTTTTCTGAAATTTCAGTTTCCTGGTTGATTTTGATCAGTTCAGCTTTAAGTTCAGTGATTGAGTTAAGCCATAAAATAGCTTTTTCGAGAGCTCTGTTTTTAATGCTGAGATCCTGCTCATTTTTTTGTTGATTTACGAGCTCCTCTTTTAATTTAATTTCCTCTTCATCACTTAAAATAGCTATACCAGCGCAGGCGGCTTTTAAGAGTTCAAGCTTTCCCTCCTCTTTCTGTTTACGTTCGTGAATTCGTCTCGAAATTTCACTGTAAATTTCGCTGCCAGTGAGCTGTTCAAGAATGGGTGCCCGCTCATCCGGTGAAGCTTGCAGGAAGGCGGCAAAACCGCCTTGAGCCAAGAGCATAGATCGTGTAAAGCGCTCAAAATCCATCCCTGTTTTCTCTTCAACAGCGGTCGCAACATCACGTTTTTTTGATTCTAAAATACGACCGCTGGCAGCGTCTGAGATCTCGTGTTTTGAGTCAGCCAGCTTGCCGGTGGCCTTTTTACGCGCCCGATGCTGACTCCAATGACAGCAAAACTCGCCTGCCCGGGTCGCAAACGTGACTTCCGCAAAGCACTCCCCGGTCTGTTGCGACATGATCTCATTATTGGTTTTACTGATCGCCTTTAGACGAGGGGTGCGCCCATACAGGGCCAGGCAGATGGCGTCAAGAATGGTTGATTTGCCGGCTCCGGTCGGCCCGGTAATCGCAAAAATCCCACTCTCGATATATTCAGGAGTGGTAAAGTCAATAGCCCACTCACCGACCAGCGAATTAAGATTTTTAAAGCGTAAATTTAAAATTTTCATAGATTTTTAGTAGTTGTGGCGGACGGATTATATTTCATCTCTATCTTCCTCCTGCAAATCTTGAACAATCTCTTTGAAGGCCTGGATCAGGAGCGGTCGTTCTGCGTTGTCTACTTCATGGCTATCCAGGCAGCGGACAAAGACTTCATCTATATCCAGATCATCAAGTGTCTCTTCCTGGTTGCTCTGCTTTAGGATGCGCTCAATGAAACGTTGGTTCTTGATCTTTAAAATCTCTATTTTTGAACCTGTAATCGCTTCATCCATAAGTTCCTGAAGATTGCCGACGACCTCAATTCCGCTGTATTCAATCTCCAGCCAGGCGTTACTTGATTCTCCTTTCAAGGCATCGATCCGGGTTTTGATTTTATCAATCCCGCCAACAATTTTTTCCAAGATTTGAAAGGGCGGAACTGGATGTTCACTGACCTGATGAGCCCGGCCGTTAAATTCGACCACGATGACACTCTTTTTCTGAGCGGCTTCGCCATAGCCCATGGGGATTGGTGAACCGGAGTAGCGGATATGTGCAGATTTTCCGACTTGTTGCGGAATATGCAGGTGCCCTAATGCCAGATAATCGAGGCCCTCTGGAAAAATTTCTTCGCCGACATGGGCCAATGAGCCAACGTAAAGCTCCCTGACCCCATCGCCGTCAATCGTCTTGCCGCCGGTTGTAAAGAGGTGCCCCATGCCGATGATCGGGATATCGCCATATTCTTCCTGTCTCTTTTCTGCAATCCTGCAGACCTCGGCATAGTGTTTCTGCATACCTTCAACCAACTTTAAATTCTTATCGGCAACCGTTTCTCCAGCTTCTACATTACGGATGTCACGATCCCTTAAGTAAGGGACCGCGCAGACGATAGCTTCGGGGATATTGCTCGGGCTGCAAAGAGTGATGACCTCAGTTTCCAGGTTATCACTGGTTGAACCAATCACAAAAACATTTAAAGCTCGCAAAAGTCCCTTCGGGGCGTTCAAAAAAGAGGGCGAATCATGGTTGCCCGCAATTACCACGATATGCCGGCAACATGACCTTGAAACCCGGCCGAGAAAGCCATAATAGAGTTCCTGGGCGCGGTTGCTCGGAGTGCCGTTATCAAAAATATCCCCGGCCACCAGCAAGGCATCAATGTTTTCGCTGACAATCAAATCTGCAAGCCAGTTAAGAAATGCTGCAAACTCATCATAACGTTTCCGGCCATAGAGAGAGCGGCCCAGATGCCAGTCTGAGGTGTGAAGGATTTTCATGGTATTTTACCGTTTTTTATCAGCTTCTTTTCGAGTTTACAGAACTTTCTGCAGGGATGCGTTTTGTGCCCATTTTAATATGCTGAGTAATGAAATAGATATAAAAAAACCGAAGCCATTGATTAGCTTCGGTTTTTTAGAACATCCGGGAATAAATATTGGCACAATATATTATGATTCGTAAAGAAAAATCAAGGAGAATAAATTCTGTTATATTGTCAGCCTCTGAGTGTAATTAGTTTGGAGTTACAATTGAGGCATCTCAGATTGTGTCGATTTCGTTTAATGGTGAATATGAAAGATCCCCCAACATATTCAGTTTTGACATAATGGTAGCCCCTAATATCGAATCCATGGTAAAGCAGACTTGTGGACATACGATGTTCCTCCCTGTTGGATTTGGAGGTTTATTCGAGTCCAGAGAAGTTGATGTAGCGGTATTATGTTCAATTTGAGTTGGCACAACTACTTGGGGGATAACAAAACCATGGGATTTAAAAATAACCAAATAGTTGTTCGCTTGTCAAAAATAACTGTTTTGCTCGTTATATTTCTAATGACATGCGGAGGTGGAGGGAAGGAAACAAAATCTAACGGAAATTTTCTCGATACCGCGAACTCGGTAATTCAATATGAAAAGGATAATCCGTCTTCCAGTCAGGGTAACTTTGGACAAGAGAAGATAATATCAAAAAGAAGTTTCTCCGGTAGTGCTAATATGACAATTCAATATTATAGATATGATCCTTTTTCGGGTCGGGATGTTTTTGTTGAAGAAAAGCAATATCATTACAGCGTTTATATTTTCACGAAGGCTCCTTTAAAAATTGGAGCTATTAGTGAGTCTAACCCGATTAATATTTCTATTTATCCCAATCGAGATTCTTCTACTGTAAAAGAAGGACACATAGATATTAAGTCAGCAACACTTTTAACGGTTAACAGTTTTCAAGATTTGCTGTTGCAATATTGGAATTTAACTTTCGTTGGAGATAAATTTAGTGGCACTCTTGTAGATACACATACGGCAGAGGCTAGTGCGGCAAATTTGTTATGGGCTTGGGAGGATATGGCTGGTCTTAAAACAATTAAGCCTTTTCCAATTGCAGTAAACACAACTATGCAGGGAGTAGTAAGCAATACTGAGTTTAAGTTAACCATACAGGGGACTACAACTGACACTTACAGGAAATTTGTGGTCAATATCACTGGGTAGTGAAAGAGGTTGAAAAAGTAACATGATATATGACTCATATAGGAGTAATCCAGTCTGGATATTGCGACTCTATCTGATAATGATTAATTGAAGTCATGTGCGAAAAAGATCAATTTTTTACATGAGGTAATGATGTCTACTTTTTGTGAATCTTGAATTGAAACCAAGTAGTAAGTTTTATACCGCCTAAGCGGCTGAAAGTTTTTCTGCCTGTCGCAAGACCAACTCAGTGGCATCATCGCGTTTATCCGGGGGGTATTTATATTTTTTCAGGAGTCTTCGGATCATAAACTTTCGAGCCAAACATGTAAAGCAGGCTCGTCGGTATAATCGAAACAACGGGAACCTGTACTCTGGTTTTGATAGTGGGAGGGATTGGACTGTTGTTGTTGTTGGGTGCGATTAGGTAAATTTCTAGGTGGCCGATGCGCCAAACTTTCCGAAAAGTGTCAAGCTGGAGACCTTTAGTGACTTGTTGGAGGTCTCCAGCGATTACTTACTTAAAATAAATATCCCGAAATTTCCGCCACTTAAGATCTTTTGGTTTTCAACTTTCAATTCTAGTAGGTCAATTAAAGATGGTAGTCCACCATTCTTAATAAAATGACAATAATTAGTGTAATGTTCTCTTCCAGCAAGAAATTCAATAAGATTTATTATTAATTTAGAATACAATCCCTTTGCTTTGTTAATTGGCCCCGGATGATAATCAATCAACAGAATTCGGCCCTCATTTCGTAATACTCGTTTTGCTTCTTTAAGAATATCCAATCTTACTTTTTGTGGGACTTCGTGTAAGATTAAAGAACAAGTAATAAGGTCAAATTGATCGTTCTTGAAATCCATATTTGTCGCACTGCCAATACTGAGATTTGCCTCTTCTCCTAGTTTTTTGCTCGCAATATTGATCATGGAAGGTGATAAATCAATCCCGAAAATTTTACTTGTATACTTTTTATAACAAGTGAGAAATGAGCCTGTTCCGCATCCGATATCTAAAACGGCCATGTCTTCATTGACAGGGTATATTTCCAAACCGGTTGCCTTTAAACCACTTATTAACGGCTCTATAATTCTGTCATACCACTTTGCTGAATTTTTATATTGATCTCTCATGTTATTGAATAGATTCGAATTTTTTTAACCCTTCCAGTTCTTTTAATGCGATACTCTCTTCCACTTGTTCGACCACCTCATCCCCAAAGGCGCAACTCCAGCGGAAAAAATATGAATTGTTTGGTTTTGCCGTATATTTGTAAACGCTTATAATTTTTGCCCTCGCATTATCAATTGCTACTCCAATTTATCCAATAGGCATTCTAACCTCATATTTGACCGCATATTCTCAGTCACCCTGAAACACTCTCTGATTATAATAACCATCGTTGCCAATTATAGATACAAATTCTTTATTCATAAACAAGTAATAGATAGTTAATATCACCAGTTTTTTGATGGGAGCTGGAATAGAAGGTAAGTGGCTCTTTAAGGTGAATTTTGGGTGGCTCCATTATAGTGAACCTGCGCTTTAGTGGAATGGTTTATGGTTGCTGATAATAAAACTATTAAGAGCTGTGGTGAAAAGCATTGACAGTATTTCTTCGGGTTGGTAGTGGGTTTGTTACGATGAATTTCAAATAGATTGTCCTATGGGAAGGTTTGAGGACCTAAAGGAGACTAAAAAATGCAACAACAGATTAAGATTATGCCATGTCTCGATATGCAGAACGGTCGTGTTGTCAAAGGTGTTCATTTCGTTGATATTAAAGATGCCGGCAATCCGGAAGAGTGCGCCAAAGCTTATTGCGAGGCTGGAGCTGATGAACTTGCCTTGCTGGATATCACTGCTACTGTGGAAGGCAGATCCACCATGCTTGATGTGGTCAAACGAGTTTCTGCGGTTACCACGGTTCCATTTACCGTCGGTGGAGGCATTGCTGATGTAAAATCGGCGGAAGCGGTGCTGAGTGCCGGAGCTGACAAAGTGTCTACCAGCAGTGCCGCTTTTCGGAAACCTGAAGTGATCGCGGAAATGGTGAAGACTTTTGGTGCCGACAAAGTAACGGTTGCCATCGATGTAGATCGGAATGCGGTATTACCTTCAGGTTATGAAGTCTATATTGACGGCGGACGGACAGCGACCGGCTTTGATGCCATTGAATGGGCAAAACAGGTTGACGGTTATGGGATTCCGGTCATCCTTCCTACCAGCAAGGCGGGGGACGGTGTCCAGACAGGCTATGATCTGCCGATAATTAAGGCTATCAGGGAAGCGGTTTCTGCTGATGTAGTGGCCTCCGGCGGAGCCGGGAAACTGGAACATTTTTTTGATGCTGTCCAAGCGGGCGCCTCCATTTTGCTGGCTGCGTCAGTGTTTCACTTCGGGATTATAGGGGTCGGCGATGTCAAAGACTACCTTCGTGGTAGAGGCATGAATATTCGCTGAAACTGGTCGTGAAAAAAGTTTGGACGACCGATTAGATTGCGGATTTCGAGACGATTTACGATAAAGGTTAAGTTTGACATTTGGCAGGAAGATTTAGATTGGCAGCTTAATATTTCAAACCTGGAAGAACCCGCTCCAGCAGAAGTCGGTTTTTCCGACGAGCAATTTTGGGGGCCCATTCCCAGGTCTCGAAATTGAGGTTTTTAATAGGGATCAAAAAGAAGAAGCCGAAGCTTGGTTGGCAAGTTAGAACGATATAAAACCTGGTGTTTGAGTGGTTGCAAAGATCGTTGGTTGAAAAACTGCTGAAAATGAATTAGCTTACTAAAATTTCACTGAATGGCTTTTTTAGGTGATCATTAACAATTATGGAAACAGTAAATAATATCAAATGGAAAGAAAAGCTTGTCAAGCCTGACAAAGTTATTGAAAAGATAACTCCGGGTATGACTATTTTTATAGGAACAGGTGTTTCAGAACCCTTGACATTATTTAAAAATCTTAAACAATCCAAAGATTCTAATTTGGATTTAGAAGTATTTCAATTGGTCAGTCTTGGAAATGCCATATCTATGAAAGAAAATCATTCTTCGCTATACCGCCTTAAAACCTTTTTCTCGGGATGGGATGCTGATGAAGCTATCAGTAAAGGATTGGCAGACTTTATTCCCAGCAGGTACAATCAAATTCCTGAACTTTTCAGATCAAAACAAATAAATATTGATACTGTATTTGTTCAAATTACCCCTCCGAATGAAGCTGGTTTTTGCAGTCTGGGCGTAAGTGTGGATGTGGCTCGTTTGGCAATGCAACAGGCATCATTCGTGGTGGGTGAGATTAATCAATGGATACCTCGAACATTTGGGGATACTTTTGTTAATATTTCTGATTTTGATATGCTTGTCGAAGCTGAGGAGCCGCCAATTTATTTCGACAGATGGGAAGTTGACCATGTCTATGATAAAATAGCTGAAAATGTGAGTTCAATGATTGAAGATCGAAGTTGCATCGGTTATTCAATCGGCCCGCTTTACGAAGCCCTGGCGAAGCATCTTATGCATAAAAAAGATTTGGGTATCCATACACCATTTTTTTTTGACAGCCTGATGGATCTTGTTAAAAGTGGGGCTGTCACAAATAAATATAAGAAGAATTATCAGGGTAAATCTTTAACATCCTATGCCATAGGCACCCCCGCACTTATGGCCTGGCTTGATAATAATCCGATGGTTGAATTCCAATCCATAGACCGGGTTTTCAACCCTGTACTTATTAGTAGTAATCCCAAATATGTAGCCGTGTTCTCGGCTCGTAAAGTTGATTTATATGGCAGAATCGCACTTTATACAGGTCGAGGCAATGTCGGATCAGGGCCTAGCGAAGTTATTGACTTTTTCAATGGTGCATTACTTTCTGAAGGCGGCTTAGCGATATTCGCATTACCAAGTCGTAATCTTCAAAATAAATCAAATATTGTGCTGTCTGCTGTTCAATATCCTAATCAATTCAGCTTATGGGAATCAGTCAGCATGATTGTAACAGAATATGGCATAACCAGCGTAAGGGGTCGAACTGTCCGTGAACGGGCACAGGGTCTTATTGATATTGCCCATCCTGATGATCGTCCGAAATTAGTTGAAGAGGCCAGAAAAAAAAGAATTCTATACCCAGATCAAATTTACATTAAAGAAAGTGCAAATTTATATCCGTCAGAAATAAAGGCAAAACATAAATTTAACAATGGTCTGGAAGTTTCTTTCAGGGCAATTAAACCTTCTGATGAAGAAAATATGCGAAGGCTTTTTTACCGTTTTTCTGATGAAGCCGTTTATTATCGATATTTTTCCCTGAGAAAAACTTGGCCTCATGCTAAAATGCAAGAATACGTTAATATTGACTATAAAAAGAGTCTGTCTATTGTGGCAGAAATTGAAAATGGAACGTTGATTGCCGAAGCCAGATTTGCAAGCTTTGACGTACAGGAAACCCATCCTGAAATAGCTATAGTTGTGGACGAAAAATACCAAAAATTAGGTGTTGCTACATATCTTTTAACAATGTTAATGCGACAGGCTAAAAAAAGAAATCTAAAGGGCTTTAAATTATATATTTTATCAAATAACAAAAAAATGCTGAAATTAATTGAAAAAATTGATTGGGAAGTTAACGTGAAACTTGTAAAAGGTGAATACACCCTGATTATTAATTTTTAAGCACTTTGATATATTCGAATGAAGAGGGTCTTATGGATTATAAAATTGCTTCAGAAAAGATATTGGTCGTCTGTTGGCATGGAGGCAAGTATTGGCAGTGGTAAGGTCTCTCTTTTGTTACGTATATAGAGCGATAGGCCGAGGGTGGTATTTACGATATATCTTAAGATCACTGTTTGACAGAAATATTTAGATTGTCAGTGGATATTCACGGGATATCGCACTCATTTAGTTGGTTGTTTTTAGGTTTAAATCGCAAAATAGATGTTGATTTAAAACGAGGTTTGTGATTAGTGGGATATGCGATGAAAGTTTGAGTTGCTAACCTTGCAGGAAGGTTGAGGTTGCCAGGAGCGTTTTTTGTTGTAGATGATATGGCCAGTGGAGCTGCCCCATCGGTTCCATGTTCCACCTCACCCCATTGGTTTTAACTTAGCTATTGCTGTTGAGGGAAAACATATCATGATGAAAAGCGTAAAATATCCGAAATGGAACGAGCTACAGCTTGAAGAGCAACTACCACGTCTTACCCCCGACACATCGATAGATAAAGTCTCACTTGACCATCTTGAGATAGGTATGATGGTTAAAGCCTCCGTCATGGGTGCAGTAATTAAAATGCGCCTTTCTGAAATCACCCCACCCAATAACATAGAAGCTGAAATAGTTAGAATTGACAACAAAGATGACACTATAGATGGTCTATACATTGGCGACGCCGTCTTCGTTGAACTTCATGATATGACATACCGAAAGGAAAATAGGATAACCAAGTTTTCCTCGTTTTTCTCCATCTGTGTCACCATACCATTGGTTGAGTTCTTTGAGTTTAACTGCATTTTCGATTATCATTGTCTCTTATCCTTGTAATGATAGGAGGCCTAAAGATAGGTATCTGCGAACCCATGCGTCTAGGCAACAATCAGGTTGATAAGCTATAGGTTTTGGGTTTAGGATGGTTTGAGATTGCCAGCGGCAAAATCTAATTTACAATCAACTCCTCCCAAATTAACCTTATCTGCGAAGGTTGAGGTTCTAAGATTTACGATATATCTTAAGTTGGTTGAATGGTCGGTTGGTTGAAATTGGCAGTGGTAATATTTACCTCTTCATATTGACTTCCTTTTGAATGTCGAATATTATTTACATCAGATAGACACTTATTGTAAAAGCCACTCCCGCCGAAAGACGGGGTCGGAAAGCCACGGGTCTTGTCTCCAAAATCTAAAAGACAGCCGGGTTGCCTCTTTATAAAGAACAGCCCAGCTGTCTTTTTTTGTGAATAGTTAGTAGAATGAATATCCATATTTTACGATACACCTTAACTATACTGACTGATAGAATGTTTAAATTGCCAGTAGATTTTTTGCCAGATAACTTGCTTATTCAAGGTGAAGTTGTTTTGCGTATGAAGATAATTTCATTACAGGACCTTTCACGCATAACTGAATCACCTTTTAAATGATCGTACCAAATGTAAATTTAAGAATGAATTTTTGAGTAATTTGCAATTTTAGCCTTTTCAGGAGGGTGGAATGAAACATTTGAGTGCGTTGTTTGTTTTTGTGGTTGCGGTATTGGTTCTTACAACCTCTCCGGTGATGGCTGGTGATGCTTTTTCAGATCTTTTTTCCCAGACTAAAATATGCTTTTCCCATATCGCGATTGCTGATGGTTGGGAGACTGAAGTTGCAGTTTTAAATCCAACTGCAAAAACAGTAACCGGAAATTTCATGTTCTACGATATGGATGGTAAGCAGCTTGGCAGTCCGGTGTCTCAAACAATTAACGCACATGGCCGTTACCAGGTAGAGGTCGGAGCAACATTTGCACAATATGGCAACATTGAATATATGCTGTTTACGTCTGACCTCTACGGCCTGAAGGGCTACTCCAAATTCTACAAGGGGGGGCTCAGAGCTTCGATTATGGCTGCCACTCCGCAAACCTCAGGTCTGTTTACAAAGATAGACCATGAAGGTTGGACCGGAATAGCTTTTGTCAACACAGCCTCGGTTGGAGCCCAGATTACGTTGAAAGCTTATAGTGATGCGGGTGGGGTAAAAGCTGAGGTAGTTATGGATGTAGGCCCAGGAGTAAAGGTTGTGGACATGGCTGAAAATATTTTTTCTCCCCAATCGATAAGTAGAGCCTCTTACGTCAGTTTTACCTCTGACCAGGGCGTGGTCGGTTTCTTTCTCAACGGTTCTGGGGATAGTTCCAAACTCGATGGTTCCAAGGCTTTGTAGCGCGGTTAGATTGTTCAAGAGATGGGAAGACGCCTATTTTTATTAATAGATTATGAATAACCTATAAAGAAGCCTCTAATGAACAAAAGCAACAACTTAAAAATAGTTCGTCTAGTTACGATGATATGGCTGATATTTGCAGCAACTATTGGCTTTTGTTCAACTGATTTCTCATACTCAATCAGGAATCCTAATGATAGTTCTGCAACTAGATACATTGAGAGCAAAACAAATATTTCAAGCCGGACTGAAGACAACTTTACCTATCTCTGTCCCACTTTTGGAGGGACGATGCTGGAAACATCGTCTCCGGGAGTTATTGTTTATCATTTTTCTTTTGCGGAACCGATAACCGAAGCTACCCTATCAATCACCACCTCTACATTTCACTGGACTTATAGCCAGGGCCATAGTTTTGTCTACGCCGCAACCGATGGGCATAATTGGATAAAACTGGCTGAAGCCGCACCGCCAGAATACGGTGGCTGGAGCGCCGGCAATTTTTCAGGTTCTTTACCACAGGCGTTTATCGGAGGAAAAGACATCTATATAAAAGTTGAGCTTTACTCTTATGGAGAATCAGCTTCTAAAGGTGGAGTCTACTGCAATACAGCTCAATATTTACGGTATGATACAAACCAAGACAAGTTG
This sequence comes from uncultured Thermodesulfobacteriota bacterium, assembly GCA_964457755.1. Taxonomy (GTDB): domain Bacteria; phylum Desulfobacterota; class Anaeroferrophillalia; order Anaeroferrophillales; family Tharpellaceae; genus Tharpella. The sequence goes on along the minus strand of CAYWGC010000025.1, from coordinate 3,406 downwards.
ACATTCAACCTTGAAGTTAAAAATACAGTATTGCCGGCAGAGAAAATTCTGCCCCTACCGACAAACAAAACAAGCTTTCCCACCTACCAACCAGTTGTCACAGCCAAAACTGATATTGTAGCGTCCTTATGTAAACCGGTGGGAGTGGGTGATATCGCCGAAGATGGAGATAATGTTGCCATAGAAATAAAACTCGAGAAACCATCTGGCTACTACGACGCTTATCTTGCCCTGCAGGCTCCGGCTCTTGACCCGAATGAATTTTTTATGTTGGGTCAGGATGGAATTTTTCACCCGCTCTCCCAATCCGGACTCGTCAAATGGAAGCAAGCATCCACAGGAAATATCGATGAGAAGCCTTTCGGAGATTTCCCCGTCTCTCTGCTCCCCGGCGGCACCTACAATTTCAATTTCATGCTGACTCCGGCAGGTTCTTTTGACGCATATTATTTATGGGACACCTCCTTTTCCGCTCCTGATCCCTCACTAAACGTCCCCGACGGCAGTGCCGGGTTTTTCAACGGGACTCTTGTCGTTCCTAATGCAATGATTTTGTCGGGAGGTCAAATATATGACAACTCCGCTCCCGTATCCAAAGATGAATTAACAACTATAAAGAAAAACGGAAAAATATTTTTTTACCATCCGGCTATGGGCCAGGTGGAATTGTCGGAAGACAACTCCAAACTGGCAGTTGCATATTTTATGACCGGGTTATCAACCAACGAAATTAATGAAATTAAAAGAGAGGCCATAAGGAGTTCTTTTAGAACCACAACATTTCTTGGAACCGGTGAGCGGTGTAGCCTTAAAACGGGAGTAGATATTACTCTGATAACTGACGATGGTTTGGTTAAGGCAACTAATACCAGAAGACGTTTTGCCCTGGTAAAAACAGGAGAGGATCCCAAACACAGGTATTTGCTGCTTCCACGAGCCGGCTTCATCCCCACTGAACTATTTGAAGGGATAGACTTTATAGAAGATTTGTATAATGGAATAAGTGGGGAAACACGAAATGACATACAAGCTTTTGATAAGATAGAAACTTTCGGAGCCTTTATGCGCCTGTCAGAGTCAGCCAGAAAAAGAATCTTTAATACAGATCAACAGTTAGCTATTGATCTGGACAGCAATCTTGTAGCCTCACTAAACAGTCTTGACATGGCGTATTTCATACTTGAGGGAACAAGACAGGTAACAGCCCTGTTCATACCAACTACTTGCTCAAAAGTTTTTATAAATGGAATTTGTCGAAATCTTCAGCTTATGTTTACGGCTTTGCTTTCAGGCGACAAAAATGCTGTATGGAATCTTAAAAATGCCACTGTAGATGGACTGGTATCCGATGTGGTGGAATGTGCCATCCAAGCGGCGTTGGTTCCTACATTTTATGGTGCCATCGCGATGGAAGCTGCGGACAAATTGCAGTCTTTGATTGGTGCTGTTGTATGGTCTCTTGATGCATGGTACGAAACTCTTCTGATCAAGTGGGGGGTAATCACCGCTTATGATGTGGGGGTTGTGAGGGATGGCATGATGGCATATTTACAAAGAGACGCTTCTGGCGGCGTTGGTACAGAGATTGTGTATAATTTGGTTGAAAACAGCGCATTTACGGTCCCATTCCCGGCCCCGGACGAAGTTTTCCATCATATATATGCTATGACCCCTAATGGGGTGCTCTTGAGTGCCTGGAGAAACGCTCATCCTGACAAAATTTTCACGACCATGGACTGGGGAAGAGGTGAACGAATCGACATCTATGCTGCCTGCGGTGCAGATGATTCTTGGAGAGATCCACTACCTAATATGGTAGATATTACAGATTCAGGCAGACTTTTTTTCGACCATACTATTGATCAGGGCGGCCCAAACTCTCGATCTGGCATCTATACAATTATGGCCGACGGAACCGATGGCCACTTCGTTCCTATTATTGTCAACCAGGATGAATTTGAATGGCAGGGTTTTGACAACATAAATGTTGAAGCTCTGAATGTATCAGGAGATGGCAAAGTACTGATCTTTTCCAAAGGCAGTGATATGGCCGTCTACAATGATCACAAAGATAGGCTCTACGCAGTCGATCCTTCTGGGGAAAATCAGCGTGAACTTGCTATATCGAATAGTGACATAGATAAGATTGATGTAAGTCATTCCGGAAATATGGTAATGTTTGATTATACTTCACTTGAAGGTGAAGTCATCCTTTCCACTGTTTCATCAAATGGAGGAACAGTAGTCGATTTAGCAAAGATATCCAACCTCGCTCTGCATAATTCTACCGCCGTTATCAGTCCCGACGGAAACTGGGTTGCTGCCGTGGCCGGAGATTTCGATAACACTATAGGCATTGACTTTATCCGTACTGATGGCAGCGACTACTACTGGGTTGACACGGTGCCGGCTGGGATACGTCCGCATCCTACTTTACCCCTAAGTTTCTCCTTGGACGGCAAAACAGTAATTTTCAGTGGTTTTAAAACGAGCGGGGGCCCAAGTGATATTTGCGCCATAGATAATGATCGTGACAACCCCGGCCTGCGCATTCGTATCAATACTCCAAAACTAGGCGAAACGTGGGCGGTCTTCAGGTAGTACTAAATCGTGGGGTAGAAATCACGATCTCAACAATGTATATGATGTAAGATTGCCACCGCAAATCTCTTGATAATTTTCACCGTGTATTGTGTATGTCGATCTCAATATGGTGCGTGCGGGTGTAGTGGAACATCCCACAGAATGGCCTTTTTGTGGGTACAACGAAATTCAGAAACCAAGAAGAAAAAATATTCTTATAGATTATGAAAGGCTCAGAAAACTACTCGGTTTTGAAACCTATGATAGGATGATAACTTATCACAAAAGTTGGGTAGAGGATTATTTAGAAAATGGAAATTATTCCAGAGATGAAAAGTGGACAAAGAGTATTGCTGTTGGTAGTAAAGGCTTTGTTGATAGGGTTAAACCCATACTGGGAGCATTGGCCTTAGGCAGAAAGAGTATTGAAGCAGGAGATTCTTATCAACTTCGGGAACTCTTTGTACCCTATAATGTTCATTTGGGGGGCAAAAAGGGCGATATAGGGCTTGAAAACGCCTATTTTCGGAACGTTAATCTATAAATATCAATAAATTGGCTTGGTCCGACCCCAATCCAACAAACAATCCAAATCCAAAGATGCTTTTTTAATGGTTGAGTGATTAAAGCGTTGCTATAAAATCGTTTGGATTTGGCGATGATAGTCGGTTTGACCGGTAGGCCAACAGACAAGTATTTTATAACCAAGATAAAAGGAGGTATGTCATGCGCGGAGTCATATTTTTAGGAAATAAGAAAATGGAGTTAGGGGAGATTCCCGATCCGAAAGTAAGAAAAGGGGATGTGTTGGTACGGGTAAAAG
>CAYWGC010000024.1:0-51160 GCA_964457755.1 uncultured Thermodesulfobacteriota bacterium | reverse complement strand
AACGGATGGGACATGGCGACAGCCTTATCGATGCGACTCTTGGTGCCGTAAAGACAAGATTTAGACCCGTTATGATGACCTCCTTGGCTTTCTTTTTTGGGGTTTTGCCACTTGCCATCGCCACTGGTGCCGGGGCCGGTGCCATGAATGCCATCGGCACTGCTGTTTGCGGAGGTATGCTCTCCGCCACTTTTATCGACCTCCTTTTTATTCCCCTGTTCTTTGTCATGGTATCGAGGATGTTCAAAGGTAAGCGAAAAAAGGAAGTTCAAACTTCTTTGCTTGCGGCCACTGCTCCCCAGAAGGTGAAATAATATGATAAAACGTATCCTGTTTTTATGCACAACCTTGGTTTTGCTGGGGGGCTGTTCTCTGATTCCCGACTATTTGCAGCCCCAGGCTCCGATTCCGACGTCCTGGCCACAAGGTGCGGCCTACAACGATCAGCAAACTTTGGCCTCCGCAATAACCGTTAAAGAACTGAAGCGACAGGAGTTTTTCAACGACCCCAATCTCCTGCAAATCATTGAGCTTGCCCTGGCCACCAACCGGGATCTCCGGCTTGCGGCTCTGAATGTCGAAAGAGCCCGGGCTTTATACGGCGTACAGCGGGCTGAACTTTTTCCGGCGATTGACGCTGCGGGAGCAGGAGGCAAGCAACGTCTGGCTAGCGATCTCATCAGCCCGGGCACCTCCAGAAGCGTTGAACAATACAGTATTGATCTGGGCATCGCCTCCTGGGAGATTGATTTTTTTGGCCGTATTCGAAGTTTGAAGGAGCAAGCTTTGGAGGCTTACCTGGCTACGGATCAGGCTCGACGCAGTGTTCAGATCGCTCTGATATCGGAGGTCGCCAAAGTTTACCTGACCCTGGCTGCCGACCGGGAAAATCTGGAACTGTCCCGTTCGACTCTGAAGGACCAGCAGGGGAGCTACAAATTAATTCGTCGACAATTCGAAGTCGGAATCAATAATGAATTGGATCTGCACCGAGCCCAGACTCAGGTCGATATTGCACGGAGAGACGTTGCTCTCTACACTCGACAAACAGCTCAGGATCGTAACGCTTTAAACCTTCTGGCCGGTTTATCGGTATCTGAAATTCTCCTGCCGATAGACCTCTCCAGTGTCATTCCCCCCAAAGAAATTTTCGCCGGGCTTCTTTCTGAAGCACTTTTGCTCAGGCCTGACATTCTGGCAGCGGAACATCAACTCAAAAGTGCCTATGCTTATATTGGTGCAGCCCGGGCTGCATTTTTCCCACGCATCTCTTTGACTACCATGTTCGGGACGGCCAGCGACGAACTTTCCGGACTTTTCGGTTCCGGTTTGGGTACTTGGAACTTCACTCCGCAGATCGCCATGCCGATTTTTGATGCTCGGATATGGGCTGCGTACAGGGTTAGTAAAGCGGAACGGGAAATTGCTCTGACCGAGTATGAAAAAACCATTCAGGTCGCTTTCCGGGAAGTCGCTGACGCCCTGGCCGTACAAGGTACGGTGGACCAACAGATAACGGCTCAAAAATCTCTGACCGAGGCCGTTGCCGAAACCTATCGTCTTGCTGATTTGCGCTACAACAAAGGCATTGATAGTTATCTCAGCGTGCTGGATGCCCATCGAAGCTTGTATGGTGCAGAGCAAGGGTTAATTTCACTACGCTTGGTCAAATTTGTCAATCAGGTGCAATTTTACACGGTGTTGGGGGGAGGAGGAGAATGATTTCCAGGCACAGATGCTTTTCTACGGTAATCATCCAATTTTTAGAGGTATCCAAAAGTAGAACTTTAAAGCCAATGCATTTATATTCCACAAGTTTTATCGCCGAACGACCAAGTTAACCCGCCCGCCAACGGACGGGTTACCAACTTGGAGTGTGACTAAGTTTTTGGGTTAATTTCGAAAAATCACACGTTCTCGTGGGTCGGTGTTGAACGCATCGTTGGACGAAGCCGCTATCGCGGCAGGCAAAACCCCAATCTCTACTGGAAGATATTGTAACCTCTGATATCTTTGCGGTAAAAAGGAAATAGCAATATCATTGTTTGCTATTAACCTAAACCGTAAATCTCAAAACCACAACCTATCGCAGATAATAACTTCCCTGGTGGCAATAAAAAATTTTGCATTAAAACAGAAACGGGTAAATGACCTGCCACCAATTTTGTTAGTGGCAGGTCATTTACCCGTTTTCAGAGAGTTTTAATTCAGAAATTGAGTTACAATCTCGTGAACTTTTTAATTTTCAATCACATCGTCTAACATACCATATCATTTACGCACCAGACGAACATAGTTGTAGTATCTTTCGCCGCCTTCCGCCAGAGGGCCGTTTTCGGTCTTTGTATCAAAACGGATCGCACCGGCTCCGTGAAAGTCGGCTCCTTCATTGTTGACTGCAGTTCCAAAGGCTACATACCATGCGTAGTAATATTCCCGGCTGTCTCCCCCAAAGTAGGCACTGGTGCTTGACCAGAAGTAGCCATAATCGGGAGTGTAGTCTGTTGTTCCGGACGTTAGAGGAGTAATTTCAAAATAGTCTGTATCAATTGCAGGGCCGAGATTGTCCTCATCTTCAGCACTTGGGGAGTGGGTATAATCGACTATACTTTGAAGTTCCTTGATATTGGGCAGATGCCAGTCGCTGTATCCGGCAAGAGTAGAGTTTGCGGCGTAGGCTAGAGCGGCTTCCCAGTCCAGACCACTGCCGCTGTCTGCCTGCTGCCACATGAGCCCGGTGGCCTGGTCGGTAACAGTGCCGTCGCCATTATTCTCAAAATTGTTAACTCCGTAGCTGTTTCCGCGCACGGCCCGCACATAATTGCCCCTGGGACCGGAAACAGATGCCGGGTATGCCTTGATATGTCCGGTGCCATGGTTGATTCCAAAGGCTGCGTCCGACCTGCCTTCCACGGTTGTTCCGACATATTTTTCTGTCCAGTACTGTTCGTCCTTGCTGACTGAGGAACCTGCCAGGCTGAAATAATCAGTGTCCAGATAGGGCCATCCCTGGGCAAAATTACTGATTGTAAACAGTTCCTTTGTGCTTGGTATGCGCCAGTCGTCGTAACCGGCCAGTTCCAGTGAGTCGCAATACTCAACTGCTTCCGGATAGCTGAAACCGTTGTCCACTGGCACCTGCTGCCATATCAGACCAGTGACATTGTCGGTTATTGTGCCATCGCCATTGTCGGTGTAACTGGGTTGATTGCCGGAAAACTGGGCATCCTGGCCGTAAAAGTTTTCTCCTGGTTCCGGGCAGGTAATTGTCTCTCCGTCATCGTCATAACAATTGACTTGGCCTGTATCGACAAGGGCATAGGTAATTGATTCTGTTATAGTACCCATGGAAGGAAGGCCGTCCATCATCGTATTGTCGGACGATGTGGTCAGTTGCATTCCTACCAGTTTCTGAGCAGAAGAATATCCGATGTATGAAGCCCCAGAGATGTCATTGCTGAAAATATTTTCAGGATGACCCTTGATCATTCCATGTCCGTTTACAGTTATGGTTGTGGTGGAAATTATTGTCGCGTCATCGGAATAGGCGTTCAGTGTTACGCTTGCTGCCTTGGTTCCGGTATTGACCAGAGAGATTGTGGTCAGACCATTGTTTTTGATATCAGCGAAAACTCCCTTTTTTGTCTCTGCTTCAGTTGTGGTGCACCCCCCGAGTCTTTGCTCGTCATTGCTGCCGATTAGGGCAAACCCGGTTATCTTTTCTGTTCCCTCTATGCTCAGCCAGGCTGTTTTAGCTGACAGACCAAGATTTGAGACTGCCTCGGCAAACCTCTTTCCGGCCTGGAGGCTGACAGTTTTTGTGGTCAGGGCTGTGCCAGCGCTGGTGTAGGGTGTGATGGTCAGCGTGATATCCTTTCCCGAGGGATTGCAGGCGGCAATAGCTGTCCAGCTGGCGGAATCAGAAGTGGCATAAGGGTAAAATATGGTATCTGCAGTATTATTGTTTAGAGCTATCCCGCTCAGATATTCATTACTGGACGTATCGTTTTTGCTGAATAGTTCCAGGCCTGCGACATCGTTTCCGCCTGTAATGGTTGCAAAGTGAATATCAGGGAGTGCCTGATTTTCAAAAAGACTTTTTATTGTAAATGCTTTATGCTCACCGGCGGCAAGAGATACTGTCTTTGTCTGGCCGGTGTTAAAGGTGATGGTCAGTTCACGAGCAGATGAGGCTGCATTTAACAGTCCAATACCTGTCCACCACATACTGTCAGAGGCGATATGTGAAATGATCATTTCCTGATCATCAATGTTAGTGACCGCCGGAACAGCAGCCCTGTACCTGCCTTCAATCCAGAATTTTGCGTAACCGCATACATTAGCAGAGTCATGTTCCAGGATAAGATAGGCGATGGAAGCAGGGCTTTTGAATGTGTCCGCAATGTTCATCTCAACTCTGGCCCCGGAACCAAGACTGACGGTAGTATTGTCAATTTCAGTGCCATCATTATCGAAGGCTCTCAGGGTTCCGGTTAATTGGGATGCCTCAACTGGATTTATAATGGCTATCCCGGTCTGCCAGTTACCAACGCAGGCTATATGAGGGAAATAAAGATAGCTGTTTGTTGCCTCTTTTGTAGAAGCACCTGCCGTGGAAATGCCAAAAGTTATACTGAATAGTATAAGGGTTATGGTCTTTAGTATTTTCATTACATTTTCCTGTGGGTTAGTGGTTTTTAGTCGAGATTTGCAAGGTATTTATTTCTATATCTTTCAATAGTGTTACTGCAGTAAACTACTGTTTGCTCAAGTAGGTATCAACTGCCGTAGCACGACTGCTGGCATGAGCTTTTAATGCCGAGATGGCTCTGTAAAAATCATTGGCTCTATTCAAGAAGGAATACCCCGCTATCTCCGTCGTCGCATAGGGCTCGACTAAATTCGAATAGGTGTCATAGAGAGCCTGAGTGGTGGTGGTCTCGAAGGCATATTCGATGACTTCTAAGAGGTAGTCATCATATCGTGCCTTGTAAATTTCATCGGCATAGAGTTTCTCAATTAGAGGCCAGCTGTTTACCTGAATATCTGTAAAGTCGAGCGCTAGTGCGCCGCCTTGCTTGCCATCCTGGAAAGCTTCATTGTTGTCCCACGGGATCCAGGTGAGCTTTTCCGTATCGGGGTCGTTGTATAAGTAATAATTGTGCGGCATTTTGCCGTACGTATCCCAATTTTGGATGATGCCATTGACGGCCAGATACTTTAAGAAACCATCGACATCAAAGACCGATTCCAGGTTTGCTCTCCAGGTTGCAGGATTGGTGCTGACAGATTCGTCATCATGTAATGCAGCAAACAGGGCCAGAATATCGGACCAGTCTTCCTCGTCCTCATTGGTTTTTTTCTCGAAGTATTCTTCATCGAATGTTCCTTCAACAAAATTCGCCCCACCCTCCTCAGGTTTGTAGAGGTTGCCATCATCACTGGCAAATTGTGTGTCGAGTACTGTACCGTCGACTTCCTCCACCAAAGTGTAGAGCCCGAAGTACTCAGGACCATTGCCGTGATCAACGTACAGCGTGTAGAAAGCCGTATGTGACACCGCTAAACCTGCTTTGGCGAAGACGTCCGCTGCAACTTTCTCACGCAGTTGAGACTGGTCATCGTAATTGTTTTTAAGGCTGAATTTTTTGAACCCGTAGAAGCGCTGATTTTTGATTTGCGGGTAGTCATCTTCAAACTCATCAAAATCGAGTTTGAAAGGAAGCTTCAGTATCCCTCGGTTCCAGCTGCTTTGCAGACTAGAGTTTCCCTTAAAGCGAATGCCGACCCGGTACCACTGGGTTCCGTTGTAATATACATCTGCTGGAACAAAAATCGGGTCTTCGTCAGTATCAAGTAATTCCGGCCCTGAGGGGCGACCAAATTCGCCATATGTCACGGTCATATCATCCAACATACTCTGCCAGCGATCCACTGTGACGACGAAATCAAAACGCTTGACCACTGTGTCGTCGAATACCTCATTTAAATTTGGGTCGGCATCTTTGCTGTGAGTAGCCTCGGTCCAATCGGTGGCCTCGAAATCCGCATCAGTTATTGTTGATGAAGAACCGTAAGCGGGGAGCGCTTCCAGGGCATCCGCCAGAAAAGGATCATTGGCACCGTTAATCTGGAAGCCTACCACCTTCTCGTCGGAGGAATACCGGATGTATGTTGCGCCATCGATATTGGTTGTAAAAAAAGACTCAGCAACGTCAACCCGTTTTTCATGAGAACTTAACTGTATATTGGTGCTGCCCTGGAGCTTGCCTTCATCGTCATAGGCGGAAAGCGCAACCGTTGTCCCTCCGTCTGAAAGATTGACAAATGAAATTCCGGTCCAGCCGTTTTGCTCAACTTTCGGGAAAAGTCCCTGGGTTGATGCTAAATTGACGACGGCGTATCCGACCATCTGGCTGCCGTCGGTTTTGCCGAACAACTCGAAACCACTCACCGGTTGGGTGGCTTCGATGGCTAACCATGCGGTTTGAGAAGGTAAATTTAGATCTGCCATGACAGCTATGTATTTACTGTGGCCGGCGATGGTCAAAATCTGGGTGGTCAGGGCTGTGCCGTCCGCTTGATAAGGTGTTACCGTCAATTCTACCTGGGAAGCGGATGGATTATAAGCCACGATTCCGGTCCACCAAGTCCCGCTGGTGTCCACGTGGGGATAATAAAGGGAGGTAACGGTTTCATTCCCCAGGCGAATTCCGCTGAGATATTTGCCGGTCCCGGAACTGCCGAAAAGCTCAAGCCCGATCACGCCGACCCCGTTTTCGATCACGGCGGATTCGACTCCGTCGGGGGTATTTCCGCCAAACAGGCTGCTTATGGTGAATGTATGGTGTTCGGACGCCCCAATGTTGTGTGTCAATACTGTTCCGTCATTGAACCTGATACTCAGCTCCTTGTTCGATGACGTGGTGTTCAGCAGGCTGACGCCGGTCCACCACCCATTACCCGAGGCAATATGCGGAATGTAAATGTCGCCCGAGTTGATACTCGAAACCGCAGGCACAGCCGCGCGATAATTGCCGTCGATCCAGAACTTCATATACCCGGTTGCGCTGCCGGATGTTATTTGAAAAATCATGTAACTGATGTCATCGGAACCCGTATACTCATCGTTTACCACAATCTGCCTTCTGCCAAAGGCCGCGAGGTTTACAGGAATATCACTGGTTACAGAGACACCTTCGTCATTATAGCCTTTCAGCGTGCCGGTAAGGGCCTGCTCGGACGAATCGTTAATGATACAAATTTCAGTCTTCCACCCTCCCGTGGTGGCCACATGTGGATAAAAAAGTTCTTCCGCCGCCTGAACATTCACAGCAACTACCATGCAGAACAAAAAGATGCTGATTATTTTTGCCAATGGTTTCATTTTTTTTCCTCCAATCAATAATGCTCGTATATTGGAAATAAATTTTAAAATCAGGCCGAGGTATTGAACAGTAAGCCCGACATCAGAAGCCCTGATTCATCGAGAGCGCTAAGAAGCTCATTTTCATCTTCCGACGAAAGATTTTCAAGATCGTATTGCTCAAGAATGCTCTGCAGTTCAGCAAGAGCTTCCTCATTCAACCCGGTAGCGCCTCCGCCAGATGGCGGTGGTGGTGGCGGTGGGCCTTTCACCTGAGAGGCAGGGTCTAATTCCCGAATCGTATCACCGTCAAAGCCAGCTTCTTTAATTGCCTGATACAACCCAAAGCCTCCATTAAATCCGGCTTCTTTGAAAGACTCGTTAATTGAACTGGCGTCTTCCGCCGTCAGGGATGCAGAATCATACTCAGATAAAATCGATGCAACCTGAGATTTCTGATCTTCGGTAAACGTCTGGAATTGAGGTGGTCTCATCATTCCAGTACCTTGACTATTTCCACCAATTGAATCAATCATCATAAAACCTCCTTGTTAGTTTTGACTTACATTAGTTTATTAAGACCTGGTCCATCCCGGCACAGTTATCATTCCCACGGGAACAGCACTGATAATTTTCAGGATACCCTATATATATTTTTGAGATAGCAATTAATTTCACTTAGGCCGGCCAGCTGTCAAAAGCCTGTTTTACGAGCTTCATTTCACCATTACTCCCCCTGTAAATATTGATCCAGGCATTCCAGTTTTTGCTGTCCAACTCAGGATAGTCGAGCCGGAAATGGCTACATCGACTCTCTTTACGCAGTAGCGATGCCTTAAGCTTCATCTCGGCATTAATAATCATATTGGCCGTTTCGTGAGCTAACCTCAACTCATGCAGATCTGCGGCCCGCAGCATCGGCAAGTGATGATCTCGCAATTCTTCGACATATGCCAGGGCCGCCTTCAGGAGACTCTCTTTTTTGATATAGAGGACAAAGTTGGGAAACATGATTCCCTGCAAGGTCTGGGTCACCCAGGCGGGACTATAACCCTTCTTTCTTTTTATCGGTGCCAGGATCTCCTCCTCGATAGCCTTGATTCTGACCTTGGAGATCGTCGGAAGCAGCATCCCCCTACAAAACTCAGCGGCTGCCTCGGCGACGATCGCACCCTGAACGGCCGAGCCGGCCAGCGAAGAGCCGACTTGGGTGTAAATCGCTCCTGCCATATAGGACCCCAGCGCATCGCCGGCGGCGTAAAGCCCGGGAATGTTTGATGCGCCCTTGTCGTTGATCGGGACCAGTCCTTCCGATTTATGAATCGACATGCCGGAAGAAGAGCCACCTACCGAGCTGCCGCCACTCATACCCGGAGGTGGTGCGCCCCCGGAATCGGGACCGCCGCCGGGAGGCGGACCGGGACGACGGCCCTTATCGGCAAATCCAGCCGGACGGACGGGGCCGCCGGCGACCTGCTTTCCGCCGTTTTGTCCGGGAGGGCCGCCAGCAAGCGGATTGCCCGCCATATAGGCCTGGTAGCACTGCTCCACGCCGAGATCATGATGAACTTCAACGGATGTCAGCCCCGGCTTGCGATCAAACATCCCATGCCAGCCGTCATAGCAGGCCGCGGGGTTGGTCGCTGACCCCGAATGGCCGTCGTTCCACTCCTTGCCGGTCACCTTGGCGCCGATTTTATAGGCCATGACCGTGCCGTCGTGGGTGAGGTCGCAGATTGGGAAACCGTTCGGCTTAAAGCCGCCGGCCCCGGAACAGAGGATAACACTCTTTGCTTTAAAGATATGGACCTTGGCTTCATCGATACTGAACCCGGCGGCCCCGGCAATCTTGCCATTTTCTTTAATCAGATGGGTGATCATAACTCTTTCAATGACTGAGATATTGCGTTCTTCGATCGGCTTGTTGAAAGAATTGAAATAGAGCGGCGAATCAAAGAAACCCCACTCCTTCAGCTCCTTGACTCGGGCGAGGGAGTGCTCGGCCATCTGTCGGGTAAAGACCGGATTATTGGTGCCCAACGCTGAACGGGAAACGGTATCGACAAACTCATCCAAACTCAACTTCTCTTTGGCCGGATCGTAGGCAAAGATCCCCTTGGCGAAAGGGGTTTGTCCCGAGGATCCAAGCCGCCCTTTGGAAACCATTAGCACCTTGGCTCCAGCGTCATGACCTTTCACCGCGGCGAACAGACCGGCAATACCGCTGCCAATAATCAGGATATCAGTTTCATTTTCTTCAGAGACCATTTTTTCGATATCGATTTCCGGAATATTCGCTTGGTATTCACTTTCTGTTGCCGAGATACCAATAGCCGCCATTGCTGCCAGCCCGGCAGCACCGCCGGCGAAGGCCATAAAATTACGGCGCGATAGTCCCTTGCTACTATCTTGAGTGTTCATAGTTTCACACCTTTTTATAGTTTTTAAATAAGGAGTTCTTTAACAGTAGACAAACTCCGCCCGCAGACAATAGAACAATAAAAAATGTCATAGCAAAATCTGCATGGCGGCCAAGATCGATCACGTGGAATACTGCGCTGGAAATACACAACAGGGCCAGAAATCCGTGAATAACTCGCCAGGTTTGATACGTCATCGGCAGCTTTTTCCGGATGAGGGAGGTGACTCCAAGTATCAGCAGCAGACTCCAGGCGGTGAGCCCAAGAACGATCCCCCGGCTGGTAAAGGTGGTTACGATAATGCTGAAGGCTTCAAGGGGCAAAATGCCGGATTCAAAAAATCTGGGCACCACCAACAAAAACGGATGCAGCAGTAAAACGGGAATAGCTGAATAACCAATTATTTTATGCAGATTTATCAGCTTGTTTAATTTGGTCCTCTTGGCTGCTGATTTGTTAGTCCGGGTCAGATATAACAGGCCGATCATAAGGCTGAAAGCCAGTATTGTAAGTACTGACAGTGATTCCTTCAACCAGGTGCGCTGCGGGAAATTACCTGCGGCCCAGATTAGCAGGGGCATGCCGATAAAAGCTGCCAGTATCTGCAACTGGACATTGTTTTTGATGTATTCAGTCATTTTCAGCCCCATGAAACGACTACCGGAATCGACTTGTCCGGCGTAATGGTTATGGCATCCACTGGACAGTACATTCTGCATAGGTGACAGATCTGGCAATCAGCCGGATACTTAATAAATGCCTTGTTGGTTTTTACATCAGAACGAATAACGTCTGTGGGACAGGTTTTCACGCATATCCCGCAGCCGATACAGCCCTTGATTTGCTTAATGGCCATGTTCAACCCCCTTGTAACTGGTGTCAGTCTTCTTTTCATTTATTTGCTGAGCTAACACTAACATGGTTTGCCCTTTCAGGGAGACGTGCTACTGCCGTTGCGGCAGTAGCACTGTAGATTTGATGCAAGCGTTAGCGGGGAGGAGGGCCGTCTCCCCGCATATTATCAGGAACTGCAACCAGTTTACCGTCTTTCTCCTGACAGGTTGCTTCGACGGATTCGCCCCAGCGTCCGGTAAATTCGACACTTTCGCCGACGCTCTTGCCTTCACATGCCGCTATCGCTTCGGGAGGGGGTTCATGAGGTGGGCGACTTTGGTTGTCTTTGCTGGCGGCAATGCTGCTCAGCGGTAGCAGAAAGAGACAACACCAAATCAAGACAAGTTTGATCAGTTTTTGCTTGTTCATTTTGATTCTCCTTTTCGTAGTCGTTCGTTATTGGTTTGTAGTAACTACAATAACGCCGGAATAAGGAGCGAATAGGGAAGAAATGTGGAAATATCATAAGAACTGAGGAACTGGCCTGCAAAACGTGAAAAAACCTGAACCCGCACACCTGAGTTAAAATTCAGGTGTACGGATTCAGGCTGGGAGAAAGATCGATTGGGGCCATAAGTCGTCAGGTTATTTCACGTCTGTGCTGAGGGTAAAAGCCTGCTATTTATGCAGTCATCTCAAGTGAAAAATATTCCTCGTCACTATCGATTTGCTCCTGCAAAAGCGCGATCAATTGACTAATCTTATCTTCCCCGTCATTGGCCTCATAGGCCGAGGTCACTTCTGTTGGTGGAGGTGGAGGTGGTGGCGGGGGCTTCATGCCGGACTCCCCATCTTCACTGTTAACCATTTCAGCAGGGTTAAATCCTTGGCTGGACATTAAACCGAACAGCTCCTCGCCACTTAAGGAACCATCCCCGTCAGCATCAAAACTGCTGAGGGCTTCTTCGACATCAATACTGTTTCCGGTGATTTCTTCAATTCCATCCACCAGAGTCTTGAGCTCAGCCGAGGAAACCAGTCCATCGTTGTCTGAGTCCGCCACCTTGAAGACATCCTTGTCGGGTGGCGGCGGTTGTCGTTGCATACCACTGGTGCCCATCATCGACATGGTACTGCTCATACTTACACTATTGATCATGATGACCTCCTAAAAATGGGGGTTTGGCTGACTCCTGTATGGAGACGATCTTCCCGTGTTTGTGGTGACCTTGTCACCGGCTTGTCTCAGTACCACTATATTTCATTTAAAAATTCCTGTTGGTCATCCGGCCTGTTATTGTTACTATGTCTAAACTAGTGCAAGAATGAGGAGCAAATAAGGAAGAAAAAAGGATATAGTTTGAAAAGGGAAAATAACTGATTGCCTGGACGCGGTTGATCTTTGGGTTTATTATAATATTTAACCATCCTCCATATTTCTTCCACATTCATGCTTTAGTTTGGTTGCGTTGCTTCAGAAGCAGAAAAGGTTGGCAATAATCTGTCGATCATTGTTATTATATAGGGAACAATCAACGGAGAACTTTCGATGACTCTACAAATCAAACACAAACTTTTCTTCACCTTGTTGCTGACCAGCATCGTGGTTTCAAGTGGGATGTTCCTGTTTATGCAGTGGAGCTTCGACCGCGGTTTTCTCAATTATGTCCACAGTCAGGAGTTGGCGGAACTAGATCAGCTCTCGGTTCGCCTTACAGGAGGTTATGCCCAGCATGGTGACTGGCAGTTTCTGAAGGGCAACCACCCTCTCTGGCATCAGATACTCAGCGTGGCAGGAAGAATGGAACGGTCGGAACACCATCCTCAAAACAGGCAGGGGCACTTTCGACCCGTGCCCCCTCCTCCTCCCACGGTGAGACCGAATGGGTTTGCGCCGAGAATCGCCTTTTACGATGCTGACAAACAAGAGATCTTTGCACTACCTGGTGAAAAAAGCAATCTCCAGCTCCGCCCGTTCAGCTATCAGGACAAGGTTATCGGCTATCTGGCAATCGTCCCGCCAAAGGAACTTTCCGATGCCGGTGACCTGCTGTTTGTTGAACAGCAGACCGAATCTTTCGCGTTAGTTGCACTCGCCATGGCGGCGCTCTCGCTGCTGCTCTCTTTTCCGCTGACCATCCACCTGTTACGACCGATCAAAGAGCTGACCAGAGGAACCCGCAAACTGATTGCCGGACGCTTTAAAACCCGTATCCCGGTGACCACCAAGGACGAGCTGGGTCAGCTCTCCACGGATTTCAACATTCTCGCAATGACACTAGATAAGAACGAGCAAGCCCGTCAGCAGTGGGTGGCTGATATTTCTCACGAACTGCGCACACCGCTGGCAGTCCTGCGTGGAGACATTGAAGCGTTGCAGGATGGAATCCGTCAGCCGAGCCCGCAAATATTTGACGCACTGCACGCTGAAACTATACATCTGGGTCGGCTAGTCAACGATCTTTATGAGCTTTCCATGTCCGATATTGGTGCCCTCAACTATAAAAAGACCACAGTTGACCCGGTTGGTATTTTAAGAGGCAGTATCGAGCTGTTTGAGCATCACTTTGCCGAAAAGAAGTTGTGTCTCCGCTCGGAATTACCGACAGATTTAGCGTTATCGATGCTTGCCGATCCTGACCGCCTGCAACAGCTGTTCACCAACCTGCTGGAAAACAGTCTTCGCTATACCGATTCGCCAGGGCAACTGAGTATCCGTGTGCAGACAGATAAAGATTCTCTCTTTTTCTATTTTGAAGATTCAGCGCCGGGGGTCTTGGAAAAGCAGCAGGTAAAACTGTTCGATCGTCTCTATCGGGTCGAAACGTCCCGAAATCGTGCTCGTGGCGGTGCCGGACTTGGATTGGCGATCTGCAGCAACATCGTTGAGGCCCATCAGGGAGACGTTGAGGTGAGTTCTTCACCGCTGGGTGGACTCAAAATCACCATCAAGTTCCCGTTACAGGGCAGAGGAAGCAAAAATGGAAGCTAAAATTCTGATCGTCGAGGATGAACCAAGACTGGCCGAACTGCATCGCGATTATCTGCAGCAATCAGGGTTTGTAACCGAATGGTTGGCGGATGGCTTAGAGGTGGCCCCCTGGGTAAGAGAAAATTCCCCGGCCCTGATCCTGCTCGATTTGATGCTCCCCGGAAAAGATGGGCTGGAAATCTGTAAAGAGATTCGTAACTTCTCCAATGTGCCAATCATCATGATTTCTGCCCGGGTCGAAGAGATCGACCGTTTGCTTGGGCTGGAACTGGGAGCCGACGACTATATCTGCAAACCGTTCAGCCCCCGTGAAGTGGTGGCGCGGGTCAAAACCGTTTTGCGCCGCAGCTCCCCACAGTCACAGGAGGAGCATCAACTCCTGACCCTTGACGAGGAAAGTTATCAGGCAATTCTGCAGGGGGAGAAACTCGATTTGACTGCGGTTGAATTTAAGCTGTTGAGTATTTTGGCTCAAAAACCGGGACGGATTTATTCCCGCGACCAGCTGATGGATCGCCTCTACAGTGATCAGCGGATTGTTTGTGACCGAACCATCGACAGCCATATCAAGAAACTACGTAAAAAGATCGCTGCCACTGCACCGGAACTGGAAGTGATCCATTCGATTTACGGTGTCGGCTATAAATACGAAAAACTCTAAATATTAGAAAAAGCATCCGCCTCTTCGACGACAGCACTACCAAAACTATGGAAGGCACTGGATTTCGTTCGGGATGATAGGGACGAGAAGTATGAGTTTCAAAATCTGAGCTGAGCGATAGGTTCAAAATTCATATCAAATTAACTATGTTTTTTTAACCCTCAGTTTTACCTGGGGTAAACCATTTTGGGTATTTGGGGTCAGAGTAAAATTAAATTGTTAAGAGAAAACATAACAGCCATAATCATTACTCACAATGATATCCACTGGCAACCTCAACTTTTTGGCTGGACTGCAAAGTTAAGATTGATCGTAAATCTGAAAACCCCGGTCTTATCGATGAACATGTCAACATTTAGCAATTTGTCAACGCGAAGATCTTCGCAATGCCAAGATTAAGAATAACTATCCCCTGAATTGTGCGTATCGTTACATGAAATAATTGATATACCTCAACAATACCCCCCCCGGTCTCTGCTCAGTTGCTTATCTCCCTACAGACAATCAGTCCTACCGAAGTTTGCGAGAAATATTGTCAGATCGATACCATCGACATCACCATCTCCCATGACAGCACCATCTTCGATAAAGTCGCCTGTGCAGCCAAGGCCGCTGTCACAGTTGCTTCTGCCGAAATCAGCAGCAAAAAGGGCCAGATCAGCATCGTCAACATCATGATCATCGTCAAAATTGCCTCTACACACAGCCGAAGAAACTGTCAAATCGAGGTTCGTGTTGGTACCAGGATTATAGCTATCTTCCTGATCAGCTTGCAAACCGTTAATCAGAAAAGTGACCGTTTCTCCTACATCATATTCGCTGCCGGAAACAATCAGCTTCGTGTCAAAGGTGCCAGGGCCGCCGAAAACACTAGGTTGAGTAGTGACAAAACGACCCTTTTCATTGCCGTTAATCATGGCAGTAATCTCAGTGCCTGCAGGGGCTGTAACACTGTTTATACTGATGGTTCCATAGTATGCCTCCGGCAGTTGGGGAAACACGGATGTAGATGCAGCCGCACTGACATTATCCAGGGATGCAAAGTCAGCAACGCCGCTGCCCAAACCTCCCAGTTCACCGGCACTGGTCATATAGAGCCAGTAACCACCGGTGGGATACATGGGCCGATCCTCATCATGCAAACCATTGTTGTCATCGTTGTTGATGATGGCCGGCACATAGTTATTTTCAGAGGCATTGAATCCAAGCAGATAGGTCCATTTCGACTCCACCGAGGAGAGGGTGGAGTCTGCTGATACGGGTACTTTGGCTGAATGGCCAACAGCGTTCCAGCTTATCTCCAGAGCCTTGGTGGGCGGAATCAGTAACGGATTGGCATCAAAGTTAAGACTGACACTGTCATCCGCTGTGGAGTATATCCAGATGCCATCCAGAGTCGTGACTATATCGGCAGGGGCCATTTCGTTCCAGATGCCGTTGTCATAAAGGTACAGCGGGTTGCCAACGGTGTTAACATCGGCAAAAACCTGCTGCACCTCGTTAGTAGTATTGTTCAGTTTGGCAGGAGTAGAGACAAAGTTCCAGCCGCCAAAAAGGCTGATGCCGCTTTTCTCATAGCCGATAAAAAAGGTGCCATCAGAGATGTCCTCGTCCGTGTTGTCCAAAATATCACTAACCGTTATCTTCACAAGTCCCGCAGATGTCTCAATACCGTTGGGCACCGTCCAGTTGTAAGTGCCACTGTTATTTACGCCTTCTGCGATAACAGCCCAGATCGTACCACCGTCAATTGAATAATAGAGGTTTACCGGAGTGTTGCCAAAATCGCCTGAAGTATCCCAACTGATCATGGTATCTTGCTCTCCAATGAGAACCTCACCCCCTTCAGGTTTTGTCAAGGTCACTGCAGGTTCCATATAAACAGACTGGCTGTAATTGATGGAGACATCGGTGAGAAATGGTGTCCAGTCAGTTTTCTCCCTGTTGTCAAACATGGCCTTGTAACGCCAGAAAATACCGTTCTGACCGGAATAGATGGCCTCACCGTGAGGGTTGGTGTAATAAGTGTCAGCCGTACCGTCCGGGCCAAGGTAGACCCAGTTGACACCCTTGTTGTTGGCGGCCACCTGGAACTTGACACTTGTCCCCTCAGTCTGTATGACCGGATCCCAGTCAATACTAAGCCACTTGGCCACATAGCCTCCGGAACCACTGAAGGTTTCGGATAAAAAGAAACCGTAATCACAATATCCAGGTACTCCGTAAAGATAGGCCTTACCGGCACCAGAACCGTTGGCGCCGATGATTACGTCTGGATAACCGTCTCCGTTTACATCTGCGGCGGAGGAAACACTGCCAAAATGGTCGCCAGCTGCCTCACCGGTAGCATGCCACTGATTATTCAAATCACGAGCGAGCTGCAGTGTACCGTCATCGAGTTCCACCATGAATCCCTCGCCGCCGGCAAAATCGCTATCAGTCGTTTGTAGCCATGTTTCGGCAATCGCAGTAAACGTGATTGCCAACAGAACCACAACAACCAGGACTGTCACAGCAAACCTGTTTTTCCATAATGTTCTTTTGATAACGGTTAAATGCCTCATTATAACGGGAAAGGACGTAAGTGGTAGCGTGATGGAAATCGATCTGCATAGCCGTAAAGTGTAGCTGTTATAGCCAGTATGAATGCCTTCATCATGCTTACCTGCAAGCTTTGATTGTTGATGAACGAAGCAAAACATCCGGGGTGTTTCGGCTAAGCTATATGACATGTAGGCTTGATAACGTTTATCGTTATTCGTCGTACAACTTGGAGCAATTGCGGTGTAGAGTTGCATGCCCAAGCGATTTGGCTATTCGTCAATATGATTCGCAACCGAAGATATTTACGCTTGGGCATCATTTACGGGCCAACCACTCGAATCGAAATCTTTCTCACCTTTCTTGAACATCGCCTCGGACAGAGAAGGGCTCTCTAAGTCAAGAGAGCCAAGTTTGACGGCAATTTCCTTTAGGGACTTAAGTGACTTTTCCCTCTCTGATTCTTCTGCATCTTCAAACTCGAGACGAAAAATGTCGATCTCACGTCTCAATGTGACGTACTGTCCACCAGCAGACTTGTGTTTTTCAGCCTCGTCTGCTAAATTTAGAAATGCCTGTAACGCTACAAGAATCGCCGCTACCACAGCGAGGATTCCTGTCGCAATTTTCAACCTCAAATCTGTATCCTGTTCCAGCGTCGCGAAAACTGACGTTGCGACTGCTGCGGTTATGATAACGTTGGGAATGCCGATTCGTTTGTGCCAACACTCCGCCGCCTCTGCTGTTCGATAATGGGCAATTCCGACACGACCAGTACGAATCCAGTATCTTCTTGCTTGCTTTAGGACATTGTTTATTGGTGCATGTTCCTCATCATGCATTTAAGGGTTTCCACATTGCTCATACCGGCAACATAACGGGAATCCTACTTTACCCGAAATTTGAAATTTCCATACGGATCAAATCGCTCTCTAATAACAGTAAACTGCATGATGAAATATCCCTACATTTCAATTTGCCCAACCAGATGTTGTATTTTGATGACAACAAACTCAGCCGGCTTGAGAGGCGCAAAACCAATTAAAATAGTCATAACACCTAAGTTGATATCATTCTGGACTGTCGTTTCATCGTCACATTTCACGAAGTAAGCATCGCTGGGTGTACTGCCTTGAAATGCACCATTACGAAAGAGGTTATGCATGAAAACGCCAATGTTCAAGCGTATCTGCGCCCACAATGGTTCGCTGTTAGGTTCAAAGACAGCCCACTGTGTACCCTTGAACAAAGACTGTTCGATGAAAAGTGCAAGGCGACGAACCGAGAGGTATTTATACTCATCGCTATGCTTGTCGTTTCCACGAAGAGTTCGGCCACCCCAAATGACCGGACCGATTCTAGAGAAGCTACGAAGGCAGTTAACTCCAGATGAATTAAGCTTGTTGTTTTCATGATCAGTAAGTGAAAGGTTCAAACCATTAATGTTTTTGATTGTGGCCTCCACCCCGGCTGGAGCCTTCCAAACACCATATTGCGCATCAGTGCGTGCTATAACGCCAGCAACCGCACCACAAGGTACAGAGATTGTTTCCTTACGCCTACATGTGAGTCTGCCCCTTTTTACGCTAGGAAAAAATACCGCAGCATTACGAGTTGAATGTCCTGCAAGACCCAGATTAGCTAATCCTTTATTCTCGCTTAATACATCAGCAGCTACGAGCCAGTTGCTACGGGGATCAATAATTAAAATCGCACGGCAATCAAGGCACAGTTTTAACGCACTCCGAAGTATCTCAACATCTACATCTGTGGTAGCATTGTAAGGAGGTAGACACAACAAATTGAAGCTTTCAACTTGTTTTAGAGCATCAAACGCTGCTTGGTAACTTTTCTCATCAGGAGGCAATTCTTCTTGCGAGCCATCATTTTTGGAAATTCTGACGATCAAAGCTTGGTAACCACCGTTCGCAAAGAAATCGTCAACTGTATTTGTCAGAGGGCTTTCATCGTCTGTCCCGCTGAAATTTTTCTCAAACTCAGAATAGCTATTAACGGCCCAAGGTATATTTGATGGGCCACGAAGTGTATTTCCTACAAACGCTGTAATTGCCGTTGCAACGCCTTCGATGTTATGACCTCCACCAGACGGATCCTCGCCATAAACATCCCTATATATCTTTCGTCTAGGAATAATTGACCTCTTCGATTCAGTCAAAGTTAATCTCTATTAATCGATTCTTTACTGCTACTGCTCACAAAAAAAAAGACAGCCGAATTGCTCTTTAAAAGAGGCAACCCGGCTGTCTTTTAGGTTTTGGAGACAAGACCCTTGGCTTTCCGACCCCGCCTTTCGACAGGAGTGGCTTTTTCAAAAGTATTTCATAGGTGTAAGAGCCATAATATACAGTTTAGAGGAAAAAAGTCAATACGACAAAAGTATGCAAATAGTATGATTTTTTACTTTTGGAGAACAAATAACGGAGAGGTAAGAAGGGCCTGGGTGGTGGTGGAGGACAATTTCAAAAACGTTCATAATCTTGCCACTGGAAATCTCAACCTTTCCGTCAGCAGCAAATTTTAACCTTCATCGTAAATCTTAAACCCCCGGCCTATAGCAGAACATCTTAAGTTTGAAGAAGTTGGTACAACCCAAAGCAAATCATCAATCACTGCCCGGAACGTACTGCGCGCATATAGTGACTGGTCGTTTTAAGGCTGTTTATGAGGTTGCCATTGCTGAAGTTGGCGAGCAATGCGAATTCGGTAAGCTTGGCGTCGGTAGTAGACGACCAATAATGGGACGACTTGGCGTTAGTAAAAGGATGTCCATCCGGCAGCGAAGGAGTAGATTCTGTCGGATCTATTAAGGTTGCCAGCTCGTCAATTGTAGGCAGACGCCACCCCTTGCGACCGCCAATATCAGTGTAGTAACAAAAGAGCTGTGCATCGTACCAATTATATTGAGTATCTATGGTATTTCTTTGCCAAACCAGACCGGTCTCCCGGTCGAGTACGGCTTCGTTGTTCATGACCAATTCAAAGCGCTCGACTGTTGACAGTATCTGATACCAGGAAGGTGTTGTGGTCACCTGACTGTTATAGGTCTGGAAAGCAAAGCCACCGGTCGCGGAGTTTCCAACAAAGACCGTCACAGCCAACTCTTCGCTACCGGGTTGAGAAATCATAATAGAGTAGTTTGACGGCAGGGTGCCAGGGTAGATGGATGAGGCCGTCCGACTGTAGATCTCCAGTGGCTCTAACGAACCGATATCAACCATCCCCATAAACACGCCTTCCTGATCAAAAAAATTTATCCTTATGGGGTCGGTGGCACTGCTCGCATCAAGATTCTTAATGGCCACACCGGTCCACCACTGGGCATTGGTGACAGCATACGGTACCTCCACTTTAACCCCGTTCAGCATCGCCGCCCAACTAACGCTAACAAATGTCTAAGCTAACTGTTTAAGGTTCGCAAAGCTACATCTTCCAATGAAATATCGAATTTTTCTTTAACCTCAAGCAAAAATGAAGTGGCAGTTTTTTCAGCTTCATCAAGTTTATTCAAAAAATAGTCATTGCCGATATTGCGCTGGCGCAGGGAGTTGAAACGGTTGCTTAAAGTTGTGGGTTTGTCAAATTCAATCATGAAATCGATAAGCGGTATTAGTTTTTCTTCAAAAGAAATAGGGATAAAATCTTTTTCCGGCAAACCATATTGAATGGCTTCTCGGCTATTGAGGCCATAGAGAATATGTGAAGCGCAAACAAAAGCTTCTTTGTGGTGGTTCAGCTCAGTTAGTAGTTTATAACCTTCCACTCCATGGAGAATTGGATCATGGGTTACATAGCGGCCGACATCATGCAAGAGTGCTGCAGATCGTAAAAATTCGGTATCAAGTTCAGTCTTTCCCTCAAAAGCAAAGGAAATAACAGTTGCTAAATTAGCAACAGCATGACAGTGCCGAGTCCACTCGGATCCTTTTCCATACTGGTCCAAAATTTCAAGAGCTTCTTTAAATGTGAGCATAATTTACTCTGATTCAGTTTGCTTTCCGCATATCAACATAGCCTTAGGCAACCTCAACCTTCCCATAGGACAGTCTATTTAAGGTATATCGTAAATATACGAACCTCGGCCTACCGCAGAATATTTTCACTTGGAAGAGGTTGACACAAATGTGACCTTGCCATAGGATACATCAACCGACGATAAAGGATTATGAAACCACTAAATCACCCAGCAATCAACTTTTTTGCCCAGAACGAACCGCTCGTATATAACGAGTTAATGACTTAGCACTTACGCCAACGTTGCCACCGTAAAAGTCGACGCGCCAGGCGTTGCCGGCTTCACTGGCGTCGGTAGTAGACGACCAATAAATGTCCAGTTGGGCACCAGTAAATGGATGATTATTTGGTAATGAGGGCAATTCTTCTGATGAACCGACAACCGTTGCAAGTTCATCTATTGTCGGCAAGCGCCAACCTTTACGACCCCCAAGCTCAAGTACATAACAGTGACTTTGCGCCTCGTACCAATTGTACATCGTATCACTGGTATTTCTTTCCCAGACCAAGCCAGTCTCCCTATCAAGTACGGCTTCATCATTCATAACTAACTCGAAACGCTCTGTTCCCTGTATTATCTGGTGCCAGGAGGGTGTTGCCGCCGCGGTTTGCTGGATGCCATCAGAAAAAGTTACCCCCTCATCAACAGTGAATTCTCCACGGATACGGCCGCTACCGTTAACATCAAGTAAAGATTCCGGTGTGCTGATTCCAATTCCAACCTTTCCGGTGGCCGCTTCAAAAGTCACAACATCTTTATTGGCAATTTCGTCGCGAATGATCAAATTATCACTTTGCCATCCACGGAAATAAGGAAAAAACCATTGTGTACGCGCAGTCTCTTTTTCCTGAAATGCAATACCTCCATGCTGATTTTCTCCTCGAAAAATATTTAACCAAGCTTCACCGCTACTATTACGAATGTAAAAAGGGCCATCTTCAACTGATGTTGAACCGTTAAAAGATAAAGAAACCGAGATTTCATCAAATGGGGTTGCGCTTCGCAAATTCTCTTCATCGGCCAATACTCTTTCAATGGATGAGTTTGAGACAGATTTTTGAGACAAGTTGTGCTCCTCCAAATATCCTGAAGAAGAGGTGAAAGTTTTTGAATCCCTTTGCGTACTTGTAAAGTCACTGAAAAATCTACTTTCTTGTCCTTGGAGAGAATTAAACTCGCTCATTCCTGTTGAAAAAAATTGGTTATTGATATTTGTTGACAGCTCAATTCTATCTGACCAATGAGCCCATGCTTGGATAATTGCCATTGAGAAAAGTTGACTGGAAAATTTCTGTCTTGGTAAACAAAAACCAACTATTTCAAGCTCAAACCATACTTCCTTATTTTTTGTTATCAAATCATGAAAGCTTAAATATTTCCCTTCCAAACTGTCAGATTCAGACCCAAGCGGTTCCAGGAGCATAACTCCTTTGTCAACATCAAGAACGAAACCCTCAACAAACAGCAACAATCCCAATTCGGCTTCTTCATTATCGTAATATCTGATATTGACAGTAGCAGGAACAATACTCTCAATATGAGGAAAAACAATACTGGATAGTGATTCAGTGGCAACAACTTGGGATGATAGAGAAAAGATCGTAACAATAACTAAAAAGACAGCTAGCGATAATTGTTTATTCATTTCCCCTCCACAAAAATCAACTTACAAAAAAAGGCATCTAGATTGCTCTTTAAACAGAAGCAGCCCGGCTGCCGTTGCAAATTTTGAAGACAAGACCCGTGGCTTTTCTGGTTAGAGTTTATCTAATTCAAACTGCTATTAGCTATCTTAGAACCTGCTAAAGTAGTACATTCATAGTATTTTTTACAATAGTAAATTTACGAGTTATGATTGAGATTGAATTGATTTCTTTTGGACAGAGAGCGCTGACATGAATCGGTCATAAAATCCATAAAACTAAATGCTTTAGCCATCTCGCATTCCACGAAACAACTCCACCCAGCTATATTTAAGCCAAACGATTAATCATCTAAAGAGGGTGGATGTCATGAGTAAGATTACCCCTGCCAATCTCAACTTTTCTGCCAAACATCAAACTTAAGATTCATCGTAAATCTGAGAACCTCGGCCTATCGCAGAACATCTCTACTCTGAAGAGAAGGATTGCGAATAGAGCTTGCCTCTGGCAATATCCAAATGAGTCAACTTTCAACTAAACCACGAACTTTAAAAAAATCGCGGCAAGAGGCTATAGCCCCCTGCACCCCCAATCTTGGACACTCTTATCTTTCACCAAAAATATCGCCTAAATGTTAGCTCAAAATTGAACTTTAAATAATCAAATAACCAAATTATCAATCACTGTCCCGACCTTACGGCACGTACATACCAACTATCCGTCTTAGCGTTGCCGCCGATGTAGCCATCGTGGAAATAGACGACCCACACGTAGAGCGTATTACTGGCGCCGGTAGTAGACGACCAATAGAGGGATGACTTGACATTAGTGAAAGAGTGCCCAATTGGCAGAGCCGGGTTGGAGCTGGTTGAGTCAATAAGGGTCGCCAACTCGTCCACAGTCGGCATTCGCCAACCTTTACGGCCCCCAAGTTCAAGTGTATAACAGATAGCTACCGCGTTAATCCAGGTACATGTTGTATCGCTAGTATCTCTTTGCCAGACCAAGCCTGTCTCTTGATCGAGTACGGCTTCATCATCTAAAACCAGCACAAACCGCCCCTCTGGTATCTTTTGACTCCAAGGCGGTATTGCCCCGGTTGTCTGACGGCTGCCATCAGAAAAATTTATGCCACAATTATCGCCTTCAAGAAAAACATCGCCTTCTATATTAACATTATCATTAAGAGTCATTTCAGCGAATGCTAGCTGGCTTGTCATTAAAAAGGTCATTGCCAAAAAAGCAATCAGAAAAAGTGAATTAAATGATGTTTTCCGCTTCATTGTAAAATCTCCATACTTGATCGGTTAAAAAAATCATGGTTGAAAATTTGCCATTGCCAATCTCAGCCTTGCCAACAATCAGCAAACTTGAGATTAATCGTAAACCCCTCTCAAAGAGAATTTTGCCTTTATCTTGTAATTTTCTAAAAATGAGGAAGAAAGATGAAGTTAGTTCAATATACTTTCTCCATTCAACAACATATCTCCCTACACTTCTTCTTTTCTACGATAAATAATCAACGAAGCCATTGACAACAAGCAGGTTGAAACTATCATACCCCATTCTGAAAGAGTGGGTATCGGTTCGGCCTCTATTATATGCATTACGTAAAGATTCGATTTATTAACTGGATTATCTCCGCAAAACTCGAAAGCTTCGACCCTTAAAGCATACTCTCCGGGAGTAGGATTCGTCATGGTATATGAAGTCTGAGTCAGATAATCAGTTTCAGATAAAAAGCTAGAATTAGTAGGAGGGGGAGCACCATTGTTCCATTGAAACCATCTCAATTTGTAACTAGTAGCATTTGGAACGGGATCCCATGAAATTGTGTCACCACTAAAAATTACATTTCGAGGAATATTTAATTCACGAAAATTGCAGCTCGATAGATCTAAGGAAGCAGTACTTAGGCCACTATGAAAGATATAGGTTGTAGCCCAATCGCTGCCTATTGTAGGGGATAAAAAAACACCTAGCCACATATTCCAACCTGGTATCATAGGGTAAGGTAACGGAGTCCCATCCCCCGTAGGATTAGAATCTACCGTTACTGGTTCTGTAGGGACATAAGTTTTGGAGCCTATTAGTATTCTCGAACTACCAGGTACATCAGGGAAATCCCCCTGATCATATTCATACACGTCCGAAATCACAAAAACACCATCTAAAGAAGCAGCTGTAACCTCCAAGTTAACACCGCCAAGACAAAAGAAAGCGACTAGAATTAACCCAAACTTTTTCATAGATTTTCCAACCAGGTCAAATTTAATCTAAACTAAAAATCTATTTATATTGGGTTTGGCAACCTCAACCTTCCCACCAAACAGCCAACTTAATCTTCATCGTAAATATGCGTAACAAAGCTATCACATTGACTTTAAACCCATACACAACCCACAAGATTGCAGTCAACTCCTATTTTTGAGAAATTACAGTAATTGTTGCGGGTTAATTAAAATTTATATAATCATTATGTTGGAATTAGCGGATTGTTTATCGTTGAGGAAGGTATTCCGGTAGAGAGATGATGAAGTTTTTTATTTCATCTCGAACTCGGCGATAGGGGGCCAGGCGTTCAATGTCGTTGGTGGCTTCGCGGGCAAGTTTGGGCGGGTCGTCGAAACCTTTATGGATTATGGCTCTGGTGGCGGGGAAATAGGGGCAGCTTTGCGAGGCGTTGTCGCAAAGCGTGATAACGTAATCGAAGGTTATTTCAGGTGCTATATCATTCAGGGTTTTGCTGTGCCAGCCGGAGCAGTTTAGACCGAGCTCCTGCATTACGGTGATGGCATCGGGATTGAGGCCGTGGGCTGTGATCCCGGCGGAAAAAGGTTTAATGAGGTCATTTTTTAAATGTCGGGTCCAGGCTTCCGCCATCTGGCTGCGACAGGAGTTGCCGGTGCATAAAAAGAGGACAGTGATTTTTTTGGGCATGATTCAGGCTGTCTACTGCATTGGTTTGTGGTTTGTTGCTCAATGTAGTTTCTTTGGTATCAGTTCAGAAATTTCATTTATTCCGAACCCGGAGGTCAAGGTAGGACGACTTTGCGGGTGCCCTCTTCATCATAAGAACAGAGATGCCAGGGCAGGGGGTTTTGGTGACCCAAACCCGGTCCCGAAAAGTTTACCTGTCCGTAAACGGTAGTGGTGTTTATGGTTTCTAGAGCTGTGATGACCTCTCCTGAGGTCAGATCAAGGCTTTTGTTGAGGGCTTCAAGAATGATCTCGGCAGCGGCAAAGCCCTGGGCCTGGATGTAGTTCTCTAGGTGAGGGGGGGCGGGATTGCTTGGCACAAGCCATGGGGTGGCGTAGAACAGCTCTTTGTCCAGAAAACTTGCTGATGTGGCTTGCTTGTTTGTCGGTGCGCAATTGACCGGGGTGGCGATGGTTATGGGTGGCATCAGTTCAAGGCGTTGCCCCTGTTGCCAAAGTTTCTTGCCAGCAGCCGGGTCCGTGGCGAGAATGAGAAGCTGAGGCTGGCGTTCTTTGATGAGATTTAAAAGATCGTAGAAATTACGCTCATTGCTACGGTAGACTTCCCAAAGTGCCAAGTCGAGATTTTTTCCGGAGCAAAATTTTCTGAGACGCCGGGCCTGGAGTATGGCGCAGGAGCTTTCCCCATAGATGATGCCCATGCTCTGAATCGGGGGGGCTAGAGAGTTGATAAATTCGGAAAGCATCGTGAATTTGGCAGATTGGGTTTGAGTCAGGCGAAAGCTGAAAACACTTTTTTCGTTGATTAGATTGTTTTGGTCAGCACCGACAATAAGATAAGGTAGGCCATTTTCTTCGCTGGTCTGGCTGGCGGTCCAGGCCGTAGTGTTTAAGGGGGTTCCGGCCGCGATTAAAGTTTCACCTTCACTGTTCAAGAGGGTGATCAGGGAGCGCACGGTTTCCGGATTACCTTCGCTGTCGAGAAAGTTGATTTTGTATTGGTGGTTGTTTAGGGTTGTATCTGTTGGTTGGCTGAAGCCGAGTTCGAAACCCTCTTGTAAAGTTTTGCCGAGATCGGCAAATGGGCCGCTTAAGGGTAGCAGGATTGCGATTTCTCGATTATTTTCAAAATTGCTTTCTGGCTCAATGGCCCGGGATGAGTGCGGGATAAGTGCGGAGAGTAGAATGGCAAGCATCAGGAGTGTCTGGAAGAGCTTTTTTGTTGGTCTGAATCTGTGCATAATGGCCTCGGCTGTCAATTTTCAGTTGTATCGGGGGGGGGGTGAGTTACGACATCATTTTTGAACAGTTAGGAGTCTGAGCTTCTGTATAATAAGTTTAGGGCGCTATTGCAACCTTGAAGATACTTTTACTTTTGCTTGACGCTGAAAATTTAAATGGTTATTAGTGTTCTTGTCGGAACACTAATGCGGGCTTCAAGCCCGCATTAGTCTTTTTTATTTTGGCAGTGCTAGATTTGTGGAGATATGGATACGAAAATTTTGCTTACCAACGACGATGGCTTTTATGCGGTCGGTATTAAAGAGCTTGAAGCCGGGCTTTTGGGACTGGGTGAACTGACGATCGTTGCCCCAGATCGAGAACAGAGTGCCAGCGGGCACTCTTTGACTTTGCAGCATCCTCTGCGCATCGAGAACCGTTCGCCTGGTCATTACAAGGTTGACGGGACTCCGACCGATTGTGTTTT
Source organism: uncultured Thermodesulfobacteriota bacterium (assembly GCA_964457755.1). GTDB lineage: Bacteria > Desulfobacterota > Anaeroferrophillalia > Anaeroferrophillales > Tharpellaceae > Tharpella. Next base: position 24,022 of record CAYWGC010000024.1, on the reverse strand, counting down.
CTTAGCTATCAACCATATTATGCGGGCTTGTCGACCTGATCTGGTCATCTCCGGAATTAATCGGGGTGGCAACCTTGGTGATGATATAACCTACTCGGGAACCGTCGCGGCGGCTTTTGAGGCAACCTTGTTAGGGGTTCCGGCGATTGCTGTTTCCCTTGATATAGCCCGTGAACACCATTTTGCAACGGCCTCCAGGGCGGCCCGTGAGGTGGCGCAAAAGGTTCTTGAGTGCGGGCTTCCCGCAGATACCATGCTCAATGTCAATGTGCCTGATCTGCCTTGGGAAAAACTGGCCGGTTTTCGCATCACCCGGCAAGGCAAACGCTCCTACTCCGATGTGGTGCGGGAGAATGTCGATCCTCGGGGGCGGCACTACTACTGGATAGGTGGTGAAGTCATGCCGGCTGAAGATCTTGCAGGTTCTGATGCTACCCTGGTCCGCAATGGTTTTGTTTCAATTACCCCGATTCAACTTGATTTAACAAATCATAGGGCTCTGGAGTCACTTAAAAATTGGGAGTGGAGTAGTTGAAAGTTTATATAGAGACCTATGGTTGTCAAATGAATGTCAGCGATTCGGAAAAGATAGCTTATCTTTTTGCAAAGCTTGGTTATCAGGCAACCAGTGAGAGTCGTTCAGCAGATCTTATTATAATCAATACCTGTAGTGTGCGTGAGAAACCGGAGCTTAAACTCTTTAGTGCTTTAGGGCGCTATATTCCTTTGAAACGGCAGCGGTCTGAATTGGTGATTGCGGTTGGTGGTTGCGTTGCCCAGCAGTGGGGCGAGAAGCTTTTAGGGCGTTGTCCCGGTCTCGATATTGTTTTTGGCACACATCAGCTCGATAGCCTGCCGCAGTTGGTGGCTGAGGTGCGATTGTCGCGAAAGCCCGCAAGCTCTACCGATTTTCGTGCCTGTCCTGGCGGCCTTGAGGTGATGGCAAAACCTGATTCTGGGGCGGTCAGCGCTATGGTCACGATCATGCAGGGTTGTGATAATTTTTGTAGTTACTGTATTGTGCCCTATGTCCGTGGTCGTGAATACAGCCGGCCGAGCCGTGCTATTATTGAAGAGGTGCGCCAGCTCGCGGCCTCCGGCATCAAAGAGGTGATGCTTTTGGGGCAGAATGTCAACTCCTATGGTTTAAAAGCCTCGGGGGAGATCTCTTTTGCCGAGCTCTTAAGCCAAGTGCACGAGGTTGCGGGGATTGAACGAATCCGCTTTACGACCTCTCACCCCAAAGATATGTCGGGTGAGTTGATTGCCGCTTTTGCAGCCCTGCCCAAGCTCTGTCCCTCTCTGCACCTGCCTCTGCAGGCCGGCAGTGATGCGGTTTTGCAGCGCATGGGGCGGGGTTACACGGCAGCAGCTTATCTTGAGAATGTGGTTAAGTTACGGAAAATTATGCCCGGCATCGCGCTGACGACTGATATTATTGTCGGCTTTCCCGGTGAGAGTGAAGCTGATTTTCAGCAAACTTTGCTGATGCTTGAGAAGGTGGGCTACGATCAGATCTACTCCTTTAAATATTCATCCCGTCCCGGAACCCGCGCGGCGGACTATAAGGATGTAATATCTGATGAAGACAAACGTGATCGTCTGGCCCGTTGTCAGGCCCTGCAAGATAAAATAAGTCAGGCGCTCCTTAAGGAGCAAGTCGGGAAGATCAGCGAAGTTCTGATAACTGGCCCGAGTAAACGCGGTGGCGGGGAGTGGAGTGGCCGCACCCCGGAAAGCCGGATTGTAAATTTTCCGGCCCCAACCCTGAATCTGGTTGAAGTGAGGGCTGGTGATGCTTGTCAGGTCAAGATTATTGAGGCCTTTAAACACTCCCTGAAAGGTGAGGTGGTGGCTTGATGTTGGAGCTTGAAAAGTGGCGGCAAAAGCCGTTTATGCTGACCTATGTCACCCCGTTTTTACTTTATTGTCTGCTTATCTTCTGGTTGTCGGCGCAGAGTGATCCCGGTAGCTTGAGCCCTTTTGTGATACCCGACAAGATTGCCCATCTCCTTGAGTATGCGGGTTTTGGTTTTCTCTTGATGCGGTTGCTGACTTATCTCAAACCTGATTGGAGTGCCGTGCAGTATCTCATCTGGGTTTTGAGCGGGGCTCTGCTTTATGGTTTGAGCGATGAGATCCATCAATATTTTGTTCTGGATCGCGAGTTCTCCTGGATGGATCTGGCGGCCGATGGGGCTGGTGGTTACTTGGGGGCTCGTTTGTGGATGCTCTTTAGCGAGTCAAAAATTTTCCCGAAGAAGGGATAGAGAGGAATTTATGATTGATCTGCATACACATACGCTTTTCAGTGATGGGGTTTTGGTGCCCGCTGAGCTTGCCCGGCGGGCCCAGATTATGGGGTATCGGGCTCTGGCTTTTACCGATCATGTTGATTTTTCCAATCTCGATTTTGTTCTACCCCGTCTGATTTCTGTCTGTCGGGCGCTGGCTGACGAGATGGATATAATTTTGCTCCCCGGAGTCGAGCTGACTCATGTGCCGCCGGTGTTGATTGGCGGCTTTGTTGAAAAAGCTCGAGCCCTGGGGGCCGCCATTGTCGTGGTTCATGGTGAAACTCTGGTCGAACCAGTAGCCCCAGGTACTAATCGGGCTGCAATTGAGGCTGGAGTAGATATTTTGTCCCACCCTGGTTTGATATTGTCAGAGGAAGCCGAACTTGCAGCTCTTCAAGGGGTTTTCCTTGAAATCACCACCCGTCGTGGCCACTCTCTGACGAATGGACATGTTGCTCGACTGGCTCGGCAAACCGGGGCCGAGTTGTTGCTTAATAATGATGCCCATGCGCCAGGTGATCTGGTCTCTCTTGAGATGGCGGAAAAGATCGCCTTGGGGGCCGGACTTGATGAAAGTGAGTGGCAGCGAATGCGGCGCAATGCCCAGAGTGTCGTTGATAGTAAACGTGGTGGAGTATAGAAAGTGCAGGAAGATAGTGTGTTGAAGGATAAACTTAAAGATGAAGTTGGGACGGTGAGCTGGTCCTGGTTAAGACCGCACCAGAAACGTGATATTCTTTTTCTGGTAGCGCCAGAATTAGATCTGGTTGAGGTCGCAATTGAGGTGGCTGAAGATCGGGTTGCTCAGATTAAGACTTGGCTGGAGAATGGTGATTTGGTGCGGCCGACTCCGGCTCAGGTTGCCGGGTGGGAAGAGAGCGGTGGTCTCTTCTCCGGGATTATTGTCAAACCCTATGTGTTTTTTAAGCCGGTTATATTGAATGATGAGTGATGAGTGCGGAATGAAGAGTTATTTTCATCATTCCGCACTCATCATTCATCATTCCGCTTTGGCAGAACCTCCTCTTCACCACTTTGACCATTGATAGCAACCTCAATTCTGGTTCCGCCCGGGTAGTAGACCGAGACCTTGACAAGCATCTCTTGAGATGCTTGTTTGTTTTTTTTCAGCTGCTCTTTCAGGTAGTGGGTGAATTGGCGGCCGAGACGTTCGGCATAGGTTGCCGGAGTGTTGGTAGCGACCAGCAGGGCGAGTTGCAGTTGGTTGTTGCTGACGCTGATATCAGCGTCGCTAACCAGGGCATGATGTTTGATCTGGGCAATAGCTTGGGCTTTAGCCTGGGCGCTAAGAGTTATGCTTGTTAAAGTTTTAGGTTTCGGGGGTGACTGTTTTGACGTAAGGTTTGGCTGCGGCTGGATTGACGAGCTTTTGCAAGGGCCGAAAAATATGGCCGTGCAGATAACAGCAACCCCTAAACCAGAAAAAAACCAGACAAATGAGGTTTTCCCAAAGGTTTTAATGAGGTTGCGCAAACTTGTTAAGTCAGGGATGTTAAAGCCAGGTGCCAGCCTGGTTTTTTTTAAATCTCCAGAACGTTCCCTGGTGGAGGGGTCTCTCCAGATTGTTCCCGGTGGGATGACAAAAATATGTCCACATTCGGGACATTTTCCTTGGCTTGCATCGATGATTTCGGTGTCGACTTTAAGCCGGCACCGAGTATGGCATTGGGGGCAGGTTATACTCATGGTTGTCACTCTTAAACACACCTTTCACTCAAAATCAACGTTTATTTATTACAATAAAGGCGGGGTTTCGAACCCGCTTATCTCTGAAGGTTGATTTTTTACCTGCATGGGTAAAAAATGGACGGGCGGTGCCGGTTTTAAAGTGCCGATGAGAGAGCTGTCGTGGTAGCGTGGCCGAAGCATAGCGTAGTTGTCGGTTGCTGTGTTTATGGGGTCGGTATACTTATTGCTGTTTAGTTGCGGCCAGAGTTGCATATTTGTGGAGTGCTTTAACTCGATGGAGAGTAACTATTTGTTAAGAAAAATATCTGGGAAAAGATTGGTTTTTAAAATATTTAAAATTTTTATTGCAGAAGGAGAAGATGATGAATTTTGGATTAACTGATGAACTAAGTATGTTACGGGATACAGTGCGCAATTTTGCAGCTGAAAAGATCGCTCCGTTTGCCGACGAATGGGATAAAAATCACTACTTCCCTTATGAAGAGGTGATTAAACCGATGGGCGAGATGGGTCTTTTCGGGACGGTTATCTCGGAAGAGTACGGCGGCAACGAGATGGGTTGGCTGGCGGCTATAATTATTACGGAAGAGATCGCCCGGGCTTCGAGCTCTTTGCGGGTTCAGGTCAATATGCAGGAGTTAGGCTGCGCCTTTACGATCCAGCGTTACGGTGATGAAGCACTCAAAAAGAAATATATTGAGAAGCTGGTTAACGCCGAGATCTTAGGGGCCTTCGCAATCACCGAGCCGGGTGCCGGTTCCGACATCATGGCGATGAAATCGACCGCCGTCGACAAAGGCGATCACTGGTTGCTTAACGGCCAGAAAACCTGGATTTCCAACGCCACAATTGGGGGGATTAATATTTTTTATGCCTATACTGATCGTTCCGCCGGTGGCCGTGGGATGTCGGCTTTTGTTGTCGATCTTGAAGAGTGTGAAGGCATTACAGTAACGGCGCTTGATAAATTAGGTTCTCTCTCATCTCCAACCGGAGAGATCATTCTTGAAGATACGAAAATTCCCAAAGGTAATATCCTCGGAAAACCCGGTGATGGGGCTAAGATTGTTTTCGGTTCTCTTTCTCAGACCAGACTTTCGGCCGCCGCTGGCGGTGTCGGTTTGTCTCAGGCCTGTCTCGATACGGTCACCCAGTACGCCATGGAGCGTGAACAGTTCGGTCAGCCGATCGGAAATTTTCAGATGAATCAATCAATGATTGGTGAAATGGTTGCTGAAATCGAAGCCGCCCGACTGGTTGTCTATCAAGCTGCCTGGCAGAAAGATCAGGGCCAGTTAACTAATAATGTAGAAGTTGCGGCGGCCAAATATCTTTCCGGTGAACTGGCTTATAAGTGTACCCAGTATGCCATGCGCATTCTCGGGGCCTATGGCTATTCGACTGAATACCCGGTGGCCCGCTATTTCCGTGATGCCCCGACCTATGCAATGGTTGAAGGTTCAACCAATATCTGTAAGTTTATTATGGCTCAGGATCAGCTCGGCATTCGTAAAGCTAATCGCTAAAATAGTTGTTTTGCAGGCTTTAAATTGTCAACTTTGCCAGTGCGCTGGCAAAGTTTCTTGCATTATCGAGGTGCATCTGTTATCTAGCCCCCGGCCGGTGAATTATAATGATGATTTCCCGACCTCAACCCGATATTACAAAGGTTGGAGTGGCGGACAATAGTAAGCTGAAATTTTAAACGTTATTATTGATGATCACAAGGAGAGTGCCATGAAAAAGTATTTTGCTGAGATGCCCCTGTTCGGAAAAGAGCTGCGGGATAAACAGAAAGAGAAAGCGGCCGAAAGTGCAACTTCGATCAAAGAGGTTATGGATCTTTATGATGCTGAAGTTGAGCGTGTGAAAAATGCCGGTATCCCGGCTGAAAAAATTGCTAAGCGAGGCGAGATGACCGCTTGGCAACGGCTCGACTATCTGCTCGATCCCGGCACCTTCAGGCCGATGAATTCGATTTTCGATCCCGAAGATAATGATGAAGACAGTACCGGGGTTGTTAATGGTCTGGCTAAAATCAGTGGTCGCTGGGTTTCAGTTATTGCTTCCGATAATAAAGTTTTGGCCGGGGCCTGGATTCCGGGTCAGGCTGAACATATCTTTCGGGCTCAGGATATGGCTGAACAGCTACGTATTCCTTTGATCTGGGTTTTGCATTGCAGTGGCGTTAAATTGACCCAGCAGGAGAAGGTTTATGCGGGGCGTCGTTCCGGTGGACGGACATTCTTCAGGCACGCTGAACTCGCCCAGAAGGGGATTCCGGTAATTGTTGGTATGTACGGTACTAACCCGGCCGGTGGTGGTTATCATGCCATTAGTCCGGCGATTATCTTTGCCCATGAAAAATCGAATATGGCTGTTGGTGGCGGTGGTATTGTCGGCGGCATGAGCCCCAAAGGGCACTTTGATCTTGAAGGGGCCGAAGAGTTGATTGCGAGTACTCGGCATCTTAAGGTTGTACCGCCGGGAAGCACCAAAATTCATTACGAAAAAACTGGTTTTATGCGTGAGATTTTTAATACAGAAGAGGGTGTTCTCGACGCTATTAAAAAGTGTGTTGCCGGAATGCCGGCTTATGATCCCTCAACCTTCCGGGTTGCTGAACCAAAAGAGCCTCGCTTCTCTGGTGAGGACCTCAACTACATGGTGCCCTACAACCAGAAATCGACCTACAATATGGATGAAGTTGTTGCCCGTCTGGTCGATAACAGTGAGCACACAGAATTTTGTCCTGACTATGGCCCGGAAATCTATTGCGGCCTGGTAAAGATTGATGGTTTTCCGGTTGGTATTGTGGCTAACCGGCAGGGTTTTCTTGGGGCTGACTATCCCGAATATGCCGACTATATGGGGATCGGTGGTAAACTCTATCGTCAAGGTTTGATTAAAATGAGTGATTTTACCACATATTGCGGTCGTGACCGGATTCCGATGGTCTGGCTCCAGGATACCTCCGGTATTGACGTTGGTGATGTCGCGGAAGAAGCTGAAATGTTAGGTCTGGGAATGTCTTTGATGTATTCGATCGAAAGTTCCCTGTTGCCGATGATGACAGTTGTCGTGCGTAAGGGAACGGCTGCGGCCCACTATGTTAAATGCGGCCCGCAGGGCAATCGCAATAACGTCTTTACTTTGGGAACGCCGACCACCGAGATTGAGGTTATGCATGGTGAAACTGCCGCTGCCGCCGCATTTTCCCGGCGTCTAGTTAAAGAGAAAGACAAAGGTAATGACCTGCAACCGACCATCGATAAGATGAATGATCTGGCTCAGCAATATTACGATCAGTCCAGACCCGCGTACTGTGTGAAAAAGGGCTTTGTTGATGAGATTGTAGATTTTGCAAAACTCCGTGATTACATGGTTACCTTTACTCAGGCGGTCTACCAGAATCCGGACTCAATCTGCCCGCAGCATCAGATGTTGTTGCCGCGTATTATTAAAGGTTAAGATTTTGGGCCGGGTCTCTGGTCTGGTATCTGTTTAAGTTGAAAGCCGGTTGCGCTCCTTTTGGTGCGCAACCGGCTTTTCTTGCTTTGAGGCACAAAGGCACTAAGGCTGAAGGCACAAAGTTAAAAGCCAAAAAAACTTTGTGCCTGTTGTCTCTGTGTCTTAGTTAAAATTGGTCATTGCCACAGCTTGCAGAAATTTGCTATAAGGGTCGCATGATAACATTTATAAAATTCAATTTTAAGCCAACTGTCTGGCAAAGTTGCCGCCTCTGTTTTTGTCTCATCCTTCTTTCTGGCATGCTTTCCTGTAGTGGCGTTCGCGCCGTTTTTATGGATCGTCAGAGCTCTCCGCTACTTTCTGACTCTGCGCTTGATTTGCGCGATGATAGTTGTCAATGTCTTATTGAAGATATTGGTTCGGAAGAGAATGTCTGGCTGGAGGAGGCCCTGGTCGAGACCGAAGATGATTCAACCTTAACCGTCTTTCTTGATTATCTGGCGGAGATGGGAGCGTCGGCTACGGGATCTCTGCCGGAGACAGCGGCTGATGTCGAGATTGAGATCCAGGCTCGAACCGGGGCTCGCTATCATTTCCCGATTGTCATGAACTCTAAGGTTCAGCACTTTATCTCATATTACAGTACAGTTCAGAACCGTTTCATGCATCGCTCTTTAGCTCGCTCGCATCGCTATCTGGGCATGATGCGTAAGATTTTACGCGATCATGATATACCGGAAGAACTCGCTTATATGGTTCTGATTGAGAGTGGTTTCACGACCCATGCCTACTCCCGGGCGCGAGCCTGCGGCCCCTGGCAGTTTATCAGTGCTACCGGACGTCGTTATGGGCTTGAAATAAACGCTTGGGTCGATGAGCGTCGTGACCCGGTCAAAGCGACCTATGCCGCTGCCGCCTATCTTTGTGACCTCTATACGATGTTTGACTCCTGGTATCTGGCGGCGGCCGCCTACAACGCCGGTGAAGGTAAGATTCAACGAGCCATTCGGCGCCATAAAACCGATGATTTCTGGCAGATGACGCGCTTTAGTTATTTAAAGCGTGAGACCAAGGAGTATATTCCCCGGTTGATTGCGGCGATCATGATCGCCAAAGAGCCGGAGAAGTATGGTTTTATCGATATTGAATATCAGGAGCCTTTTACCTTCGACCTGGTCAAGGTTGATGATGCTACTGATCTCAAGGTCCTGGCCTGGGCCGCCGGGGCGCGGGTCGAAGATATAAGTAAGCTCAATCCCGAACTTACCTATTGGTGTACTCCGCCTCAGGTTAAAAACTATGAGTTGCGGGTCCCCAATGGTTGCGGTCAGCGCTGCCGCAGTGCCCTGATTGAACTGCCGCCGGAAAAACGGATTACTTTTCGAAAACACCGGATTCGTCAGGGAGATACACTCTCAACGATTGCCCGCCGTTTTCATACCAGAGTTGGACAGATTAAGGAGTTGAATGGTTTGCGCGGGAATAATATCCGGGCAGGCCGGGATCTCTTGATTCCGCTTCGGGTGGCAGGCAGTGGCCCGGTAGTTTTTGACGAGCAGATCTATAAATCCGGCAGTCCGGCGACGCTTTCCACTTCACCTTCAGGTTTTTCCAGAAAAACTACTCGTTATCGGGTGCGTAAAGGTGATAGTTTATGGAAAATCGCGAGACGTTATAATTTGCGGGTTGCTGATCTGCAACGTTGGAATGGTTTGGGGCGCTCAACGGCCATCAAGCCCGGACAGAAGCTTAAACTGGTATCATTCTCTGCACCCCAGAAAAAGGAGCGGGCCGGAATTGTTAAAAAGACCGGTAAACGGGCGCAAAAAGAGGTTGTTGTTCTACGTAAAGGGGACAGTTTGTGGCGTATCTCACGTCGTTACAAGGTTGATTTAGCAGATCTTAAACGCTGGAACAACCTCCAGGCTAAAGCCATCCTGCAACCAGGACAGCGTTTAATTCTTTATCGTTAAAATAAGCAAAAAGACAATGGCAAAGTAAAATGTTCAGATGCGAGGCGCGCGAAGCCTGAGGAATGAGGCGTACGAGTAGTACGCCGCAGTGACGAAGGTTGAAGCGGAACGAAGCAGGTGGACGTTTTACGCTGCCATTTATAGTCCTCGCATCCACTCTTCCCTAAGAGAAACGTTGCCGTTTAAGGCTTCATCGATCATTTTGAGGGCGGCTTCGCGGTGGGCCGGTGAGTGAATTTTGATGGGCAGGTAGTTGGAGGCGTGGTTGGCCATGAACATGCCCTTGCTTAATTTGGTCCAGGTTATCATCTCTTTAAGTTCTAAGAGTAAACCCCGCTGATCGGGCAGGGTGAACTGGCCTGTGCGCTCAGCTTCTTCGAGCAGGGTGCCGGGGGTTATCATGGTCACCAAGGCTCCGACATAGTTGGGGTCGATGGCACTCAAGACTTCGCCGGTTTTACGGGCGTGGATCAGTGAGCGTTTCTGGCCGGCAATGCCGATCATGACCGTGGTCGAAAGTTTGATACCGGCCTCCTTAACCTTTTTGCAAAGGGTGATCGATTCCTCTCCGGTGGTCCCTTTATCGATAGCGGCCAAAGTCTCGTCATCGCCGCTTTCCAACCCGTAATAGATTATTCCCAGCTTTTGTTCTTTCAGCATCTTAAGTTCTTCAAGGGAGCGACGGCGCAAAGATTTGGCTGAGGCGTAGATGCCGATCCGGGTTAAACGGGGCAGAGCCTCGTTGATCTCTTTAAAAAGTTTAGAGAGTCGTGCAAAAGGGATGACCAGAGCATCGCCGTCGGTTATGAACATCCGTCGGGCCCCGGGAAAGGCTTGGGCCGCATAGCGGATGTCGGCTGAGAGCGTGGCTTCGTCCTTGATCCGGAAACGCACGCCGCGATAGGTCGGGCAGAAAGTACAGCGGTTATGGGAACATCCGACAGTTACTTGGAGAATGATACTGCGGGCCTCACTCGGCGGGCGAATAATATTGCCTTCGTAATGCATGAAAAATTCCTGGGTTTTTTGGCTGCTTGAGTATCAATAAATCAAGCATTAGGTTATAGCAAATGGCGTCGAACTTTGCTTCGCCCTCGTAAACGGGGTCAAAGCTGGGGTGCTGGCGCACCTTTTACCAGCAATGACCCCAATCCCGGTAGCTGGAAGGAGTTCAAAACCAAACCTTTACAACGTTGTTGCTACCATAAAAAAGAGTAACAAGGCAACGGTTTTTGGAATTATTATGAAAATAAACACGGTCGAATTTATTAAAAGTGCGGCGGAATTTTCTCAAGCGCCGCTTGACGGGCGGCCCCATCTGGCGGTTGCCGGTCGTTCAAATGTTGGCAAATCAACACTGATCAACTATCTTCTCTCGCGTCGTTCTTTAGCCCGTACCAGTGGCAAGCCGGGGCATACCCGACTGCTCAATTTCTTTCTTGTCAACGATGCCTTCTATCTGGTCGATCTTCCGGGTTATGGTTATGCGGCCGTCGATCGTCAGACCAAGGGCGAGTGGGGACCGATGGTGCATAACTATCTTGAAGGCCATGCGGATGTTAAAGCACTGCTGCTGTTGATGGATCTGCGCCGTGAATTAGGTCAGGAGGAGGCCCGTCTGATGACCTGGTTGGGTCAAGCCGATCTGCCGTTTTTCCCGGTTCTGACCAAAATTGACAAACTGAAGCCGCAGGCCCGGGCCAAAAAACTGCGCTCCTGGCGGGATCAGCTGCCGGTCGAAGTCGCACCCGAGGCTCTCTCTCCGGTCTCGGCCCTGCTCAAACTGGGTCGTGAAGAGTTGTGGGCGAAGGTAGCCCCTCTGCTTGCCGAAGAACCGGATACCGAGGCACAGTAGTGCGTAATGAGAGTGTCATAAGTGGAGAGCGAGGGGCGGTTCGCAAAAACTGGGGCGGTCGTTTTCCGATCGCCTTAGGTTATCCCAATCACTACCCTCTGGCCATGAGCAATCTTGGTTTTCAGGCAATCTATCATCTGTTGAACCGCGACCCTCGGGTGGTTGCTGAGCGTTTTTATCTGCCGGAGAAAGAAGATTCAGGTTTGCCATCCGGGGCCGGAAGTCGGGGAGCAGGGGTACTCTTGACCCAGGAAAGTCGTCGTCCGGTAGCCGAAACTCAGATTCTTATCTTCTCCATCTCTTTTGAACGCGACTATCTCAATTTGGTTACTCTTTTGCAATTGGCTGGCCTCGCCCCACTGGCCCAAGAAAGGGGGCAGGATCAACCTCTGGTTCTGGTCGGCGGGGTTACCTCTTTCATTAATCCATTGCCTCTCTTTCCTTTGGTCGATGGTTTTCTTTTAGGTGAAGGAGAGACCCAAGTTCCCGTACTGATTGAAACTTTACTGGATCACCAAGCCCTTGATCGGCAGAGTTTGTTGCAAGCGTTGACCCGGGTTCCCGGTTTTTTATTGGCCGCTTATCCGGTTCAGCAAGCTCTTTCCCTGCCTCGGGCCGTGGTTGATAGTTTTGTTCCGCGCACCTTTGTCGCCGGTGCCGGAACCCAGGTTTTTGCCGATACTCTTCTGGTTGAAGTCAATCGCGGCTGTCCTCGAGGGTGCCGTTTCTGTGCCGCTGGTTTTGTCTATCGCCCTTTTCGAAATCGTTGCCTGGAATCTCTTAAAGAAGCGATTAAAGCCGGGGCCGAATTCGGTTTTAAAAAAGTCGGTCTGGTGGGCTCGGCTCTGGGCGACTATCCCGATCTTAAAAAACTCTGTTCTTGGCTTCTTGCGGAGGATTTTCTCTTTACGTTCTCCTCTTTGCGGATCGATACGATTGATGACCAGCTACTTGCCCTGCAGCAGGAAGGTGGGGTTAAATCAATTACGATCGCCCCGGAAGCGGGTTCGGAACGCTTGCGCCAGGCCTTGCGTAAAGGTTTATCCGAAGAGATTATTATGGCACAGGCGGCCCGGGTAGCAGCCGCCGGAATTGGTCGTTTGAAACTCTATTTTCTGATCGGTCTGCCGCAAGAGACGCAAGCTGATCTTGAGGCCATTGTCGAGCTCGTAAAAAAAATTAAGCAGGTGATGCTCGCCGCCCGTTCCCGGCGCCAGCTCAATATCGCCTTAAACGTCAGCATCAACCCTTTTGTGCCTAAACCCCATACACCCATGCAGTGGGCTCCCTTCGCCTCACTTTCCGCACTCAAGCAAAAACAGAAATTTTTAGCTCGAGAACTGCGTCGTCCCGGCGGTATCGAGATCGAGATGGAGAGCCCTGTAAATGCCGCCTGGCAGGCCCTGCTCAGTCGTGGTGGGCCGGAATTGGCTCCGCTTCTAATCGATTTGGCTTCCCATTCCAGCGGTCAAACCAGCTATCTCAAGAAAGTGCTGGCCTTGCACAGCAAAAAGCTCGGCCCTCTCGACCCTAACCAGCCCCTACCCTGGGACTTTATTCCCCAAGCCACTCCCAAAGAGTACCTTTTGCGTGAATATCGCAATTATCTATCTGAAGCAAGCAGATAGATAACCTGAATATAGAGTTTCTCTTCAGCTTTTTCTCCTTTACAAAAATAATGTTTTAAGATACCTACCTAAAAATAAAACCATTTCACTCAGAAAGGGAAAAATCATGTCAGAAAGCCAAATTGATTTAAACAACAACCGTAAAAAACAGCTTGGTCGCGTTATAGAATTAATGCCGGAACAGGGCAAACAACTCTTGGAACAGGTAGGTGAGACATATAAAGATGGAGCTATAGATAAAAAGTCTAAACATCTTATGGCCTTGGCTATAGCTCTTGGGGCTGGGTGTCACAATTGCGTGTTGTTCCATAGCGAGGCGGCATTGGAATCAGGTGCAACCAAGGAAGAATTTCTTGAGACCATTTCGGTAGTAACCAGCATGAGAGGTACGACTGGTGTCGCAGAATCCCTAAGAGTGATTCAGTTTTTGGATGAATTAGGAAAATTGTAATGTCTTACAGGTTGTTGCTCATTGACAAGAACGGGCCTTTTTAGCTGATCGTCTTCTCGGATCCCTTGACGCAGAAGTTTTTAATGATGTCGAAAGTGTTTGGGGGCTCAAAGATATCGCATTTTCTTAAACCTTTAATTTATTGATAGGTTAGCTATGAAACGGTCAGTTATAAAGAGTACCGGAAGGTATGTACCCGGTAGGCACGTCACAAACGAAGAGTTAGCCGGGTTGCTGGATTCATCAAATGAATGGATTGTACAACGCACAGGTATCGAAGCCAGATACTGGGTTAGTGAAGGTGATGATGTCGGAACCTCAGATCTTGCATATGAGGCTGCAATTGTTGCATTGGAAAGAGCGAACTGGAATCCGGAGGAGTTGGATTTAATTGTTTTTGCAACCATGACACCCGACCTAAATGTGCCGGGTTCAGGGGTGTTCCTGCAAAATCGACTGGGTGCGAAAAAGGTACCTGCTCTCGATATCCGCCAGCAATGCACCGGGTTTCTGCATGGACTGGAAGTCTGTGATGCCTATATTAGAAGCGAAAAAGCACAAAAGATCCTTTTGGTAGGTGCTGAATATCAAAGCCGATACCTGGAGTTGACAACAGAAAATCGTGACACAGCGGTCATTTTTGCTGATGGTGCCGGGGCTGTTTGTATTGAAGCTGTTGAATCCAGCGATGAAGTTGGAATCATAACATCTATTCTCCATGCTGACGGAAAATATTCAAGGGCATTGCATGTTGGCTTACCTGCTCGAAAATCCGGACAGGCAATTAGTCCAACCGTAATAAAAAATGAGGAACATTTTCCTTATATGGATGGCAAGACCGTATTTAAATTGGCTGTAACCCGCCTGCCAAAGGTGGCAGAAGAGCTGCTGGCAAAAGCAAACCTGAAAATTGAAGACCTGAATATGGTTATCCCCCATCAAGCAAATCAGAGAATAAACGATGCTTTCAGGGAGCGGATGAATATTCCAAAAGAAAAAATGTATAACAATATTCAACGATATGGAAATACAACTGCAGCAACTATACCGATTGCACTTGACGAACTTATGGAAAAAAATGTACTGAAATCAAAGGACATCATTATGTTAATCGGTTTAGGGGCGGGGTTGACCTGGGGTGGTGTGATCTATAAGTTGATGTAGTCGGGTAGGAGAAGGGAACAGAGAGGGGAAAGGGGACATCTATTTAATTGCTATCCCTTCAAGGGTAATGAGGGTAATGGGGTCAAATCTTTATTCTTGACAGGAGCCTTGTCATCTTAAGGTTGTCAAGGATAAAGATTTGACCCCGGAAATTGTTACAGGTTGTTGTACAAAAAAGTAAGCGCTTAAAGACCACCCTTACCAAGCCAATTTCAAAGAGTGTCAAACAATATTATGGCCACCTCCAAATTTTCGGGTCCCGGCTAACTTTTAGACGGAAATTTTTCTTAATTTTTGGCAATTTTCCCGAAGCCCTTCCTTGGAGTAGACAATCTGCCATAACTGTAGGCGCCGAGCCCGAAAACTACCGGCGCTAGCCAGGATGTAGTAGTTCCACATGCGGTAGAACCTTTCATCGTAGAGCTTTTTCAAATGAGTCCAGTTTCTTATGAAGTTGTCGTGCCAGGCCATCAGGGTTCTGTCGTAATATTCTCCGAAACTGTGCAAGTCTTCGAGCACGAACAAGCCTTCACTCGAGGCTGAAATTTGTTTTGCCGAAGGCAGCATTGAGTTGGGAAAGATGTACTTGTTGATCCAGGGATCGGTAGTCTTTTGTGAGGAGTTGCCAGCAATCGTATGGAGCAGAAAAAGGCCGTCCGGTTGTAGACATTTATTGACAACCTTCATAAACGTCCGGTAGTTTTTATAGCCCACATGCTCAAACATGCCAATCGAAACAATGCGGTCAAATTTCTGTTCCAGTTTATGATAATCCTGTAATTCAATGGAAACGTCAAGTCCTTGGCACCGCTTTTGGACAAACTCCGCTTGTTTGCTAGAAACCGTGATTCCATGCACCTTAACGTGATGTTTCTGGGCAGCATATTTGGCAAAAGCGCCCCAGCCGCAGCCGATATCAAGAACCTTTAATCCCGGTTTCAGGTCCATTTTTTGGCAAATTAACTCCAGTTTGTTCTCCTGGGCGTGATCAAGATCTTTGGCTTTATCCCAAAAGGCGCAGGAGTAGTTCATGCCTTTATCGAGCATTAATGAAAAAAGTTGATTGCCGAGATCGTAATGTCGTTTTCCGACAATATAGGCTTTCGATCTTTTCTGTACGTTAACGAGCTTGGCTTTCAACGTTCCCAGCAACATGGCGGTAGAGGTCAGGTTAACCTTTTTGTCAAGCCGCTTTCCCATGATTTTTTCAAAGAACTGGTCCAGGGACTGGCAATCCCACCAGCCACTCATGTAGCTTTCTCCTAAGGCAAGAGATCCTCCGGATAAGACCTTGCTATAAAAATCAGAATTGTGCACCTGAATATCCCAAGGTCTGGTGCCGTTAATAATAACATCCGAAGGAGCAAGTATTTCCTGTACCAGTTTCTTCATTATTACCTCCTTTAACAAAACCCAATTAAATGAATATTGTTGTTACTTTACAAATTTCCTTCTCTAGTGCGTAACATAAGTAATGATGTCAATATAGTTGGTAAAACAGGCCACGTCAAACAATAAAATCTTTTTTGCCATTGCTTGCCATACGGTGGACCCAACCGTCTAGACAACTTTTTGTAATGTTAAGCTATAGGCCGGGGTTTAAAATCTAAAGGGGTCGGAACGGGGTCAGGAACGGGGTCAGGCTTGACAAATCAGGAACGGGGTCAGGCTTGACAAATGGGTGTTTGAGCATTGCAGCCCGGCAAGTGATTCTTGCCGTTGATCAAGGCGCGCTACTCGCCGTTAGCGAAATAGAATGATTCAAATGTGAGCCATGATTTTTCGCTAACCAAGGCAGTTAGGGTGACAGCCAGGGCCGGGGCGGTTTTGTTAGTTGGTTTGAAATTGGTGTTCACCATTTTTTAAAAGTTTAGTGGAAGCCCTGCCCCTGATCGCTTACGTTAGCGTCTCTGGAATCACCCCCCCCCAACTCATCTTAAAAATAAAACTTGATCCCAAAAAGGTAACAGGCTATACTCTATATCATGAGGATAATTTCAAAAAAGACCTTAAGAAAGTTTTGGGGAATCCATGCAGATGCAGAACAACCTTTAAGGTCATGGCATGCAAAAGTAAAATTAGCCGAATGGAAAAGTTCGAACGACATAAAAATCGATTATAGAAACGCCAGCTTTATTGCCAATAATCGAGTTGTTTTCAACATAAAAGGCAACACATATCGTCTTGTGGCAGCGATTAATTATGACTTTGGAATTATTTATATCCGTTTTGTTGGCAGCTATGAGGATTATGACAAAATCGATGCAACGACAATATGAGGTGATTTATGAATATCAAGCCTATAAAATCAGAAGCTGACTACAATGCAACTTTACAAGAAATTGAAACTTTGATGAGTGCTCAAAAAGACACTCCCGAAGGAGATAAACTTGATGTCTTGGTCACTTTGATTGAGGCATACGAAGCAAAGCACCATCCTATACTGCCACCCGAACCAGTAGAAGCCATCATTCATCAAATGGAAAGTCAGGGGCTATCCCGTAAAGACTTAATACCACTTATTGGCTCAAGGGCACGAGTGTCAGAGATATTGAACAAAAAAAGATCCCTTTCCATAACTATGATAAGAAAACTCCAAAAGGGTTTAGGTATATCAGCTGAAATTCTAATAAAACCTTACAACTTGCAAGCAACGTAGAAAAATATACATCATTTCTAAGTTGCTTATTGAGTTTCAGTCATCAAAGCAATTACAAGCGCTAACAAATCGCATTCATGCAGACCGCGAATAGCCGCAAAGCTCTTTCCGGGACATCTCTGTGCGGCTGGTGATGCTCGTCGTTCGACACGTGAAATAATATGATCACAAAATGACGATTCCTGAATTAGTCAACACGATTGAGTTCTCTACTCTAGTGGTTAAAAAACAGACAAGAGGTCAAGAGGTCAAGAATCAGGCTTGACAGCTGGGTACTATTCCAGTGCCAATTCCCAGCAAAGTATTAATTTTGCCCTCTGCCAACCCGGCTGGTTGGTAAATTTAAGGAGATTGTAATCAATGGAAAAAATAAAGAGTGTTGCTGTCCTTGGAGCCGGCGCCATGGGGGCCTATTTTGCGACTCGCTTTTTTGCGTCTGAGGCTGTTGACATCACCCTGGTAGCCCGTGATCAGCGTTATCAACGCCTGCAAAATCAGGGGTTGCGGGTTAACGGGAAACATTACGCGGTTCCGGTCATTCATCCCGATGCCGTGGTAGCCCCGGTCGATCTTATTATTGTGGCTCTCAAGCATCATCACCTTGCCGAGGCACTTACTGATCTCAAAAATCTGGTCGGTGATGGGACGGTCATAATTTCAGTTATGAATGGTCTTGACAGCGAAGAGATTATTGGTTCAGTCTACGGCATGGATAAGCTGCTTTATGCGGTGTCAGTCGGTATAGATGCTGTGCGCGAAGGAAATCAGGTGGTTTTCAGCAAACCCGGAATCCATTATTTTGGCGAGGCGGTCAATGAAAACCTGAGTTCTCGGGTTCAGCGCATTCAGGAAGCCTTTAAAGCGGTGGATATTGCTTATGAAACGCCTAAAGATATGATCAGGATAATGTGGTGGAAATTTATGATTAATGTGGGTATGAACCAGTCCTCGGCGGTCATGCGGGCCCCTTACGGGGTTTACCAGTCATCGCTAAAAGCCCAGGCCGTGATGCAGGCGCTAATGGACGAGGTCATAACCCTGGCCCAAGCGGTCGGGGTCAACCTGGTTGAGCAGGATGTTACTGATTGGTACACCTTTCTCAACAGCCTTTCCCCGCAGGGAAAAACCTCTATGTTGCAGGATATTGAAGCCCGGCGCAAAACCGAAGTTGAGATCTTCGGCGGTAAAGTTGTGGCCTTAGGGCAACACTATGGTATCCCGACGCCGGTAAACGAGATGGTGATGAATATAATTTCAGTATTGGAGCAGTGAACCTGAGTCTTGAGGCGGCATGTCTTATTTGTATATTGCAACCGGGTTGGCAGTTTTGCTTTCAGCAATCAGGGACCGGGAAAAAACGCTTGTGGCGTTGAAAATAGCCGGGAAGAAATTTACGGCTATACTGCCCGCATTTTTGATGATGCTTATTTTGGTTTCAATCGCTCTGTTTATTGTTCCTGACACCATGATTTCTCATTATCTTGGGGATGAGAGCAAATTAACCGGAATCCTCTGGGCGGTCTCTTTGGGCTCGCTGACCTTGATGCCGGGTTTTGTTGCCTATCCCCTATGCGGCATCCTGTTAACAAAAGGGGTCAGTTATATGGTGTTGGCGGCTTTTACGACAACGCTGATGATGGTCGGCATTCTTACCTTTCCGGTAGAGAAAGAGTTTTTTGGCGTTAAAGTAACAATCATCAGAAATGTGATCAGTTTTTTTATTGCCCTGTTTATCGCCCTGGTGATCGGGATTTGCTTTGGTGAGCTATGATGAAGTTACAAAAAAAAGGCCTCAGATTACTTATTATAACGGCCTATTTTATATTTCTTATCATCTCCTTTTTGCTGGGGTTCAGTCCTGGGAAAGAGATTGGTGGTAATTTTTTCTCTTTCTCAATCGAGATGCTGAAAATATTGCCTTGCGCTTTTATTTTGATAGGTTTGTTTGAGGTTTGGGTAAAAAAAGAAAAAGTTGAGAGGCATCTGGGCCGGGAAGCGGGATTTGTCGCTTATGTCTGGGTTATTCTTCTGGCTGGGACTACGGTCGGAGGCCTATATGTGGCTTTCCCAGTCGCTTATTCCTTGCACCATAAAGGCGCGAAGTTGAGTGTTGTTTTTAGCTATATAGGTGCCGCCGCGATTTGCCGCATTCCGATGACAATCTTTGAAGCTTCCTTTATGGGTCTTCGCTTTAGCTTCATCAGGCTGATGGTATCCGTTCCCCTGGTGATTGTAAGTTCAATCTGGTTGGGGAATTATCTTGAAAAAAGAAACTATAAAATAATGGCAGGGAAATAATCCTGATCACATTGTGTTACACTGTCAGGGAGAATTGTTAGTAGGTTGATATGAATGATATAAAAAATTGGCGTGCCCAACTGCACGAAATTATTTTCGGGGCTGAAACCCCAGCCGGCAAAACCTTTGATGTGCTTCTGATTGCCAGCATCTTCTTGAGCGTTATTGTCGTAATGCTTGACAGTGTGGCATCAATAAATGCCGTTTGCGGTCGTCAGTTTTTTCTGTTGGAATGGTTTTTCACCATCCTCTTTACGGTCGAATACCTGCTTCGTTTAAGTTGTATCGGGAGACCTTGGCGTTATGCTTTAAGTTTCTTTGGTGTTATTGATCTTTTGGCGATTCTCCCCAGTTATATGGGCCTGATTGTGCCCGGAGTGGAGATTTTTCTGGTTATCCGGATTTTGAGGGTCTTAAGGATCTTTAGGGTTTTGAAGCTGGTTCAGTATATCGGTGAAGCCAATTTGCTTATTCAGGCCTTGAAAGCCAGTATGCGCAAGATTACGGTTTTCATGTTTGCTGTTTTAAGTTTGGTGATTATTTTCGGCTCGCTCATCTATGTCATTGAAGGTGAAGCGAACGGTTTTACCAGTATTCCGAGAAGCATTTACTGGGCGATCGTTACTATGACCACGGTTGGTTACGGCGACATCTCTCCAAAAACCGGTTTTGGTCAGGCTCTGGCGGCGATGGTTATGATTGTCGGTTACAGTATCATCGCCGTCCCGACCGGGATTATTACGGTCGAGATGGCTCAGCAAATGCAGAAAAAGCCGAGCAATCAGCCCTGTCCGGAATGTGGTGCCAGCAACCATGATGACGATGCCGAATACTGTAAATATTGTGGTGTCTCTTTATGATTGTTTTATGTTAAATCAGTGGCCTGCTAATGGAGGTTGAATATCTTGATGCGGTGTGTCGGAAAAAGGCGAGCTAACTCAATCTCTAGTTGCCTTTAAAATTTGGTTGGCGTTTTTCTTTGAGTGCCCGGACGCCTTCAGCGTGGTCGCCGGTGCGCTGGGTGATTCCCTGAAAGGCCGCGACCAGGTCAAGGTGGCCATTGATTTCGGCGGTTCGGGCATTGCGGATCGCCTTTTTTATCATGGCTACAGCCACCGGACTGTTTGCGGTTATGGCATTGACCATCTTCTCGGTTGTTTCGCGCAAATCATCTTGGTCTACCAATTGATTTAGAAGGCCAAGTTTTAAAGCTTCCTCGGGGTCAATTATCCTGCCGGTTAGAGAAAGTTCCATCGCTTTGGCGTAGCCGATCACCCGTTGCAGGAAAAAGGCGCCGCCGTCTCCGGGAACCAGGGCGAGTTTAACAAAAGTTTCACCAAAACGTGCGTGTTGACAGCCGATGCGGATGTCACACATACATGCCAGGTCGCAACCGGCACCGATGGCGGCTCCGTTGACCATGGCCACGAGTGGGGTTTGGAGGCTTTCGATGGTTAAAGGGATCTGCTGGATGCCTTTGGTATGGCGTTGGCGAAGCTCTTCTGATTCACCTGCGAACATGCCGGTTCTCTCTTCCATGGCCTTAACATCACCGCCCGCACAGAAAGATTTGCCCTCGCCGGTGATGACGATTGTACGAATATTTTCATCCCAGTCCGCTTCCCTGAGAACCCGGCATAAATTGACTATCATTTCGTCGGAAAAAGAGTTTGAAAACTTCGGCCGGTTGAGAGTTATCCAGACGACGGTCTCTTTTTTTTCGATTATCAGGTCGCTGAAATGTTTTTTTGCGTAGTCGCTCATATTATATTGCCTTATGTTTAGGGTTGACTTGGTTTGATGGTCAGCGGAAAACTTTGTTTTGGTTGGAACTGATTAGTTGAAATTTCTTTTGCTGGGGGCTGTTTACTGCTTGCGCTTTAAGGTCGATGTTTTACTAAAGCTAACCTGAAGGTGTAAGAAATTACCGTTGTTGGAGCCCCTCTACTGTTTTTTTATATATATTTATTTAGGGTAAAACTGTTTTTGTTTCCGCTTAAGGCCGATGAAGATGGTTTATGCATCTTCAGTGCCAGAATCAGGTTTTAGATGATTGGCGTTGCCAACTGGCGGCTCTGTAGTACACTTCTGGAGAGGTTGAAAATTTTTCGGATTACTTGCCAAGTCGGCTGGTCTGGGTTACAATGAGAATATAGAGAGGGAAAATGTCGTTTTGTGAGATGATCGGCCATATCGGCCAGTGAAGAAGGTTTAAAGCCAAGGAGTAGGCGTATGAAGAGAGCTCTGGATATTATGACAACGCCGGTGGTTACCGTGACCTCGGATACTGACATTAAGGCGTTGGCCAAGTTGCTGACCAGTAAATCTATCAGTGGGGTTCCGGTCGTCGATGATAAAGGTATCTTGTTGGGTATTGTGACTGAGACCGACCTCCTGTTTACGGAGAAACCCCTCCATATCCCAACTTTTGTAACTCTGCTTGATGCGGTGGTTTTTTTCGAAAATCCTTTTAACATGGATAAGGATTTGAAAAAGTTGACCGCCAGTACCGTTGCCGATCTCTATACTCAAGATTGTCTGACTGTGGTTGCGGAGACTCCGAGTGAAGATATTGCGGAATTGATGATCAATAAGAAAGTCAATCTTCTGCCGGTAATTGATGCCGAACGAAGAGTTATTGGTATCATCAGTCGTACCAACATGCTCACTTTGATTGGTTGAAAACTTAGCTTAAAGAGGAGTAATGCATCATGAAAATGCAGGATGTAAGGGGAAAAGCAAGAAGGGCTGATATTAAACCCGGTAAAATGAGAAAGGCCGAATTGATCCGTGCCATTCAGGCGAAAGAGGGAAATCCTGTCTGTTTTGCAAACGGCAACGATTCTTGTGATCAACTGGAGTGCTGTTGGTGGGCCGATTGTCTACCGCGAAAGCGCTGATCTGATAAAGGGGTAATCAGCAATTATAAAAATTAACATCATAGTGAAGAGGTCATATCATGAAAATCAGTGCGCGTAATGTTATGAAAGGCACAATTAAATCAATTGATGTTGGTGCTGTGAATGTCGAAGTGGCCTTAGAAATTTTACCAGGCTTGGAAGTAACGTCGATAATTACAAAAAAATCGTATGAACAACTCGAGCTTCAGGTTGGCGGCCAGGCTTTTGCCATTGTCAAGGCAAGTAATGTGATGATTGGTACAGAGTAGATGGTAAAAAGAGCCGGTTGAAACAAATGCCAAGGCCACAAAATAGCGACCATGATTTGCTTTGCCAACACTGCTGCTAGGAGTCAGAAAGTCGGGATCGTTCCGTTTTCGCCCCAGCCTCGACCCTGAGGTGAGTGGCCACGAAGCCGAGCTTGACTTTCCGGTCTCCCCAAAGTTCGTTACGATTAGTGAGACATACCGGCAATAGTTCTACGATCTCAAACAGGACTCATATGGCCCCGGCGGATATCCCTAGACCCGGCTCGGGTATACGTATGACGGGGGAAATCCTGATGGTAAGTGAATTTGTGATCCAGGCGGGATCCACGGTTATGATTCACGCTGTCTTTGAGACGGCTGATTATTGTTTGCCGGAAAACCCTTCTTTATGCGATCAAAGTTTATCTTCACACCATAATCGGTGACTCTGCCGACATTGAAAGATACCCACCTAAAATCTGTCTGTATCCGCTAAACATTTAATGCCAACTCATATAGTGATTGTTGCAGGAAACGGAAACGACCGCGACGAAAAAACTCCAGTGAAACTGTGACAACTAAAGAACGGGCGGGGGGTCCCCTACATCGTATTATTTAACTCTTTTTGGAGTAATTTTGACATGCTTAACCGTTTATATGTATGAGGGGGACCAACGATATGGGATGGTTAAAAACATACTGGCTTTTTTCATTCAGCAGCTATTATGATCCTAAAAACGTTTCACATGGCATGCTCCGGGTATTCAATGATGATATTGTTGAGGCCCATAGTGGTTTTGATACTCATCCTCATGACGAAATGGAAATTATTAGACAAAACCGATCAGGCCAGAATCAGTGAAGAAACTTCACTTTATATGACGGCAATTGATTATGCAGAGCTAATCTTAATTGATGTTCCAGCATGAAGAAGAGTAAAATTTTAAAAACACTTCAATTTTTTAAAGGAGTTAGCTATGAATTTTCAAGAGATAAGCAAAAAAAGACGTTCCATTAATTTTTTTAATACTGACAAAGAGGTATCAGAAGATCTTTTAATGAAAATGGTGGAAACGGCAGCAAACACACCGTCCAGTTTCAACCTTCAGCCCTGGAATCTGATGGTACTACGGAATATGGAAGAAAAGGAAAATCTTAAAGCGCTGGCTTGGGATCAACCCAAGGTTGTTGAGGCTCCAGTTGTTTTGATTGTTCTTGCAGATAAAAAGGGCTGGGAGGAAGGACACCCGGTATTTGAAAAAAACTGGGAAGAAATGCTCAAGTCTGGTTCTATGCAACCTGATCAACGAGATTGGTTTCTTAACGCAACAAACTCACTCTACAATTGGAGTACAGATGCAAATCTTG
>CAYWGC010000023.1:0-52890 GCA_964457755.1 uncultured Thermodesulfobacteriota bacterium | reverse complement strand
ATTACTGGTAAACTGGCTTCCTTGATCGGTATTAAAGATTTCAGGGCAGCCGTGAGTATTAATGGCTTCTTCTAAAGCCTCTACGCAGAAATCGACATCCAGAGTATTTGATTCACGCCAAGACAACACCTTACGGCTATACAAATCCATGATGGCCACCAAGTACATAAAGTCACGGTGCATGGGAACGTAGGTGATGTCAGTAGCCCATACCTGGTTGGGGTGGTCGATGACCAAGTCCCGCAACAGGTACGGATAAATTTTATGTTCAGGATGTGGCTTACTGGTTTTTGGTCGCGGATAGACCGCTTCCAGTCCCATTGTTTTCATAAGCCGTTGTACTCGTTTACGGTTTATCTTCCAACCTTGACGACGGAGTAAGGTTGTCATCGAACGACTACCCATAACCGGTGTCTTAAGGTATTGTTCATCGATTACTCGCATTACGGTGGAGCTGATGACCAAGGCACTCTCCGGTTTGGAAGCTCTTTATCGGCGGGGGGTTCGTTATCCGATCAGTTTTGCCGGGGCCGAATGTGATGCTGGGCAGGTTTTTCCGCCAGCCTATCTTGGACTCGATAAGATGATGAAAAAAGTTAAGGGGGATGGTCGGCATTTTCTCTTGGGCGTTACTGGGGGGATCGTCAGTGGCAAGAGTACAATCTCTAATATGCTCAGTGAGTTGGGCTCACCGCTGATTGACTTTGACCTGATTGCCCGTTAGGTAGTAGAACCGGGTACTCCAGGGCTTGCAAAAACTGTTGACTATTTTGGTCAACAGGTGTTAGCTGAAGATAGTTCTTTGGATTGCCAGAAACTTTCCGATATAGTTTTTGGTGATATGGAGAAGCGCAAAAAACTCGAGACTTTTACGCATCTGCCAATCTATGAGGAGTTTTTTAAGCAAACCGTAGAGATTGCGGCCCAGTATCCGGATGCAATTATTCAGGTGTCGGTTCCCCTTCTGATTGAGTTGAATCTTCAGTACCTGTTTGATAAGATGCTGGTTATTTATGTGCCGGACAAGGTGCAGGTTGAGCGGCTGGTGGCTCGCGACGGCATTACTCAGGAAGCTGCGGCTAATATTCTCAAAGCTCACTTGCTGATTGATGAGAAGTTGCAGTTTACAGATTACGTGATCGATAATACTAGGGATATTGCGCATGCCAGGGCTCAGGTAGAGGAGGCCTGGAAAAGCTTGAAAAAAGGGCGTTAACGATCAATGTTATTGGGCTCTTTCAGAGTAAGTAATTGTCTGGATATCCTGAAAGAGCCCGAGAGTGAGGTATAAAATATGGCTGTAGAGTTACAATTTGCACCGTATCAGGTAATGAATATTGCCAGAATTGTGGACGGAAATAAGTTTCAGGCCCACCTCTTGACCCGGGTTGCTGACTCCATAATTATCGACCGTCCTAAAGTTAAAACACAAGCTGGACGCTGGCGCTATTTTGATTCGGTTTATATAAACAATTTTCTCTATCTGAGCTACGAGCATGCAGGTGTAAGGTACGATTTTAAGGCTTCAGTGCTTAAAGTAAGTTATGTTCCTTTCTATCATCTCTGTCTTAAATTGCCGGATGAAGCGGCCATTAAGCGAGAAAACCTCTGGAGTAACCCCCGTTATAATGGTTTTGTGCCAGTAACTTTGACGGCAATGCATAAAAATGGCTACAGCGTGCTTCTGGCCCAGCGTTCCTATATGGTTGATGTGGGGCCGCAAGGGGTGGGGGTGGTCAGTGAGAGTAAGGTCGCGCGTAATTTTTTGTTGGAGATGAATGTTACGCCAGAGTGCCGCCTGCAGCTTAAATGTAAAGTTAAGAATGTTAAAAGCGGTTTGGTTGATGGTTTTTTTTACTATGGTTGTGAGATTGAGCAGGTCAGTGAGCCGGAACGTTTTTCTGAATATCTTGATTTTCTGGCCGCTGCCACAGATTTTTTTTCGCATACACCAACCGATGTCGGGAGTGATGATTTCTCCTTTTTTAGCTTTGTTTAATGCAGGCATCTAGGAGACTGTCCGAGGATAGAAATTTTTTCTCAGATCGAGGCATTTTTTGAAAATAAGCACAGGCATACACTTAGTATTCCGAGCATTGTTTTCAAAAAATAACGAAGAGTTGGGGAAAAAGAGCATTCTCGGACAGCCTCCTAGGGCTTTTTATTTTTAGGTTGACAACCAACTTCTCTAACCACTATAGAGTTGTCCTTTATTGATAGATGTGGGCCCGGTCGTAATTATGGGCTCTAAACAGAGCCATTGGAAGAAGAGAGAGACGATGCCAAAGGTTGAAATTGAAATAGAACGTTGCAAAGGCTGTGCTCTTTGCGTCGATGCTTGTCCCGAGCATGTTCTTGAGATCGGGAAGGGGATTAATTTGAGTGGTTATCAGCATGTTGTTGTGGTGAACCCGGATGCCTGTACAGGGTGTTGTCGTTGTGCCGAAATGTGTCCTGATGTAGCGATTGCGGTCTGGAGGTAGGTCTTGGCATGAGTACCCCGAAGAAAGTCTTTACTAAAGGTAACGAAGCTATTGCAATGGCGGCCATTAATGCCGGCTGTCACTACTATTTCGGTTACCCGATAACCCCACAAAATGAGATTCCAGAATATATGGCCATGCATCTGCCGGCGGTAGGCGGTGAATTTCTCCAGGCTGAGAGTGAAATTGCTTCGATTAATATGTTGATTGGGGCGGCGGCGACCGGGGTGCGGGCAATGACTTCTTCCAGCGGTCCCGGAATTTCCTTGATGCAGGAGGGGTTTTCCTACTTTGCCGGCAATGAACTTCCCGCAGTAGTTATCAATATGAGTCGTCAGGGCCCTGGTTTAGGCGGTATTAATGCGACCCAGGGCGACTATTTTCAGTCGGTAAAAGGGGGCGGTCATGGTGACTACAAACTTATAGTCCTGGCCCCGCATACGGGTCAGGAACTTTATGATTTAACGATTAAAGCTTTTGAACTGGCGGAAAAATACCGGATTCTGACTCTGGTTTTAGGTGATGCTATTCTTGGTCAGATCAAGGAACCGATTGTTCCTTGGATTCCTGAATATACCGGTGGTGATCCCGATCGCGATTGGGTGATCACCGGCGCCAAAGGGCGCGAGCCGCGGCGGATTACATCTCTCTTTCTGGCTGATGGTGAGATGGAGAAACATAACTGGCACCTGCAGGAAAAGTACGATCGTATTGAACGTGACGATGTTATGGTCGAAGAGGTTGATGTTGAGGATGCGGAGCTCGTGGTTGTGGCATTTGGTACGGTTGCTCGGATTGTCAAAAGCGCAATTGCTCAGGTTCGTGAAGCGGGCATGAAGGTCGGCCTTGTCCGTCCCATTACCCTTTTTCCTTTTCCACGTCAGGCTTTATTGACACTGGGTGGTCGGACCAAGAAATTTTTGGTTGCCGAGATGAATACCGGGCAGATGGTTGAAGATGTGCGGCTCTCGCTGCCGGGCGATTGCCAGGTTGATTTTTATGGACGGCCCGGTGGCTCGGTGCCCACTCCTGAGGATCTGGTCGCTGTTATCAGCGAAAACTATAGCAAGATTAAGACGGGGAAGTAACGCATGAAACAGGTATTTAAACGGCCCGAGTCGATGACCGATAAGTCGTTTCATTTTTGTCCGGGTTGTCATCACGGGATTGTGCATCGGCTTGTAGCTGAAGCTCTTGATCATTTTGAGTTGCGGGAGAAAACCGTGGGGGTCGCCTCAGTCGGTTGTTCGGTCTTTTTGTACGACTATTTTGCGATTGATGTTATCGAGGCTCCGCATGGTCGAGCTGCTGCCGTGGCAACCGGTACCAAACGGGTGCTTAAAGACCACATTGTTTTTACATATCAGGGGGATGGAGATCTCGCCGCCATTGGTACGGCGGAAGTAATTCATGCCGCTAATCGGGGTGATAATATAACCGTTATTTTCGTCAATAATGGGATCTACGGCATGACCGGCGGCCAGATGGCACCGACGACACTGCTCGGTCAGCGCAGTACGACTTCGCCGTACGGGCGTGACTGTAACCGTGATGGTTATCCAATCAAGATGACCGAGATGCTGGCTGCCCTGGAAGGGCCCTCTCTGGTTTCCCGGGTTGCCGTCAACACTCCCGGTAATGTCAAAAAAGCGCGCAAGGTGATTCGGCAGGCATTTCAGATGCAGATTGAAGGTAAAGGTTTCTCTTTTGTCGAGGTTCTCTCCACCTGTCCGACCAACTGGGGTATGACGCCACAGGCGGCTAACGATCGCATCGCTGAAGAGATGATTCCCTATTTCCCTTTGGGAACTTTGAAGCAAAAAGATATCGTCGACGTCCTTTAATTTAAGGTAAGATTATGTATAATGATGTAATAATGGCTGGTTTTGGGGGTCAGGGAATCATGCTGATCGGCAATTTGCTGGCTTATGCCGCGATCCTTGAAGATAAAAATGTTACCTACTTGCCCTCATACGGGGTTGAAATGCGAGGTGGAACCGCGAACTGTTCCGTGGTTATTGACGAGCGTCCGATTGGTTCTCCGGTAGTAGGTCGACCGATGTCATTGATTATTATGAACCGGCCATCACTGCTCAAGTTTGAGCCGCGCATTAAACCGGGTGGGGTTGTAATCTTGAACAAGACGTTGGTGGATCCCGAGCTCTCAGAGCGTGATGATATCGACTTGCTGGCTCTTGATTTGAATGCTATTTCCGAAAAAGCCGCAGGGAATTCCCGTTTGGCCAATATGGTGGTACTGGGGGCCTATGTGCAAAAAAGCGGAGTCGTGGCTGTGGAATCGCTTTCAAACGCTTTGAAAGATGCTTTGAATCCCAAGTATCACAAGATGATTCCGGCAAATCAAAAAGCCATTGAAGCGGGTGTGGCGGCGGCGTCCTGAACGCACAATATATATCATTAATTTAAGCGATTGAATTGTCATCATTGAAGGTGGAAAATGGAAGCGGTCAAGGTTGGAGAGAAAATAAAAGCACTGCGTTTAGAAGCTAATATCTCGTTACAGGATCTAGCCGAAAAATGTGGTTATTCAACGGCAGTCTTATCGCAGATTGAAAACCATCTGGTTTCTCCCTCGTTGGGTGTCCTGGTGCATCTGGCCAAGGCGATGGAGGTTAGTATCGGCAGCTTTTTTGGCAAGGAGGAGACTGAACCTTTCACCCTGATTCGTAAAGGTGAAGAACATACTGTTTCCCGCTTTGCCTCGAAAGAGGGGGTGCGTTACGGTTATACCTATGAGTCTTTGGGGGCGGGTAAAAAAGATCGGCGCATGGAGCCCTTTATTATAACCCTGGAGCCCGCGACGATCAAAAATGATAAATGTTATGGCCACGAAGGTGAAGAGTTTATCTATGTTCTGGATGGTCGTATCGATGTTACTCTCGGAAACCATACTGATATTCTTGATGAGGGCGACTGTATCTATTATGACTCCGCTATTCCCCATAAGGTACAGTGTCATGGGGGCGAGACCGCAAAAATTCTGGCCGTGGTTCATCCGTAGAGCTAATTTATATGTTTGCTGTTATCTTGAGGCGGGTCCCTGTGGGCCCGCCTTTTTTATGCAAAAGGTTTAAGCTCTGTGACAAACGTCAATATTCTGACGCGTTATTGTTCGTTAATAAAAGTTATTTTCTTTTTTCCTGGTTAATGGTAGTGTTTTTGCGGCAAAGTGAAGCCATCAAGTGGGTGGCATAATCATTGCTGATTAAGTTTTTGGATTTCTAGATTGCTGGTTATTAAGCTGTTTATCTACGGAGCTGAGTTGAGAGTTTAATGGATTTTGCAACGATCTTAGGTGTTGTCTCCGCATTTTCCCTGGTCATTGCTGCTATTGCTACGGGTGGTGGGATGCTGGTTTTTTGGAGCCTGCCCTCCCTCTTGATTGTGGTTGGTGGAACTTTTGGGGCGACCCTTATAAGCTATCCTTTAGGTGAGTTTGGCAGCTTATTACGCTATCTTAAGAATGCCATTTTTAAAGACAGGATGCCCTTGAATGAGAATATTGATATTCTGGTTAAGCTCGTGCGGGAGTCCCGCAAAGAGGGTATTCTGGCTTTGGAAAATCGTAGTAATGATGCCAATCTTGACTACTTTATGCGCCAGGGACTGATTTTTCTGGTGGATGGCTTGAAAGCTGAAACTATTGAGGAGATTTTACTCCTTGATATGGAGAGTATGCGTGAACGTCATGAATTGGGAGCTCATATTTTTACAACAATGGGTACGGTGGCTCCGGCCATGGGGTTGGTTGGTACCTTGATTGGTTTGGTGAAGATGCTGCAGACCATGGATGACCCGGCCAGTATCGGTCCGGCTATGGCGATCGCCTTGTTGACTACTTTTTATGGTGCAGTGTTGGCAAATTTTATCTTTTTGCCCTTGGCCGGAAAATTACGTCGTCGCAGCCAGCGTGAGCTTTTTTCGCGAAGGTTGATTGCCGAGGGTATTGTGGCCATCGCTCGTGGTGATAATCCTCAGATCGTGCAATATCGACTTGAGTCCTTTTTGCCACCGGCTTGGCGTAAAGGGCCGCGTTAGGATAGTGGAGGTTTAGGGAACGATGGCATCTTCTGGCAGTTTTTTAGTAAAGAGTTCGGAAAATGACACCTTAGCTCCCCTGATGGCATCCTTAAGTCTTATTCTTATCGCTTTCTTTATCCTCTTCTACTCAATGACCGTAATTGATGAGAGTAAAAAAGCGGTAGCGGTGGGTTCTTTACAGGGCAGTTTTGGTTATCTCGATGGGGGGCGTGAGATAGGGAGTCCGGCGCTTCTGCAAGCCCACCTTTTAAGTGCGCCGCAGGTCGAAGAGAGAGTTCAAGATCTGCAGTCCAGGTTGGACAGCTATATGCAACGTCGGGGGCTTAAAACCAGTGATGTGCAAGTTTTTGCTGAAGAGAAAGGGGTTGACATCACTCTGGATCACCAGCTTCTTTTCGAGTCTGGTTCAGCAAGTTTAAGTCCTGAGGGCGAAGCCTTGATGCTGAAAGTTGCAGGCCTGCTCAAAGATTTGCGTCAGGTTCGGTTTGATTTATTCGACTATAGTAGTTCAATTGGTAAGTCTCCGACGGTTTTGCAAGGTCTGCCCCTGGCCGCTCTGCGGGCCGCCGGACTCTACCGTTTCCTGGTTCTGCGCGGGGGTTGGCCGGCCGGGGCGGTTCGAGCTTTTGGGCGGATTGCCGAGCCCGCATCAGCAAAAGCTGTAACCAGCTCGCAAGAGTATCTTTTGCTGAAGGTGATTGGCGGCATTCCGCATTACGGGGTTGATGGCAAAGGGGGAAAGATTAAAGTCGGCGACTTTACTTTTTGATCTTTATGTCTCTAGAGCAGCGAAAAAAAAATCTGGCGGGGTGGTTTCTGCCGCCGAGTGGCGGCGGCGCAGGCTGGATGATCACTCTTTCGGATATGCTGTTACTGCTGCTGACCTTTTTTGTGCTTTTGATTTCGATGTCATCTTTTGATCCGGGTTTGCTGACTGACGTTTTCGGGGGGCCGCGACCGGGGTCGAGTGGGGTACTTAATCTCAGCACCAGTATTCCGATTGTCGTAGCGCCTGAAGAACAATCGAGAGAGGTTCGCGAACGTAAGGATCTGGCTTTTTTCCTGAGGCTTTCAGAACCTCTCTCTCGCTTGCTTGATAAGCTTGAAGAAAAACTTGGGAAAGCCCTGTTCAGGGTCGATGTGATTGATGATAACCTTGAACTTGAGATTATGAGCGACAAGCTTTTTGGCACCCTTGATGATAGTCTGAAGCCTCAGGGAGATGAGGTTATGCGCCAGTTGGGAATTTTTCTTGAGGGTTGGAAGGGTCTTCTTGAAATCGAGGTCTATACCG
The DNA here is from genome assembly GCA_964457755.1 of uncultured Thermodesulfobacteriota bacterium. Taxonomy (GTDB): domain Bacteria; phylum Desulfobacterota; class Anaeroferrophillalia; order Anaeroferrophillales; family Tharpellaceae; genus Tharpella. The sequence continues at coordinate 45,051 of CAYWGC010000023.1, read as the reverse complement.
ATAATTTCCCGCTACAGACAGCTCGTTTTCCTGATAATAGTGTTCTGGCTGCCTGGCGGGGAGAGCGTTTGGCCGGCGTTTTTGCAAGGCTTGGTATTAACCCTGCGAAAATATTACTGGCAGCCTACGGAGCTGACCGGGCGCTGGTCGTTAATGATACACCAAAGAATCGTCAGCGTAATCGCAGGATTGTGTTTCGCCTGCCGGGTTGGGCAAAGCTTGTCGCTAAGAGTGGTTGAATAGTTGCAATTTAAAAAACTGTAAATAGTCTATTGGGGGAGGAAAAAGTGGCAAAGAAGAAAGATGCAGAAGAAGTGGAAGAGGGATCAGAAGTCCAGAAAAAATCAAAAAAAGGTCTTTTTATTATCATTATTATTGTCGTTTTGTTGCTTGGTGGCGGTGGTTTTGGGGCCTATTGGTTTTTGTTGCGGGCTCCGGCGCCAACGGCTGAAGAGTTGGCTGAGATTGAGGCCGCCAAGAAACCGGAACCTGTGATTTTGCCGGTTTTTGCTTTGAAACCGTTTGTTGTCAATCTGGCGGATAAAAAGTCGCGCCGTTATCTTAAAGTGACGATGAAACTTGAACTCAGTAATGAAGAGCTCCTGGAAGAAGTTGACAAAAGGCGGGCGCAACTTCGGGATGTGGTTTTGACCCTCTTAAGTTCCAAAACGGCGAATGAGATCGGCTCTATGGAGGGAAAGTTTCTTTTGCGTCAGGATATTATCAAACGGGTAAATGTCAACCTGGTAACGGGTAAGGTTACTAAAATATATTGGGAAGAGTTTGTCATACAATAAGGTTTTTTAGTAATAAGGTATTAGCGGTCAGGTTAAGATTATGAGTCAGGTTCTATCACAGGATGAAATTGATGCTCTATTGCAGGGGGTAGGTGGTGGTGAAGTTGAAACCGAAACCGACCAGCCGTTGGATGATGGCGAGTTTCAATCATATGATCTGACCAGCCAGGAGCGGATTATCCGGGGTCGGATGCCGACCTTAGAGATTATTAACCAGCGTTTTGCCCGGACCTTCAGGACTTCGCTTTCGACCCTGTTGCATAAGGTTATTGATGTTACCCCTCTGGTTTCGGATATGATGAAATTCGGAGAGTTTCTTAAAACAATCCCGGTCCCGGCCAGTATTCATCTTTTCAAGATGGAGCCCTTACGCGGGATGGCCTTGGTTATTGTTGAGAGTAAGTTGGTTTTCTCTCTTATCGATATGTTTTTTGGGGGTGGTGGACGTGATACTGTTAAGGTTGAGGGACGCGATTTTACCGCTATTGAGGAGCGGGTAGTCCGTAAAGTCGTCGAGGCTTCTTTGGTCTGTATGGAAGATGCCTGGAGCCCGATAGAAGATATTCGTTTCTCTTTTGTCCGTTCAGAGATCAATCCGCAGTTCGTGACTATTGTACCATCCAGTGATGTGGTTATACTCTCCACCTTTACCCTGGAGATGGAGGAGTTTTCCGGATCGATTACGGTTTGTATTCCTTACTCCCTGGTCGAACCTCTGCGTAATAAACTGTACACTGGTTTTCAGAGTGAGCGTTTAGAGGTCGATGTTACCTGGTTGCGGCGTCTGGTCAACCGTCTGGTTACGGCTGAAGTTGATATATCAGCAAATTTGGGGACGACTGAGATTACCTCTCGTCAGCTTCTTGACATGAAGGTTGGAGACGTTATTCCTTTACGTCAGGATTCGACTGAATTGATGAAAGTATATGTTGAACAATGCTTTAAATATCGGGCAATTGCCGGAACCTCGAAAGGTTCCAAGGCGGTTATGCTCAAGCAGAGAGTTAGAGGATAAGAGGTGCTCCGATGGATGATCTTTTTGATCAAGTAAAAAAAGAGTTGGAAAATGATGGTGGACTTGAGAGTGAGCAGCTCGAAGCTGAGATAGCTGCCCCAGAGCAGAGCTCCCAGGATTTAATCGACGATATCTCCTGGGATGATGTCGCTGGGGAGCTTGAAGAACAACGAACGTTGATCAAAGACGAGGCCGCCGGTAAGGGTGCAGCGTCAACCCCTGCGGGTCTTCCGGCGGCCGATGATGGTCTGTTGTCGGGGCTCAATAGTGAGCAACGCCATCAATTGCCGCCCAATATTGGTTTTATTCTTGATATTCCTTTGCAGTTATCAGTTGAGATCGGGCGGGCCCGGATGATTATTAACGATCTTTTGCAACTCGGCCAGGGCTCGGTGATCGAACTTGAGAAACTGGCCGGAGAACCCTTCGATGTCCTGGTTAACAATAAACTGATCGCTCGCGGAGAGGTTGTTGTCGTTAATGAAAAATTTGGTATCCGTTTGACCGATATTATCAGTCCAACCGAACGAATCGAACAATTACGGTAAACGGGCAACCACGGGTATGGTAAAAGGGCAACCACAGGGGGTTGCCCCTACGGTGGAAAATCATAAAAATGAAAATGATTGATAAAAATTATTGTGGTCTGATTCGGGTTGTCTTCTTGCTGGTTGGCATTCTGGTCAGTAGTTGTCCGGTTGGCGCCGTGGAACTGGGCTTCAAAGCGGTCGATAAGAGGATGCTGTTTACGATTCCTTATGAAACGGTACCTGAGGTTAACGCCTTGTTTGTTGACCAAGGGGAGCGTGTGGTCTTGGTTTTGCCGGACCCTGGACTAAAAGCCGAAGTTCAGAAACAGTTTATTGATGATGACTGGGTGACGGCGTATGGCGTGGAAAAAGATGGTCTTAAGTCGCTTTGGTACCTTGAAAAGCGGGATCCGTTGCTTAAGGTCAAATCTTTTCTGGCGTTGGAGCGTAAAGAGTCGGGACTGCAGGTTGTGCTTTTAAAAGAGTATCGATCCTGGTTGTCTGCGGATGGTAGCGAAGAAACTGCGGCCCTGAGCTCTGCGAAAGTGAGTGAAAATAAAAATAGAGATAAGATGGCCCGGGTTCAGCGCTTACTGTCAGGGACGGATGCCCCTGCGGAGGAAGGCTCGGGCGGGGTTAGTGAAACACCCAAAGCCCCCCCATCTTTGTTGATGTCGGGTTTGCGGAGTCTGATTGCCCTGGTTTTTTTAGCACTGATTATTGTTGCCCTGGCCCTGCTTTTAAAACGCTATAGACGAGGTCGTGGTGGTTTGGTTGGTTCCGGTCTGGTTAAGGTTTTAGGGGTCGAAACGGTATCCGGCAAACATCAGGTGATGTTGCTCGAGCTCCTTGATGAAGTTATGGTGGTTGGTATTTCCGGCGAACAGATGACGGTCTTGACGACTATCAACGATCCCGATAAGGTCGAAGAGTTGCGTTTGCTGAAAGATAACTCCCGCAGTGGCCGGCGTTTTGGCGGTTATTTGAAAGGTCTTCTGGAGCGAGAATCGGAAGTGGAGTTGGTAGCCTCGCCAGCAACTCCTGGAAATGAGGTTGTCGAGACCACAACTTACCAGCGGCCCGCAAGAACTTCAGCAGCAAAGTCACCAGACAAACCGGAAGAGTTGCCGGAGAATTATCAGGAGGTGGTTAGTCAGATTAAAGATCGCCTCAAAAATAACGACAGGAGTCAACGGGGATGAGGCGTGATGCTCGATTGATCATTCTCTGGTCAGGATTGTTGCTGCTCTTACTGCCGGTTTTGGTTGGTGCGGCTCAGGAGGTTACGATCCCGACTCTGCAGATCGGGGTAGGAGCAACCAACGAACCCGGTCAGGTCTCTATCGCCATCCAGGTGCTGCTCCTGCTGACGGTTTTGGCGTTGGCGCCGTCGATCCTGATTTTGATGACCTCTTTCACGCGACTGGTTATTGTCTTCCACTTTTTGCGTCAGGCGGTCGGCACGCAAACCATGCCGCCCAACCAGGTGCTGGTGGGGCTGAGTCTTTTTCTTACCTTTTTTATTATGTATCCAGTCTTTGACCGCATTAATAAGGATGCTTTTCAGCCCTATGTGGCCCAGACAATAGGTCAGGAGGAGGCTTTCAATCGAGCTCTTGATCCTTTGCGGGAGTTCATGTTTAAACAGACCCATGAGGATGATTTGGCGATGTTTATCTCGATGGCCAAGGTTGAGAGACCTAAGACTTTCGCTGATATTCCAACCCATGTTTTGATTCCTTCGTTTATTATCAGTGAATTAAAAACCGCTTTCCAGATTGGTTTTCTTATCTACATTCCATTCTTGATGCTCGATATGGTGGTTGCCAGTGTCCTCTTGTCGATGGGTATGATGATGTTGCCGCCGGTAATGATCTCGCTGCCATTTAAGTTGATTCTTTTTGTGATGGCCGACGGCTGGCGTTTGATGGTCGGCTCTTTAATGCAGAGCTTTTAGTGCCTTACAGGTTATTTTCTTGTTTTTTTACAATAAAATGTTCTGATAAGAGCACTTATTTGCGGGCGTACAAATTAACTTTTGGGTTGTGGGTTTCAAGCCCGCATTAGGGGGATAAAAGATGACTCCGGAATTTGTTGTGGCTCTGGCTAAAAGTTCGATGGAGACGACCTTGCTGATCTGTGCGCCGATGCTCGGTACCGGTTTGGCGGTGGGCCTTTTAGTCAGTATTTTTCAAGCTGTAACTTCAATTCAGGAGATGACCCTGACCTTCGTGCCGAAGATTGTTATCGTCTTTCTCGCGGTTATCTATTTTTTCCCCTGGATGCTCCAGTATATGGTTGACTTTACGACTCGCATAATGGTCTCTATTCCTAATGTTATCCATTGACGGCTGTAAAAATCTTCTATGAATTTTCTGCCTGTAATAAATGTGGCTGATATTGGTCATTTCTTTCTGATTTTGACCCGGGTTGCCACCATGATCTTCTTTTTCCCGGTTTTGAGTAATCAGGCAGTGCCGAGGACTCTGAAAGCGGCCTTTTCACTGATTGTCGCGTTACTCTTTTTCAATGTCGTACCTGAACTTGCCGGAACCCCGCTTTTTAGTCGAGCTTTACTTGAGATCAGCATCGCGCTGTTGCGGGAAATGGTGATTGGCCTGTTGGTGAGTCTTCTGGCTAGTCTGGTTTTTGCCGCGGTGCAGACGGCCGGTCAGATGATCGGTTTTCAGATGAGTTTCGCAGTGGCAAATGTTGTTGATCCAGTGACCAGTCTCCAGGTGCCCTTGATCGCCCAGTTTTACTATATGTTGGCGATGTTACTTTTTTTGGCTTTTGGTGCTCACCGTTGGGTTTTTAAGGCCTTGGCCGAAAGTTTTAATCTGATTCCACTGGCTGGTTTCACGCCCGGCGAAAATCTTTTCGAGTTGATGTTGACTTATTCGAGCGCGATTTTCTCGACTGCGGTTAAAATTGCTGCGCCTTTGATGGCAGCCCTCTTGCTCAGTGATGTCAGTTTGGGGGTGGTTGCCAGAACCGCGCCGCAGATGAATATCTTTATTGTTGGTATGCCTTTAAAAATTCTCTTAGGGATGCTCTTGATGGGCTACTCTTTTCCTTATCTGGCGACGATGCTGGGTGGTCTTTATCGACTTCTATTTAATGATATTATGTTTCTGCTCAGGGCTTCCGGGGGCGGCTGAAAATGGCTAAAGATCCCAGCAAAACCGAAAAACCAACCGGGAAAAAGCTTGGTAAGTCTCGGGAAGAGGGGCAGGTTGCCAAAAGTCAGGAGATTGGCTCGGCCTTCATCCTGATTGCTGGCCTCGCCTTTTTCTTTTTTGCCGGGGGCCGGTTTTTTGATGGTCCGCTTGAAGTAATGCGCTATTTTTTGCAATATGCGATGTTACTTGAAATCAATCCTGCAGCCGTCTATAATCTTTTTCTGCTGACTGTTAGACAGATGTTTTATCTGCTGGCTCCATTTTTGTTGCTGATGGTGTTTGTCGGTTTGGCGGCAAACTTGATGCAAGTTGGTTTCAAGATAACCCCGAAAGCGATGCAGCCCAAGTTCTCTAAACTCAATCCGATCAGCGGTTTTAAGAGTAAGTTTTTGTCACTCAGGCCGCTTGTGGAATTGGTTAAATCATGCCTCAAAATAGGCTTGCTTGGTTACATCGCCTATAGCGTTTATCGGCAGAATTTTGCTGCTTTTTTCAGTTTGCTCAATCAGCCGGTTGAGATTATCCTGACCTTTATCGCCCAGGTTGCTTTTCAGATTCTCTGGCGCTGTGGTTTGTTGATGTTAGTGCTCGCTCTTTTTGACTACATCTACCAGCGTTGGGACTTTATGGAGAATCAGAAGATGAGCAAACAGGAGGTCAAAGATGAGATGAAGCAGGCTGAGGGTGACCCACAGGTTAAATCGCGGATTCGCAGCATGCAGATGAGTGCGGCCCGCCAGCGGATGATGCAGGAGGTCCCCAAAGCCGATGTCGTGATTACCAATCCGACTCATATTGCGGTGGCCCTGATTTATGATCAAGAGAACTCTGAGGCCCCGGTGGTCGTCGCTAAAGGAGCTGGCTTGATGGCCGAAAAGATAAAAAAAGTTGCCCGTGAACATGGAGTTCCGGTCGTTGAAAATAAAGCTTTAGCCCGCCTCATCTTTAAAACCGTGGAACTTAACCAGATGATTCCCGAAACCCTCTATCAGGCGGTTGCCGAAGTCTTGGCCTATATCTATAGGCGGGACGGAGCGCGGGCGAGTGCTTGATAGTGATGAGTTAAGTTGTAGCGGGTAGTGGCGAACTTTGCTTCGCCCTGCTTCGCAAGGGGATACCCCAAGGGCACTTCTTCACTACGCTCAGGCGCAAGCTCAGCCCGGCTTGGGCTAAAGCCCTGCCTGGAGGTCTGTCCCCGTATCGAGATGGTTGGGAAATTTTCTTGTTTTTATGACAGATTTCCAAGAGGAAGTTATTAAGTAAAATGGCTGAGTCTGTACGAAAAATATCTTTCTTAAACCTGATTGCCAACCGGGATGCAGTCATGGCTTTTGCCGTGATTGCGATCTTGATGGTTATGATCGTCCCGTTGCCGACGGTTGTTCTGGATACCTTGTTGGCAATGAATATCAGTGTCGCCATTATGATCCTGCTGATCTCGATGTACCTGATTAAGGTTTTGGAATTTTCGATCTTTCCGGCTCTGTTGCTGGTGACGACGTTGTTCAGGCTCTCCTTGAATGTCGCTTCAACCCGTCTGATTCTTCTCAATGGGGATCAGGGAACCGATGCTGCGGGTCAGGTGATTCAGGCTTTTGGGAAATTTGTTGTTGGTGGTAACTATGTAGTCGGAACCATCATCTTTGCGATCTTGGTAATTATTAATTTTATGGTTATTACCAAGGGTTCCGGGCGGATTGCGGAAGTGACGGCCCGTTTCACCTTGGATGCGATGCCGGGTAAGCAGATGGCGATTGATGCTGATCTTAATGCCGGTATGATCAGCGAAAGTGAGGCCCGGGAACGGCGCCTGGAGATCCGGCGGGAAGCTGATTTTTTTGGGGCGATGGATGGTGCCGCCAAATTTGTCAGCGGCGATGCGATCGCTGGGATTATTATTACCCTGATCAATATTATGGCCGGTTTTGTGATCGGGGTTATGCAGCAGGGGATGACGATGGCCGAAGCCGCTGCGACTTATACGACGTTGACCGTCGGCGATGGTCTCGTTACTCAGATTCCGGCCCTGATTATCTCGACAGCTTCCGGTATCATGGTTTCACGTTCAGCCGCTGAGGGCAGTATGGGGAGTGATCTGGTACGCCAGGTGACAGCATATCCCAAGGTCTTGAGTCTGGCGGCCCTGGCGCTTTTGCTATTTGCGATGATTCCAGGATTGCCGAAGCTCTCCTTTTTTTCGTTGGCGGGCTTGATTGGACTTAGTGCTTTTCTTTTGCAGAAACAGCAGGAGGCCGCTAAAGTAGCCAAGGCTGAGATGGTCGCACAGGAGCAGGAAAAAGCCGCTGCCAGCAGCAAGGCCGAGCCCGAAGCGGTTGAAAAATTGCTGGTTATGGATACCATGGAGTTAGAGGTTGGATACGCCTTGATCGCTCTGGTCGACGAGGCTCAAGGTGGCGATCTGCTGGAACGAATAAAATTGATCAGACGCCAATTTGCGCTCGATTTGGGGATTGTCATGTCCTCTATCCATATTCGTGATAATCTGCAATTAAAACCCAACAGCTACTCTTTCAAGGTTAAAGGAAGTGTTGTGGCTGAAGGCGAAATTCTGATGGGTTACTGTCTGGCGATGGGGGTAGAGGGTAAAAGCCCAGAGATCAAAGGGATCTCGACGACCGAGCCGGCGTTTGGTTTGCCGGCAATGTGGATCGAGGAGCGTCAGCGTGAGCGGGCTCAACTTGCAGGTTACACGGTGGTTGACCCATCAACTGTGGTGGCAACTCATCTGGTTGAAAAGATCAAACTTTTTCTGCATGAGTTGCTCAGCCGTCAAGATGTGCAGAAATTGGTCGAAAACTTAGGCCAGCGCTATCCCAAAGTGGTGGATGATATCGTGCCGTCGGTGGTGCCCTGGGGAACCTTGCAGAAAGTGTTGCAGAATCTTTTGAGGGAGCAGGTTTCGATTCGCGATCTGATGACGATTATTGAGACTATGGCCGACTACAGTACTCAAGTTCGGGATGTTGATGTCTTGACCGAATATGTGCGGCAGGATCTTTCACGGACGATTGTTGGCGGCTATCTCTCCGAAAATGACCGACTCTATGTCGTCACTCTTGAACCAAGTCTGGAGGAGAAGATTAATGCCTCGATTCAACGGACTGACCACGGTGCTTTTTTGACCCTGGATCCTGGAATTGTCTATGCGATGGTTGAGCAATTTAGGACTTTTCACGAGAAATTTGATCAGGTTTCGGCCAAACCGGTACTGCTCTGCGTGCCGATTGTCCGTTTTCATCTGCGGCGTTTGTTGGAACGATTTGTTCCGGGTTTGGCGGTTCTCTCACACAATGAAATACCTTCACAGGTAACAGTCCAGGCTTTGGGGCGGATTGCAGCTAGTCCCGGAGGCGACAATGCGGGTTAAGCGTTTTTATGGTAAAGATAGTAGTTCGGCTCTGAATGCGGTGAAGCTTGCTTTTGGTAAGGAAGCGGTTATTCTTGAGACGGTCAAACAGCCGGAGGCCGAAGTTTCAGCACGAATTGAAATTTTGGCGGCGGTTGATTACGATCCTACACTTAAGGTTGTCAGAAAAATTCCTGAGCTTGTGGGTGACGGGGGAGCTGAAAGAGGTGAAGCTACTGCGGTAAAGGGGGGAGAGTCGGGAACCGGTTTAAACTCGGCAAAGGATAAGAATCTTGATGAGAGTTTGGATGATTACCCAGCCACTCAACCAGGATATGAGCAATTGCGCCAGGAACTATCCCTGGTTAAAGGCATGATGGGGCGTCTGCTGGTTGGCAGCGGCCTTAATGAAGGTTGGGACGAGCCCTGTTTTACTGAGTTGTTAAGCCAATTGCTGGGGTGCAAGGTAAGTTCAGAGATTGCTCAAGATCTCTTAACTGAAACTTACGCCGAGGTTGGTGGCCAGTTGCCATCTGGTAAAACGGAAAAATTTATTATGGCTTTAGTTAAGGCCGTTTTAGCTCGGCGGTTGATGGGGCGGGTCAAAGTTCTGATGAAAACTGAGATGGCTCGGATAATTACCCTGGTGGGGCCGACCGGAGTCGGTAAGACCACGACCCTGGCGAAATTGGCCGCCATGTTTATAGCTTGCGGGGAGCGGGTTGCTTTGATCTCGGTGGATACTTTTCGTCTCGGGGCGGCCGAGCAGATCCTAGAGTATGGGCGTCGCCTTAAAGCCCCGGTTGAAATTGTGCAAGATCAACCGGGAGTGCGGGCCGCACTTAACAACTTTTCCGGTTTTGATCGGATTCTAGTTGATTCTATGGGCCGTAGTGCCCGGGATCGTGATGGTCTCACCGCTCTCTATCGTCTCTTGAAAGGGGTTTCAGGTGATACTTTTATGGTTTTGCCAGCCGCGCTGCAGGAAGAGGATCTCCTGGAAAACCTGGTTCAATTTCGCGCTTTTAACTGTCGGGCTCTACTTTTTACAAAGCTCGATGAAACCAGGTGTTACGGCTCGATTTTGAATGCGTTAAGCTATGCTCGACTACCGTTAAGTTTTTTTACAGATGGGCAGCAGGTGCCCGATGATCTTGAAACTGCCAGCGCTGAGCGCTTGGCGGACTTATTGTTGGATATTGTATAAAAATTATGAATTAATAATTACGAGTTGCTGATTGTTAATTCGTAAGTCGTAATTCGTAATTTAAAGATTGAGGTATTTTATGGACCAGGCATCGGCGTTGCAAAAACCAACTTCTTCAGTGAAGGTGATTGCCGTAGCCAGCGGTAAGGGTGGGGTCGGCAAGACCAACACGGTTATTAATCTGGCTTGTTCCATGGCCGCAATGGGGGATCGGGTAATGGTTCTCGATGCCGATCTTGGTTTGGGAAATCTGGACGTTATGCTGGGTCTGGCGCCAGAGTATAATCTCCAGCACCTTTTTGCGGGCGAAAAAAACCTTGAAGAGATAATTGTCGAGGGCCCTCGGGGGATAAAAATTATTCCGGCAGCCTCCGGGATTCAAGAGGTGACCCATAGTGGTTCTCAGGAACAGCGTATCTTAATGGAGCAAATGAGTCAACTTGAAGGGGAGATCGATTTCCTTTTTATCGATGCTGCAGCCGGGATTTCGGAAATGGTGACCAGCTTTGTGCGGGCGGCCGATGCGGCACTGGTGGTAGCGACCCCGGAACCGACCTCGATGACCGACGCTTACGCCCTGATGAAGGTGCTCTGCAATCGCTACGGTGAAAAAAAATTCTATCTTCTGCTCAATCAGGTTTCCGGGGAGTCGGAAGCGCGCAAGGTCTATAATCATCTAAGTCGAGTCGGGGAGAAATTTCTTGACATCACCCTGGTCTTTTTGGGATATATTCCTAAAGATGCTAATGTGTCGATGGCGGTTTGTCGGCAGCAGGCGGTGGTAGAGTATAAACCAGAATCTCCAGCCAGCCGCTCTTTTGTCGAGGTCGCAGGTCGTTTGCGGCGCTTGCAGCTACGTTCGAAGAGCGGTGGTTTGCAATACTTTTGGCAACGTTTAACCAATGGCGAGAGTTTTGAGCAAAAGTGAAGCCGGAAATTTTGTTTTGGCAGAAGATGTATTGCTCAAGGAGTATTTGCCTCTGATTCAGCGCCTGGCCTATCGCCTGGTCTCCCGTTTACCGGATAGTGTTGAGGTTGATGATCTTATAAATAGTGGAGTTATAGGTCTGCTTGATGCGGTAGGTAAGTTTGAGCCAGAGCGTAATATTCAGTTTAAAACCTATGCTGAATTTCGTATTCGTGGGGCTATGCTGGATGATCTGCGGACCCAGGATTGGGCTTCTCGCAGTCTCCGTAATGATTGCAACCTGCTAGAGAGCACCTATGCTTCGTTAGAGCATAAATTGGGTCGTCCGGCTGAAGATTACGAGGTTGCCGAGGTTCTTGACCTGAGTCTGGAGGATTTTTATAAACTTTTGGGTCGGGCGCGCGGGATCTCTTTGGTCAATTATGAAGATTTAGCGGCCTCTGAGTCCGATGCTCCTCGTAGTCCTCTCGAGATGATTGCCCTGATTGAGAGTGATGATCCTTTGAGCCTTTGTCAGGATCGAGAACAGCAAGAACATCTTGTTGAGGCGATTGATAATCTTGGGGAGCGCGATCGCATCGTCTTGCAACTGTATTATTTTGAAGAGCTGAATTTGAAAGAGGTCGGCATGGTGCTTGATGTCAGTGAATCACGGGTTTGCCAGATGCGGACTCAGGCGATAGTTCGTTTACGTAACAAGATAAAAACCTTGCGTCGTAAAAAAATATCGATTAAAGAACAGGTAAATTAAAAACAGACGCTTTAAGTAGAATTCATTCGTGAGTTTTTACATATTGACTTAGCTTGGTTAAGGGAACAGAAGATGAACAAAGATATGAAGATCATTGTGGTCGATGATTTTTCAACAATGCGGCGTATAATCAAGAATATTCTTCGCCAGTTGGAATTTACTAATGTGCAGGAAGCTGACGATGGTGCAACGGCTTGGCCAAAGATTCAATCTGAATCTTTTGATCTCATAATTACCGACTGGAATATGCCGAAAATGTCCGGTCTGGAACTGCTCAAAAATGTTCGTAATGATGAAAATCTTAAGGCTACTCCGGTTTTGATGGTAACCGCGGAAGCCTTGAAGGAAAATATTATCGAAGCGGTTAAGGCCGGCGTCAGTAATTATATCATCAAACCTTTTACGGCTGAAACCATGCAGGAAAAACTGGAAAAGATTTTTGGCGGCTGAGCCCTGAGGCTGAACTGTTGTTGACAAGTAATTAAGGTGAGGGCTGGGACAGCAAGTGTTGTTGGCAGTTCTCACCTTTTTTTTATTCAGTTCAAAGTTCATAGTCGAGGGTTTTTGATCCTGTAGAGTTATTAAAAAATCAACGACTCCCATATTAGCAATTGAACTCTGAACTCTGAACTTTGAACTCTGAACTGAAATGGCAGATTTTTTTTCACGATATTATTTTCGCTCTTTTCTGGAAGCTTTTGCAGACCCTGTCTGGGTTGTAAATCGAGGTTTTCGTCTGGTTTACATGAATCCTGCGGCGGTAAAAAAATTCTCTTTAAATGTCGATCATGCGGTCGGCAAGCGTTGTCATCAGGCTCTTTTTGAAAATCTATCACCTTGTCCTTTCTGCTCTCTGGAACAGGTGTTCTCCTCTGCAGAGGTAAAAAATACCAATTTTACCTTGCTCGATCTTGATGGTCGCAACCATTTCTATGCATTGAGTAATTATCCTTGTTCAGGGGTTGATGGGGAGGTCGATTATGTGTTGGCCGTTTGTCTTGATAAAACTGAAGGAGCCGATCTTTTTGCCGAGATTTCAAGGCTTCAGGGGCTTGCGGCAATGGGTGAGTACAGTGCTGAATTGAGTCATGAAATTCGTAACCCGTTAAATTCGATCGAGATTCAGATGTCTCTATTACAACGGATGGCGTCCGGCCTGGTCCCTGGTGAAGCGGCGGCTTTTTTGAAAGTTGTCGATGTCGTCCGGGCAGAGAGCCGGCGGCTTAATTCTCTGGCCGGTGATTTTCTTAAGATGCAAAAAAGCCGCCGTCTGGTTCTTGCGGCTTGTGATCCTTTCGCTGTGGCTCGTAATGTGGCAGAGCTCCTGCGGGAAGAGGCCCGGGCGGCCCATGTTGAAATCTGTTTGCAGTTGCCTGAGGTGTCGATTTTGCTGCTGGCAGATGGTGATAAATTGCAGCAGGCCTTTATGAACTTGATGAAAAATGCGCTTGAGGCATTGCTTGAAAGCGGGCGGGAGAATGGTTTTTTAGAGGTTAAAGGTTGGCTTGAAGAGGGGCAAGTTATCCTGAATTTTGCCGATAATGGTCCGGGAATCCCTTTTGCCCGCCAGGCAAAAATCTTTGATCTTTTTTATACCACCAAAACCTGTGGCACGGGTATCGGCTTGCATCTATGTCGCGATGTGATCCGTGCCCATGACGGTGAAATATCTTTTGTCAGTGATGAACAAGGCACTGTCTTTACAGTAGTTTTGCCTCGTACGGAGTCTAATGAATAGAGTTAAACAACTTAAAATTGTCGTGGTTGATGATGAAGAGCGGGCCGTTGCCGGTCTGGTTGAGCTTCTTAAGCTCGATGGCTTTACGGTGGCAGGTTATAGTCAGCCGGCCCGGGTTCTCGATCATTTGCGGCGTGAGTCTATAGATATCCTGCTTACTGATTTGAAAATGCCGGAGATCGACGGGATTGAGCTTTTACAGCGAGTCAAAGCTCTGGACGTGACTGTCAGTGTGGTTATGATAACCGGGCAGGGGACGGTTGACGATGCCGTGGCGGCAATGAAAGCCGGGGCCGATGACTATCTGGTTAAGCCGATTAATATCGATGAGTTGGAAATCATACTGGCCCGGCTGCGTGAAAAACGGGAACTTTTGGCCCAGAATCTGATTTTGCGTGAAGCTTCCCGGGCTCAGATCGACCAATCTGACTTTATCGGCCGGAGTCTGGTAATGGAGAAGATCTTTCGGGCTTTGCGTGATGTTGCGCCGACTATGGCCAGTGTCTTGATTGAGGGTGAAACCGGCACTGGTAAAGAGTTGGTCGCCCGAGCTCTGCATCGTCTTGGGTCGCGCTCGGAAAAACCACTGATTACAATTAATTGCGCGGCTCTCCATGAAGGACTTCTCGAAAGTGAGCTTTTTGGTCATGTAAAAGGATCTTTTACGGGTGCGGTACGCAATAAGCAGGGCAAATTTGCTTTAGCTGATGGCGGCACCATATTTCTTGATGAAATCGGCGATATGGCGTTGTCGGTCCAGGCTAAGCTTTTACGAGTTCTGGTTTCGGGAGAATTTCAGCAGGTTGGTGGCGAGAAGACCCACTATGTTGATGTCAGGGTTCTGGCGGCGACCAATAAGGATCTGCGGGCCGCGGTAGCGGCGGGTGAGTTTCGGGAAGATCTCTACTACCGTCTCAATGTTATACAGTTTACCCTGCCTCCTTTGCGGGAGAGACCCGGTGATGTGGCGCTTCTGATTAAGTATTTTTGTGAAAAAATTGCCGAGCGTGAGCAGCGCCAGGTGGCCTTCCCTGAGCGGGCGGCGATGTTGTTGCTTGAGAGTGCACCGTGGCCCGGAAATGTGCGCGAACTCGAAAATGTCATCGAGAGAGCGGTAATTTATGCCAAAGAGCGTCCGATTGCAGTCGAGGATCTGCCCGAGCATCTACAGTCGCACAATGGTGCAGTCTCAGCGGCTGCCGAAAAGGTGATTGAAGGTGGTGTTAGCTTAGCCGGTTTGACAATTAAGGAGATGGAAAAACAGATGATTGAAGCGGCTCTGGAGCGCTGCCCCAGCAAAGCTCAGGCGGCTCGGGAGTTGGGTATCAGTGTCCGAAAAATTGAGTATCGAATCAAAGAGTGGAATTCTTGACAGTGGCTGTGGGTAGTTTAGTTAAAATTTGTGGCTAAAGTTTGTGTAGTTATTGTCGATTAAGGAATTGTAAAGGTAATTATTCAGCGTGTTTGCGTGTTTGGGCTTTAAACTGTCTCGATGCGGGGATACCCCAAGGGCACTTCCTCACTTCATTCGGGCGCAGCCTCCAGACCGGGCTTTAGCCCGTGGCGGGCTGAGCCGTGTCCCCCTCGAAGTGGGCGAAGCAATGTTCGATGTTTTCTTTAGTAGCTTTATGAGGTTGTTGGATAGTTACTTGTAAAGTAGATTGACAAAGTGTCAGGGTCGGGGTCATTGCTGGTATAAGGTGCGTCAGCACCCCGGGCTTCGCAGTGAGCTTAGCGAGGAAGCACCCTTGGGGTGTGACCCCGTTTATGAAGGCGAAGCGATATTCGACGCCTTCTGCAGTACTTTTATAAGGGGGTTGAGGAGTTTTAATTATGTTTGATGCCAATAAGCCGATTACTAATAGCAATAATATAGTTGTGGGGTCGGTGTTGCCCAGTGCCAAACCCCAGTCCAGAGATCGTGCTCCTGGTCGAAATATCGATCTTCGGGGGCGGGTTATTAATGTGCGGAATGGGCGTTATCGGCCCCGACGTTTTTCACCGATAGCCTATGGTGGCGCTAACCGTCGATTGCCGCGTGATCAGCGTCGTGCATCCAGCAATGCTGATAATTCAGGGGATCGGGTGGTAACCTTGCTGGTTCCGGCTGGAGCCGCCTTCGATAGTTTGATCGGCAAGGAGGTTTTTCTTAAAATATCAAGTTGATCTCTTGTAGTTTAAGGTAAACTCCTTTATCTTCGCAAAGGTTTTGCGACTGGTCGCATGTTCCAGGCGGCAAGCGTCAACTTCGGCCGTTTCATGGTCTATTTGCAGAATCCCTGTCAGAAAATCATAGAAAGTTTTATGACGCTCTCCAATCTCCCGGGCAATCTTCTCGCCCGCCTCAGTTAAGGTCAAGTAGCTGTAACGTTCATAATTTACAAGACCCTTCTCCGCTAAACCCTTCATCGCCCCAGTGACGCTTGGCATTTTCACATTAAGCCGCTCCGCAACCTCTTTGACACGAGCAACCTTATGTTCTTGTTGAAGATTTAGGATTACTTCGAGGTAGTCCTCCATGTTTGAGGTTAAGCCTTCATGGTTCTCGTGATTTACCATGGTGTGCTCCTTTCTCCCTGAATCTGGGAGTTTTCCGGCCCGCTTAAGTTTCTTAGTATTGCATAAGTTTAATAGTTCCCCTTACTCAATTTGTCAAATAATTCTGTTCAAGCCGGTTTTATTATTGTGGTATGTTTGTTGCAAAATCAGCTTGATGGCTTTGTCAAACGGGAATATTTGCCGCTTTTCCCGCTTTTTCGATGCGGGGACATTGCTCTGAGGCAGGGCGTTAGCCCGAGCCGGTCTGAGCTTGAGCTTGCAAACTACCGTGATTGGGGTCATTGCTGGTACAAGGTGCGTCAGCACCCCAGCTTTGACCCCGTTTATGAGGGCGAAGCGATGTTCGCCGCTGTTAGTTATAACTTTAAGGTAGGTCGCTGAATAGCTACCCTAAAGTTACATTGTTTTAAGTTCAAGCGAGTCAGGTACACAAAATGAATCATGAAATCTATACGGCTCTGAGCGGGGCTTTGGCTAATGATCGTCGTCAGGAAGTGACGGCCAATAACCTGGCTAATATCAATAGCGGTGGTTTCCGTCGGGATGTGCCTCTGTTTGCGACGGTTTACGATCAGGTCAGTGGCAACAACCGTTCACCCGAAAATAGCCAGGATGTTCTCGAGCATAACGCTTTTGCCGTACAGTCCGGGAGCTGGATCGATTTTCAGACCGGAGCTATGCAGGATACTGGGAACCCGCTTGACATGGCCCTTGATGGTGAGGGCTTTTTTGTTGTGAAGCGGGCCACTGATGGCAAGATTTACTATACCAGGGACGGCCATTTTAGACTCAACCAAGAGCGTGAGTTGGTGGCGATTAATGGTGATCAGGTTATGGCTGCCGGAGAAGATGATGTACCTCTGGTTCTGGCGGGTGAAACTCCTGGGGCTCTGAGAGATCTTAAGATTGGAAAACTCGGAGATGTGATGGTCGACGGTCAGCCGATTGGGGCTTTACGCCTGGTAACGTTTGCCGATCTCCAGGGTCTGGAAAAGCTTGGTGATGCCGGTTTTGTCGAAAGCAGTGTTTCCGGCCCCCCGGAACCGGCCGACCAGTTGCTGGTCAGTCAGGGGGTTCGTGAGCTCTCCAATGTAAATGTTTTGGAAGAGATGGTTAGCCTGATCGAGATTGCGCGTCAGTATCAAGCCCAGCAAAAGGTTATAATTGGCATTGATGAGATTAATAAACTAATAGCTAACGGTGTGTCAGGTTAGTTTTAAAGGAGAAAAAAATGATTAGAGGTTTGTTTACCTCATCCACCGGGATGACGGCTCAGCAGTTAAATATCGATGTGATAGCTAATAATCTGGCTAACGTCAATACCACCGGATTTAAAAAGAGCCGTGCTGATTTTCAAGATCTGATGTACCAGACTATGAGTCGGGCCGGAACAACATCGGCGACTGGAGAAGAGATCCCGACCGGGGTTCAGGTCGGGCTTGGTACTAAACCTGTAGCGGTCTACAAGGTTTTCACTCAGGGAAACTATCAGGAGACTGGTAATGAGCTCGATATGGCGATTGAGGGGGATGGTTTTTTTCAAGTCCTTTTGTCAGATGGAACCACAGGCTACTCAAGAGCTGGTGCTTACAAATTGGATAGCACCGGCAATATGGTGACCTCTGATGGTTACGCCCTGCAGCCAGCGATCAATATCCCCAGCGATACGACGCAGATTACAATCACTGCCGACGGGACAGTTTCGGTGATTCAGGCCGGGCAAACGACTTCGACCACGGTGGGCAATATCGAGTTGGCCAGTTTTTCCAATCCTTCCGGTCTTGATGCGACAGGTCGCAATCTTTTTCGGGAGACTGACGCTTCGGGTAACGCGACAACCGGGACCCCCGGTGCTGATGGTCTGGGGACGCTCAGTCAGGGCTTTCTCGAAATGTCAAATGTGACTGTCGTTGAAGAGATGGTCAATATGATTGTCGGGCAGCGGGCCTATGAAGCCAATTCAAAATCGATTCAGACCTGTGACGAAATGTTGCAAACGGCGAATACGTTGAAACGATAATATTCGTTAGGAGGCAAAGATGGTGATGGCAGTTTGCAAAGCTAAAATTTTTCAGAGGCAGGTAGGTTGTTCATCTCTCATCTTTAAGCTGTTGCTGTTAATTTTTATGTTGGCGCTGGCGGGTGCGGCTTTAGCCTCGGAATTTAAGGCTAAAGATCTGGTCCAGCAGTTTCGTATCGAACTTCTAGCTGAGATTGAGAAAAGTTTACCCGACGTAAAAGAGCTGAGTTTTGCAGATTCAGGTGAGGTGACAAAGTGGCTTGATGGTAGTGCTGCTGGAGCCTCCCTGGCAATTTTGCAGGTGGGTTGTTGGAATCGAAAAAATGGGGTTTTGCCGGTTCAGCTTGAGTTGTCTGAAGTAGAAGGTAAAGATTCCCGGCGCTGGTTCAGGATAACGGTTAATGGGAAAGCGCAGGTCTTGCTGGCGGGACGTGATCTGGTCAGGGGAGAGCCTGTACAAAGCTCTGATTTTGTCTCAACGATGGTCGATTGTCGGAGTTTAGGTAAAGAGACGGTAAAATTTTTGCCTGAAGATATGATTTACCAGCTTACATCAAATCTGCGGGCTGGTCTGCCCTTGAGGAGCCGGCGCTTACAGCCTTATCGGTTGATTAAGCGTGGTGACTTGGTCCAAGTCTTTTTGCAGCAAAGCGGAGTGAGTATAAATACTCGAGGCGTGGCTATGGGGAATGGTACTTTAAAAGAAATTATAACCGTCAAGAATCCGACTTCAAGAAAATATTATCAGGCCCAGGTGGTTGGTTCCGGCGAAGTTGTGGTTGTCTATTGAAAACATGTAACTATTCAGCTTTTTCATAAAGTTGCTGCAGAAGTTGTCGAACTTTGCTTCGCCCACTTCGAAGACGGATACCCCAAGGGCACTTCTTCGCTACACTCAGGCGCAAGCTCAGCCCGCTTTGGGCTAAAAGCTCTCGCTGGAGGTCTGTCCCCACATCGAGATAGTTTGAAATCCGAAGACGTTGAGTAATTGCAAAAATATTTAAGGTGGTGGAGTCATGAAAATTACTTATAAATACTTGTTAGGGCTGGCGTTTTTGACTCTGCTGCTTACTGGTTGTGGTCATCAGTCAGCGTCGTTGCGAGCTCCGGTACCGGTGGTGCGCCCGGAGGCACCTGTTCCGGCACCAGCTACCGGCAGAACCGTTCCGCGCTATCATAATGGCTCCCTGGTTAATCTGGAAGCAGCTGGACAGGATGATTTTGTGCAGATTTTCAACTCCCGGCGAGCCCGTTACGTCGATGACATTGTTTATGTGTTAGTCTCAGAAGAGTTCAGTGGTACCGGTTCGGCATCAACCTCCAGTGATGGGAAAAACAGTAGCAAATATTCGGTCCCCGGACTTTTTGCGCTGAAGCAGTACCTGGGCGATCTCGGTGAGATGGATGATTGGCTGGAAACCGAACGGAGTAATGAAACCTCGGGTACCGGGGCGACCAGTCGCAGCAATACCTTGACCGCTAAAATCGCATCGCGAGTGACCGAAGTGTTGCCCAATGGTGATTTTCGCATAGCCGGTTCCCATTTCACTCAAGTGAATAATGAAGATCATTTTGTAACCGTGACCGGCATCATTCGACCGACCGATATCTCAGCTGATAACTATATCCTCTCGTCGGCGATCGCCGATGCCCGTATTGAGTATAGCGGTAGTGGTACGATCGGTACCAAGCAAGGGGTCGGTTGGGGAACAAAAGTTCTTGATTTGGTTTGGCCGTTTTAGTTGTTTGGTAACTATTCTGGAGATTTTGCAGTTATGCGAAAAATTTGTTGGCAATTACTTTTTTCTCTTTTTGTTGGGCTTCTGTTTGTCGATTTGGCAGCAGCCGCCAGGCTTAAAGATATTTCCCATATTAAAGGGGTGCGTAGTAACCAGTTGGTTGGCTATGGTCTCGTGGTGGGGCTCGCCGGGACTGGTGATGATACCAAAAAGGGGAAATTTACCAGTGAAGCGATGGCCAATATGCTCGATAAATTCGGGATCTCGGTTGATGCCACAACTATTGATTTGGACAATGCTGCAGCCGTCATGCTGACGGCTGAACTGCCCCCTTTTTCGAGTAATGGTTCCCGCCTTGATGTTTTGGTTTCATCAATTGGTGATGCTGACAGTTTGCAAGGTGGAACCTTGATGCTAACCCCGCTGCGGGGGCCCGATGGTCGGGTCTATGCAATGGCCCAGGGGCCGGTCTCCGTGGGTGGGTTTAGCCTTAGTAAAGGTGGTGGAAAAAAAGTCAAAAACCATCCCACGGTTGGGCGGATTGCTAATGGTGCCATGATTGAGCGGGAGCCGCCGTCGACGCTGTTTATCGATGGAAAAATTGTTTTGACCTTGAACCAGCCCGACTTTATGACAGTCTCTCGGGTTGTCAAAGTGGTTAATGAAACTTTTCAGCAAAAAATTGCCATTCCACTTGATTCCGGAACTGTTGAAATGACGCCACCGGGTCAGGAGAAAGAGTTTTTAATTCCCTTTCTCGCAGTTATTGAGAATCTTCAGGTGACGCCTGATGCCCGGGCTCGAGTTGTGATTGATGAGCGTACCGGTACGGTTGTGGTTGGTCGTAATGTGATGCTTGATGCCGTAGCTGTGGCCCATGGTGATTTGAGTATCCAGATTTCAGCGATGCCGCTGGTGTCACAGCCGCCGCCTTTCTCGTTTGGGGAAACAGTGGTCGCTGTCGAGAAAGATATAGTGGTCGCAGAAGAGCCCGGAAAATTGGTTGTGGTGCCGCGTGGAGTCAATATCGATGCGCTGGTTAAAGCGTTGAATTCAATCGGGGTTTCGCCTCGTGATTTGATCGCTATTTTCCAGGCTATCAAAGCTTCCGGAGCTCTCCACGCCGAACTCGAAGTTATATAAATTGTAAAATTTAATCTTTTCTTCTTCTGGTATGAGCATTGCAAAATATCTACCAGGAGAGCATGCAGGAGGAATAAAATGCCTACCGGAGTGCTCCCGACCTTTTCTGCCGGGCTGGTATCAGCTGATAATTTAGGGGTGGATCGCAGGCGGCAGAATATGCAGGTTGAGATTGATGCGGTGGCTGCCGGGAAAACCCGGGCTGACCGTGAAGCAAAACTGCAAAAGGCCTGTCAGGGTTTTGAGGCGATATTTATAAATACGATCTTGCAGGAGATGCGGAAAAGCATTCCCGATGACGGACTTCTGCCAACCAGTAATGCGACCCGCACCTGGCAACAGCTCTTTGACAACCAATTAGCCGAAACCCTGGCTTCGCGACAGGAGATGGGGGTGGCGAAAATGCTCTATCAGCAGCTGCAAGTGATGGAGGTCGAAAAAAAATAGAAAAAAACTGCTAAAGTTTTATCTCGACTGGTCGATACTAGTGGCGAATGTTTTTTACGTCGACTCCAGCGAGGTGCAGATATGAGTATGAATAGTGTGGGCCCAGCCCTCTATAGTGACGCTTTAAAGGCGCTTGAGACAACCCGGAAAGCCGATGCGGCGAGAAAGGGCGAGGTTGAAGCCGGAGCTGGTCGTAGCCAAGAGCAAGGCGATCAGGTGACGATCTCCTCTCGCGGCAATGATTTGGGGCGCCTGGCAGAGTTAACTAAGGTGGCACCCGAGATTCGCAGCGAAAGAGTTGCGGAACTTAGAAGCGCGCTTGAGGATGGAACCCTTAAGGTTGACAGCCGCGAACTGGCCGCGAAGATGTTTAAGGAGATGTCTCTCGAATCCTGGTTCTAGTTTCAATCTATTCATAGATGTGTTTGAAAAATGCACATTAATTTCGCAGGCCCTGGATTGTCGTAATCCCGGGCCTTTTTATTAGCTGATTGGTGGTGTTTATAATAATTTAAGGATACATTATGCTGCAACACTATCAAAATTTGGCTCGGTTATTGGAAGAAGAGATTTTAACTCTCGGGCAGGTGGCGGACTTTTATCAAGTTATTTATGAAAGTCTGAATGGCGGCCTCTTAGTGGCCCTGCCCGAACTCTTTGCTGGCGGAGCTCGCTCGCGTGACAATTTGGCAAAGATTGCCGAGGAGAAACGGCAACTGTTGGTTGAGATCGGGGTGACTTCACTGCGTCAGCTATTAAGTGCCGAGCGTCCGGCCAAGATCCGACGCCTGGTTGGTTTGCGAGGGTCTGAAATGACTAATTTGCAGCGCAAAATTGAGGCAAGAAGGGCCGCAATCGGACAATCTCTAGAGGCTTTGCAGGTTGTTAATCAAAGGTTTTGTGATTTCTTCCAGCAACTTTGTCCCGCCACTATCAGCTATCAAGGCAGAGGCGTGATGGCTGGTAATGAAATGGCATACAGCGGTATTGCTTTCAACGGGGTTGCTTGAGAGAAGATTTTCTATGATGATCTTCTCTGGGGGAGGTAAAAGATAATGAGTGTGGGTCTTTCCAATGCATTAAATAGTGCCAAAGCCGGGTTGATGGCAAATATGACCTCGATCGATATTATCGGGCATAATATTGCCAACGCCAACAATCCTGATTACCGGCGCCAGGTCGGCTACCTGGAGACCACCAATCCGATTCCCAGCAATCTTGGCCCTCGAGGTACTGGGGTTCAGGTTAGCCGGATTGAATCGCTCTACGATCGTTTTCTTTTTCGCCAGGTCAACTACGAGAGTTCGAACCAAGGGATGTGGGAATCGTTGGCTGGTGGGCTGGATAGTGTTGAACGGGTTTTCAACGATCTTGGTGACAATGGCCTGGCGGCTCAGATGGCGGAATTCTGGGGGGCGTGGGAAGATCTTGCCAATCAGCCAGAAGGTGGTATTGAGCGGGCTAGTTTGGTGGGTAAGAGTCGGGTGCTGGCGGCAACCTTTAACTCGATGGGTGATGACCTCAATTTTCAACGCCAGATACTTAACGACTATTTTGATAAGGGTGTAGCTGATATCAATCAGTTGGCTGATAGTCTCGGAGCTATGAACCAGGGGATAATGGAGTCTGAGGTCAATGGCGGACAGAATAATGATCTGCGCGACAAACAGCTTGCATTGCTTTCAGATTTGTCAGAGTTGGTTGATATTGATTATAACGAAGATAACACCGGGCAGCTCAATATTATGATGCAGGGAGGTAAACCCCTGGTTCTGGGGAGTGAAGTTTTTCATCTCCAGAGTCGAAGCGATGATCAGGGTGATTTTCATGTCTATTTTGGCTCGGAAGGCATTGCGATTGACGACCTCATCGGTAGCGGTAAGATGAAAGGCTGGATTGATGCCCGGGAGGAGTTGACACAGGTCCAGGATGACCTTAACCGGATGAGCAGCAGTTTGATGTTCGAGATTAACCAGGCCCATTTTCAGGCTTATAACCTTGATGGTGAGACCGCTTTAACCTTTTTTGATCATCGTATTGCTTTGGCTGAGGGGCAGGATAATAACGGTGATGCGACCATCTCTTTTTACGCTGACCCGACTAATGCTGAAGCTCCGGAAGGAATCGCCTGGGGAACCCTGGCCAATGCTGATGATTTTGAGATCAGGTTCACCGGTGACCATGTTGATGGTAGTGGGGTCAAAGACTTTGTGATTGTCAATACCACAACTGGAGTTGAGCTCGATGCGGCTTCATATGATATTGATGATAGTGATGGCACGGATGGGAAATTGGTTATCAGTTTTAATGATACAACTGAAGCATCCCTAACTCCTGATAAGGGCTATCATCTCGAACTTGACTTTAGTTCCGGCACCGCACCTCGTGATGAAGACACTTTCACGCTCTCTTTTAATGGCAATGCATCGCGCACCATGGTTGTCAATCAGGATCTTGACAATGCCGACAAGATCGCGATCTCAGATAACTACTTCGAAGTTCCCGGTAATAATAAAATAGCTCTCGAAATTGCCCAGCTCCAGCATCAGCAGGTGGTTAATGGGCGTTTTACCTATAATGAATTCTATACCTCTTTGGTTGGTCGAGTGGGCTCAGCTTCGTATACGGCGCAGTCGCGTCAGAGTCAGTCAAAAATGGTGCTTGAGCAGCTTAATATTCGTGAAGAGTCGGTCTCTGGCGTTTCAATCGATGAAGAGATGACCAATCTGATTAAGTTTCAGCAATCCTATCAGGCGACCGCCCGCATGATAACCACGATCGACGAGCTTATGCAGATTTTAAATGACATGCTTTAAAGGTCGTGAACAGTCTTAAAAAGATTTTACTGACGACTGACCACTGAAAACCGGAGGTTTTCCCATGATACGCACCACTAAAAATCACTTTTACATGAGTGTCGACAGTAACCTTTCGCGTCTGGCTGAAGAGCGCAATCGTTATCTGCAACAGATTTCAACCGGTAAGAATTTCAGTCGCATTTCTGAAGACCCGGTTAGTGCGACGGCGGTAATGACCTATAAGTCAGAAGATGTAAAAATCAGTCAATTGGGCCGTAATATGGTGCAGGGTGATAACCAGTTGGCAGTGGCCGGAACCGTGACTGACCAGGCTCATTCCGTACTTTTTGATGCCAAAGGGGTGATGACGGCCTGGCCCAGTACCCAGGATGTGGCGATGCAGCAGACCATGATTCAGGAGATCAGCCAATTTGAAGACCGTCTTTACGGTCTGGCTAATACGGTCAGTAACGGCGGTTCTATCTATGCAGGTTATCAACGGCGTGAAACCGAAACCTACGCGAAAATTTCGACAACAGATTTTCATTTAGGTGCCGTTTATAATGGTGATGGTGGTGATATCGCGATGGAGGTCGGGGTTTTGCAGACCTTACAGCTCAATGTTGTTGGCGGCGGCTTCACCCTTGATGGTCGTCAAATTGACGGGCTTTTCAGTAAAGAAAAGAACCAAGACAGTGACTCCCGTGATGTGTTTGAGCTCTTTTCTCGGATGCTGGCCGGAATGGAAGATGGCAGCAATGGGCAATCTCGAACTTCAACAGAATATCCAGTAGCGGCTTTGCGTAATTTGGCCGCGAATGAACTTGAACTGGTCTCAGCCGATGGAACAACCCTGACGATCGGGGCGGCCCATGCCGGAGGAACTCTCGGAGCCCAGGCGATTGCCAATAATGCTTGGAATATTAATGATGCAGCAGCGCCTGCTGTTACGGCACGGTTGCGAGCTGAAGTCGCGGGGGCAACGCTGCCGAATTTTGCCGTTGGTGATGATCGGACGATGGCTGCAGGAGATTTAAAAATTAATGGTGTGGATATCGGGGCGGTTGATTTTGCAGTAGTGCCGGCTGAAGATAGTAAGGCTGCCGCTAATGCGGCTTTGAGTAATATCCGGGCTCTGGCATCCGCTATAAATCGTGAAAGCGATGGAACCGGGGTTTGGGCCACCTATGAACCGGAATCTGATTCCTACGAAGGCGATGCAACTCCTTATGACTACAATCTTATTTTAACCAGTAACGATGCAGATGGTAAGCCGATAACGATTGAGCTGGCTAGTGATGCCCATACTCAGACTGGACTCGGTACAGCCACTGGTATTACTGACTATCATCCCGGAGCTTCGGATGGAGGTTCTCCTCCAGGGGCAGTTGATACTGAAAATGCCGCTCTGCCATCCGGCACCAATGCGACGGTTTATAACAGCAATAATGGAACAATAACCTTGGTTTCCGACGAAGGTTTTACGTTGCGCGAAAATGTTGCCGAGAGTCTGCAGGCAACTTTGGGGATTTCTGTTAACGAGGGGCTGGATAGCCATAAAAGTGAAAACGTGTTGGATCAGCAGGTCTCGCAACTTGATTCCTATCTTACTCACTTTACCGCTGAACGAGCTTCAATCGCGGCTCGCCGCAACCATATCTCCGCCAGTCAGGAGAGTCTTGATGTCCGTTCGCAAAACCTTAAAGACGCAGTAGATAATTTGGAAACGGTCGATATGGAAGAGGCTATCATGAAATATTATGCGGCCCAGAACTATTACGAAGCGACCCTGGCTTCAACCAGTCGAGTGATTACAACCTCTATTCTCGATTATCTGTAGTTAGAGTTCTCGCATAACCTTATTCTTGTGAAAGCCGGAATCCAGCAATGGTATGATTTTTTAAATTTAAATCAAATTTGTTCAAAAAAATCTACCTTTTTTACTTTGCCAGCAAATTATATCTAAAGTTTTTGTTTCTCTGGTCGAAAAGAGAGATAATGAAACACAAATCAATATTAACAAGTAAATTTAAAGTAATGTAAGTAAGCATCGATAATTAAATTAAAATAAGGAGGTTTAAAAGACAATTTGACAAGAAGTGAAAGTTGGAATTAATTTTACAAACCAACCCGTTTGACTTTGGCAAGAATTGCCAAAGAAAAAACCTAGAAAAGGAGAAACAAAATGGCAGATATCTCATTGACCGCGGGAATGCGGCAGAATCTTTACAGCATGCAGCAAACAAATATGTTGATGGACCGTACGGCTGGGCGTTTGAGTTCCGGTTTTAAAGTGCAGACGGCCCTTGATGATCCGATTAACTATTTTGCCGCCGAAGGCCATCGTCAGCGTGCTACAGACCTTGCAGGCCGTAAAGATGAAATGGGTGAAGCAATTCAGTTGATTAAGTCTGGTAACAATGGTATCGAAGCGCTGACAGATTTGGTGGCTTCGGCTAAATCTCTGGCTCAGTCAGCTCTTTCGGCTGATACTTCGGCCGAAGCAGCCTCCCTCCAAACCCAATTCAATAGTCTGCTAGACCAGATCGATGATCTCGCTGATGACTCCGGTTACAAGGGCATTAATTTGTTGGGCGGCGAAGATGAGACCCTCGAGGTTGCTTTTGATGCATCTGGTACTTCTTCTGTTACTCTGGAAGGGTTTGATGGTTCGGCTAGTGGTCTCGAGATTGCTGCGGTGGATACTGCCGGGACCGCAATGTGGGTTTCAGATGAAGGAACAGCTGCTTCGATTAATTCAGTCCAGATTGATGATGCTATTGACGACCTTGATGCTGCGCGAACGACTTTACGGACTGAAGCCAAGGAGCTGTCTGACAATCTTTCAACCATTACGATCCGGCAGGATTTCACCTCCAATATGATTAACACTCTCAATGATGGTGCCGATAATCTGACACTTGCCGACATGAATGAAGAGGGTGCCAATATGTTGATGTTGCAGACCCGTCAGGGTCTGGGGACCGCATCCTTAAGCATGGCGTCACAGGCAGCGCAGTCGGTATTACAACTCTTTTAAAGACTAAATAATTAAACTTATTTAGCTGACATAAACTGCAGCAAAGGGAGTTTCTTCCCTTTGCTGCAGTCGCGTGCCAGATGGAGGTAGTTATGAACAGTAGTCAGATTGCCCTGAACGTTGGAGGGGGGCAAGAGAGTCTGCGGCGCTTGTCATCGTCCGGCTTGCCCCGGGCTCCGGGGAATGCCAATTCTTCTGAAAACTCACAAGCCAACAGCTCGGAACCAGGGGTTAACCATGACCGGGGGCTTGTTGGTAGAGTCGCAACGGTTGAGCGGCAACAGCAAATAACTCTTTCTTACAGTGTCGGGGTTGCCGATCGAGCTATGGGAGAGATTGATGAAAAAGTTAATGAGGCGAAATCTGACTTGGTCGAGATGACCAAAATATTTCCTCCCTACCCTCAAGGTAGTGAAGAGCGCGTCGCGTTGCTCAATAGTTATAGCTCATTGCGTTTACGGATAGATAGCCTGACTTTTCCACCGGAAAATGAGTTGGCTTCGCAGATGCTGGGCGGTTCAGAATCCGCAGGTAACGATGGGTTGCCGGCTGAGCTGCAGGGCTTTCAGGTTAATGCCGGGAAAGAAGGTCTTGATCTGTTGCTTCCGTCGGCTCCGGTAAACGAAATGGAAGATGATGAGTTTGGCCCTGTAATTGATGACCTAAATAGAGCCTCTGCTCTTCTTCAAGAGCGTCGGATGGAGTTGCATGATACTATTAGTACAATGTTTAACCAGGGTAGTGGTGATGAAGCGCTTTATGTTAAGTTGAGCTTGGAACTTAAAGAGCAGTTGAGTACTTCTGATGCAACTATGGGGCGTCAGAAAACCGGATTACATAATGATTTATCTCATCTGGATTGGGGTGAATAGATGGTTGCTTGCGCATGGCGTTAAAAATCAGTTTACGTCCTCATGAGAGGATTGTGATTGCCGGAGCCGTGATTGCTAATGGCGAAAAACGTTCCGAGTTGGTTATTGAGAACCGGGTTCCTATCCTCAGGGAAAAAGATTTGTTGCGTGAGGCCGAGGCTGATACCCCTTGCAAGCGGATCTATTATGTTGTTCAGTTAATGTATTTCGATGAGGAAAACCTGAAGAGTCATCATGAAAAGTATTGGGGGCTGGTAAAAGATGTGCTTGCCGCCGCCCCCAGTATGGCAGTTTATGTGGGTCGTATAAGTGAGTGTTTGATTGGTAATCGTTACTATCAAGCTTTACGCTTTGCGCATGAATTGATTGAATATGAGAAGGAGGTATTGAGTCGTGTCGTTGAATCCAATGAATGCATATAAAAAAGTTGAACAAGAGACCATGCCCGGGCGTGAAGTAGAGTCTAAGGTTTTGATAAAAGCTGCCAATAAGCTGAAGGAGTGCCAGGATAATTGGGAAAGTGCTGATCGGGATAAGAAGCTGGATGAATCGTTGAAATTCAATCAGTTGATCTGGAGTATTTTTCAAAGTGAATTGGCGGCTGAAGACAACCCTCTACCAAAAAAATTACGGCTTAATCTACTACGTTTGAGCGCCTTTATAGATGGACGTTCTCTTGAAACAATGGCCTATCCGGCTCCGGAGAAGCTTACAATATTAATTAATATCAACCATAATATCGCTGCAGGCCTACGCGAACAACCGAAAGCGGCATGATAAGCAATGTCATACCGCTCTCCCTTGGTTGGAGTTCCGGGATGACGATCAAGTTGTAATCCACTCTTTCAGCTTAAGAGTTATTTTTTTGAAAAGCGACTTAGGGGAAATCGCAGCCCGAAGTCGCTTTTTTTACGTTAACCGCATCCTTAAGGCGTCCTGCCTGTTCCAAGCTAATTGCTAGCTCTTCGCCAGCAATTTCTAACACTTCAGCAGTCAGAATAACATCCTCTAGTTTTGAAAAAGCCCGCCGGCCTTTTTTGACTCCGTCCCGACAACAGATGGCAGCCGCATGTAGAAAACGTGCGGCTGAATATTCGGGAATCTGTTGTAACAGCTTCTGTAGTCTTTTCGCAGCAGGTTTAGGGCGTCCCAAGTGAATTTCATAGAGGGAGCAATTGAAATAACTTTCCTTTAGCTTTGGGTTTAAGCGAGAGGATTTTTTTGCTGCGGTCAAAGCTTGTTCAATCTCTCCGGTGGCAAAAAAAGCAGTACCCAAATTGAGATGGGCTTCGGCGTTATCTGGAGCAATTCCCAAAAAACGTTGCCATAGATTGATCGCGTCTTGGTGTTGTTCAAGAACCCCGGCCTGTACAGCCAACTCACGGAGAGGGACCATAGCATCTTGTATTTCATCAAGCTTTTGCAATCCCAGTAAGAAATATTTTTCGCCTTTAGCTTGGGCTTTTAGGTTGTCGAGTTTGCCGTAGTGATGAATGATAATCGGGCACAGTTGTGCCGTTATGCCGATTTCTTTAAGCGAGGGTTCGACAAGTTCATGAACTGGGTAGGAAAAATGTATTTTTGCATGGTTGCTCCAGAGTCTGGTTTTTAGGCTTGGCATCCAACCACAACCTTGTTCTTCGTTTGGATAACTCCCATCGTTGGCCCGCCAGCCAACGATATTGTTCAGATTAATGTAGTTACGGGTGAGCAGTTGATAGGCTTTGGGTTCTGGTGCCGGGTTGGCGGTGAGTTGTTGCAAGGTTGTATAATCGGAGCTTGAGATTATTTCATCGGCATCGACAACAAGAATCCAGTTGCCGGTGGCCTGGGCCAGCGAAAAATTACGGGCTGCCGCAAAATCATCCTGCCATTCAAAATTGAAAATCTTCGCCCCCAAACCTTCAGCAATGGCGCAACTTTGATCTTTGGATCCGGTATCGACGAAGATAATCTCATCAGCAATAGGTTTGATACTTTCGAGACAGTCCGACAGCCATCTCTCCTCATCTTTGGCGATCAGGCAGACACTAAGTCGGACACCACCGTCACCGGGGTGTTGGTCAAGTGTTCAATCACCATCGACAATCGGCGATTTTTTTTTGTCGTTTTCATCAAGCATCTCCAAAGATCGACTAGCATCAAGGTTCCAGGGTTCGATATCAAGAACCAAATTGAAAAAGTTGCGGGCTTCTTCCGAAGATCCTAAAGCCAGGCAGATATTGCCTATCATCATTAAAGCCTCAAGGTCTTTAGGGTTGCCTTTGAGAACTTCATGATAGTGAGGCATCGCCTCTTCTGGTTTTTTTTCGATAACAAAGATAAAATCGGCCAGGTTTTTGCGAAAAATGGTGTTTGCATCTTCAAGTCGTACCGCTTCTCGGTAGCAGAGGCCGGCTTGATCAAATTTATCCAGTTGATGTGAAATGACTCCGAGATCATTGTGAGCAAGAGCGAAATCTGGGAATTTATCCAAGAAATTCTTTATTATAGTTTCGTTGTCGATATTGTTTTCCGGATTTAAATCTGCAACTAGCTGTTTGTAGGTAGTTGACGGGTTTTCAGAGACTCCATTATTGATGTTTAAGGGGTTTGACAATGGTTTTAACACTGCTGGATGCGAGGACAATATTTCCTGTTTTTTTGGATTCACGGTTAATTTTATTCTTTCATCCTTCACAAATCTGTTGCCCGGTTCTATCCGTTCGGCCAAGTCAAGAAAATCACAGGCCTCTGTATGAAAGTGTCGGCTTAAATCTGCGCATATCCTGCCGATGGCCAGCGTCGCGTCAAAATCCTGGGGGTTTTCAGCAATTATCTGACGATAATGAACCAGAGCGTTCTCAATCTCACCCATTCCAAAATAGAGGAGGTCTGCAAGGTTTTTACGGTATACTGTATTTCCCGGTGCCAGTTTCACCGCTTCCTGATAGTGCCCATGGGCTGTGTCGGCGTTGCCTTCCCGCCAAGCTATAACTCCTGAATCATTGTGCGCTCGCGCTATAGTTAGATCCTGGCTGTTGATAAGTTCCTGAAGGCGTTTTTTAGCCTCGCTCAGGTTGTTGGCAGCGGCAAGGTTTTCGGTTTCATCGAAAAAGTTATTCAAATGCTTATTTGAATTGCTCATGTTTTAGTTCCCTGGCTGGTGTTGACGAAAAATCATATTACATTGAAATGGCTAATGCAAAGCTTGTTCCACAAAGGAGAAATGGGATATGGTAGGGGTGATGGATGCTAATTTGGAAGCAATGCTGTTTTCCTACCATAAGACTATTTATCTTGCAAGAATATGTTTCTTTAAGTTAAAGTCTTTTCGGAAGAGATTTTAAGTCGGTTTTTGAAATTTAGATAATGGTTTATGAAAATTTGAAGCAATAAAAATTGTTATAAGAGCAGGAACGGCATAACATGAACAACCTTTTTGACTACCAACAAAAAAGTCCCGAGAAATGTAAAATTATACGTTCCAGTCTACCACAAGCCAAAAATGAAGTACTTACTATTTTTCAACTGGAAACAGCCTTTATTTTTGGAAATCCACCACTTTTAGTAATTCAGCCTGGTACGCCCCCACTGGAAGAGTCAGTAAATTACAACCATCTAGAAAAAGCGATACAGAAAAATCTACATTCTGCGGTCACCATTGAATCAGTTATATATGACTGTGCTTTTTTGGCAAATTGGTGGTGTGATGGGTTTTTTCACTGGATGCTGGAATGCCTGCCAAGAATTGCTCACCTGGAGCAAATTGGATTTACCGGAAAATATATAGTTCCTCACCTGCATGAGTTTGTTGTTTCTTCAGCAGAGAGCCTTGGAGTGGCTCCTGACAGACTTATTGTCTACCGAAAACCGGTAGTTGCTAAAAACATCTATATTTTTCAGAGATTTCCAGGTCGTTTTTTGCAAGATTATCCTGTTACCTTGCACCATATCCGAGAAAAATTTTTAAAAAATGTCACATCAAATAACAATCATCTAAGAATTTATAACCACCGACCCACAACCCGAAAAGTCAAAAACGAGCAGGAAGTTTTTGCTGTTTTAAAAAAATTTTCTTTTGATATTATTGATATGGCAGCACTCCCTTTAAAAGAACAAATACGTATTGCCGCTAATGCTGAAATCATGGTGGGAGCACACGGAGCAGGCATGATACACTCCTGGTTTATGCCTCACGCTTCTTTTGTTGTAGAATTTTTTTCCAATAAATATGTAAACTATACTTTGTTGCCTTTTATTCAACACCTTTCACTGCGCTATATACCTTTGCCTGAATCTTTAAATGGCCCTCAGCCTGAACCTTTGTGCAACGGCTTCTCTACTCTTCATAATATAACCGTAGACACAAAAGTGCTGGAACTCACGTTAAAAAATTTTTTAGATAGAAACTGAGCAAATATGTATCTTGATTTTAAAAGGAATTTTAAACGATTATGTTGGTAAGTGCGGTTGTTTCAACCTGCAATGCCCGAAAGTTTATCCGGGGTCGTATAAAGAATCTGCTTGAGCAGACTCTCTATCGTAAGGGAGAGCTTGAAATTGTCGTTATCGATTCCAATTCCGGGGAAGATGAAGGAGGTATCGTTAAAGAGTTAAGCTCCAGATACGAACACATCCTCTATCTTAGAACTGACCGTCGTGAAACCGTCTACGGCGCTTGGAATCGTGGCATAAAAATTTCTCGGGGACGCTATTTCATTAATGCCAACACCGATGATCGTTTTTCTGGAAATGGTCTGGAAAAACTGTCGCAGGCGTTGGAAACCGAACCCGAATTTGCAGCGGCTTACGGAGATTGGTATTATACCCTGACGGAAAATGACAGGTTTTCATCGTCAACCCCAAAAGAGTTCTATCCCTATCCCGATTTTTATCCCCCCCTGCTTTTTTACCATCAACTGACCTCTCATGCCTTGATGATTCGACGGGAAACCTTTAAAGAAATCGGTCTTTTTGCCGATGCTATGGAGGTCTGCGGTGATCGAGACTGGGTATTTCGTCTAGCCGCATCTGGTCGAAAGGCTTTGCATCTTAAAAAAACTGTTGGTCTCTATCTGAAGCGCGGCGACAGCCTAGAGCGTTCCCGTAGTGATGCCGCAAACCGGGAATTTGGTCAACTCTTGAATGTTTACATGGCACCCGAAAATTTCATTCACCTGGTTGGCCGAACTGAGATTCCTGACAATAAAGAGCTGGCTAAGCTTTATGCTAAAACTGGATCCTTGGGAATAAACTTTCTTAAAAAAGATGAAAGCGGTGTTGACTCCCTGCCGCAGCAGAGTTTGATCTTTCTGCGTCGGGCTTTGGCTCTGGATCAGGATAATCTTATGGCCGTTAATAACCTGGCGGTGGCTGCAGCGGTTCAGGGAGGGGTTGAGTTTGCGCAGATGGAGATGGCAAAGCTGTTAAAAAAAGATAAAATTGGCGAAATAGATAGGTTAAGAGTTGCACAAAATTTATCTTTGATCGAGGCTGCCACGAGGTGCTTTCGAGATTTTTTTTGGTATTAATGAGGGCCATTTAGGTTTGTCAGACTTCTGGGAAGAAATGCAGTGACGGAAAAATGTTCTGATAATGAATTGGCTTTATTGAAGAGCGTTTTCTCGGTGAAATAGGTAGTTGTTGGATATGAACAGGTTGAAGATCAATAAATTACATTTGGATGGTGCGGCTGTAGTTGAAAACATACCCTTTGAGGATAATCGGGGATGTTTTGCCCGTTTTTTTTGTCAGAATGAACTTTCTTCTATTCTTGGTAGGCACAGCATTATCAATGTGAATTATTCTCAGACTGTTAAGAGGGGAAGTATTCGCGGGTTGCATTTTCAGTATGCGCCATCGGCGGAAATGAAACTAGTCCGTTGCATTCGAGGGATAATCTATGATGTTTTAGTGGATATTCGTAAACAATCCCCCACTTTTCTTCAGTGGTACGGGGTTGAATTGAGTGCTGAAAATAAAAAGATGGCAGTAGTTCCCGAAGGGTTTGCTCATGGGTTTCAGTCTTTAATGGATAACAGTGAAATTCTGTATTTAACAACGGCTTCCTATGATGCGGAACGTGAAGGTGGGCTTCATTTTAATGATCCGGTTTTGAATATTGATTGGCCGTTGGCAGTTACGGATATTTCTGAAAAAGATCGAATGCATGCTGTGCTGTCTAATGCATTTGTCGGGGTTGATATTTAGTAATCATTGTCAGGTAGTTGGCAACGACTATATTGGTTATGAGTCTCAGTAAAATGAATGGGTTGGGATTATTGTTTTGAAAAAGATTGCTGTTACTGGAGCGACTGGATTTGTCGGGATAAAGGTTGTTGAGGAACTTTTGAGACGTGGATATGAGGTTGTTACTGTTTCCAGAAGTTCGGAGGTTGCTGATTCAGTTTCATGGAAAGGGAAAACTACACATCTTTCGTTTGATTTGGTTAAGGGATATAAAGACGACGGTTTGTTTGCTTTTTTGGGGGGGGTAGGTACAGTCATTCATTTGGCATGGGATGACCTTGATGATTATTATGCTGATTCCCATCTGGAGCAACAGCTGTCGGCACATATGGTTTTTTTGAAGAATCTGGTGATGTGTGGGGCTGATAATATTTCTGTCGCTGGAACCTGTCTTGAGTACGGACTTCATAATGGATGTTTGAATGAAGCGATGTTAACCAGTCCGGTTTTGCCATATGGAAGGGCAAAGGATACCCTGCGGCATTATTTGCAGCTGTTGCAAAGAAAACACCCGTTTTCCATGAAATGGTTCCGCTACTTTTATATTGATGGAAATTCATCTAGGAGACGATCGTCGCTTTTGACGCAGTTGGATCAGGCTATTGAAAATGGGGATTCGGTATTCAATATGTCGGGAGGAGAGCAGTTACGGGACTATGTGCATATTGATAAATTTGCTGAATACACCGTTGTTCTTGCGCTTCAGCCGGAAAATATGGGGGTCGTTAACATTTGTTCGGGGAGCCCGGTGTCAGTTCGCCAGTTGGTGGAGAATCGAATTCGAGAGCGCAATGCCTCCATTGAACTCAATTTAGGCTACTATTCGTATCCTGAATATGAGCCCATGGCGTTCTGGGGTGATGATGCTAAATTAAGTCGGTTACTCAGGTGATTGTTTTGTGGTTTTGGGGAGGCTATCGGTAGTGAAAAGAAACATTAGGGTCGCACATTTCTTGCCCCATGTTGGTGGTGGGGTTGGAACTGTGTTGCGGGCTATGGTTGATGAAAGCGTTCGGCAGGGCGGTTTTGAGCACATTTTTGTTACATTGGACTATTGTAATGAACGAACCCGCAAATGGGCAAATGATGCCGGGATTGATTTTCTGGAGAAAGGCTGGATACACTGGGAACAGGTTGCTGCATTGCTGGAATCGGCGGATGTTGTACATGTCCATTGGTGGAATCATCCGTTGTTGCAGGCTGTTTTAATCAATAAAAAAATGCCGATCATGCGTTTGGTAATTTGGTCGCACGTAAATGGAATGTCAGCTCCGCAGTCTTTTTATGAACGACTAATTTGCTATCCGGATTGTTTTGTTGTGGCTACGCCCTATAGTTTAGAGTCATCGTATATCAAAAATTTGGATGAATCTGTGAAGCTACAGAGTGTCCGCTATATTCAGAGTTCAGCGGGAATCCCCTCATTTGCGCCGGAAGATTTTTCCAAACCGAAAGGTTGTTCTTTCGGATATGTCGGGAGTGTCGATTATAGTAAGATGCATTCGGATATTATTTCGATTTGGGAACGTACGGGAATAACGGATAGCCCTTATCTAGTTTGTGGTGGGGAGTATCATGAGCAGTTTCGAAAGGAAGTTGTTGAACTTGGTCTTACGGCGCGTTTTGATATTCGGGGACCAGTTAGCAACGTAGGTGAATTGTTTCGCAATATGCATGTTTTTGCCTATCCGTTGAATGATTCCCTCAATGGTACCGGGGAACAAGTGATTATAGAGGCTATGTCCTGTGGTGCGGTTCCAGTAGTTTTCAATAATGGATGCGAGCAGTTTCTGGTCAAAGATGGATTTAACGGAATCTGTGTTGATAGCGTTGATGAATTTGTTCAGGCGCTGAAATTCCTTCGGGATAATCCGGTAAAAAGGAATGAGCTGGCTCGGAATGCTTTTGAGTCGATTCGACAGCGGCATTCGATTTCAAAAACTGTTGGGGATTGGCACGATTGTTATGCCGAAATGATGACAAAATCCAAAAGGGTGGTTGCTGAGAAGCTGGATCAATCTCCTCTGGAAGTGTTACTGACTTCTTATGGGAATTCGCGGGAGGCCGATTTCCTTAGGAATATTATTGAAGGAAAGCAGTCTGAATTTAATCCCCAAAAATTTCTTTCTGCCGCTTGTCTGGCTCCTACGCGCGGTTCTCCATTTCATTATCAGCATTGGTTTCCTGAGGATGTTGAATTGAAGGAGATCTGTTTGCGTTTGCGGTCTGGTCAGGTGGATTATCAGAAAAATGGTATCGAGATAAATCAGGAACAATAATGGATGATCATAAACAGTTTTTAAGAGAGCGGCAGGAGCGGATTCGCTCATACAAAGAAAAAATACCATTTATCGACAAGGGAATGGAGTTCCTGGTTGAAAGTTTGCAAGAAAAATATTCCTACAATTTCAGTTGGATGGGGCTTCCGGTAATTCAATACCCACAGGATCTGGTCGCTCTTCAGGAAATTATTTTTGCAACAAAACCGGATCTGATTATTGAGACCGGTGTTGCCCGTGGTGGTTCCGTGGTGTTTTATGCATCAATGCTTGAGTTGCTTGGAGGTAATGGAGCAGTTATTGGAATCGATATTGATATCCGGGTTCATAATCGGAGGCGAATCGTGGAACATCCTCTCAGCCATCGGATTCGGCTGGTCGAAAATTCTTCAGTTGAATCTGAAACAATTGAACAGGTGAGGAGACTTGCCGAGGGTAAACAGCGAATTATGGTTTCTCTTGACTCCAACCATACCCATGAGCATGTCCTGAAGGAGCTCCAGATTTACGCTCCGTTGGTGACCCCCGACTGTTACTGTGTAGTATTCGACACAGTGGTGGAATGTATGCCAAAATGTTCATATCCTGATCGACTCTGGAATAAAGGAGACAATCCTATGACTGCGGTTCAGGAGTTTCTGCAGTCTACTGATACTTTTGTGGTTGACCGTGAAGTTGAACAGAAGCTCATGATAACCGCTGCTCCTAACGGGTATCTTGAACGGGTTAAATAGAAGAGAGCATTCAACGAATATTGTTCGGTGAGAAAAAATAGAGATAGGTGAAAAACGTTATGAAGGCAGAGATTAATTCGAACCGTGATTCAAATAGACAAAAGCTGGCGGATATTATTCCGTTGCCAGCACCTTTTACGGTTTATATTGAGCAGACGCGCGGTTGTAATTTAAAGTGTTTTTACTGTATCCATTCCACCCGTGATGAAGTAGGTGGTGATTTTTCCAGATTAGGTTATCAACTCAAGCATATGGATTTTAAGGAGTATCTGAAAATTGTTGACGATTTGTCCGAATTTCCTCCCGGCAGCGTTAAACGGGTTGTTTTTTCGGGGTTGGGAGAGCCGTTGGCCAATCCCCGTTTGCCTGAATTGATTAAAATTATGGTGGATCAAAATATTGCAGATCGGGTGGATGTTATAACGAATGGTCTGTTTTTGAATGAGAAACTGTCCCGGAAACTTATTGAGGCGGGTCTTGCCAATATTAATATATCAATTCAGGGGCTGTCGGGAGAGCGTTACAAAGAGGTGTGCGGTGTCGGAATCGATTTTGAGCGGTTCCGGAAGCAGCTCGAGTATCTCTACAGTATTCGTGGAGATACGAAAATTTATATCAAGATTATTGATGTGGCTTTGAATGGTGAAGGTGAAAAAAAGCATTTTTATGATTTATTTGGAGATTTTGCCGACCGCATTTTTATTGAGCATGTTATTCAGATGCAGCAAAGCCATGAAAAAATACGTAGTGATGTCGATTGTGGATTAAATCTTTATGGCGAGAAAATGGATGAGAACCGGAAGGTTTGTAGCCCGTCATTTTATCATCTTCAGGTGGGATGTGATCTGGATATTTTCCCGTGCCCTATCCCCGGTTTACCTAAGACGTTTGCTCTTGGGAATGCCCGAGAAAACAGTCTGAAAGAGATCTGGAATGGAAAAAGTCGTTTTTCTCATTTGCGGAAAATGTTGCGTTTTGAAAAGAACACGATCCCGGTATGTTCCGAATGTGTTTGCTATAATGTTATAGGTGGAACTGCTGAGTGCCTAGATGGTGTTGCACCGGAGATATTGGCAAAATTAATTAAGCAAAGAGTCGGCAAAGTATGAGTTCAGAAATCAAACCGATTGGAGATGTTGAAAATAGAGTCCGGCTAGCGGACGTGGTTCCGCTGGACACGCCTTTTAGTGTTTATGTCTATCCAACGACCTTTTGCAACTTTAAATGTCTCTATTGTGCCCATTCGCTTGGAACAGAGGGTATGAAAAAGCAGTACGGTTTTGTGAAGGAAGAGATGTCGATGGAAACTTTCCGGCGTACGCTGGATCAGCTCTGCGGATTTCCTCGTAAAATCAAGGTGCTTTCGCTGACGGGACAGGGGGAGCCGTTACTAAATCACAATATCCCGGAAATGATTCGTTTGGCGAAGGCATCCGGTTGTTTTGAGCGAGTTGAAATTATTTCGAACGGGGCTTTGTTGACTCCTGAATTGTCGGATTTATTAGTGGAAAACGGTCTGGATGTTCTGCGTGTTTCGTTGCAAGGGCTTTCTTCTGATAAATACAGTAAAATGTGTGGCGTAAGGGTTGATTTTGATGTTTTTATGAAAAATATTTGTTATCTTCACTCTCATTGCGGAAAAACCCAATTATTTGTAAAAGTGCTGGATGCGGCTTTAGATGAGGGAGATGATGAAAAATTCTACGAACTTTTTGAATCGTGTTCCGACCGTATGTTTATTGAGAAGATGCATGCCACCTACGAGGGGGTAGAATTAACGGACGGGCTGGAAAACAGCTATGATCGATATGGGCGACGAATTAATGAGCGGAATGTGTGCCCTCTTGCCTTTTTTATGCTTGGAATTTATCCTAATGGCGACGTCCAGCCTTGTGATACGCTTTATCGTCCGGTGATTCTTGGCAATGTTCATGATGGAAGTATTTGTGATATGTGGCAAGGGAAACGGTTGAAAACTTTTTGGGAAATACAGTTGCAAGGTAAACGAATGGAAAATCCAGGATGTGTTCGTTGTTGTGCTCCAAATGATGTTTCTCATCCGGAAGATGTATTGGATGACGATATAGTGCAGATTCTTGCCAGAATAGATAGTTTGCAATGAGGGCTCAGAAAGTTAAAGAAAGGGCTGCTACGGTACGTACGTCGTTGGCATCAGTTATTCCGTTGAAATCTCCTTACCTTGTTCAGGTTTTTCCCGTGTATGCTTGTAACTTTAAGTGTAATTATTGCATTCATTCCATTGACCGCAATAAACGGGGGTTTGTTGCAAGTCAGACATTGATGGATTTTGAGCTCTATAAAAAATGCATTGATGATCTGACGAAGTTCCCCGAAAAGATAAAAATGCTTCGGTTTGCAGCAACCGGAGAGCCGTTGCTACATCCTCAACTGCCAGAAATGATCGATTATGCCAAAGAACGGGCGGTGGCCGATTCGGTTGAAATTGTGACGAATGGTTCGCTATTGACTCCCGACTTGAGTTACAGGTTGATTTCAGCCGGACTGGACTGGCTGCGCGTTTCTGTCGAGGGAGTGACGGAAGAACGCTACAAAGAGGTTTGTGGTGTGGCGGTCAATATGAGTGAATTTATTACAAATCTAGATTATTTTTATCAGCATAGAAATTGCACTAAAGTCTATATTAAAATTATCGATATTGAACTGAGCGATTCGGAAAAAAAACATTTTTATTCTCTTTTTGGCAATATCTGCGACAGTATTGCTATCGAACATCTAACTCCGGCGGTTTCTGAAATTGATTATTCCCAATTGACTTCACGCGATCTTGTTACGACCCAAAGTGGAAATCCTGTTTTTAAGGCTGAGGTTTGTCCTCAGCCTTTTTATATGTTGCAGATTAATCCTGACGGAAATGTGGTACCTTGTTGCTCTATGGAAACGGCGACTATAATTGGAAACTATGTTGATCAGTCGCTTCGTGAAATCTGGGAAGGGCAGGCGATGAGCAGGTTCCGGCGGTTGCTTTTGAATGGGCAAAAAAGCAGGAATTCTGTTTGTGCAAAATGTGAAAATTACCGGTATGGAATGTTTGAAGAGGATGTGTTGGATCACGTGGCAGAAATGTTGCTTAAAGTAATTTAAGGTCTGCTGTTTGGTGAAAAAAACAAGTAGAGGAACCAACATTATTACCCGATAACCTTGGGTCTGATTTTTTAAAGTTAATTGCAGCCCCCATGATTACGTCAATCATTGCTAAAATCGTGGCTTCCGTAAATTCACCGGAACTACGAACTCTATCCAAAGCAAGTGCCAACAGTTTCTGTAATGTCTCGGTTAAAGAATTTCATCACTGCAGGCGAAGTAACAGGTCACTTATAGTTTTGGATCATCATGACATCTCTGTTCAAAGGCCAAGAAAAGAGGTAAGCGAGGACGAGTAAAAAATTGAAATCCAGAAATTCATTGTAACGGTTAAGATATTTTGAAGACGATGTATTCCGGTTTATGGGAATTGTCTACGTTCCGTTGGCGAACAATCTGGGCGAAAGAGATATTCGCCTGACCAGGGTTCAGCAAGCAATATCTGGTTGTTTCCGGTCAATTGATGGAGCCCTAATCTTTTTGTTGCATTAGAGGCTATCTGTCTAAGTGTCGCAAGCATGGAGTCTCTTCAAGTTATGTTTTGAGATGTTTATTCTAACATAGAAAACCTTGCCTTCTGGGCAAGGTCAGAGATCATAGGCTTTGCCAGTACCATATTGTATGAGTACCCAAATATTGGTTTAGAGTCCTTGATGGTGCTATTGCAATCGAGGTAGCAAATTGTATTCGAGCTTTTTTGGAGCAGCAAGAAGTTGAAATAGTAGAGTTAAACGTGCAGATTGATCATGTGCATTTGTTGGTGATGGTGCCACCCAAAGTCTCGATATAAAATTATGTGGGTACTATCAAAGCCCGTACGGCCATAAGAGTTTTCAATAAATTCAAGAAGTTGAAGGAAAGACCGTACTGTGTCGATACTGTTCGATTTTCTCATGCAGGGGGTAACATTTTAAAAATTAAGCTGAATAACTACTTTCAGCGCCCTAAGCCGTTTTAGAGGTGGAATAGATGCGATTATTGATCTCATTGTTGTTAATTGGTCAGCAAGGAGAAGGCTGAACCACAGAAGATGCGAGAAAATACAGAATATTAGTTGTGTTTTCTAAAGGCATGGATTCGGCTTTATAATCATTTAATAAAGTATATTAATTTACGGGTATGAAACAAGAAAGAGGTGTCTTAATGAAGGCGAGGGTTTTGGGTAAAGGTGAACAAATTTACGGAGAACGTAAGATACTGGTTGATCAATTGCCATTAGAAACTCCTTTTGTTGTTCAGATTTCTCCTGCCAGCTTGTGTAATTTTAGATGTAATTACTGTATCTTCTCAAATGATGTAGCAAGGGAAAAATATATTGTGAAAGGGGAAATGCTCTCTTTTGAAACGCATAAGAGGGTTATTGAAAATCTTAGT
Organism: uncultured Thermodesulfobacteriota bacterium; assembly: GCA_964457755.1. GTDB lineage: Bacteria > Desulfobacterota > Anaeroferrophillalia > Anaeroferrophillales > Tharpellaceae > Tharpella. Next base: position 3,177 of record CAYWGC010000023.1, on the reverse strand, counting down.
ACCTTTCCTTCTAAAATAAAGAAACTGATTTACGTGGGGTGGGGAGAGCCGTTACTGAATAAAGATCTTCCTGAGATGGTACGTTTTGCCTATGAAAGTGATATTGCCAATGATTTAGATATTATCTCCAATGGTTCTCTTTTGACGCCAGAAGTAAGTGACCGGTTATCAGTATCTGGTTTAAGTGCGCTGCGTATTTCAATGCAGGGGATTAATGCTAGTGACTATATGAAAACAGCAGGTATTAAGCTGGATTTTGATAGCTTTATAGATAATTTGCGATATTTTTCAGAGCAGAAGCATGGATCAACTAAACTCTATTTGAAAATAGTTGACAGTGCTCTATCCATTTCAGAAGAAGAATTCTATCAACGTTACGGTGATATTGCCGATATCATTAGTATTGAGACTACTCTTCCTCTAATACCTGATATTGATTATTCAAAAATTGTGGGTTCTACGGTTTTTGACAAAACGCTTAGAGGTGATTCGTTTATATATCATGACATCTGTCCTCAGCCGTTTTATCATCTTCAAATTCTGCCCAATGGTGAAGTTGCTCCTTGTTGCAATTACCAATCTCCAATTATTTGTGGAAATATGGCAGAATCTTCTGCGGTTGAAATATGGAATAGTAAGCTTTTGCGACATTTGCGGGTCAATATGCTGAAACTGAAAAAGAATAAAATCTGTTCAGAATGCCAACAGTATCAGCACAGTATGTTTAAAGAAGATGTATTGGATTATCGACGTATTGGACTATTGCGGCTTTTTGAGGATATGTAATGGAAGAAAATAAAATTCTTGGTTACTTGAAAAATAGCTGTCAAATTAGTTAACCCATGTTTAACAAGATTTTTGTTAATGGTCGCTTTAAAAACGCCACCCAGGTCCGGCTTAATGGCGCCACCTAAAAGTGCCATTTAAAGAGGTTTCGGAAGTATCTTTTTTAGCGTTTTTTAGTACCTTTTGCAAGTGGCAAATTGTCAGTTTTCGGAAGCGGTTTTGGTTGTCTGAAACTTTTACCTTTGAGGACGATGCGGTAGGCACCGTGGCGCAGGCGGTCGATGGTCGTCGCACCTAAAAGTTTATTGGAAAAAGCCTCATTCCACTCCGTAAGATCGAGGTTGCTGGTGATGATGGTTGAGCGATTTTCATAACGTTCTTCAATTACCGCATGTAGATATTCATCTTGGGGCGGCTGTAATGGTTTTAGAGCAAAGTCGTCAATTATCAAGAGGTCTGCTTTAACGAAGGATTTCAGTTTACGTTCATAAGAGTTGGTGGCCTGGGCGGCATGGAGTTGTGAAAGCATCTTTGCCTGAGTTGTAAACAGGACATCTTGTTCTTGCCGGATAGCACAATGGCCGATGGCTTGGGCAATGTGGCTTTTACCGGTCCCGCAGGGGCCGACAATCAAGACAGGTACCATTTCTTTCATGAAATTGCATGTGGCGAGATTCATTATTTGTCTCTTGTCGATGTCCAGGTTAAATGAGAAGTCAAAGGATTCTATTGTCTTATTGCTCCGGACTCCGGCTTTGCGCAGACGCTGCAGAAGCTTTTTATTGGTTCTGCGAGCTGTTTCATCCTGTAATAAGAGAGCGAGAAAATCTGTATAAGCAAGCTTCTCTTCGATGGCTTGGTGGGTTCTTAATTCAAGAGAATCAAGTACTCCGGAGAGTCGTAACTGCTTTAACATAGGATTTAGTTCCGGCATTGGATTCATGGTGTACTCCTTGTGAGAATCGGTTTTCTAAACCGAGGTAAGTTTTGTATGTGACGTCTTTTTTCTTCAGGGAACCGCCCCGCCGGAGGCAACAGTATTTAAATAAAGAAGCGAAGTGGCCTTTACAACCCGAAGGGCTTGTCTGTTTTTGATCTGATATAATAAGGGTCGCTTTGATGGTTATAATGCCTTTTTTCTTCAGTGCAACCGCCAAAGCCATGTTTTTCCCATCAGATCAAAAACAGATTGTCAAGGTCCGTAGCGGCCTTGAGGTAAATGTTTCCGGCTGGAATTCAACCGTAACAAAACGAAAGTAATCAATTTGTAAGGGTGCTGGTGTTTCGACAAAACATGCTTTCCCCTTTATAAATTTTGGGAAGTTCCTGTTCTTTGATATCATCATGCAGCTCCAAACTTTTTTCCAGGATAGTTTTCACCGTGCGATATCTCGGGTTGTCGAAATCAAGAGCACGTTTACAGGCTGCGTTAAGACGCTCACTCCCGTACTTGGTTTTCAGGCGGACGATGCCCTGGGCCGCCCTTAAATTATCCAAGACCTTATCGGAAAAAAGAAGTTCGATCAGGTCATGACAATGGCTGCCGACTTTGTCGGCCTGCTTCAGGCACCACTGTGGATCTTGCATCTTATAGGCAATGGCTTGGGGCGGAAAGTGTTCCATTACGGTTGCTTTTGTACCGGGATAATGAGCCCGGGGATGAATCGCCACCATTTCATGGTCATGAAATATCTTGACAGTATTCTCGTTAACTTTAAGCCAGAGCTCCTGCCTAACCAATTTGTAAGGAGCTGAATAATAGGATTTTTCAAATTGTATATGGCAGTTACCGTGTAGTTTGGCTTTTGCCCAAATCGCTAATTCGGGTGGGTTGACAGGAAGTTTTTTCAATATATGACATTCGGTTTCGTTAAATATCTTCAGCGGTGGTTTTCGGGTGGTGCCATGAATTCTGGTTCCGGCAACGGTAAGGATCCACTCATTGAGTTGTTGGTTGGCATCACCCAGGCTGCGAAATGTTTTTAAGGGAAGAAAATTACGTTTGATATATTTGACACCTGATTCGACTATTCCTTTTTTCTTGGGATCTCTTGGCGGGCACGGTGAAATGATAAATCCGTAGTCTTCGGCACATTCACCATATGATCGTTGGACAACGGGATCATGCCAGCAGGCTTTAACGATGGCGGCTTTAAGGTTGTCAATGATTATTCTAGCGGGACTGCCGCCAAAGAATTCAAAGGCACGGCGGTGACATCCCAACCAAGTTGTAAGTTTTTGATCTCTAACAATTTCAGCATACTGATGGCGACTCCAAGCCAGAGTCATAACGAAAAAGTGGGTGGAAATGATCTCTCCGGTTTTTACGTCAACGATTTCCGGTCCTTTGCCGAAATCGACTTGTGCCGCTTCTCCGGGATCAAAGTCGAG
>CAYWGC010000022.1:0-53666 GCA_964457755.1 uncultured Thermodesulfobacteriota bacterium | reverse complement strand
AAGCGGTGGATAAATTTGTTCGGACCGGCCAAGGGAAACTCATCGGCCATGCCACTGAATTCAGCGTTATGCGGAAGAGCGGCGAGATCTTTCCTGCAGAGATTTCCTTTTCTGTAACTTCTGTAAAAAACGAGCCCTATTTCACCGGTATCATCCGCGACCTTACAGAAACCAAGGAACTCCAAGATCAGCTGGTCAAGTCTGAGCGGTTGGCCGCTCTTGGCCAGATATCAGCAGAAATCATCCATGAAATCAAGAACCCGCTCATGGTTATCGGTGGTTTTGCCAGAAGTTTGCGAAAAAGAGAGGAGGATAAAAAAAGCGCCAAGAAACTGGACATCATTACCAACGAAGTTTCCCGGCTCGAAAATCTTCTCAAGGGATTAAAATACACCTTTACACCTCAGACGTTGATTCTGCAGAGAATCAACCTGTGTCAAGTTCTGAACGAAGTTCAAGAACTACTTGCAGATGAATGCAAAGGCATGGGTATCACGCTGGATCTACACCTGGTCGACACCTGCATTCTCATCGACGCCGATCGAGATAAACTCAAGCAGGTCATCATCAATTTGGTCAAAAACAGTATGGAGGCAATGAAAGACGGTGGTAAACTCTCTATCACCACACGGTACGTCGACAATACGGCGGAAATTGCCATCCATGATTCAGGCCCGGGTATTCCACCGGAGATTAAGGAAAAGATATTTGACCCGTTTTTTACCACTAAGAAAGATGGTACTGGACTCGGGCTCTGTGTTTCAAAAAAAATAATCGAAAGCCACAAAGGGAGCTCCTTTAGCATCGAGAGCAAAGAAGGTATAGGCACGGTTGTTCGCCTAGCCCTGACCCGCGCCCATACTGAATAATTTTGTTCATATAAATTTATAGGCCGGTTGCTGACTTAAACATTAGGCGTGCCCGGAAAGTTAGAGCTTTTTTTAACAAGTGCTCTTCTGGAAATTGTTTCTGAGTCTCAAAAATTGTAACGCAAACCAGCATAGGCGTTACTGTTCTCCTCGAACTGGCCGAAAAAAGTGGTGTCATATTTACCGTAGAAAAGGTTAGCGCCACCGGTAAGGAGCCAGTTGTCAGTTATTTTATAGCTGATCTGGGGCCTTAAGTGAGCATCGTTATCGCTGGGTGAGTAGTAGGTAAAGAGGGAAAGTTTAAGATTTTGGCTGAGCATGAGCTTGGTCAGGCGTAGGGTCAGGAGGTGGCGATATTCATCTCTTTTTTCACTTTGTGGCGGCAGACTGCGCCGGTAGCGATCATAATCTTCCATGTATTCGAGGTAGTACTGTAGACCTGCCGTCAGATCGGTCGCCACTTCATGTTCATAGCCGATAAGCAGACGCCATTCGCGGTTACGGATCATCGGGTCAGCGCCGTTACGATCTTCTTTTGAGTCGTAGCGCCCGGCTTCGAGATGGGCCAATCCTCCCCCAAGGGAGGTTCGTAAACTGACGCCGTATGCTTGCAGCCGGGGATAGTAGACCCGGCCGTCGTTTTTCATTCCTTCCGGGGTTTTCCAGTAGCCATCATAAAAATATAACGCGACTTCGGTGCCGTGCCAGTTACGGTAGAGGCGCAGGGCGATTTCATCATCTTGGAACCAGCTTTGGCGTTCATGATCTCTAAGAATATGGTTGCGGCCGACAATTTTATTGCTTCCCGGAAACCAGTATGAAAGCCGGTTGCCGTCAATATAGTTGGAGGGGTTAAAGCGGGGCATGTAGACGATGTCAAGGTTGGCTAAAGGGAAAAAGAGGCTTAAGCGGGCGGCATCAGCCGGGGCCTTTAAATATTCATCATCCCGACCGATAAAAAAGGCTTCCCAATTCTTGGGGAAAAGGTCGTTGATAAAGAGGAGATCGCCGGTCCCCCAGGTCATGATCTGGCGCCCTATTTTAAGATCAGCGAACTCCAAGGGGTTGACGAGAAAAAAAGCTTCTCGCAACTTGCCGCCGCTATGGTCATCTACGGTGTCGGCAAAAAGCTCACCTTTGACTTTAAAAAACAGCCATTCAAGATCGCCGTTTATTTCCAGCTGCAGGTGACTTTCAGCCATTGAGGTTGATTGTTCAGCAATAGGCTGGCGCAGGCGGCGGCCGCCGCGAAGATCGATAAAACCCCGGTAATCGAGGCCGGACTGATCCAGCTTTTCATCCAGGTTCTCAAAAAATGAGCTTGCCGCCGCGATCTGCAGCGTTCCCCAAAAGAGGGTTGCGGCGAGGAAGATTGCCGTTAGTAGTTGGGCTCGTTTGCGCAAAATTTTAAAATCCTTCCTAGTGTCACGTCAAGGATGAAAGGGCGTAACACTAGCGTTTGGCGGCTCGGGGCGGGCGTCTCAGGTAACGTTCCGTGAAAAGGTTCCCTTTAAGGTTTATATCATAGTCTACGCGGCTGAATTGACTGATCGTAAAGCCGCCGCTGGCAAGGTTTTCAACCCGCGATTCGACCACCGTCGGATAACCTTTAATATCTTCAATTTTTAAAGCTTCAACCCGGCGATAGAGTTCGCCTTCGCGATCTTTGTATTCAGCTTTAACCGGGAGAAAGTTATCTTTGTCGATCCAGACTCTATAGCTCTTAAACTCGACACTTTTAGGGTCTTTCGGTCGATTTTCGATAACATAATGACTCTCGGTGGTCTCGATCAGCTGGTGTTCATCTTCATCAAGACTTCTACCTGAGACATCTTCGTAGAAAAAGTCGGAGCCGACAAAACTGGTGCGTTTGTCTGACGCGGCGATGCGTTTGACCAGATCCAGAGCCGGAAGATAGAGCCAGCGGTCATCATCTTTTTCAATAAATTTATGGACCATGAAAACCATCCCTTTGACATCGCTGGGCTGCTTGAAATAGACATAAAAATTTTGGCGTCCGCCATCTTCCAGATCCAGTCTTAAGATCGTAAATTCCCGCTCCCGGGTGCGTTTTTGGGCATCGGTAATTGTCATTTTGACGGTTGCCCGGCCATCTTTCCCGGCGTAGTAGGCGGCCTGGTTGGCTTTTTTGACAATGGTTTCGACATCGGGGGCAGCATTATCGGCCGCCGCTGCGGCCAGACTGAAAACCAGTGAAATGGTGATCAGGGCGATACTTTTTAATATCATCGTACGCATAATTTTCTCCTTTAATTATTTTCCGGTTTGATTTTTTGAAAAAGATAGTTTTGCCCCAGAGTCAGCAGCGCCGGGAGAATCATGATGGTTGCCAGGCCCGAGATCAGCATGATACTGGCGAGAAAAATGCCAACTGTTTTGTAAGGCATCAGCGGGGCCAGGAGCAACGGCGTAAAGCCCACAGCAACAACAATAATATTACGGGCAATCGCCCGGGCCGGTTCTTCGAACATTATGGGGGCAGCTTTACTCCAGCTACCGCATTCACGATAAGTCATACGCGAGCGTTCAAGAAAGTGAATCGCGAAATCGATTGCCAGCCCCAGGGTCAGCGACGAGAGGACGGCAACCGGCATATCGTAATCCTTGCCGATGAGACCGATGAGACCATAGATGAAGGCGATCGTAACTGAAAGCGGAACCATGGCGATTAAACCCCAGAGCGGCGAGCGAAAGAGAAAGCTCATCATGATCAGGACGATGACAAAACTGCCGAGCAGTGATTTGAGCATGCCCGCGACCATCTTATCCTGCCAGACAACGTTGATGTAGGTTAAACCGGCCCAGCGAAATGTTAAAGGCAGCGGTGGTTTATTCAAGGCGACAAAGCGCTCGACGGCGGCGATTACGGTTTCCATGTCTTGGTTATCGCCGGAGTGGAGCTGGACCCAGAGATTGGCCCGGCGATAATCGGGGGTTACCAGATGCCATAGATCTTCGGGTTTGTGACTGTTCTGAAAAGAGATCAGGCACTGGGCCACAGCGGCTTGGGTGTCGGGTATGCGAAAATCCTCTGGTTTGCCCGAGATCAGCTCTTGATGAACTTTCTTGACGACATCAACCACGGAGTTGCTTTTGCCGACTTTAGGATGATTTTTGAGTTCTGTCTGCAGGCGTTCGAGATATTCTAAAACCTGGGGGTTCTTGAAAAGTTCCCGCTCTGAAAGTGCCGTCTCGACGACCTCGATAACCGGATACCAGGCTTCATAAAGTTCATCCTCGGGGGCCTTCTCCTGGATCAGTGTGAGGCGTTCATGCAGGTTCTGCAAAAAAATATGCCGGTTTTCCGGAGCTTGCTTTTCAATATCTTTAAGAGTGCTTTTACAGCTCTTTCTGATCGCCTCGGCAAAAGGTGTGTCGCCAATAACTGCCCCTGTTTTACCTTCCATCTCCCAGCTCCAGGCGGCCGGGCTCTGATCTACCGTGCCGGAGTCGGCTGGATCAACAACCAGGTAGGCTTCGTAGGTACCGCCGAAATGGCTGTTCAAAATGCGGTCGGCGACCCGGATCGGATGGCTTTTCGTAAACCATTTAACCGGGTTGTCATTAATCTGAATTTTGCTGATGCCGTAGCCGGCGATTCCCAGCAGGATAACGCAGCTAAAGACAATAAGTTTTGCCTGGGCGAAGGTGAAACGACTCATCCAGGCCAGCAGATGGTGGGTTATTGAGTTGGCGTCCTCGCCGCCCTGGGCCTGGCCGAAGTTGGCCAGGCTGCTCTCTTTTAAAAGCATGATGTAGGCGGGGACAAAAAGCATGGTTAAAAACCAGGCTAAGAGGATGCCGAAAGCGACAAAGAGACCGAAAACCCGCACCGGTGGGATCGGAGTCAGAGTCAGGGAGAGAAAACCGGCCGCCGAGGTCAATGAGGTGTAGAGCATCGGTGCGAAAAGTTTGCCGATAACCTCTTTGATGGTCTTCTCACGATCGCGGGTTTTCTGGTATTGATCGAAAAATTCGGAGATAATATGAATACTGTCAACTACGGCGATCGGCATCAGAAAAATCGGGATCATCGAACTCATGATATGGAGGGTGTTGCCGCTGCCGATCAAAAGCCCCATTGTGCAGAGCACCGAAACCATAGCGATGATCATCGGTGCAAAAATCAATTTCATCTGGCGAAAAAAGAAGAGCATCAGGAGAAAGATAAGGAGCATGGCGATCGGTGCCGAGATCGCCATCTGGATAAACATCTCGACCCCGAAGGTATCTTCGGCCACCGGCAGGCCGGTGATGTGGTAGGCTTCGTCGCCTTTGAACTCGGCGATCTTTTTTTCGAGTTCTTTTTTGATCCGGTAAGCCAGATCTTTGCTGGAGATCGGGATGTAGATGGCCAGGGCGCGGCCGTCTTCGGAGACCAGGGTGCCGTTTAAAAGCGGGTTGGCCTGGGCCAGACGGCGTATTTCTGCCGCCTTCTCGCGGGTGATTGGTGCCTCCTGCATGAGCCATGAGAATTTAACCGCACCCGGGCCGGCCTGTTCAATACTGTCAACCGTGCCGGGGGCTATCAGGTTGCGTTTGATAACGCCGATCTGCTGCTTGGGGTTTTGCGGATCCGGCCAAGTGAGGGTACGGATAAAAGTTGTAAGCTCGGCAACTTTTGCCAGGGTTTGTGGGTTGAAAACCCCGGCTTCATCTTTTTCATTAACAATGCCTAAAACGACAACGTCGTTCAGGTCGAAATCGTGTTTCACCTGATGGTGAAAAATCCGCACTGTCTCATTTTCGCTGAGCATATTTTCGGGGTCGGTATCAACCTTGACTAAAGAGATCAATGAGGCCAATAGTAGGGTAATAATGACCATGGTTATGGTCACTGTACGGGGCTTGCGGATAGCACTGTTAACAAGTTTTAAGCCGATATTCATCTCTTTCTGTAACCTCTTTTTTAACATATCATTCAGATATGATTTGCGCAACCGGGTATCTGTTACAATAGTTATTGATATATATTGATAATCTGTTGTAAAATAGTATATCTCTCTCTATTTTGTCAAGTTTTATTGTTGCTGTAAGCTGTAAAAATGAAATTAGCACTCGCTTTATGGAAAGCTTCAAAGTTGCCCTCTTTCGCTTGACAGGTAAAAGGTGTTAATGCTACTGTCTGTATTAAATTTGGTTTGTTTAGGTGTTTCTGAAGATTATTTATCGCTTACATTGATAGCTTTTCAGAGAGGGGTAATGTGAAGATAACCCAGCGCTGTAATTATGACGTGGTGATTATGGGAGCCGGTTTAACCGGTATGACTGCGGCCGTTAAGATGGCCGAAGATAACCCCCATCTCAAGGTAGCGATAATCAGTAAGGTGCATCTGGTGCGTTCTCATTCCGGTGCGGCCCAGGGCGGTATTAATGCGGCTGTAGATCGCGAGGACAGTTGGCAGGAGCACTATTACGAAACTCTTAAAGGGGGCTGGTTCTTAGGCGACCAGGATGCCGTAAAGTTGCTCTGCGAAGCGGCCCCGGCCTCGATTTATGAACTTGACCGTTGGGGCGCTTCTTTTAACCGGGATGCGGGCGGTCACTATGCCCAGCGCCCGTTCGGGGGGCAGTGCCGGAACCGGATCTGCTATGTCCAGGACATTACCGGCCACGCCCTTTTGACGACCTTGTTTGAGCAGACCATCGCCAAGGGTATAGAAATATTTTGGGAATGGTTTGTTTTTGCCAGATATTTTCCGGGTCGGCGAGTGAGAGTGTAATGGAGCTCAGAAATGCGATGGAACAGACCATGGTTCACGGTCTTGGCATCAAGCGCGATCGGGCCGGGATGGAGCAGGGTCTTGCCGAAATTTCGAGTTTGCGGGAACGTTTCGCCGGAGTCCGGGTGGCCAATCAAAAACTGGTTTTCAACGTTGAACTCTATCGGGCCCTGGAACTGAAGTGTATGCTCGATCTGGCTTATACCTGTGCTCTGGCCAGTTATCGTCGGGAAGAGTCGCGGGGCAGTCATTTCCATATTGATTATCCGGCTATGGATAATCAACGCTTCCTTAAACACAGTCTTGTGAGCCTGCAGGCTGACGGTAGTGTCGTTCTCGAATATCTTGATGTCAGGCTAGTCGACACGGAGCCTTTAGCTGAAATAACCTATTAAGCGGAGAAGATTATGGACGCACAGTTTGATATCTACCGCAAAAAACCGGAAGTGCAAGAGAGTTATCGCCAAACTTTTACGGTGACTCTTAAACCGGGGATGACCCTGCTCGAAGTTTTTCACTATATCCATGAGCATCTCGATACGACTTTCACATATCGTTACAGTTGTCGCGGGGCGATCTGCGGCTCCTGCGCGGTGCGCATCAACGGCGTGGCCGGGCTTGCCTGTAAAACCCAGGTAGAGGAACTGGCTACCAATGGGGTGATCGTCGTTGATCCGCTTGGCAATTTCCAGCCGATTCGCGATCTGGTGGTCGATCTCGAACCCTTTTGGCAGGCCTATCGCGAGATTATCCCCTATATCAAGCGAGAGAAAGAGGAGCACAATGAGGTTTTTGCTTCCGGCCTCGATGCGCAGCATCTGGATCAGATGATTCGCGCTATAACCTGTATCAAGTGCGGCGCCTGTTTTTCCGATTGTGATAAAAGAGCCCAAACTGAAAGTTTTGTCGGCCCGGCCGCGGCCGCCGCCCTCTATAAATACTATTTCGATAGTCGTGACGGGGCCTTGGAGGAACGTATTAAGGTCGCTTCCAATCCGGAGTCCGGGGTTGTTGTCTGCGATTCATTTGCGGCTTGTCTCAAGGTCTGCCCCAAGGATGTTCGCCCCTTAAAGGCGATCAACCAGATTCGTCAGGATCTTAAAGCCCGGCAGGAAAGCCCATGAACAATCCCGAAGAGATGCGCCGGGAAACCGATTCCTTAGGTTCACTGGAGATTCCGGCCGCTGCCTATTACGGTATCAATGTGATGCGGGCCCGGGCTAATTTTCCGATCAGCCGGCGTATCCTTCATCCCCGTTTGGTCGAGGCTTATTGCCACATAAAAAAGGCGGCAGCTTCGGTCAACTGTGAAGCTGGACGTCTGGCTCCGGAAAAAGCTGCGGCGATTATGCGGGCGGCGGATGAAGTTCTCGCCGGAAAGCTTCGCGATCAGTTTGTCGTCGATGTTTTCCAGGCCGGAGCCGGAACCAGTACCAATATGAATGTCAATGAAGTCCTCTGTAATCGGGCGCTGGAATTTTTAGGTTTTGGCAAAGGTGATTATCATGAACTTCATCCCAATGATCATCTCAATATGAGCCAGTCCACCAACGACACTTTTCCTACGGCCATGCATCTTGCGGCAGTGGCGGTGCTGGCCGAATTTTATCCGGCAGCCGAGCAGCTGGCAGCTGAATTTATCAGATTGGGCCGTCGTTTTGCCAGCCAGATTAAAAGTGGCCGAACCCATCTTCAGGATGCAGTCCCGGTCACTCTGGGGGGTGAATTTAAAGCCTATGGCGACAGTCTCAAAGCTTCGCTTAAACATATTAAGAGAACCGCCGCAGATCTTCTGACGCTGGCTATCGGGGGTTCGGCCACCGGTACCGGCATGAATACTTATCTCGATTATGCTGAGAAAATGGTCACTGAATTATCCAAAGCCACCGGTAAATCTTTGCTTAAATCCCGGAATCTGATGCAGGCGATGCAGAGTCAGGCGCCGGTCAGTCGCACTTCCGGTGCGTTACGCGATTTTGCCGGCGAATTGGGGCGTATTGCCAACGATCTGCGCCTGCTCGCTTCTGGACCGACAACCGGGCTGGCCGAGATTATGTTGCCGCCAGTTCAGGCCGGCTCCTCAATTATGCCCGGGAAAGTTAATCCCTCAATTGCGGAGATGGTCAATATGGTCTCTTTCCATGTCATCGGCAACGATACCTGTATAAATCGGGCGGCTGGGGCGGGTCAGCTGGAACTTAATGTCATGATGCCGATTATGGCGGAAAATCTGCTCGAATCGATCGAAATATTGACTGCAGCCTGCACCCAGTTCAGGACTCTCTGTGTTGAAGGGATCGAGGTTAACCAGACCCGCTGTCGTAATTATGCTGAAGGCAGTTTGGGTCTGGTCACGGCTCTGGCCCCGGTCATCGGCTATGCCCGCGCTGCCGATCTGGCCAAACAGGCCTTAAAAGAAGGGCGCACGATTATAGAAGTGATAAGATCGGCAAAATTAATTGCTGACGAGGAGCTCGAGAAAATTCTCGATCTGAAAAATTGACCGGCCCCGATCCGGATCGGTTTTGATTGTAAACTGTTAAATTGTTTGTAACTACTCAGCGTGTTTTGTTCTCAAACTGCCTCGATGCGGGGACATGCCTCCAGACCGGGCTTTAGCCCGTGGCGGGCTGAGCCGTGTCCCCCTCGAAGTGGGCGAAGCAAAGTTCGACGCCTTTTTTAGTAACTTTTAAGAGGGGACTGAATTGTTAATTTTTTTTGATATGGTTATACCAGCCAAGGAGAATGATTATGAGTGATTCCACCAATTCAAATCCCACCCCGACTGTCTGTTTTAACCTGGAAGAAGCTAAAAACATCGGCTTGCGCGGCATTACCGTGGCTGATTCGGCGATCTGCAAGGTCGATGGTGAGCAGGGGGTTCTGCTCTATCGCGGCTATGATATTGAAACCTTAGCTGTCAACGCCACCTATGAAGAGGTGGCCCACCTGCTGCTCTGTGATAAATTACCGACCCCGGCTGAGTTGGCCGGTTTCCGCCGGGAGCTGGCCGCAAATAGTTTTCTGCCACCGACAATTATCAAGGTGCTCGAAGCGATCGATCCTGAGACCGAGGCGATGGTTGTTCTGCAAGGGGTGGCACCTCTTCTGGCGGTTGATGATGACGAGAGTCAGGTGGTCACTAAGGAGGCTAATTATCGGGCCGGGATGCGTCTGGTAGCTCGTTTACCGTTGCTGGTCGCTGCCTGGTACCGGGTGCGTCAGGGCAAAACCGTAGTTGCGGCCGACCCTAAACGTACGATTGCCGAAAACTTTCTCTATACCATGCACGGGCAGGAACCCGATCCTTTTATGGTCAGGGTCATGGATGTGGCCTTGATTCTCCACGCTGAGCACTCTTTTAATGCCTCCACCTTTACCTGTCGTTTGGTGGCCTCAACCCGGGCGACGATCTATGCGGCTGTGGCTGCGGCGATCGGTTCTCTCTCCGGTGAACTGCATGGCGGGGCCAATGCCCGGGTTTACGAAATGCTGGAAGCGGTTGGTCATGAGGATAGGGTTGAGGAGTATGTCCGAAAAACCCTGGATGGCGGCGGCAAGATCATGGGCATGGGCCATGCTGTTTATAAAACCCTCGATCCCCGGGCCAAGATTCTGGGGCCGCTTTCGCAGCAGTTGGGCGAACGTTCCGGCGATCCAAGCTGGCATCAACTCTCAGAAAAGATCATGGCCGTAACTAAAACCGAGTTTAAACAACGTAAAAATCTTGAGATTAATGCCAACGTTGATTTTTTCTCAGCCTCACTCTATCGCTATATGGGTATTCCGGTCGATCTCTATACGCCGATTTTTGCCATGGCCCGGATCTCCGGCTGGGTCAGCCACTATCTCGAAGAGTTTTTTGCCGAAGTCGCCCCCAAAGGGGCTCTCTACCGGCCCCGGGCCGATTATGCTGGCCGCTACTGCGGCCCGGAAGGTTGTCTCTGGCAGGGTCTGGAAGAACGTGCCCAGGAAATCGAGCATTGATTTGAGTTAATGCCGTGAGCAATTAATGACTACTGAAATTGGCTTGATTGCTCTTTACCAACTCAACTTTACGCTGGCCATGACCTCGAGCGGGGCTCCGGGGGCGGTGGCCAGGGGGCCGTCGGGGTCGCTGAAGGTGTACCAGTAATCTTTGTTAAGAAGATTGGTGCCGGTAACCTGGAAGGTGCTTTGCGGCCACCAAGGCGGCTGCCAGGTTAAGGGTAAATTGATGAGGCCGTAGGCGCCGGCTTTAACTGTATTCGCAATCGCCCTGATATTGGTATTTTCCTCTTATTTTAAGATTATAGCTTGGGAGATGCTGTTCCCAGCCAACTATGATGATCTTGGAGGGACTCTCGCGCCAAGTTATATGGGTAACTTCTATATAGTGATTATGTCTCAGTCGATGATAGTCCTATTGATGGTATCTGTGACTCGTTTTACGTTTTGCTCGATACTGAACCAGATGATGAATTTCCTTTGTTTGAAAATACCGCTGAATATGTTTTTAGTATTGATTGTGACTGGGATGCTGAGGTCTTCAACGGTGAAGATATTCTCGTTCTAGGTAACTTGACAATCGGCTCGGGTGGAACTGGTTCACTGACGATTGCAGGATCATTGACGTTGGGTAGTATCTAATTTCTTGCCTATTGTCTAATCCTGTTTTTGCAGAGCGTTTAGGTCCCGGTCGTAACCGGTCATCTCAAGGTAGCCGTGACCGCTAATCGGGCGCTGTCCAGCCCTCAACCCTTCAACCCTGACGGCTCCTTCCCAGTAGTTGGTCTGGGTTGTCGCTCCGGTTTCCATCTCCTGGTTGTCGAGCAGGGCCGAGACTTCAAAGCTCATCGGTTGTGGTTGCTGCAAAGTTATCTGCCAGTTGAGCGGGTATTGCGCTCCGCTTTTCGGGCTGCGCCAGATTTTTTTTGGCTGCATGGTGAACTCCTGATTACTTAAATGACGTGAACTACCGTCGGCAAAGATCCAGGTGCCGCTGGAGGTCTCATCCTGACCGCCGTTTTTGAGGCGCATGCGGTAGAGCATAAGGGCTTGGCCGTCGTCAAAGTGGAGGGCGAACCAGTCCCAGCCGGCCTGTTTGGGGCCGAGCTGATTGGTGGCAAATTCGCGATCGAGCCAGCTCAGACTCTGGATCGGAAGACTTTCATCTCCCAGTTTAAGTTCTCCCTGACCTTGCAGCCGGGGCCAGGAGTAGTATTGTGAGGCTTGGCCCGGGAGTGGGCCTTTGGCACTTAAACCCCGGTCTCCATTTAAGACTGGGGGATACTCTGGCTTAAGGTCAAGGGTGAGCTGGTAGTTGGGGCTTAAAACCTCAAGTTGCAATATCTGTTGTCTTTCATCCCAGACAACCCGGCTCCCTTTGAGCCAGGTTTCCATGCCCTTTTCGCGGGCTCCGGCGAGTCCTGGTCCGGCCCGGCTGATATCCTGATGGTGATAAAACCTACCGTTTTCAAGATCACTGAGAGCACAGTGCAGAATGTAGAGATCTCGAACCTGCCAGGGTGAGTCCTGGGCCGGGTTGGGATTTTCGACCAGCCCCTGGCGGAAGATCGTAAACTGATAACCGAAATGGCGCTTTTTCGGGGTCGTCAGGCGCCCGGTCAGGTACCACCATTCGGTTTGGTACTGGGGGTGGCTGCCGTGATCTGCGGGGAAACTGAAGGGGTAAGGAGTCAGTGCTTTTTCCCAGGCGAGAAGCGGGGTGTTCAGGCCGTGACCTAGAATTAGGGCCATACTTATCAGGGCGATGATGATTTTTGTCGGATGTTGGCAATGCATCTTTTAACGCTCCCGCATCTGAAAAGATGGCTGGGTCGCCGAAATCCGCCAGGCCGGATAGAGGCCGGCGGCCAGGGAAGCTAAAATGGTGATCGCTATGGTCATCGGAAAAAGCATCAGGTCAAAGGAGAAGTCGATACTCCAGCCGAAGGATTTAAGGTTGATGACCTTGACCAGAATCCAGGCCAGCAGGGGCCCACTTAACCCGGCACCGATAACCGCCAGCAGGCCCAGAGTCAGGGAATGACCGAGGGCGATCGCAAAAACCTCGTTGCGGCTTAAACCAAGTGCCCGCAAAATGCCGTATTCCCGTTCGTTTTCGAGATAAATGGCCAGCAGAGCGCTGATGATACCGAAGAAAGCGACGAGAATGGCGATCATGCGGGTACTCAGGGTGATCGCAAAACTGCGATCAAATATTTCCATAATCCTTCTTTTGAGATCATGGTTGGCGTATATTTTACAGCTGTAGGGTTTGAGCTTTTCCTTGAGAACGCGGGCAAATGCCGGGCGGTCGACATCTTTATTAAGAAAGAGGGCCAGAGAGTTAACACTCTCATCCTGCATAAGTGCCTTAAGATTTTCGAAATCCATCAAAATGACGCCGTGTTCCGTGACATAGTCGCGAAAAATCGCAGTCACCTGAAATTCCTGTTGTCCTTTAAAACCGTTCAGTGTCAGGCGCTGGCCTAAAGTAAGCTTGTGTTTGCGAGCCAGGGTTTCGGAGATCATGACCGCGCCTTTACTTACTTCGAGCCAGGGATTCGGGGTTTGTTTGTCGGTGAAATGGTAGTTTGAATAGTTTTTTAAGATTTTACTGTCGACTCCGGTCAGGCGAATCAGGCGGCCGTTAAATTGATAGCGCAGGTTGCGGTAGCGGTTGCCGGCGGCGACCTCGGGCGCCTTGAGGAGGTCACTGACCAGTTGGGCATCAAGGAGACTGGCGTCGTAGTCGCGATCGCTGTCGGTAATATAAAAATCGCCCTGGATACTGTTTAAAAACCACTGATTGACGGTCTCGCGAAAAGAGCCGATCATCAGTGAGATTGCCAGTGACATCGAGAGGGCGACCATCAGGGCTGCAACAGCCGGGGCGCTGCGGCTTAAAGAGCGGCGTACAGCGCCGATTGCCAGACGCCACTTGATGTTGGGCAACCGTGCGGTAAAGTAGCGACCGAGAATGAGATCAATGCCGAAAGGGGCCAGTAGGGAAGAGCCGAGACAGATGCCGAAAGCTGCGGCAAAACCGAAAATCGGACTTTCCGCCGGCAGATAGGCGATCCCCAGAGAGGCGCCAATGATGATAATCCCTAAGCTGAAATTGATTTTACGGTGGCGAAAGGTACGGTCTTCTCCCTGGCGTCGGGAGAGCAGGCTTAAGATGGTATTCCGGCGGATTTCGAGAAGCGGGAAAAAGGCGGCGGCCCAGGCTGAACCGACCCCCACCAAGAGCCCCCGGAGGTAGAAGCCGGGGCTCAATCGGGGTAGCGAGGAGCGCAGAAAAAAGTAGAGATCGGAGATCGTCTGGTTGATGATATTCAAGGAGTAGCCGGCCAGGGCGTAACCCAGGCCGAGACCAAGGAGAGAACCGAGTCCGGCGATCAGGCTGATCTCGACGAGCAGGGCGGCGCTGATCTGATTGCGGGAAAAACCCATGGTCAAGAGCACGCCGATTTCCGTGCGGCGCTGTAGCAGCGAAAAGAGAATAGTGTTGTAGACCAGATAGAAGCCGACAAAAAGCGAGAGCAGGCTTAAAGCTGTCAGATTAAGGCTGAAGGAGTCGAGCATCGCGGTATAGAGGCGGTTACTGCTGGCGGTTGCTGTGAGCTGGATATGGGGTGGCAGGAGTTTTTTTAGTTCAGCAATAGCTGCTTGATTCTCCAGAATAAGTTCAACTTTTTTAAGTTTGCCGGGGCCCTGGAGGAGCTTTTGGGTCCAGGCAATATCGCCGAAAACAATGATTTTTTCCGGGTTTTGGGGCAGTTCGATGGTTTTGAGAATCTTTAGAGTGGGATGGCTGGTTTCTCGTCCCCCGCTGGCAAGTTGCAGCTTATTCTCTTTGTCGGCGAGGGCTGCCGCTGCCGGTGAAGCGAGAACGAGTCCCGGGGTCTTGATGAAACGCAGCAGGTCATCTGTCTTGAGAGTGCTTTGCAGAAGAGGATTTAGTTCGCGCGTGGCCAAGGGGTCAATCCCGACTATAGTTACGACCTGTCCGTTGCAAATCAGGTTGCCTTCAACCATGGGGGCAGCTTTGAGACCGGGCAGTTTAAGCATGATTTCAGCGTAAAGTTTCTCGTCGAGCTGGCCGGCACCGGTCGAGATCTCGTGGGTGGCCCGGCCCGAGAGAACCCGGGTGGCACTGGTAAAGGAGTTTAAGGCCGACTGGTTGGCGAGATAGATACCGGAGACCATGGTTACGCCAAGGGCCACCCCGAAAATCCAGAGCAGGGTCGGCAGAGGGCGGCGGCGATGATGCCGAAGAAAGGCTTTGAGTAGTTTAAACATCGTCTAACAGATGTCCGTCGATTATTTTAAGGCGCCGGGTGCAGGCCTGGGCGGCCTCCTGGCTGTGGGTGACCATGACCAAAGCAGTGCCGAAGCTGTCGCAGATCTCATTGATGAGGCCGACAATGTGGAGACCGGTTTCGAGGTCAAGGTTGCCAGTTGGCTCGTCGGCGAGAATCAGGCGCGGTTTCTTGACCAGAGCGCGAATCACGGCGGCCCGCTGTTGTTCACCGCCGGAAACCTCTTCCGGGTAGCGCTCTAGTTTGTCGGCGATACCGGCTTCCCGGGTGAGCTGGTGGACCAGGTCATCGTCGTTTTGTTGCAGAAGTTCCATCGGCAGAGTGATATTTTCGCGCAGAGTCAGGGTTGGCAGGAGATTGAAAAACTGGAAGATAAAGCCGATGTCGCGGCGTCGATAAGCGGTGGCCTCCTTCTCGGAAAAAAGAGCGCTCTCCCGGTTGTCGATGAACAGGGACCCGCAGCTTGGTTTATCGATCAGGGCGAGCAGGTTGAGCAGGGTCGATTTGCCGGAACCGCTTTTGCCGAGCAGGGCGAGACGCTCACCCCTGTCGATCTCAAGATTGATCTCCTGCAGGGCTGTAACCGGTACGGCCCCGGCATAGGTTTTACCGATCTTTTCAAGTTTAATGAAGGGTTGTGAAAGTGGGACTGAAAGGTTCATAGAGTAGGTTGTCATAGAGAGTGAAATGGCGTCGTTTGTATGTAAAATATCCGGGCGCAAGGTTTAACCTTGCGCCCGGATATTTTAGCGGTAGTTAGATCTGTTATTTATCCATTTTACTTAAACATATACCGAGGGCTGCGGCAACCCCGTTGCCGTAATCCGGATCAGCTTTCAGGCAGTTGTCGATATGGCGGAGCTTGATCATCTCCGGCGCATCGTCCATGGCCCGGGCGGTGTTGCCGAACAGGACCTCTTGTTGTTCCTTGCTCATCAGGCGAAAGAGCTTGCCCGGTTGGGTATAGTAATCGCTGTCATCTTCGCGGGCGTTCCAGTGGGCCGCGGCGCCGCTCAGTTCCAGAGGCGGCTCGGAGAAATCGGGTTGTTCCTGCCACTCATCATAACTGTTGGGCTCATAGCTGAGGGTTGAGCCATAGTTACCGTCCACCCGCATACTGCCATCTCGGTGATAACTGTGGAAGGGGCAGCGGGCCTTGTTCACCGGGATGAGGTGATGGTTGACCCCTAACCGGTAACGCTGGGTGTCGCCGTAGGAGAAGAGCCTGCCTTGGAGCATCTTGTCGGGTGAGAAGCTGATCCCCGGCACCACACTGGCAGGATTGAAGGCCGATTGCTCCACCTCGGCAAAGTAGTTTTCCGGGTTCTTGTTAAGTTCCATGACCCCCACCTCGATTAGGGGGTAATCTTTTTTGTACCAGACCTTGGTCAGGTCAAAAGGATTGTAGGGGAGTTTGGTGGCCTGCTCCTCGGTCATGATCTGGACAAACATGGTCCAGCGCGGAAAATCGCCTTTCTCTATGGAGTAGTAGAGGTCGCGTTGATTGCTCTCACGGCATTTGCCGATCACCGCCTCAGCCTCCGAATCGGTGATGTTTTTGATGCCCTGTTGGGTGCGAAAGTGAAACTTGCACCAGTATCGCTCCTTGTTTGCGTTGATGAAGCTGAAGGTGTGACTGCCGAACCCGTGCATGTTTCGGAAGCTTGCCGGAATGCCGCGGTCGCTCATGACCACAGTTATCTGATGCAGGGCCTCGGGCAGAGATGTCCAAAAATCCCAGTTGTTTTTGGCGCTGCGCAGGTTGGTGCGAGGGTCGCGATGGACGACATGGTTGAGGTCCGAAAATTTGAGCGGGTCGCGGAGAAAGAAAACGGGGGTGTTATTGCCCACCAGATCCCAGTTTCCCTCCTCGGTGTAGAATTTAAGCGCAAAACCGCGGATGTCGCGTTCGGCATCGGCAGCACCACGTTCTCCGGCCACGGTGGAAAAACGCGCGAACATCTCGGTTTTCTTGCCGATCTCGGAAAAAATCTTGGCGCGGGTGTATTGAGTGATGTCGTGGGTAACGGTGAAGGTGCCGTAGGCCCCGGAGCCCTTGGCGTGCATCCGACGTTCCGGAATAACCTCACGGTCGAAATGGGCCATTTTTTCCAGATACCAGACATCCTGCAGGAGTTGCGGGCCGCGTGGGCCAGCAGTCATGACGTTCTGGTTGTCCGGTACCGGGGCTCCGGCGTTGGTGGTGAGTTTATTCTGTTTTTTCATATTACTGCCTCCCTTTTTTGGGGTTAAACTGCGTGATAACCTCCTTGAAGTCTTTCTTGGAGTACCTATGAAAAATTATTATATAGTAAAAGTTATTATATGCAAGTAATTTTTTTAAGATGATTTTTTATCTTTAAGACATGTTTTACAGATTCCGCTCAGAGTTACCTGTTTCTCTTTTATATCACCCCATTGGTTGAAATCTTGCGGCGGGGCAAGATTGTCGAAGTCTTGCCAGGAAATATCAGTGATTTTTTGGCAGATTTTGCAGATCAGGTGGTGATGGGGTGAGAGGTTGGCTTCAAAACGAGCCTGACTCTGGCCGGTTACGACCCGGTTAATAAGGCCGTGGCTGTGCAGGGTGTGGAGGTTCCGGTAAACGGTATCGAGTGAGATGGTTGGCATTGTGGTGCGTAACTGAGCATAGATCTTTTCCGCTGTCGGGTGATCTTTAGAGCCGGCCAACGCTTTGAAAATTTCCAGGCGCTGCTGGGTTAAGCGCAGGCCCCGTTGTTGGAAGGTTTTTTCGAAGTCGCTAATAAGGGTTTCTTGCATAGGTTAACACTGCGAGAGTAAAATTAGCTTTCTTTGTGGAGCAAGAGGTAATAATCTTACGTAGAGAATAAGATTATCATTATTGACAAACAATTACAACTAAACAGAAATTGTTATCTTTGTCAAACTATAGAGTTGTCAAAATTGATATTTTGCACTTTGGGCTACCTTGAAACCGTTATCTTATTGAAGAAAACTATATTGCAGGTAGTTTGTATAAATTACTTCAATTGGATTTGATTTTCATGTCTATGATAAAAGTAAATGCTTTTAATGGCTTTATGGCATTTTCCTGTTTCTCTGCGGCTCTTTTGCTCTAGTCTCCTTAACCATTCTGCTGGCTTTCCCTTTAAGTCTCGGTAGTGCTGTTTTTATTCATCTCTTAGCGCCCAGTTATCTGGCCCGGTTACTCCATCAGGTTGTTAAAATGATGACCGGTATCCCCACTGTGATCTACGGTTTTGCCGGTATTTTTCTACTGGTTCCCTTGGTTCGTGAAGGTTTTGCCCGAGGGTTCGGAATGTCTATATTGAGTGCGGCTCTGCTCCTCACCCTGCTCATTTCGCCGACTATGATTCTGGTTTTTCTGGAAAGCTTTGCCGCGATTCCCTTAACTCATCTTCGCGCCCTTGAGGCTCTGGGCGCCACCCTCCGGCAAAAGCTTGTGCATGTGATTCTGCCGGGTGCAAGAACCGGGATTATTACCGGTCTGCTGTTGGCTTTGGGCCGGGCTCTGGGTGATACTATGATCGCCTTGATGGTGGCCGGCAACGCCACCGTTACGCCGGAATCCTTACTTGATTCGGTGCGCACCCAGACGGCTCTGGAAGACCTGCCACCGGCCTTACGTTTGACGGCCGCCGCCCTGGGTGCCGAAAAGTCAGCAACGATTCGTTTTGTTCTCCTTCCTCAAGCCGTCCCGGGGATCTTTAGTGGAATTATCCTCGCCATCGGGCGGGCGGCTGAAGATACCGCGGTGATCATGTTGACTGGAGTCGTGATCACCGCCGGTATTCCCGGCTCACTGTTGCACAAATATGAAGCATTACCTTTTTATATCTACTATACGGCTTCGCAATTCAGCAATCAACAGGAGTTGCAACAAGGTTTCGGCGCAGCTCTGATTCTCTTGAGTCTTTGCGGTCTGCTTTTTTCTCTATCCTGGCTGATTCGCAAAAAAGTGACCAAGCGTTTGCTTTATCACCATTAATGCACTGATTAAATTTGGGGTTGCGGACCTCAAACTTGCTTATAAAGGACATCATGATTGAACAAAAAATTATTGAAATTGAGAACCTTACTTTTTCTTACGGCAAATGTAAGATTCTGGATGATCTCAGTGCTGCTTTTAAAGGCTCTGTCATCTCTGCGATTATCGGGCTTTCAGGTTCCGGGAAATCAACCTTTTTGATGACTATAAATCATCTTTGGGAAGAGCTCAACGGGGCCATCATGAGCGGTCGTGTGAGTCTCTTTTTAGAGGAGGAAAAGATTGATATCTATGCTCGGGATCTATCTTTAAGTTGGTTGCGGAGAAAGGTTGGTATGGTTTTTCAGATTCCCAATCCGCTGCCGATGAGCATTTATCGCAATTTGGCTTTGCCTCTGCGCATGGCGGGTTTGCCAAAAGAAAGCTTCGGGCAAAAGATCGAAACTGTTCTTAAGCAGGCATTTCTCTGGTCGGAAGTCAAAGATCGGCTGCGTGAGGATGCCCGTAACCTTTCAGGCGGTCAGCAGCAGCGTCTCTGTATCGCCCGGGCGATGATTCTAGAGCCGGCGATTTTGCTCCTTGATGAACCGACCTCTTCGCTCGACGAAAAAGCGGCCCGGGAGATAGAACTGTTACTCTTAAATCTCAAACAGCAGTGTACGTTGCTTATGGTCTAACGCGATCAATCTCAGGTGAGAAGGGTGGCCGATGAGGTGGTGGAGCTGGTTGCCGGGCGGATCACTCAGGTTTAGGGTTTTATTTCAGACTTCGATAATAACTCTCAGCGTTATAGACTGCGGCCAGAGGGTTATGCCCTAGAACCCGGTCTTTAACGGCTAGGACGGTGCAGGGGGCCGCGGCTTTTTTCAGGAAAAGTGAGTCGTGGCCGACGCAGAGGCCCAAGAGGATATTGAAATCGGTTTTAGCTTCATTTAAGACTATGGCCTGTAAAATGGGATTGCACATTGCTTCAGGCTCGTTTTTGACAATTTTTTGGTTGTCTTTAAGGCCGATCAACTCTTTATCGCTGCAGCCGGTTTTGCAGATCACGGAAACCACTTCAAAACCCCGAGCCGAATAGATTTCCACCACGGTTCTGGCTTCCCGGTGCAGGCCGACGCAAAAAGCTAGGCCTAAGCGTTTGTATTTCATCTTCTCGGCAAATTCAGCGATTTCTTCGATGCGGGTCTTGGCCGGTCTGACCTTGGCGTAGCCGAGCTCCTTATCAGCGTAGCCTTCGGCCTCCTGGATTGAGGCTTGACGGGCAAATTCGGCATATTCATCTTTCTTATAGATTTTCAAGCTTTCTTTAGTTAATTTAGAGAGGTCTCGGGTCGGGCAGAAATCTGGGGCTTTGCCGTTAGCGTTACGGCAGAGCCGTTCGGAGATATTGAAAGGGCAGCGGGCGCAGTCACTGAATATTTGGGTCATCTTTTTTCCTGTTTTGATTTTGTTTTGGTTGTAAATGGTGTATAGTTGGAATATCTTATATGGTAAATTATGTCAAATGATACCCGTATCGAATATTGTTAAGTAGATGGAGATTGTATGGCGAATTTTGTTGGAACCGTCTGTTTTTCGCACGGTAAGGAGAGCGGCCCGTGGGGCAGCAAGATAAAGTGTTTGGCCAGGGTTGCTGAGAAATGCGGTTTTGCGGTCGAAAGTATCGATTATCAGGGGATTAGTGATCCTGATGAGCGGGTTGAGAAGTTGTTGGCCTGGCGGCCTGCTGTCGGAGGTCATTTAGTGCTGGTCGGGTCGAGTATGGGAAGTTATGTGGCGGCGGTGGCGGCCCAAAAGATCTCGCCGGATGGACTTTTCTTGTTGGCTCCGGCAATCGCGGTACCGGGCTTCGGTAAAGTTCAGGATCCGCTGCCTAAAACCGATCAATGCACCATTATTCATGGTTGGCGGGATGAGATCATCCCGCCGGAGCTGATTATAGATTATGCCCGAAGGCATAATCTAACGTTGCATCTGCTCCCCGGTGATCACCGGCTGATGGAAGTTTTACCGGCGATTGAAGTTTTGTTTGCAGATTTTCTCTCTTCAGCGTTTGCCGCCCCGGCCCTGGCCTGAGCCCATGCCGCCTCCTGATGCGCCGCCGTAACGATGCATTGAACCCGAATCACTACCGTCGCGGTTTCGCAAAGCACTGCCGTTACCACTGCCGGAGTCTTTTGGGTTGCTGTTTTGGTAAGAGAGGTGTTCGTCAGGACTTAGAGACTGCATCTCCTCCTGGCGTGCTTTTTTAAAGGCATCTTGTTCAGCACTGTTCGCAGACGCCATCACCATCGGCGTCGATCATCTGGTTCTGCTGCAGCAGACGAGTGCTGGCGAAGCCGCCTTCTCTATCTCGGAAGGGTAGTCGTAAGGAAGAGGCGCGACAGCGCTTCCCATTCCCCCGCTCTTAGCGCCAGAATTATTTCCCAGTTTACCGTTGCCAGCCAAAGCCATACCGGTGCTCAAAACCAGAAGCATCAAACTCATACAGATAGTTGCGATACTCTTTTTCATAATCAGATCTCCGTTAAATTTTGGTTGCGTTACTTGCATTAGTTGAAAGTTGATTTATTTCGTGATGTCTGGAGATTTGATTACATTAACTGTGCCAGCGGTTGTTAGAAATATTTATATAGTTATTTTAAGATATTAAGCTGATTTCTTGAATTTACCCGGTACTCTTGAAACGACAAAGCCCGTCCCTGTTCGACAATTTTGTCGAACAGGGACGGGCTTTTACAGCGTTTTACGTTTATAAAAAAAGTTCTGCTACAGTTCTAGACGCCGTCGAGACCGCTGCGTTCATTTTGTTGATACCACTGGGCTGGATCGAGGAAAAAAGCTTCAGTTTCAATCAAAGATTGGAGATGCTCATTTTCAATCGCTGCCAGCAGGTTAAAGAAAGCCTTTTCCCGGTTCTCATCTGAACTGTCGCTGAGTTTTTTGTAAAATTTTACTCCTTCGCTCTCGAAGTCGATGGCCGTGCGTACCGCTTCAAGATCGCCGGCATCGCCTGGTTGTTGACTCTTGGTTGCGTTAACAACTTTATCGAGAGTGGCTTTGATGTTTGATCCGGCAACTTCGAGTGGCACACTTTCCGGCCATTGCTCCTCTTTTTTCCATTTTGCGTGTAACTGTTTGAGGCGCTCGTAATGTTCAAGCTCCTCTTTACCGATCTCTAAAAACATCGCTTTGCCAATCGGGTTTTTAGTTCTTTCAGCCTGATTAAGGTAAAATTCGTGTTCCTTCATTTCGTTGTTTAAAGCGATCTCCAGGGCGTTAATTCTCTCTTGGCTCATTTTCTCCTCCTCGATAACAGTTGCCGGGTTGCTTGGTTGCTTGGTTTGTTTTTTAAATAATAATGTGAGCTTATCGGTAGTTGGCAAAAAGTGGTTTAACTCTCTCCGGTTGATAATTTTGGGTGCGTAAGGCAATAGGGTCACCATTTAGAGCTCTTTTCCGGGCTCCGTAGATCGGTTTTTCAACCTGATAATAGATGCCGGTGGGAATCTGTTCCTCAGGATTAAATTGGGCCAAGCTCAAGGCGGCAGCAAGGTTGCTACGATCATGGTTGCCGTTGATTTTGGTGATTCTCTTTTTGAACCAGGCAAAGGTATTGGTTTTGTTGAACGAGATACAGGGCGAGAGAATATCAACCAGGGCAAAACCCTGATGCTCAATAGCGGCTTCAATAATAGAGGTTAATTCGTCGGGGTTGCCGGTGAAAGCTTTGGCTACGAAAGTTGCTCCGGCACTTAGGGCGATCAGGGTTGGTTCCAGGGGTTGGGCTCCAGCCCCTTCCGGGTGAATTTTGGTGACGAAATCAGCCGCTGCCGTTGGTGCTGCCTGTCCTTTGGTCAGACCGAAGACCCGGTTGTCGCTGGCCAGCATCGTGACGTTAAGGTTGCGGCGGGCGTTGTGTAAGAGATGGTTACCGCCTTCGGCATAAAAACAGCCATCCCCCGAAATTGCCAGAACTTTCAGTTTGTGGTTGGCCATTTTCAGGCCTAAAGCAAGCGGCAGGGCGCGTCCGTGAAGGCCGGCCAGCAAATTGCACTCCAGAGAGAATCCGAGTTTCGCGGCCTGGCCGATACCGGCAGCGATGACAAAGTCACGGGCTTCTATCTTAAGGTTGCAGAGGGCTGTTTTAAGGCTTTCCAGGGTGCCAAAATTACCACAGCCGGGACACCATTGCGAGGCGAAAGATGACTCATATTTACAGCTCATGGTTTACCTCCGACAAGTTCGATTAAATTTTTCTCAACATCTTCAACCGTAAAGAGGCGGCCGTCGGTTTTGCCGATATGGCTGGTGATGCGGATAGTTGTTTCCATCTGTAGGAGTTTTCCCAGTTGACCGCTGTAGTTGCCCTCGATTGTGTGGATCTCTTTGAAAGGGGCCAGCGTTTTTTCGATAAGTTCACGGTTTAAAGGGTAGAGGTATTCGAAGATGGCAACTGCAAAATTTTGGCCTTGCGTCTTTAATTTTTCTCGGGCTTCAAGTACTGGGCCGACAGTTGAGCCCCAGCAGATAAGCAGTTTGTCGGCCGGAGCGCCGATGATTTTTGGTCCGGGTAGAGTTTTTGCCAGATTTTGCAGTTTTCGCATCCTTTTGTCATGCTGGCGGTTGCGGTTGGCGATGTCGTCACTGACCTGGCCGATCTCATTATGTTCATGGCTGTCACAGGAGATCAGCCATTTGGAGAGTTGCGGAAAGGCGCGCGGAGAGACGCCGCTTTCAGTTACCTCGTAGCGTTGCAGCATCCCGGGGTTTTGCGGTTCAGCTGCAATCTCACCGCGATCAATCGTTACTTGTTCGAGGTCAAATTCGTTGATACTGCATTCACTGCTGGCCAGAGCCTGATCACTTAAAATAAAAACCGGGATCTGCCAGTAATCGGCCAGGTTAAAGGCCTCAGTCGTCAGATAAAAAGATTCGCTATGTCCGGAGGGAGCTATAATCAGACGCGGAAAATCGCCATGCGAGACGTGGGCGACAAAGAGGAGGTCAGCCTGTTCGGTGCGGGTCGCCATGCCGGTTGCCGGACTCGAACGTTGCGCGTTAAAGATGACAATCGGAATTTCGCCGATACCGGCCAAACCGATCGCTTCCGCCATCAGGCAGATCCCGGCTCCCGAAGATCCGGTTGCCGCCCGGGCGCCGCCGTAGGAGGCCCCAAGCGCCGCGTTTAAGGCGGCGATTTCATCTTCAACCTGCTCGACGGCAATCCCCATTTCGGGGCCGCAGCCGGCTAAAACATTCATGACAGAGGTTGATGGCGTCATCGGATAGGCGGTGTAGACACCGATGCCGGCCGCAACCATGCCTAAGGCGATCGCATCGTTGCCGTTGACCAGCATTCTTTGCGGGTCGGGTACGGGGGCAAAGGGTAAGGGTTGAACCGCTTGATCGGTAAAAAAATTGGTGATTTCAGAAATGGTGTCAATATTAGTTTGCAAAAGTTGGGGTGAGAGTTTTTTGGCAAACTGTTTATCGACGGTCTTCTTGAGAATCTCAGGTGAAAGACCGAGTGTGATAAAGAGGCGGGCCAGAAGTTTGATGCCGCTGAAGGTCTCGCTTTTAGCGGCGCTGGGACCGATCGTAGAGGGTATTGGTTGAAGTCTTGGATCTGCGATGTTGGCACAGGTGTCGGCCATTGCGAAAGCCATCCCTGCCGTTGTCAGGTTCGGCAGATGGCGCTCCAGACTCTCCTCATTTAAGGCCAGCAGGTAGTCAATCTTGACAACGGCTGCGGCCAGAGGTTGGTCGCTAAAGCGGATGCGCATGAAGTTGTGGCCACCGCGGACCCGGGATTGATAATCGGCCGTGATGAAGATTTGAAACCCGGCTTTAAGCAGACTTTTACCGGCCAGGGCTACGGCCGACTCAACCCCCTGGCCAGCGGCTCCAGCAATTACAATATTGCATGAATTAGGCAAAACTGACCTCCTCAATTTAAGCGCGAAAAAACTATAAAGCAGTTTACTGAAGAATTTTCAGGGCAGCTTCGTAATCGGGCTCCTGGGTGATTTCGGGAACCTGCTCGGTGTAGATAACGCTGCCGTTTTCATCAACGATAACAACCGCCCGGGAAAATAAACTGGCCAGCGGTCCATCGCTGATGGTCACCCCGTAATCTTCACCAAACTTACGATCGCGCATAGCCGACAGGGTGATGACCCGGTCGAGTCCCTCGGCACCACAGAAGCGCGCTTGAGCAAAAGGCAGATCGGCCGATATACAGAGAACTGTAGTGTTTTTCAGTTTTTCAGCCTCAGCATTAAAACGCCGAACAGACATGGCACAGACGCCGGTATCGATACTGGGAAAGATGTTTAAAACCAGGTGCTGGCCGGTAAAGTCATTGAGCGTGGCATCACTTAAGTCAGCTTTGGTAAGTTGAAAAGCAGGGGCCTTTGCCTTGATCTCAGGCAGATTGCCAATAGTGTTGATAGGGTTGTCGTGTAAAGTTATCTGAGCCATTGCTTTCTCCATTGGGAATATTTTTTTCAAGTTAAAGTAAATTATTAAAGTAAATACATTTAATCCACTTTCAAGTCAAGCATAAAGTTTCCTTAACAAAACAGGGTTTATTCTTGACTTGCAGGAGTTGTTAAATTATCTGTAGATAACTTAAGGGTTTAGATTTTCTGACGAATTTTTTTGCGTGATGGAAAACAGGTGCATTGGTGCATTATGGATATTAAGGCGAGCGGTTGTTTGCAGCAGATGGATAGAGAAGAGCTGATTAAAGAGGTTCTTAGCTTACGTCAAGAGAATGAGGCTCTGACCGGGCGTTTGCAGAAAAGTGAAGATCAGTTTCGGGTTTTCACTGAAAATGTTCAGGCGGCCGTCTATATGATTGGGGAAGGTGGTATTATTCGTTATGCGAACCCTTTTTTATCATCGTTGTCCGGGTACACTAATGCTGAATTGTTACAGATGCCGATTTATGATCTGGTTCATCCTGAGCATAAGGAGATGGCGATAAAGAGAGTTCAGGATCGTTTTAAAGGGGAGTTTCTTGAGCCCCAGTATGATGTCAAATTGCTCAATAGAAGCGGTATTGTGAAATGGGTCGAACTCCATGCTGAAAAGCTGGAATTTCAGGGAGAAAAGATTACTCTTGGCACCGCAATAGATATTACGTCAAGGAAAAAAGTTGAGAATGATTTTCGCCGCAGTGAAGAGAAATTCAAGGCCTTTGCTGAAAATGCACAGGTGATGATCTACACTTATGACAGTAAAGGAACTTTTACCTACGTCAACAAGATGTGTGAGAAGCTGACTGGCTATTCCCGTGAAGAACTTTTGGGGAAGAATTTTACCGAAGTTCTACATGAAGACTATAGAGAGAAGAGCATTAACCGGGCCGAGTCCCGCCGCACATCTCTAAGTCATGAGGTTACCTATGATTATATTGGTGTGAAAAAAGATGGCACTTGTCGCTGGTGGGAGCTCTCGGGAATTCCGTTGCCGGAAGATGAAACTGGAATAACGGTTCTCGGCAGTGCCGTCGATATTACTGACAGAGTAGAATCAGAGCGTGCTTTGAAGGAGAGTGAGGAGAAATTCAGGTCACTGTTTGAACGCTCCTCTGATCCGATGTTGCTGCTTGGTGAAGCGGGATTTTTTGATTGCAACCAAGCGGCGATGAAGCTCTTGAAAGCAAAAAACAAAGATGATGTGCTTACCCATCCGGCACGCTTGTCGCCAGTCCGACAACCCGATGGGCAGTCATCCCGAAATAAAGCAGAAACTATCATCAAAAGGGCCTATGAAGCCGGTTTTCACCGTTTTGAATGGCTCCATTGTGATTTTGAAGGGCGGGAATTTTGGGCCGATGTCTCCTTGACCATAATTCCTTTTGAGAAGCGGGAGATTATCTTTACCCTTTTGCGGGATATCTCGGCAGTTAAAGAACTTGAACAACAGTTGCGGGATGAGCGTGAACAGCTTTTAGTGACTCTGCGTAGTATTGGTGATGCGGTTATTACTACGGATCTTGAGGGGCGGGTGGTCTTGATGAACCGGGTTGCCGAAAAGTTGACCGGCTGGCAGCATGGTGCAGCTTTGGGCCGTCCCATAGATGAAGTTTTCGATATTGTTAAAGCCAACACGGGCGAGCCGGCCCGCAACCCTCTGGCTCAGGCGATTCGTCAGGGTCTTATTTTAGAACTTGATGATAATACGCTTCTACGTTCTTGTTCCGGTCAGGAGTTTAAAATTGCCGATAGTGCTTCGCCAATTCGTGATGATAAAAGTTTGATTACTGGCGGGGTTCTGGTATTTCGCGATATTACCGATCGTGAGCGTATGCAGGAAGAGGTTCTTAAGCTGAGAAAGCTGGAGAGCGTTGGTCGTCTGGCTGGGGGGATAGCCCATGATTTCAATAATCTGTTGACCGGGATTATGGGCAATATCGAGGTTGCCGTACTGCGTCTTGGCCCGCAATCAAAAAAAGCTAACACGAACCTTGAGAAGGCCCTTAAGGCTTCGCGGCGGGCCGCTGATTTAACCCAGAAACTTCTGACTTTCGCCAAGGGCGGGGAGCCCATTAAAGAGACTGCAGAGATCGGTGAGATCATTAAGGATTCGGCTGAGTTTTCTCTGATGGGGTCAAAAATCGGCCTCTCTCTTAAAATTCCAGATGATCTCTGGGTGGCTGAGGTCGATGCCGGACAGATCAGTCAGGTAATCCAAAATCTGGTTATTAACGCGGTGCATGCGATGCCGAAGGGTGGAACGATCTTAATCTGTTGTGAAAATGTCCATTTCGATTTCCTGAAACCCGCAAATTTACCTCTTAAACCGGGGCCCTATGTTAAGATTTCAGTGCGGGACGAAGGCCTGGGGATCTCAGAAGAGCTTCGCGCCAAGATTTTTGATCCCTTCTTTACGACCAAAAAGGAGGGTAGTGGTCTAGGCTTGTCAGTTATTCATTCGATAATCACAAAGCACGATGGTTATATCGGAGTTCGATCAGAATCGGGTCAATTTACTGAATTTACCATCTTTCTGCCGGCTCTCGGGGTTGCTTCCGGGGTTAGAGCTGTGGCGGTTTCGGGAGAGGAGCCATTATTTAAAAAAAGTCGAATCCTGGTTCTGGATGATGAGGAGATTGTTCGCGAAATAATAACTGAGCTTCTGGAAGCCTATGGCTTTGAGGTCGAGACGGTTATTGATGGTCGTCAGGTTCTCGAAAGATATAAAGAGCAGGAGTTTGCCCTGGTGATAATGGATTTGACCATTCCGGGTGGAATGGGTGGTCGTGAAACGATCAAATTGCTAAAGGAGTTTGACCCGCAAGTGAAAGCCGTGGTCTCCAGTGGTTATGCCAATGATCCGGTGGTGGCCGATTATGAGAAGTACGGTTTTCGCGGTTTCCTTAATAAACCGTACAATATAGATGAATTGCTGCAACTTTTGAAAAACGTGTTGAGGGAAGGGGAAGTGTAAATGATGAATTATGAAAGATGAAGGGTGACAATAAAGTTTTGTGCTGCAGATAAGTTTTTTAAATATAAACCTTTTGCTTCCGGCGGGGCCGGGTTAAGGAGTGAAGATGAGTTTTTCTAAAACTGATGGAAAGGATGTTTACAGCCAATTGGCTCGCCATCTCGATAATCTGCCGGCCGGCTTCCCGGCGACCGAGAGTGGGGTTGAGCTGCGGATTTTAAGGAAATTATTTACGCCGGAGGAGGCTTTGGTAGCCCTGGGCTTACGCATGAAACCGGAACCAGCTGTCAAAATTGCTCAACGTCTGCAGAAAGAAGTAGATATCATTGAGCCTATGCTTGAGGAGATGTCGCATAAAGGTCTGATCTTTAGAGCTCGTAAAGATGATTTGACCTTTTACATGGCGACCCAATTTGTTGTCGGTATCTGGGAGTATCACGTCAACGATCTTGATGAAGAGCTGATTAAGGATGTTAATGAATATGCGCCCTTTTTGTTGGAGAAGACCTGGTCCGAAATGGAGACCAAGCAGCTGCGGGTGATCCCGGTTTCTGAAAGTGTACCGGCCGAAGCTTCAATCATGCCTTACGAAGAGGCCGCAACGATTATCAAAAGCCAGTCCAAGATTGTGGTCGCCCCCTGTATCTGTCGCACAGAACAGAAGATGATGGGTGCAGGCTGTGATAGTCCGATGGAGGCCTGCTTTATTTTTGGGGTCGCTGCTTTTTACTATGAAGAGAACGGTTTGGGCCGATCAATCTCCCAGGAAGAAGCAATGCAACTGATGCAAAAAGGGCTTGATGCCGGTCTCGTTTTGCAGCCCAGTAATTCGCAGAAGTCGATCAATATCTGCATGTGCTGTGGCTGTTGCTGCCAGATTTTAAAGAACCTCAAGAAGATGCCGCAACCGGCAACGATGATCGATTCCAATTATTATTCCGAGGTTGACGGCGAGCAATGTGTCGCTTGTGGTGATTGTGTCGAGCGTTGTCCTATGGATGCAATTACCGTCGAGGAGACCGCGAAAGTTGATCTTGACCGTTGCATCGGCTGTGGGGTCTGCGTTCCGGTTTGTGACTACGATGCTCTGCATTTAAAGCAGAAAGGTGAAGATTTACGGTCGGTACCGCCTGAGACGATGGTTGAAACTTATATGAAGATGGCCCAGGAACGCGGTCTACTCTAGTGCATGAACTTCCGGTTATTGAAAAAATTTTGCAGGTGGTGCTGGCCCATGCTCTAAAGAATCGGGTTAAAAGGGTGATGAAAATCCATCTTGAGGTGGGTGAACTTAGTGATCTGGAAGAGCAGTGGATGCAACACTACTTTGATCATTTGAGTAAAGGCAGTCGGGCCGAAAAGGCGAAGTTGGTAATCGAGAAAATTCCGGCCCGTTTGCAGTGTACTCAATGTGGCGAGATTTTTCCCTTTGTTGCGGCTGCGGAAGGGAGCAATGTCTGCCCGGCCTGTGCGGCTAAAGATTGTCGGCTGATTGCCGGGCAAGGTTATTTTATTAAGAACCTGGAGGTTCTATGAAACACGACAATAGCGTTGATGAGATTCGCCTGATCGAAGTAAAAGAGGAGATATTCGCTGACAATCGTAAGGTTGCCGACGGCTTGCGGGAAACCCTTAAACAGCAGAAGACTTTTATGTTGAATCTGATGGCCTCTCCGGGGGCCGGAAAAACCAGCCTCATAGTCAAAACTATTGCCGGTCTGGCAGATGACATTAGACTGGGGGTGATTGAAGCTGATATTGATTCGATGGTTGATGCTGAAACCGTGGTTAAGGCGGGAGTCCCAGCGGTGCAGTTGCGCACCGGGGGTTTTTGCCATGTCGATGCTTCGATGGTTGCTAAAGGTCTGGAAGGGCTGGCCGAAAAAGAGCTTGATCTGATTATCCTTGAGAATGTTGGCAACCTTGTCTGTCCGGCTGAATTTGATACCGGAGCCCACAAAAATGCGATGATCTTAAGCGTTCC
The DNA here is from genome assembly GCA_964457755.1 of uncultured Thermodesulfobacteriota bacterium. GTDB lineage: Bacteria > Desulfobacterota > Anaeroferrophillalia > Anaeroferrophillales > Tharpellaceae > Tharpella. The sequence continues at coordinate 23,307 of CAYWGC010000022.1, read as the reverse complement.
CGAAGGGGACGATAAGCCCTTGAAATATCCCCTGATGTTTTCAATTTGTGATGTTCTTATTGTCAACAAGATCGACTATATGGATTTCTCTGACTTTGATCTCGAAAAGATGCGCGAGCGCGTATTAAGGCTCAATCCCGATATCAAAATTATCCCAGTCTCCTGTCGTACGGGTGAGGGTATCGAAAACTGGCTTGAATGGCTGCGAATGGTCAGTCGTCAGTAAAAACCGTCCCAGTTGCTTTTTTCACTTTTTTAGTTGATATACATCAGCCCCTGGTTTTTTTATACTGACGACTGACGACTGACGACTGACAAAGTGGCTTGACAGATGAAAGTCTATCGTCTATAGGGGTCTGACAATTGAATATGATAATGTTTCAGAGACGCATCAAAATAGCTGTTTAAGCTTTTTTGGAGATGCGATAATAGGGAATGCCGTGAAATTCGGCAACGGGCCCGTCGCTGTAATCGGTAACGAACACCGCAATAATGTCACTGTACTCTAAGAGTGTGGGAAGGCGCGGTAAGTAGGTTTGAGCCGGAAGTCAGAAGACCTGCTCTGAGATAAGGTACGGATACATTCTAGTCGGTGGAACGACAGAATGTTTAGATTTACTTCCGGCCTGTCTTCGTGATTAAATCTGGGAAATCCCGAAGAGCTGTGTGCAGCTTTTCGGGATTTTTTTGCCTTTTTTATGGGGCAAGGCTTTTTTAACGCAAAGGCGCTAGGCCGCAAAGTTGCGGTTTATGACTGGATTAGGTGTTTTAGTGAAAGATCATCATCTTCGATTAAAGTATTTACTTTTCTGCGTACTCTGTCCGGGGTTAATTCTCTTTTTCTCATTGATTTCAGTGGGGTCTGCGATCGCAGATGAGCAGAACTCTCTGGTGCTCGATGATATGGTTGTCGAGGCGACCGGGTTGGCCGAAGATTTTCGTACCGGTGATGTTGATCCTGGGCAGTTGACTTCATTTTCATCAGTTATCGACCTTGAAGGCATTGATCCTGGAATCAGCAGTCTTGGTGAGCTTCTGGCCAAAGAGGTCGGTATTCAGGTGCGGAGCTCCGGGGGGCTGGGCGGCTTCTCTTCGGTTTCTCTTAGGGGCTCTTCCGGAGATCAGGTTTTTGTCTATCTCGACGGGGTTCTGCTTAATGACGCTTCCGGCGGCGGCGTTAATCTGGCTCTGGTACCTCTAAATGAGGTTGCCGTAATTGAGGTCTATCGTGGGGTCTCGCCGGTCAATTTCGCTCGCGCCGGCCTCGGCGGGGTTATCAATATTCGGACGCGCCGGAGTCAGGCAGGAACCAATGGTGCATTAGGTTTTGGTTTGGGCTCTTTTGCCAGTGAACGTCTCTTTGCTTCGCTAAATCATCAAACTGAAAACCGTTTTGATTTTATTGGTATGGCCGAATATGTCAGCAGTGACAATAATTTTAAATTTCTTCATAATAATGGTACCGACTGGAACTCTGACGATGATCGCCGTGAAAAGCGCAACAACAACGAGCTCTGGCGGCGCAGCCTGATGCTTAAAGTGGGTCATGATTTTAGTGACGATCTTAGGTTTGAGATCTCCGAGCAGTACTTTAACCAGGATCGTCGTCTGCCGGCCTGGAACAATACTCCGGCCGCCAATACCCATTTTCAGACTGAGCGCCATCAACTTGTGGCCCGTCTCCAGGCTGATGATCTGGGCGCTTTGCACGTTAATCTGGCGAGTCAGTTTTTTTATGGCTGGAAAGAGGAGTTTTATAATGATTCTCAGGGGATACTCGGCCTGGGGCGACAGCATGAGCGTTATAATACCGAAAAATATGGAGTTTCTCTCTTTGGTGAATGGCCCACAGAATCTCAGGTTGTGACTGCAAATCTTGAGGCTGGCCGCGAAACCTATGAAGCTAAGGATCTTTTGCATTCGCGTCCCCGGGGCGACAGCCGTCGTAATTATTTCTCGGCCGCGCTCCAGGATAGTATCTTTCTATTTAAGCAGCGTCTTCTGTTGACACCGGCTTATCACTATCAATGGTATGATGATCGGCTTGAGAGTGTTGAGAGTGATCATGGCGGCGATATCCCGGGCCAGTCAAGGCGCAACGATTTTTTCAGTCCCAGCCTGGGAGCTCGTTTAACCCTCTGGGGGCCTTTTTCAATCCGGGCCAATCTGGCCCGTTACAGTCGTGAACCCTCATTTTACGAACTCTTCGGTGATCGTGGCTTTGTCGTCGGCAATCCTGATCTCAAAGCCGAAGAGGGAGAAAATTATGATGTCGGCCTGCAGTGTGCCTGGCCGACGCCGTGGTCTTTTTTAAGTCGGGTTGAGATCGAAACCGTCCTTTTCTACAGTAAAATCGACAACCTGATTACAAGGATCTATGACGCGCGTGGGGTTGGTAAGTCGGAAAATATTGCGGCCGCCCGGATCAGCGGGATTGAGGCCCGGGCCGCACTTGATTTCGGGCCCTATTTTCGGCTGTTGGCCAACGCGACCTGGCAGGATAGTGAGAATTGCGGGCAAATTGCTGCATTTCAGGGGATGGAGTTGCCGGGACGTTGGCAAGAGAGCTATCTCGTGCGTTTCGAGAGTAATTATCACTGGTTCAAAGCTTATCTCGAATATCAGCATGAGAGCAAGATGTTTTATGATGCTGCCAATCTGCTGCCCGCCGCCAGTAAAGATCTGGTCAATTTCGGCTTGACCATGACCCTGCCACTGCCTGCCAACGAGCTTGTTTTCGATCTTGAGATGAAGAATCTGGGCGGTGATGAGTATCAGGATTTTAACGGTTACCCAATGCCGGAAGAAGAGATTTTTCTTAACGTAGCATATCATTTTTAATTCTATTATTTTAAGGGGGAATTTATGAGTTTGTCCAGGATGTTAATGTTTAAAGGTTGCAGGTTGTTGTTGCCGTTTTTGGCTTTTGTTATTTTGTCAGTTTTTTCTGTTGGGACGGCTTTTGCCGATTATGCTTACTATTTCCCCTATTTTTCTATGTCGAACAGTAAGGGCGAGGTTGTCGGCCTGGCCTTAACCAACAGCAATGGTTTGAGTGCTGATGTCGCGATTTTGATCTACGATCAGAACGGGGTTACGAAAAGCGTTGAACGTTGGAGTTTGCCCCCTTTTGGTCAGCAGGCTGATGTGATCGGTTTGAGCCTTGATGAGGTGCCGGGCTCTTTTCAGGTGGTTTCGAACCAGCCCCTGACCGGGCTCTGTTTTCTCTTCGCCAACCAGATGACGGTTATGTATGATATGCCGATGACTCAGAGCCTTAAAAATAAACTTGATATCCCCCATACAGCGCAAGATGCGGAGTGGGGCATGCAGATCATGGTTGCCAATCCCAATGCGCAAGCGGTTCCTGTAGAACTAACTTATCGTGACAAGCTGGGCCAGACAAATGCGTATGCTCATACTGTAACCCTGGCTGCCAATGGGAGCGCAGTGATTAGTTTGGGGGATGTTCTGGCAAGTTGGGGGCTGGCTGATATGCAGGGAGGCTGTCTTCATCTGGTGACTGATGGTACCGGTGTGGTGGCTTTTGCCACCTACGACAGCCTCAAGAGTGGTGGCACCTTTTACGCAGGTCTTCTGGCGGTTGACCCGTCTCTTTCTGTCGATAATTTTACCCGTTCACAATATGCGGTGGTCTCCTGTTCAGCACCAGACTATCAAAGTGGAGTACACGCGTTGCTTGAGGTTGAAAAGCCGAGAACCCTGCAGGACAATCTTTTGCCGACGATTTCAGATATTAAGATAGTAGCACAAGGTAACTATTTTTATCGGATAGATCGTGGTAATGGTAATCTTACCAAATTTTCTGCTGATACTCCGGCAACCCCGATCTGGCAGTATACAACTAATGATATGTCTGAGATTGAAGGTAGTAATCCACAGAGCGTAATTTTCTCTCCGGCAACCCTGGCCTCCGATGCCAAAGCTTATCTACCTCGTTTAGGTTCGACTAAAATGTGGATTGTCGATCCGGCAACGACTACGGCGCAGGGTTTTAAGCTGGGTGAAGTTGAACTGGGAGATTATGCTGACAGTGATGGCCTGCCCGAGATGACCAAAGGGGTGATTGTTAACGGTAAACTCTACTTGATTTTGCAGCGTCTAGATCAGGATAATGGTTGGGTTCCAACTAATACTTCCTATCTTGTGGTTATCGATATCGATACTAATGAAGAGGTCGATACGCAAGACGGGGTTGAAAATTTCAAGGGAATTCCTTTGCCGATCAAAAATCCTCAGGAGATTGTCTATAATGCTGCAGTCGGTAAGATATTTATTCAGGGTGTTGGTAATAATTTCAGTTTCCCGCCCGAATATACCGGCGGAATTGTTTCGGTTGATCCCGTAACTTATGATGTCGCCATGGTGGTTGATGATGGTGACGAAACCGAGCATCCGTATGGTAATATTTCCGGTTTGGTCATTATTTCTGCGACTAAAGGTTATTTTGTCTCCTATGCTGGTTGGGGTGATAATGTCCTCTACAGCTTCAACCCGACTACTGGTGTTGTTGATGCAGCCCCGCTGGCAGCCTTCCCTTTAACTGAATCTGTTGAAGATAATACCAACATCCCTGTGATTGGAGTTGATGGTCAGGGGATGCTCTGGGTCTGTTCCAGCACTTACGCTGATGGCGGTCTTTTGACCATCATCAATTCGGCCGACGACAGCGTTGATCAGGAACAGGTTCTCAGTCTTGATCCGCAAGGGATCGCTTTCGGTACCTGGGAGTAAGTCTTAATGCGGGCAGCTTGATTTAAAGTTTTTCCAGATTGTCAACAAAAACGGCTTACAGAGTATCTTCTGTAAGCCGTTTTTAGTTTGCGATAGTCTCTTTTGGCGGGAAAATTTTTTTAGTTCTGGTTTTTATGGGATTATGGTCTCTTCTTCAGAGCCGGTGGAACTCCGTTTCTATTCCAGCCTCTTAAACAGTAGTAGTCGTTAAGCATAATCCCCAGTTCCTTTTCGGTGATAACCTTGCCCGAATCTTTGAGACGGCGATGCAACTGTTTGGGGAGGCGGTCGGCATTAGGGCTCATGCCTTCACGCAGGTTGAAGCGGCGGACAAGATCGGCAATCCGGGTTGCAACCTCACTTAATTTTGCGCGCTCGAAAGTTTCTCCGGTTATCATCTCAAGCATTTCGCTGAGCTTTTCCCAGGGGTAGAGATCGCGGAAAAAGCGGCAGAGAATAAGACTGTCAAAGATTGTCAGACGATCCTCGAAGTCGATGAAAAGTTCAGCTTTATCAGTAGTTTCGGCGGGGTCGATCATGCCGCTCAATTCAGGTTTGTAAAAGGTCGCTCGCAAATGACAGGCGCCACGATCTGAAGTGGCGTAGCCCAGCCCCATGCCCTTTAAGACTCGAGGATCATAACCGGCGGGCTCCATCCCTTTGACGTGGACGGCCAGCTCTTCAAGGTGCCAGACTGCAGCAGCGTGGCGGATTCCTTCCGCGAGAATCGCGCCGATTCCCTTTTTTTCAGCAATTTTGACCAAAAGTTCAGCAATCGCGTCGACCTGGCCGTAAGCGATCGGATAATCAACCCGGTCCCGGCGCACCGCTTCGATGGTAAAGGCGCAGAGGTTGCCGGCCGTGATCGTATCCATGCCGAGGCGGTCGCAGATATCATTTAAGTAGGCGATTTCCTCGATCTCGTTGATTTCGCAAAGGCCGCCAAAAGCATAGATGGTTTCGTATTCCGGGCCTTCAAGTTTAAGACCTTTGTGGCGACCCTGCTCGATTGTGGTCAGGCGGCCGCAGGCTATAAAACATTTCAGGCAGGCATGGGCTTTAACCTGGCAGCGTTCATGCAGGGCTTCGGCCCCGATCTCCGGCCACTCCTTATAACTCCCCTTGGACCAATAGCGGGTCGGAAAGGCCCCGGCTTCGTTCATGATTTTAACCATCATGGGCGTCCCGGAACTTTTGTAGGCTTTGACCCCGGGGAGCTCTTTGCTGGTTTTGGCAAAATTCTTGGCCCAATCTGCGAGTTTTTCAGGTTCGGCCAGGGGGCGCTGGCAATCTCCCTGAAACAGAATGCCTTTAAGTTTTTTTGAACCCATGACCGCCCCTAAGCCAGTGCGTCCCGCCGAGCGCCAGTAGTCGTTCTCGATTACGGCAAAACGCACCAGGTTCTCACCCGCCGGGCCGATGACCACGGCCCCCGATTTTTTAAAACCGGAAATTGCGAAACGTTCGTGCAGGGCATCTTCACTCTTATAGCTGTCAAGTCCCCAGATATCATCAGCCGGGTGAAAATCGACCCCTTCGGGATGGATTCGTAAAATCATCGGAGTTTCACTGCAACCTTTGATCAAGAGGGCGTCAAAGCCCGCCGCATCGATCGCTTCGGGGACCTTGCCGCCAGCATAAGATTCGGCATAGATCCCGGTTTGTGGTGATTTGCTGTAGACTCCATAGCGGCAGGAGCCCCAGATCGAGCTCCCGGAAAAAGGGCCGGTGGCGAAAATCAGGCAGTTTTCCGGGGCTAAAGGGTCAACTTCGGCCGGATTGTTCTCGTAGAGCAGCCAGGAGGCCAGTCCCTTGCCGCCCAGATAGTTTTGATAGATCTCAGCCTCAGGTGTCTCAATTTGATACGTTCTGCTGCTCATATCAACTTTAAGAATGCGACCGTAGACACCGTTCATGTTAGATTCTCCAAATTGTATTCAGGTGCTTGAGTTGGGCCATCTCATCTTCATACTCGCGTGCTACCAAAGATGAAAAGGCGGCCAGTTGCACCCGGTCGTTCCGGCAGATGACGGTTCCGTTCAGGGCCTCAAAAGCAAGAACGTTACCCGTTTTATTAAGATTTACCAGATCCACATTGTCAAACCCGATAGTTTCCGTGATTTCAGCCAGTAACTCAAAAAGTCGATTCGATGAAGGAGCCTGACGATAAAGCACTGCCACATCAAGATCGCCTCCATCACGAACCACTCCCTTTTGAGCTGAGCCGAAGATAGTCGCGGCAGCGACGTCGTTACAACAGTGAAACAGACTTTTCAGTTGCTCTATATCAATGGAGGTCATAGACTTTGATCTCCTCTACAAAACGGTCGAAATCATTAAGATGATTTTGCAGAATGTCGAGAAGGATTTCATCATTAATTGATTCATAGCGATGAACAATGAAATTGCGGAACTGAATCATCTTGCGGTAATTCAGGGCATCGGCAATCACTCCTTTATCCTTAAGAATTTCAAGTGCGCGGAACGAGGTTGGCGCCGGAGGGTGATCCAGTAGTGAAATAATCCGGTTCGCAATATCGATGACGGCTTCAATGCTGACCTGTAAGGTCCGCTCAATGCCGCGTTTTAAAAAATAATCGGTTTGCAGTTTTTCCAGTGAAAGCTCTTTCAGAGACCGTAATTTATCAGTCCCTTCAGCGATTTGATCGATTTTCGCGCTGACTATCCCGTTGAGATTCATGTTTGCGCCCTCTCACTGTTGATTAGTGAAGATTTTATAGACAACAATAATTTACTGTAACCATTTTACTCTTCTAACCAATAAAATTGCCCCCGATTTTTTTAGCCTGCTGGGGTAGTATGTTCTGTTTGACCGTCTGCGGATTAGCATTGTTGGGGAACATGCTCAGACCAGGGTTTGATTTTCATTATTATATTATGTAAAGTTCGTTCCGCTATTTCCGTATCGTATGCCACTTGAGCCCGTAACCAGTAACCGTTGGATAAACCAAAAAAACGGCAGAGTCTTAAATCTGTATCCGCTGTAATGGAACGTTTTCCTGCGACAATTTCGCTGATACGTTGAGCCGGAACGCTGATTTCTTTGGCCAAACGATATTGGCTGAGCTCCATGGGTTTGAGAAACTCTTTCCGGAGAATTTCCCCGGGAGTGACAGGTTTAAGTTTTTGCATAATAAATTCTCCTTAGTAATATTGACGAAGCGTTTGATTTGCAGACTTTTTGAAAGTGCTTTTGTCTCTTTGCATTTAAACGATCTTATCATTATTAAAACATAACGCGTAGCGTGATTAATGTCAAGCGTGATGGCCGTATAATAATCTTTTCTGAGAGGTTAAATTTGATGCCGGTGATTTAATTTTAATCAGCCGGTTTTATAGGTTTAATCATCTAATGTGGGCTTTGCTCGCGATCCAAGGCACAAAGGCACAGAGGCAGAAGGCTCAAAGCTTTAATTGAAGGAGGTAACAACATGATTTTAAAAACTTTGTGTCTCTGTGCCTTCAGCCTCTTCTGCTGTGCCTATATTGTGGTTGGCATATATGTTGCTCAATAGCTGAGGCTATGTGTCGTAAACTTTCTGTTGTCATGGCAACTGATTCTTTTCGATGTTGACGATGGCGGGCTGGCGATATCCACTTAAATAAATATTATTTCTGTCTTAAGGTTTTTTTAAAGTAGTTATCGGAGGGGAATAGATGGCTGAGATCAAAAAGCTGGAGACGGCTAAATTGATGAAAAAAGTGATGGCGGACCATTTTTATGAGATCGACGAGGCCTTTAAGACTGGTAAAACCAAAGTTGCCTGGTGCACCAGTGTTGGTCCGGCCGAACTGCTTAGGGCAATGGGTTTTGTTGTCTATTTCCCGGAAAATCATGCTGCTATCTTAGGGGCTTCACGGGCGGCTAACGACTGTATCCCAGCCGCCAACGCGATTGGCTATTCGCCGGAGATCTGCTCTTATCTGACCTCCGATGTCGGGGCCTACCTCAAAGGTTTTACGCCTTTATCCAAGATTTATGATGGTATTGAAACAATCCCCAAACCGGATGTCCTAGTCTATAATACTAATCAATGTCGTGACGTCAAAGACTGGTTTGAATGGTATGCCCGGGAGTGGAAGGTGCCTTGTTTAGGGATTGAGAGTTTTGTCAATGTCGGGGATGTGACCAAGGACCATGTTGACAGTATTACCGCTCAGATGAAGAAATTGGCTACTGATATTACGGCGGCGACCGGTAACAAAATGGACGAAGATCTTCTCAAAGAGACGGTGCGACTTTCTCGTCACTGTTCTGATCTTTGGAAAGATGTTCTCGAAATGGCGGCCAACAAACCTTCACCCTTGACCTTTTTTGATGGCACCATCCATATGGGGCCGGCCGTCTGCCTGCGCGGTACTCAAATAGCGGTTGACTATTATGAGACCCTCCTGAAAGAGCTTCAAGGTTGGGTTGCTGAAGGGGTGGCGGCGGTTGCCGGTGAACGCCATCGCATTTATTGGGAAGGGATGCCAATCTGGGGTAAACTGCGGGAGAATGCCAAACTTTTTCTTGAACTAAAAACTTGTCTTGTGGCTTCAACTTATTGTAACAGCTGGATCTTTTCGGCTTTAGATCCGGATGATCCCTGGAACTCAATGGCCCGGGCCTATACTGAACTCTTTATTGTCCGGGATGACGACTTCAAGGAAGATTACTATCGACGGATGCTTGATATTTTCGGCTTTGATGGAATTATCTTTCATGATGCCAAAACCTGTCCCAACAACTCCAATTGTCGCTACGGTTTGCCGCAGCGTTTCAGCAAAGATACCGGGATCCCATTTATTACGATTGATGGCGATCTTAACGATCTGCGCTGCTATTCAGAAGAGCAGGCGATCACCAAGATCGAAGCTTTTGTTGAGCAGTTAGACGGCTAAACAGTTCAAAGTTCAGAGTTTTCAGTTCAAAGTTGATGGGACTGTAAATCTGAATTTATTATCCATAGTTTAATTTTGAACTGTCGTTCTAAATTGTTTTTGATTTTTAACCCTGAACTTTGAACTGAGAACTTTGAACTATTTTGCAGGTATAGATATCGGGTCAACCACGGCTAAAGCGGTGTTGGTTGATGGCCATGGGGCGATTCTGGCGCAGGCCGTACAGCGCAGCGGCTATGACTTTGAAGTGGTGGCGAGTGATGTTTTTGATTCGGCTCTGAAACTCGCCAAGTTGCAGCGGGATTCGGTTGTAAAGGTGGTTTCAACCGGTTACGGGCGCCGTAATGTCGATTTTGCCGATCAGCAGCGGACCGAAATTTTATGTCACGCCCGAGGCGTTAACTACCATTTTCCAGAGCCTGTGACGGTGGTCGATATCGGTGGTCAGGATAATAAGGTGATCCATCTTGGGGCCAAAGGCGAGCGCCTGAGTTTTACGATGAATCGTAAATGTGCTGCCGGAACCGGAGCTTTTATCGAGGAGATCGCTTATCGTCTCAATATTCCCCTTGGTGATCTTAACCGGATGGCGGAAGCGGCCGAAAGTGAAGTGACGATCGGCTCTTTTTGTACAGTCTTCAGCTGCACCGAGATTCTCGGTATGGCCCGACGCGGTATCCCCGTAGAAGGTATTATCAAGGGTGTTTTTCGCTCGGTGGTTAAACGCGTGGCTGAGATGGATGCCCTCGATGGCAAGATTGTGATGACCGGCGGGGTCGTTGAGCACAATCCGATTGTTGCCCGGATGTTGGGGGAATCTCTAGGCCGCAGCGTCATAACGCCGCCACATCCGCAGGCGATCGGTGCCCTGGGTGCGGCCCTGATTGCTCGTGATTTACAAAATAAATAATTTTCTTTTTATTAATTTAAGGACTTTTAGAAAGTCACAAAGTGTACGGCAAAGTAAAATGTTTAGATGCAAGGCGCGAAAAGCCTGAGGAGTGAGGCGTACAATCAGTACGCCGCAATGACGAAGGTTTTTCGGAACGAAGCAGATGAGCGTTTTACTTTGTCGTAAAGAGGAAAACATTATGTTGGATGCACTGTTTAGACCTAAAGCCGTTGCTGTTATCGGCGCCTCTAACCGTCGTTTGACGATTGGTTACCGGATTGTTGAAAACCTGGTCGATAGTGGTTTTAAGGGGCCGATTTTTCCGATTAACCCGAAAGCTCCATACATAAAGAACTTCATTGCCTACAAAGACATTATGGATGTTCCGCTACAGGTCGATCTGGCTCATATCATTGTCAAAAATACCAGGGTTCCCGAAGAGATCGAAAAGTGCGGAAAAATGGGAATCAAGGTCGTGATTGTCAATACCGCCGGTTTTGGTGAGATTGGTCCGGAAGGGGTTAAGCTTCAGGATGAGATGATGGCGGTTGCCAAAAAATATGGGGTTCGGGTTTTTGGCCCCAACTGTCAGGGGGTTATGAATTCCGATCCTGAAGTTCGGGCTTACTGTAATTTTACTTTTACGAGTATGGTTGAAGGTTCGATTTCGCTGATGGCTCAATCCGGCGGTGTCGGCGAAGTTATTAATAATCGTCTCTATGAACTTGGTCTTGGTTTTCGGATGTACGCTTCCTACGGAAACCAGGTCGATATTAACGCCACCGAGATTTTAGAGTATTGGGGCAATGATCCCGGAACGAAGGTTATTCTGCTACACATCGAAACTTTAAAGGATCCGGCCGGCTTTGCCAAAGTGGCGCGCGAAATCACCAAGCGCAAACCGGTTCTGGCGATGAAGACCGGACGCACTAAACTTGGTGCCAAAGCAGTCTCATCGCATACCGGCGGCATGATGGCGATCGATACCACTACCAATCTCCTGCTTGAAAAATGTGGTATCCTGACCTTTAACGATGAAGAAGAGCTTTGCCAGGCGGCGCGGGCCTTAGCGCAATTGCCGGTGGCCGAAGGCAACCGGGTCGGGATTATCACCAATACCGGCGGCCCGGGAATTATTGTTACTGATGAGCTTACCGAACGTGGTTGTGACCTGGCTGAGATCAGCCAGGCCAGTCGTGATACCCTGCAGGGCAGTCTCTATCCTGAGGCTTCTCTGGCTAATCCTATCGACGTTCTGGCGACCGCCACCCCGGAACATTATAAACTGGCGGCTGAGACCCTGATGAGTGATCCTGGGGTCGATATTGTTTTTGTCAATTTTATTACCCCATTTTTTGTCGATACCGAAGGTGTGGCATGCGCTTTGACGGCGGTGGCCAAAGATGCGGCCAAACCGATGGTCGCTTGTGTCATGACCGAAAAACAGGGTTGGCAGAAGACACTTGAGATCTTTAACGAAGGTGGTATTCCAACCTTTGATATGCCGGAGATGGCGGGCAAAGTGGCGGCGGCTGTGGCGCGCTATGCGGCTCTGCAAAAACGTCAGGATTGTCCGCCGCTTACGTTTAATGATGTTGATACGGCGGCAGCCTCCCAGTTGATCGAGAAAACCAAGGCTTCGGGGCGCTCCTTCATGGCCCAGGCCGACGCTTTTAGTCTCCTCTCAGCTTATGGTTTGCCGGTTCCGGCCTACAGTGAATCAGGTGATCTGGATGGCACTTTGGCCGCTGCGGCCGAGATCGGTTATCCGGTGACGATTAAGGTCGAGTCGGAAGATGTCGTCCATAAATCTGATGCGGGCGGGGTTGTTCTTAACCTTAAAGATGGTCAGGCCCTGACCGAAGCCTATCGGAAGATGGCGCAGAATTTCCCCGGGGCTGTCTGTTTTATCCAGAAATTTATGGATCCCGGTATTGAAGTTATGGTCGGTGCCAATCGTGAGACCGAAGGTTTGGGCCACGTTGTTGCCTTTGGTCTGGGGGGGATCTTTGTTGAAGTTATGAAAGATGTGGTCTTTCGCTTAAATCCCCTGGCCTCAGATGATATTGAAGCGATGATTACGGGTATTAAAGGTTTTCCCATTCTCGAAGGAATCCGCGGTCGTCAAGGGGCTGATATTGAGAAGTTGAAAGAGGTTATCAGTCGGATCTCAATGATCTTAAATAACCATGATGCGATTGATGAGATGGATCTCAACCCGATTTTTGCTTACCCTGAGGGGTGCGAACCGGGCCTGGTTGATGTGCGGATTAAACTCAAATAAATTGGTAACTTCAGGTGCCGCCCACAAACTGTCTCAATGCGGGGACAGACCTCAAGGCAGGGCTTTAGCCCGAGCCGGGCTGAGCTTGTGCCTGAGCGAAGTGAGGAAGTGCCCTTGGGGTATCCCCCTCGGAGAGGGCGAAGCAATGTTCGCCGCCAGTTGTTGCAACGTAACTTGAATTTTTATAAAGGATTCTGAAAATGGCATTATGGCTTAATCTTGGCGAAATCCTGCGGGTTAACGCGGTCAAATTTCCGCAGCAGGTAGCTTTTTGTGACAGTAGTAGAAATTTTACTTTTCCGCAGACCAATCTGCGGGTTAATCGACTGGCTAATGCTCTGGCCGGGTTGGGGGTTGTTAAGGGTGATAAAGTCTCCTGTTTTATGGAGAATTCGATTGAGATCTGTGAGCTTTATCTCGCCTGTGCCAAACTTGGGGCGGTGATCAATCCTATCAATTTTCGTCTGGTTGGTCCTGAGGTTGAGTATATTGTCAATAACGCCGACGCCAAGGTGATGATGGTTGATGATGAGTTTGTGCCGATGGTCAGCGAGATCAGGGAAAAACTTGTTAAGGTCAGCGATTTTATTGTGGTCGGCAAGAGTTGTGACGGTTTTATTGAATATGAAGCCCTGTTGGCCGAGGCCGATGCGGAAGAACCGGGTTTGAACGTGGCCCCGGCTGATCCCTGGATTCTCCTCTATACCTCGGGAACCACCGGGCGTCCTAAAGGGGTGATCCGCTCGCATGAGTCATATATCGCCTTTTATCTTATCAACGGCAGCGATTTTAATTTCAGCTACCGTGATATGATCCTGACCTGTATGCCTTTGTGTCATGTTAATACGACCTTCTTCTCTTTTTCCGCGACCTATCTCGGTGGAGGTAACTATATTCAACCGGCCCGCTCCTTCAAACCTGAGAACATTCTGGCGATTATAGAGCGTGTAAAGATAACTTTTATTTCGTTAATCCCGACTCATTACAATTTGATTTTTTCTCTCGATTCGGAAAAACTTAACTCCTTTGATCTTTCATCCCTTGAAAAACTTCTCTGTTCTTCAGCACCAGCCCGTAAAGAGCACAAGGAAGCGATTTTAAAATTAGTTCCCGGAGTCAAGCTTTATGAGGGCTATGGCTCGACTGAGGCTGGGATCGTAACGACCTTGATGCCGGAAGACCAGATGACGAAACCAGGTTCGATCGGTAAAGAGTCTTCCGGGACTGATCTCATCCGGATTTTGGATGAAAACGGCAAAGATGTTGTCCCTGGTGAAGTTGGTGAACTCTATTCACGGGGGCCGATGCTCTTTGACCACTACTACAAACTGCCGGAAGTGACAGCCGAATCTTTTCAGGGTGAATATTTTTCTGCCGGTGATATGGCCCGGTGCGATACGGATGGTTACTATTACTTAGTTGACCGTAAGAAAAATATGATTATAACCGGGGGTGAAAATGTCTACCCCTCTGAGGTTGAAAATGTTATCGCGGCGCATCCAGCCGTTTTTGATGTTGCCGTCGTCGGTCTACCCCACGAGAAATGGGGTGAAGAGGTGAGCTCAGTAATTATTCTGAAAGATGGGCAAAAGCTTTCTGAAGAGGATCTGGTCAGTTATTGTCGGGCCCAGTTAGCCCCATATAAATGTCCCAAGAAAAACTTTTTTATCTCAGCCGATGAGATGCCGCGTACCGGTACCGGGAAAATTCTGCATCGCATATTGCGTGAGCGTTACGCTCAATAATTCTTAAAAAGGGAAAAAATGAAAATCGCAATTGTTGGTGCCGGGGGGCTTGGGGCTTCATTTGGAGCGCATCTGTTTGCAGCCGGTGTCGATGTCACCCTGATCGAGATCGACCGTCGCCGGGTTGAAGAAATTGCCGCCAAAGGGCTCTATATGCAGATGCCGGATGGCAGCGAGCAGCACTGTAAAATCAGGATCACTGACGATCCGGCCTCTGTCGGCCTCGTTGATCTGGTACAAATTTCGGTGAAAGGCTATCATACTGAATCTGCCGCAAAAGGGGCTTTGCCGATGGTCGGCCCCGAAACCTTAGTCCTCTCGGTGCAAAACGGGTTGGGTAATCTGCGGCAGATCGCAAAGCATATTCCCAAAGCGCAGATTCTGGGAGGAGTAACCGCTTTAAGCGCCATGCCTCTGGGTTTGAACCGGGTTAAATTTAATGGCGGTATTGGTGGGATTCGTTTCGGCCGCTTTGATGGCATGGTCGATACTCGTTTAGAAGAAATTGCCAGAGTTATGTCAGATGCAGGCCTTGAGACCCATATTATCGATGGTGATATCAGGGTGCCGATCTGGCGCAAACTTCTGGCCAATGCCGGTAACTGTGTCGCCGCGATCAGCGGTTTTACCGGTAACCAGCTGATGGCTTCTCCTGAAACGAGTGAGTTGACCGCACTTTTGGCTTATGAGACTGCCACTGTCGCCCGTTCTGAAGGCCTCGATTTTCCCGAACTTGAAAATGCCGGTGACTATGTTTTGACCAAGTGCCTGCCGGGGGTCAAAGATAATAAGATCTCAATGTTGCAGGATGTCGAAGCTAACCGCCGGACCGAGATTGAGACCTTGAATGCCGAAATTGTGAGAGTCGGCGAGGCCAATGGGGTTCCAACCCCTTACAGTAAAGTGATGACCCTGTTGATTAAAGCCCGCGAGCAGAAAATGTTGTGGGATATGGAGAATACAGCATAAAGTTACATTTAGTCGTGTTGAACTTTGCTACGCCCTCATAAACGGGGTCAAAGCTGGGGTGCTGCGCACCTTGTACCAGCAATGACCCCAATCCCGGAAGTTTTTGAGTGTTGGTTGCATGGTTGAAGAATAGTTGATGATTGATAATTTTGTGGGTGCTTGGAAACCCATAACAAACTGGAGGTTTTTTTATGTTTACTAAAGCTTATATCCCTTATGGTGGTTATTTTTCTTCTCCGTTTGCCCGCTGGCAGGGGGCGCTGGCGAATGAGAACGGTATTGAACTGGCGGCGGCCACGGCTAAACGTTGGCTCGCGGAAAAAAAGATTGATGCCGGGCTCTTTGAATATCTTTTTTACGGCTTTACGATTCCCCAGAATCATGGTTTCTATGCGAGTCCCTGGGCGGCGGCGATGATGGGAGCCGAGAGGATTCCTGGCTGCATTATCAGTCAAGCCTGTTCGACCTCAACCACCTGTGTTTATCAGGCGGCTCTCGGCATCGAAATGGGCGACTACAATAAAGCTTTTACCCTGATGTCCGATCGCTGTTCCAACGGCCCGCATCTGGCTTGGCCTAATCCGAAGGGGCCGGGTGGTGAACTTGAAACTGAAAACTGGTTGATGGATAACTTTGGTAACGATCCTTGGGCTAAAAATGCGATGATCGAAACCGCCGAAAATGTGGCCAAGGAAGCCGGTATAACCCGCGAGGAGTGCGATGACTTGGCGATGCGTCGTTTTGAGCAATATCAAGATGCCCTGGCTGACGACCGTGCCTTTCAGAAACGTTATATGTTTCCGATTGAGCTTAAGATCAGTAAACGTAAAACTATTACTTTTAGTGAGGATGAAGGGGTTGCTCCGATGACCGCTGAAGGGCTCGCCGGCCTGCGGCCGGTTCTGCCGGAAGGGGTACATAGTTTTGGTTCTCAGACCCATCCGGCCGATGGTAACTGCGGGCTGATTGTAACCGATCAGCAGACTGCCAAAGAGTTAAGCAGTGATGCCGGGGTTGAAGTCCAGGTTCTCTCTTATGCGTTCTATCGTGAGAAGAAAGGTTATATGGCGGCAGCCGTTGTCCCGGCCGCTGAGAAAGCCATACAGAAAGCCGGTATCGGCATTAAAGATGTGAAAGCCATTAAAACCCATAACCCGTTTGCGGTCAACGATCTCTATATGGCCAAAAAACTTGGAATTGATGCTAACTCATTCAATAATTACGGGAGTTCGTTGATCTTTGGTCATCCCCAGGGTCCCACAGCTGGACGCTCAATAATTGAGATGATTGAAGAACTAGCCCAAAATGGCGGTGGCTATGGTCTCTTTGCCGGTTGTGCTGCCGGTGATACGGCGGCGGCCCTGGTTTTGAAAGTTACATGTTAGAGGCTTGAGAGAGGATGAAATGTTTTTACCACGAAGACACGAAGGCCACGAAGCTAAAAAGCCTTTCTTCGTGCTCTTTGTGTCTTCGTGGTGTATATAAAAGTGTTTATTTGGTTTCGATTTGGCCAGCTTAGGCTGCTAATAAAAAGAGGTTAAATTATGAGTGAGAATAAAGCGATTTTATCAGGTAATGAAGCGATTGCCAGGGGTGTTTGGGAGGCCGGTGTCCGTTTGGCTTCCGCTTATCCCGGTACGCCCTCAACCGAAATTCTCGAAAATGTTAAAAATTATAAAGATATCTATTCCGAGTGGGCTCCGAATGAGAAAGTTGCCTTAGAAGTCGGGATCGGCTCCTCTATTGCCGGGGCTCGGACCCTGGTGACGATGAAGCATGTCGGCATCAATGTCGCGGCTGATCCTCTCTTTACCTTGTCCTATACGGGAGTTAATGGTGGTCTGCTTCTGGTCAGCGCCGATGATCCGGCCATGCACAGCTCCCAGAATGAGCAGGATAACCGTAATTATGGTCGTTTTGCCAAAATTCCGGTGATTGAGCCGAGTGACAGTCAGGAGTGTAAAGATTTTGTCGCAACCGCTTTAGAGTTGAGTGAGAAGTTTGATACCCCGGTCCTCTATCGGACGACAACTCGGACCTCACATTCGAAGAGTATTGTCATCTTAGGCAAGCGCACTGAGCAGCCGGGTAAGGTTGAACTCGTCAAAGATATGCCTAAATATACGATGCTGCCGGTCAGTGCCAAAAAACGGCATCCCTTGGTTGAAGAGCGCATTGTTAAACTTAAAGAGTATGCTGAAACCACAGCCCTTAACCGAGTTGAGTATAACGATACCAAAATCGGCGTCATCACTAATGGTATCAGTTATCAGTATGTTAAAGAAGCTCTGCCGGAAGCCTCTGTTTTGAAACTGGGTCTTACCTATCCTCTGCCGGAAAACAAGATCAAAGATTTTGCGGGCAAGGTTGACAAGCTTTTGATTATCGAAGAGGGCGATCCTTTCTTTGAAGATCAGATCAAAGTTATGGGGGTTAAGGTAGATCACGGCAAAGATCTCTTTCCGTTGGAGGGAGAACTCAGTGCCGCTTTTATCGAAGCTCAGGTTAATGGAGTGGTCGCTGAAGTTAAAGATGCCGCCCCCGGTCTTCCCGGTCGCCCGCCGGCGTTCTGCCCTGGTTGTTCACATCGCGGAATCTTTTGGATCCTCAAAAAACTCAAAGTCTTTGTCTCTGGTGATATCGGTTGTTATACCCTTGGCGCCCTGCCGCCGATATCCGCTATGCACGCTTGTGTCTGTATGGGGGCGAGTATCAGCATGGGTCATGGGATGGCTAAGGTCGTTGAAAACAGCGATGATATGACTCAAAAAGTAGTCTCAGTTATCGGTGATTCAACCTTTTTTCATTCGGGCATGACAAGTTTGCTGAACGCGATTTACAATAAGAGTAGTTCAGTAGCTATGATTCTCGATAACCGGACGACGGGTATGACCGGCGGTCAGGAGAATCCGGGATCTGGAAGAACTTTGGATGGGGAAGAGGCTATTGCTGTCGATATACCGGCTTTGGTGAGAGCCTTTGGTATTAAAAATGTCGTCAAGATCGATCCCTACAATCTTGTTGATATCGAAGATAAATTGAAACTTGCTCTGGCCTCCGATGAGATGACCGTAATCGTGGTTGAAGCTCCTTGCGTCTTGCGTTACCGTATCAGTCACCCACCCCTTAAAGTCGATCCGGAAAAATGTACTGCCTGTAAACGCTGTCTTACGGTCAGTTGTAATGCGCTTTCTTTAGAAGAGAAGGGTGATGATAGTTTTGTGGTGATTGATCCCAATATGTGTGTTGGTTGTGGCATCTGTGCGCAGGTCTGTAAATTTGATGCAATTGGGAAATAAATAGAATTGGAGAATAAATAATGGAAACGACAAATATTTTACTGGCCGGTGTCGGTGGTCAAGGGGTTCTGCTGGCGAGCCAGATCTTTACCTCGGTGGCGATTGAGGCCGATCTTGATGTTAAGCAGAGTGAAGTGCATGGAATGTCACAGCGTGGCGGCAGCGTTACCAGCCATGTGCGTTTTGGCGATAAAGTTTTCTCGCCGACAATTGATCCCGGTGAAGCTGATTTTCTGATCGGTTTTGAGCGCCTTGAAACCCTGCGAAATGTACACTGCTTAAAGCCCGGCGGGACGATTATCTACAACAGTATGCGCATCAATCCCAGTACGGTGGCGGCCGGTGTGGCCGAATATCCGGATGATGTTGCGGCTCAGATTGCGGCTTTCGGGGAGAAAACCTTCGAAGTTGATGGTCTCGGTCTGGGGCAGCAGGCGGGTAATCCGCGTTCCTCCAATGTCGTTATGGTAGGTGCGGTCTCAAGTTTTCTCTCTCTGCCTGAAGCTCTCTGGGAGGAAAAAATTCGTCAGCTTCTGCCGCCCAAATTGGTCGACCTTAACCTTAAAGCTTTTCATTTGGGTCGCGAAGCTGTAAAAGGAAAATAATTTTTCAGTTATACAGTGATTTCTGAAAAGGGGGGCGTTTCCAGCGCCCCCTTTTTCTTTTGTGAAAATATAAAAACAAGCTTGTCTTTTATCAACAAAGCCACTATCTCATTCCCTGAACCATAATATCTGAACTGTCATTTATGATCTATAAAAACACCAAACAAGTTCTCACCGCCCTGCATCAGATAAGTTGTCTGACAATGGCCGGGATGAGTCGTGAAGAGTTCGCCCGAACCATTCTTGAAACGGTGACCGGGGCTCTCTGTTACGATCGTGTAGCACTCTATTTGTTGCGCGAGGAGAGCAGTATTCTTGAAGGGGTTGTTAATGTCGGTTGTCAGGTCAGTGTTAAGGGGTTGAAATATGATCTTAAAAAGGATCTCTGTGTTGAAACCAGGGTTGTGCGCACCGGAGAGATTATCCTGATTCGAGAAGGGTTTGATCAGTCTTTCTTTACGGCACTTGATCGGCGTCGCAATGCCTCTTTAAAGCGCAGCAATTGTGTCCTCATGCCGGTGATTACTGAAAGTGGGATTGTCGGGACTATGTTGGCAGATCGCAGTTTCAGGCAAGAGGAGATCAGCGATGATGATATTGAGATCCTCGAGATTTTTTGTAACCAGATCGGGGTTGGGGTTGAAAATCGCCGTCTCAATGCCCATAATCAGCGTCAGATTGATGAACTTATAGAGCTGCAAATGATCTCCCGGCAGATGAGTGAAACGGCTGAGATGAGTGATCTTCAGCAGATTATTGTCTCTCGCGGGGCGGAGTTGGGCCGCGCTCAAGCAGGTTGGTTACTGTTTAATCGGGGGTCGGGTGATAAACTTTTGCCGGTCTCAGCTTTTGGGGCTTTGCCGGAAGAGTGCTGGAATCTTGATATTAAAAATCAGTTAAGGGAGTCTTTGGCCAGTAACCAATCCCTTTTTCGCTCGACAATGAGAATCTCAACCGGCGGCGGGAGCCGGCAGGTTGGGGTTTTGAGTATGCCCCTTTTAGTTGGCAAACGTGAACAGAGTCTCCTGTTGCTGCTCTACCGTGAAGTTGAGGTGCCAGCCGAACTTAATCTCGACCTTTTGAAGATCTTTGTCAGTCAAGCTGATAAAGCGATGGAGAGCTTTATCTTTAATCGTACTTTGATTGAGGATCGGGATTTCCGCGAGAGTATTTTGCGCAGTTCGCCGAATGCTATCATTACTCTAGACAGTGCTTTGCAGATCACCTCACATAATCGATCCTGCGAGCGGGTTTTTGCCGCACTTGATCCCGATTGGCAGGGTTCAATTTTTAATCTTCTCGATTCGTCTTCCTTTCGTCGGGCTTTAGCCCAAGTCGGCAGCCGCCGGCAATCTTTAGCCCAGCTTGAAATGTGCCAAGCTTTTAATGGTCCCAGTGGTAATTGCCGGGCGGTTGGGAGCGAGGAGAAGATTCTTTTCGTCAGTGTTACCGCACTTGGTGAATCTCTAAATGTTGACCGGGGTCTGCTGGTTTTGATCCAGGACCAGACCGAGAAACGAAAAGCCGACCAGGATGTTGAACGGATGCGCCGTCTGGCCTCAATCGGCCAGTTGGCCGCCGGTATCGCTCATGAGATCCGTAACCCGCTGACCGGCATGAATATCTCGCTCGATATAATCAGTAATGAGTTGACGGATCGCCCGCATGCCGGTAAACTGGTGGCCGGAGTTGTTGAAGAGCTCGACCGTCTCGAAAACATTGTCTCCTCGATGCTTGAGTTTTCCCGGGCCGGAATTTTAGATCGCACCTGGGTTAATATGGTTGATCTTCTTAACGGCTGGTTTCCGGTTTTCAGGGAACAGGCTCGACGACTCGAAGTTGGGGCCACTTTGCGGCTTAGTGAGGGGGTTTTGCCTACAGTTTACGGCGATCGCGAAAAGCTCAAACAGGTAGTTCTCAATCTTGGCCTTAATGCCCTTGACGCAGCCCAGGAGCGCGGTGGAAAGGTCTTAGTTGTCCTTGAGTTAGGCGCTCCTCGAGGTGGCGGCTTTGCGGATGACTTTGAAGTTCAGGTCGAACGGCCCTGGCTCTGGCTGCGGATCAGCGATGATGGTCCCGGGATGAGTCGCCATATAATCGAAAAAATTTATGATCCTTTCTTTACCACCAAAAACCGGGGAACCGGGCTTGGTTTGTCGATCGTTCACAGTATTATAAAAGAGCATGGCGGGCGCCTTGAAGTTGAAAGTGAACCCGGCCGGGGCTCTACCTTTGCAGTCGGTCTGCCGGCGGGCGAAGCTCAACCTCGTTACCAGAGAGTCGAAGATGTCCAATCGAATACTTATAATTGATGATGAAAAACTGATTCGTGAATCCCTG
This sequence comes from uncultured Thermodesulfobacteriota bacterium, assembly GCA_964457755.1. Classification (GTDB taxonomy): domain Bacteria; phylum Desulfobacterota; class Anaeroferrophillalia; order Anaeroferrophillales; family Tharpellaceae; genus Tharpella. The sequence goes on along the minus strand of CAYWGC010000022.1, from coordinate 1,513 downwards.
ACCCATCTTTTGACTGGGGCTGGCTACCGGGTCGAGGTTGCGGGTCGGGTGGCCGACGCCAAGATTTTGATTGCCAAAGAGATTTATGATCTTATTTTGGTCGATTTGCGTCTGCCCGATGGCAGCGGGATTGATCTGATGCGCTATATTCATGAGCGCGCCGATTACGCCCCGATATGTATCATGATGACCGCTTACGGTTCGGTCGATACGGCTGTAGAGGCGATGAAGTACGGGGCCTATGATTATATCAATAAGCCTTTTAAATCGCAGGAGATTATGCTGATCGTTAAACTCGCCTTAGAGACTGGCAAGTTGAAGCGTGAAGTCCGTGATATCGTTAAATCGCAATCGGAGATGAGCGATATTATCTCGGTCGACCCGGCGATGGGACGGGTTTTGGATATGGTGCGAAAGGTTGCCCGCAACCGTGATGTTTCAGTTCTGATTCAGGGTGAAAGCGGTACTGGAAAAGAGTTGGTGGCCAAGGCGATTCACTATATGAGTGAACGTTCAGCTAAGCCTTTCGTCAGTATAAATTGTGCTTCAATCCCCGGTAATCTCTTAGAGAGTGAGCTCTTCGGCTATGAACGCGGCGCTTTTACCGATGCTAAAAGTCGTAAACTGGGACTCCTCGAAAAGGGGGATGGCGGTACCGTTTTTCTGGATGAGATCGGTGACATGGAAGCTCCTCTCCAGGCCAAACTTTTGCGGGTTTTAGAGGAGAGTAAGTTTCGGCGCCTGGGCAGTGTTGATGATATTGAGATCGACGCCCGTTTTGTCTCGGCCACTAACCAGTCACTTGAAAAATTGATTGAAGAAAACAAGTTTCGTGAAGATCTATACTATCGTCTTAAGGTTATTAATATCGTCGTTCCTCCTCTCCGGGAAAGACGCCAGGACATTGAACTCCTGCTAAAATATTTCTTTGACCATTTTAACCGTAAGCTCAAGAAAAATGTGCGTGAGATATCCCCCAGTGCCCTCGAACTCCTGCAGAAATATCAGTGGCGCGGCAATGTGCGGGAGCTTAAAAATATGGTTGAGAGAATTATGATTCTTGAGGATAGCGAAGTTATCACAGAAGAACATCTACCGCTTGAGGTCCTCTCGGCCAGCCGTGATAAGAACCAGTTCAGCATGGCCCTGCCCCGGGAATACGATTTTCGCCAGGGGGTTGATTTTAACGAACTCGTCAAATCTTTTTCCAGTTACCTGATCGAAGAGGCGATGAAGGTCGCTGGCGGCAACAAAGCTAAAACCGCACGCCTTCTCAATATGGATCGCGGCACCCTGCGCTACCAGATAAAAAAACTCGGTGTCGCTGGTGATTCCGGGGATGATTTAGATGAAGAGTAAAATTTAGTTTAAACTTTTACGCAAAAGCGCTTGCCAGCTGTTTCAACTTATGCTAAAAGCCGTTTCCCAGTTTGATTAACCCTATTCGGGGCGTAGCGCAGCCCGGCAGCGCACCTGCCTTGGGAGCAGGGGGTCGGAGGTTCAAATCCTCTCG
>CAYWGC010000021.1:39907-53859 GCA_964457755.1 uncultured Thermodesulfobacteriota bacterium | reverse complement strand
ATCTTCACAGTGGAATGTGATTGGGTGCTGAGTCAGCCGTTCCTGCTGTTTTCGCAAAAGGGTTGGTGAAATATCGACCATGTTGACTTGCCGGGGTTTGATAACCTCAAGCAGGGCTGCCATCAGGGTTCCATAACCACCGCCAATTTCGATTATTTCCCCGCATTCGCAAAGTAGAGAGGTCGATTGCTGGAGATAGTCAGCAACCAGGCGACCATAGGCCGCCGGTTTTTCAAGGGCTTTGGCAAAAGCTCCAGTCCCATCCCCAAGGCTCTGACAGATAGTCATCTCCCAAAGCAGACTCGGATAAGCCCCGGTATAGTAATCACTGGTAAGATTAAGTTTGGGTTCTGGCATTAGGCGCGGAGTTGGCGGCCGCCGATGAGATGGTAGTGCACATGGAAGACGACCTGGCCGCCCTCTTTATTGATGTTGGCCAGAATCCGGTAGCCGCTTTCGGCGACCCCAAACTCGAGAGCCAGTTTTTTCATAACACAGTGAATATCGGCAATGATCCCCATCTCCTCATCCGGCAGGTCGTTGAGGGTGGCATAATGTTTTTTGGGAATAACCAAAAGGTGAACCGGTGCTTTAGGGTTGATATCTTTAAAGGCGAAGATATTTTCATCCTCATAGACTTTGTCGGAAGGGATCTCACCTTTGATAATTTTGCAAAAAAGACAGTCTTTCATGGTTTTTATCCTTATTTAATTTGGGGAGTGCTCAAATCATTACCGCACCTTTGGCGGCCGAACTAACCTGGCGGGCGTAACGTGCGAGATAACCCTTGGTGATTTTTGCCGGGTGCGCTTGCCAACGGCTCTGACGCACTTCAAGTTCACTTTTTTCAACCAGGAGCTCAAGGCTGCGGCCCGGTATATCAATCTTTATGAGATCGCCCTCTTCAACCAGGCCAATCAGGCCACCGGCGCTGGCTTCAGGAGAGATGTGGCCGATTGCGGCCCCGCGGGTACCGCCGGAAAAACGGCCGTCAGTGAGCAGGGCTACATCTTTATCAAGTCCGATTCCGGCTAACGCAGCAGTTGGGGAGAGCATTTCCCGCATACCCGGCCCCCCTTGCGGCCCCTCATAGCGGATGACAATAACATCACCTTTGTTGATCTTCTGGTCGATGATGGCCGAAAAAGCCTCCTCTTCGGTGTCAAAAACTCGAGCCGGACCTTGATGTTGCAGCATCTCTGGAGCTACCGCCGATTGCTTGACTACAGCACCATCGGGTGCCAGATTACCAGTCAGGATTGCCAACCCTCCGGTAGCATGATAGGGATTGTCCAAGGGACGTATGGTTTCGCTATTAAAAACTTTAACCTTGGGGTTTGCTAGTATCTCGCCCAAAGTTTCGCCGCTGACAGTCAGGCAATCTTTATGCAATAACTCTTTTCCGGCCAGCACCTTCATAATGGCGCTGACGCCACCGGCTTGGTGCAGATCTTCCATGTGATCGGGACCCCCAGGCGACATATTACAGATATGGGGGGTCTTGAGACTAGCCCGATTGAAATCAGCCAGCGGTAACTCAATCCCGGCTTCATAGGCGATGGCAGGCAGATGCAGGGAGGTGTTAGTGGAGCCGCCAAAGGCCATGTCAACGGCAAGCGCGTTGTGGAAGGCTTCACTCGTCAGGATCTGGCGCATTGTGATATTCTTTTCGACGAGGTTCATGATCGCCATACCGCTCTCTTTGGCTAAGCGAATCCGGGCCGCATCGACGGCCAAGGTGGTGCCGTTGCCGGGTAGAGCAATGCCTAAAGCTTCGGTCAGACAGTTCATCGAATTAGCGGTAAACATCCCGCTGCAAGAGCCTGCTCCAGGGCAAGCGCAATCTTCGAGTTCAGTCAGCTCTTCTTGGCTGATTTCGCCGATGCGTAATTTCCCCATGCCTTCGAAAACCGTGATCAGATCAATCTCCTGGCCGTTGCAAATTCCAGTTCGCATGGGACCCCCGCTGATGACAATTGTCGGCAGGTCGAGGCGGGCGCCAGCCATGATCATGCCGGGCACAATTTTATCACAATTGGGCAGCAGCACCAGGCCATCAAAGGGGTAAGCCCGGGCCATGCTTTCAACCGAATCAGCAATCAGCTCACGTGAAGCGAGTGAATATTTCATGCCTTCGTGGCCCATGGCGATACCATCACAGATGCCGATGGTCGAAAACTCCATGGGGGTGCCCCCCGCCATCCGAATGCCATCTTTAACCGCGGCACAGATGCGGTCAAGATGGATATGGCCGGGAATAACCTCATTGGCCGATTGGGCAACCCCGATCAAAGGCCGCTGCAGTTCGGTATCGGTAAAGCCGATCGCTTTAAGCAGGGATCGGTGCGGGGCTCGTTCCGGGCCCTGGGTTATTCTCTGAGAACGCAACTTCATCTAGTCACCCCCATTCTGTCTTTTGCAGGGTTATCTTTATCAGGATCTGTAATGGCAACGGCATAAGCATGGTCAAAGTTGTTGCTGAGCGGAGTCAGAGCTTGGGCGATACTACCGTCAGCGCCAAAAAAATCGATAATCGAGACGATCACCAGGCTCTTTTTGAAAGCAAACCCCAGCTCTTTACGGTTTTTGGGATCCTTGATCAGGTCGGCCTGTGCAAAGACCTGCAGTTTTCGGCCATAAGCTAAATCGCTGCGGTGGCCGGCTTCAAGAAGATATCTGTTTTCTTGGTCTCCGGGTTTGATCCGGCACCACCAAAGGGTCGAATCGACGAGTTGCAGTAAGGGAATCGGGTCATTCGGAACCAGGGGCAGGAGTAATTGACCGGCCAGATTTGCGCGAAAGCTGAAGGCGGCGACGGTGACGCCGGTTTGGGCGTCAATCCAGCTACAGGTATAGTAGTGGTATTTGCGACCATGGCTGGTCGATAGAAAAATGATAAATTGAACCATTGGCAGTTCGGGGGAATCTTTGAGCCAGGTCTTGACAGCCGTGGTTATTTCAGAGCGTTGATTTAATAAACGACCGTTCTCCAAGAGGGTCTGATCAGGGCAGTCAATAACGCGCAATGGTAACTTATTTTCCAGTTCAAGGGAAAGCAGGGTGGCAATTTCAGGGTGTTGCAGACTTGCGCGCGAAGGAAAAAGGAGAGCCCGTCGGCGTAAAGGTAAAATTGCCGGAGGAGTCTCAGGCAGCAGCTCTTCTTCGGCGCTGGTCTCCTGAGCCAGAGAGGAGTTGCCCGCAGTCAGCGCTGCGGTGTTCTGGTCATCATCTAAGCTCTTGTCGGCCAATTCGCTGTTTACTGCAGGTTTTGGCAGATCAGCAGTAAAGGCAGTATGATTACCGCTCTGATAGACTTGGTTTGGCACCCAGATTGTTGTCGGAGCCGTCGGGTCAAGCGCATTTTGTGGGTTTATAACGCGCACGTAGATAACGCCCTTTACTTCCATGCTCTCAATTGCGTCATGACTTTGTGCAAAGCTATCAATTTCAAGCTGAGGCAGAAACGGGATGCGGTTGCAGCTTACAAGCAAACACAAGGCTGTGGTGATGAATAAAATCCCCCAAAGGGCTCTCTGTTTATTAGCCAATTTTCTCAATTTAATGTCAAAAAGTTACAAAACCTAATCCGGCAATCTCTCAAGCAACCTAAAGAGCACGAAAGTTGCGGAGTTTTATGATTAATTCTTCGCAACTTCGTGCTCTTTTCTTATTGCCGGGATTGGGGTCATTGCTGGTACAAGGTGCGTCAGCACCTTAGGCTTCGCTGTGAGCACTATAAAAGGCATAAATATTGCGGGGAAAAGCACCCTTGTGGTGTGACCCCATTTATGAGGGCGAAGCGATGTTTGACGCTATTCGTTTTAGCTTTATAGTGGATTGTTGTTGTTCCTATTCAACCGCCTTGATCATGTCACCTTGGGCGAATTTACCAGCAGCCAGGGGCTCACAAATGGCCCCGTCGAGGCCAAAGAAATCGACAATCTTGACGGTTCCTTTGAGGGCTCCCTGGGCTTGTCCTAGAGATAATTGACTCTTGGGGTCTTTGATTTCACTGCCTTTGGCATAAACCCGCAAATTTTGACCGGCCAGGAGGCCGCTGAGGCGACCGGCATTAATTAAGATTCGTTTGTTTTCAGCTTTAATTATCCGGGCACTCCAGTCGATCATCCGCACATGATTGACCAAGCTGTTGATTACCTGTTCAGTTCCAGGGGTAGCGGGGTTAAGGTTATAGCTTTTGACCGGGTAACCGGTAGCGGTATCGATTAATTGCAGTTCGATCTGCTGGGTTGGGGCAGCGTAAGCTCCAGCTGAGTAGTTTGAGGAGAAGTGCACCCTTTCCAGAATGATGGCCTGTGCTCCAAGTTCCTGCCCCAGTTTGCTTAAACGTTCGCGATTGCCAAAGGTTGTGTTGAAAGATTGGTGGGTATTATTGTAATTCTCGACGGCTTCACGAGGAATCAGATTGATACCAGAAGCTGCCGCCAAGCGTTGATAAATTTTCTGGCTCAAATCATCATAGGGGGTGGTGCTTAAACCGCGCTGCGGGTAGCTGATGATAAAGAGGGTTTTGCGTTTGATGCCGCCAAAAGCGAAATCTTCATTTTGCGGGATCCCGAAAAATGAATTAGGGGCGGCCGAAGTTGCCGCCGCACTAAGGTTGGCTTGCTCCATACCTCCAGCGTAGTTGTTAGCCATATTATTCAATGGTTGAGCTGTTGGGTAGGCACCAGAGGCCACATTTTGACCGTAGGCAGCATTTTGGCCATAAGCTCCGGCTCCAGCAGCGCCATAGTAAGGTTGTCCGGGGGCTGTCGTTTGAGCTCCATAAGCCGCTTGACCACCATAACCGGGATTGGCATTGGCGGCGTAGTTGGTATTTGGGTTATAGGGTTGACCCGGTTGGAAAGCCCCGGCTGCAGCCCTGGGGTTCTGTCCATAATTTGGCGCTGGGGCATACTGGTTGCCGGCCGGGGCCTGGTAGGGGTTTGGATATTGGTTTTGATTCTGGTCCTGATATTGGCCGCTGTACTGCGGCTCTTCGTCAATTTGCGTAGCTTCCTGAACCAGAGGCTCTTCTTCCTGAACCTTCTTGCTCCCGAAAAAAGGGACGTGCCAATTGCTCCAGCCGCAGCCGCTGAGCAGAAAAGCCATTAAGATGCTTAATAGTAAAATCTTTCTAGTCATCAGTTATCTCTCCTTAGAGTTTGAATAGTGTTTTAAAATAGATTGCTAAGTTCAAGCTGTTAATAGAAAATATTCTTTAAGCTATTGCATAGTTATGATTATTTTTCAATTTATATTTTACTTAAATAATTTTATAGAAACTTTTCAAGCTTTGAATCGGCGAGTTTGGCTACGACCTCTTTTACCTGTTGAGTACTCCCTTTACGGCAAATTAAGAGAGCATCATCACTCTCGACAATCAAAAGGTTCTCAACATCTACCAGAGCTGTCAATTTGCGGCTGTAGACGGTATTGTCAGTTGCGCCAATAGAAATCACAGGCTCTGAAGTAGAAAAGGGTGAGAGGTGTAATTCATCCAGTGAATCCCAGCTTCCGAGATCGCTCCACGAGAAATCTGCCGGGACGACCGCAACTTTTTGTGATTTTTCCATAATGCCAACGTCGATGGAGATTGACTCAACCTCCTGGTAGAGCTCCATAAGAGCAGTCTGCATATCTGTTTTTGAACGGTTTTTGACGAATTTAGCCAAAGAATTACCGAGTTCAGGAGTGATATGGGCGATCTCTTTCAGGATACTTCCGGTTTTCCAGATAAAGATGCCGCTGTTCCAGTAATAGCCGCCCTCCATCAAATAGGTCGCCGCCGTTCGATAGTCTGGTTTTTCGACAAATCTTGCAACTCTGAAAGCGGTCAGCTCCTGATCGTCGTTGCCGGGCAGGGGGCTGCCTCCTTGAATATAGCCATAGCCGGTTTCGGGTCGGTTTGGTTTGATGCCAAGGGTTACCAAACTGCCGTCGGTTGCACACTCAGCCGCTCGTTGGAGATGTAGATGAAAACGAGCCTGGTCGCCGATGTAGTGATCCGCAGGAAAGACCATCATTATCGCATCTTCACCAGCTTCATCCTGCAGGAGTTGGGCAGCTAAGGCGATGGCCGGTGCCGTGTTGCGGCCGCGCGGCTCGGCAATTATCTGCTTTTCCGTAAGGTGAGACCGCAGATTTTCAACGACATCCTGGTATTGCTCCTGGTTGGTTACGACCATCAAATTGCGGGCCGGAATAAAAGGCAGCAAGCGTTCAACCGTGACCTCCAGAGTCGTTTTTCCAGAGAGCAGGGGGATTAGCTGTTTTGGTTTCTGGTGTCGACTCAAAGGCCAGAACCGGGTTCCAGAGCCACCCGCTAAAATTACGCCATAAATCTTTTGCATTATTTATTTCTCGCCCGATTGTTTAAGTGCAAGGTTAAAAATTCTCTCACTTACCCAGATGCCGTTTTTTTTCATACGTTTTAACGCTACATCGACGCTTGGTATAAAACCAATCTCTTTAACCTGATGATCATCGCTCATTAGTATACTTTTTTCTTTTTCAGTAAAAGATTATCATGATCGGTCATGATCTTCGTCAGATGTTTTATTTTACCATCTCAAGAAAACATTTGCCATCATCATTTCTTGTCATTAGTACGAGGGTGCTTGCACCATTTATATTTGTAAATCCAAAATCGATAATATCTCGAGGAATGGAGGGCGATTCCCAACTTTTTTCTATGCTGGTACCCTCTTTCCAGCGAAGGCCAACAACTTGATCGGTATCTTTGTTTTGACCTTTGACCATTGCAATCCCTTTCTCAATTATATCGGGATTAACCTGGCGCTCCTTTTTTATTAAAAAAGATTGTTGATTGAGGGCGTTGTTTAATGTAAATCGAGATGAAGGATAGCGTGAGACATGATTTTTCTTTATATTGAAACTCCCTTCATAAATTGCTTCAGCCAATTTCTGTGGATAGCTGGTTTCTTCGTAAATGCCAAAGGAATCATCAACGACCGTGAGCAACTCTTCGGTCGGGGCGTCATAACCGCCGACATTACCTTTCATATCTAGAACGATCACCTGTTTTTTGCTGCTTGGGTTGAGGGTGAAATTATAGATTGAATAAACTCCTCGAGCTTCCCGGTACTCTTTTTTTACGGCCAGTTTATTTTTGTAAAGTCCAGCCCATTTTATTGGTGTCTTGTATTGTTTGAACTCTTCTTTTTCCTGAGCCAGCAGAACTTTTTTAGCCTCTCTGGTTTCCATGGTTCTTAAATAATAGGGCAGACTTTTATCGAGAAGCTTTAATTTTTTTTGTTCCAGTTCAATAATAGATGAACTTAGTTGAGTGTCTTGTCTCTCCATGTCGGTTACAAAAATTCCCGACGTGATATATAGTTCATCTCTGCCATTATGGTTAAAATCTCCATTATGGAGCCCGATAATACAATCTGACTTAGGTAGGTGGAGACGGTAGATTGGTGCCAGTTTATTATTTTTAATAATAAAAACTTCAAGCCATTGTTTATTAACCATGGCCAGTTCTTTACTACCGTTGCCATTTAGGTCGGCAAAAACAAAGCGTTTGTAATGTTTTTTTATCGAGATCCGGTTAAATAATTTTACGGTATTGGTTTTAGTGATGGAGTTAAATGATTTATTTGAGTCGGCGTTTGTTTTGAGATTAAGTCCGGTATTAAATGGCCTGGTAACTTGAGGGGCGTAAGGAAGTGTGAATATCTGTTTAAAGTAGATAATATTTTTATGATCGACTAAAGTCGCAGTCAGTTGGTTATATTGGGTTTCAAAACGGATTATTAACGGTTTGCGGCTTGTGCCGCTGGCTTGAAGTTCAGTATAGTGGGTTCGCGATAGTTGTAATTCCTTGACCAGCTCCAGGTAGGGAGCGCAGGTATTGGGCCGGGAAAGGTTGGTGTAGAGATAGAGGGCGTCGAAATTTGGTAAAAAAACCGGGGTTCCCGGAGCTAGCCGTAAGGCGTTTGTGGTGATGGTTCCCCGGGCCTGGTTGCCGGATCTCTGCTTAATAGTGATCGTTGCAATCGTATTCTGTAAGGCCAGCGGTACACCGGGCATCGTGTTACCTTTAACTGCCAGAGTCATTCCGGGTTGACAGGTAGGACTGTGGAGATTTATGATGACGGTATTATCTTGTTGAGAAAAAACGGTTCCGACCGGAGCATTGCCTTCACCGAGCAGATTGCGGGCTTTTGCTATTAATGGTTGCCATTGATTCGCGGAAGCTGCCGGGGGGACGAGCCAGGATAGTGATAAGATAAATATAAGCCAGAGTGTACTCTGAAGGAATTTTTTAGAGTTCATCTTTAAAAGTCCGCGATTTTTGTTATAATTAAAAAAATTGTAGATATGATATCCGAATGTTTCCCGGGTTCAATTTTAACCTTGCAAAATAGCAGTTATATTAATTTTTTTATCTAGTAATTTAAGGCTCTTTGCAAAATAAAGCAAGATAAAAAAAGGTCCGCCCTTTAGAGGGGCGGACCTTTTTTATTTTGTCATAAACTTTTGGTCAGGTAAGATCTACCATTTCCAGATCATTTCAATCGTGTTGAGTAAGGCTATATCTTCGTTATCATCACCATATATATCTTCGATAGCATCGCCTGGATCAAAAACCGAAAAGGTGTTACCGAGTGAGAAGTGGTTGCTGAACTTGTAAGTCGCGCTTACATCAAACTGCAATCCCACTTCATCATCAATCTTTACACCGTAATAATCTTCAAGGGCACCTTCATCTTCAAACATGAAATACTGGAGCTGAGTTTTGTAGGACCATTTGTCGATGGTACCCTTACAACCCAGACCCAAGGTGATCAAACCGGGGGAGTTAGCACCAGCAGAGTTGGAGATCCCGCCGTAACCACTACCGCCGCCACCCAGCATATCAAAATCATTGGCATAAAGGTGGCTACCTAAGGTTGTGTTATAGAGGTTAATCATCGAATTTTCCATACCAAAGGTCGGGGTGTAGCGGGTGATATTGGTGATGCTGTTGAAGGCATCGATATCATCATCGTTAGCGTCATCATCACCGGAACGGAACGTACCACCGATATAAGGATTAAAAGCTTTGCTGATATTCATTTCAAGGGACGCGAAAGCGGCAAAACCTTGAATATCCATATCGGTGTCATCCTGTTCACCGTCAACATAAACAGCTTCAAAGCGCGGCGTAAACATGCCGATTTTACCGTAGCCTTCAACGCCGAAATAGTGTGATTGAGCTTTGCCGGAGTCGCGGTTGTCACTGAAAGCGTAGAAGGGGCTGATCTTCATGTCGCCAACGTTAAAAATGCCTTTCAACGTGTAACATTTCCAGTCGCCTGAATCGGCATCAATACCGGGGTCCATGTCTTCCTGGATGATCAGGTATAGGGCTTCCCAGCTACCGATGTCGCCGATTTTACCTTTGAGGCCGATATAGGGATGGTCATCACCGTAGACCAGACCACCGGTCTTGATATCTAAAAACTTGGTGTTCCAGCCGGTTTCAAGTATAAAAGGGCCGAAATTGTAGGTGAAATCAAGTTTTTCAACGCCAAAATCTTCACCCGTCATGCCCATGTCCATAATGTCACCGTGGGCTTGATCGCCGCCCCGGTCCCCATTGTATTTATCTAAAGTAAATTCGGACTCGAGAATAGCCAAAAAACTCCAGTTTTCGCCTTTGCCAGCCCAACCCATACGGAACTCGTTGCGGACATAGTGATCTGCACCTTTGCCGCTTTCATCAATGGTGAAATCGCGTGCGGTATCATCATCATTGAAATCAAAATCCTGCATAATAACCGGATAGGTCTTCAAACTACCAAAAAAATTGACACTGATGTCTTTACTTTTGAGCCCCATCTCACCCATGGCGGCAAATGATAAGCCGGCCGTGGTGACGATAAAGATAATGCTCACCAGTAATGCTAGATAACTCTTTTTCATCGGTATTACTCCTTTTCTTGAATTGAACTGCTTAAAACTTTCACCTTATCAACTTAAATTAATTGGCTTGGGGCTGATCCCACCTTCTCCTAAAGGCGATTATCACTCCGTTCGCCAAATTTAATGTGTTGCTTGTTACTTTTTTGCTCGGTTGAATAGTTGTCTGCCGCTTTCTTGCTTTTCACAGTAACTTAAATATTCTCTCCCCTCCTTTTTTTATTTTTTACTGGTCTAGACAAAATGGATGAGCGACAAAATTATCTGTTTTTAATTAAGTTTTGCGGACTGATTTTGTGAAATATGTATAACAGTTTTTTAGCATTATCGTGGCGAAATATCATTTCAACCACTGTTTGTCAACTGATTTTTAGATATTTTTAATGTTATCTTCTTAAGATTCTAATATTTTCCGGTGAGAGGGTCAGGGGAATGGTGGAATCATCAGTTATCAGGTAGGTGGTTTCTGTAGTTACGGCGGAAGCCGGAACTTTGCTGTGGGGAGGTGGGGATTTATGGCCGGCGGGGAAGGTGATTTTGGGTTCCATTGCGACTACCATGCCGTTTCTTAGCGGCATGCGGTTGCCGCGGGCGATGAAGGGAAATTCGTCGACTTCGAGGCCGACGCCGTGACCCACGAAACTAACTTGGTCAGGGCCGTGTCCGAGGAAGTAGTCAGCAAAACCAAAATCATGGGCCAGATTTTGGGAGAGGTTGAAAATATCACCGCATTCGTTTCCAGGTCTTAGGGCCGCAACTAATTCTCGATTAAGGGTCAGGAGATTTTCGTGAGCCCGACAAAAATCTTCACCGGGGTCATTAAGGCAGAGCATTCTGGTTAAATCGGCCAGGTAGCCTTCATAGTTGACCATAAAATCGATACTGATGGGAACCCCTTCCTGAATCAGGTTGTAACCGGCACCTTGCGGGAAGGCTGGGCTTAAACCCAGGCCATTAGTCGGGGAGTCGAGATAGCCGCGTCGGGCGGCATCGGCCCCGCTGATAGTGTGGCCAAAAAAAAGTTCGTTGTTCCAGCCCCGCATACGGACAATGCCTAAGTGTCCTAAACGCCGGGCCTGGTGCTCAAGTTCGGCCATCAGCTCAACCTCGCTGATGCCTGGGGTCAGGATTGATGCGGCATGTTCCATGACCTGATCCATGATCGCAGCGGCTTTTTTGATACAGGAGATCTCGTAGGGGCTTTTGCAGGCCCTTAAGTTACGGATCAAGGGAGAGGCGTCACTGATTTTGCAGGATTCCGGCAGGAGACGTTGGAAGCGGGCAGCAATCCGCGCGGGAACGACATCCAATTCGAGGCCGATATGGCTGTGGGGGGCAATTGCCGAGCTTAATTCATTTGCCAGTTTGCTGCTGTCGCCTGGTTGGGGGCGCAGATCCTGGAGTGGCGACTCCTGGTGGGCTCGAGCGAGACTGCGGCGGACCCAGAAAATTGGAGCGCCCGTAGCCGGCAACCAGAGGATGCCATCCTGAAAAGTGCCGGTAAAGTAGTAGCGGTCGATATTCTGGAGGATTAAAAGGCCGTCGAACTCAGATTCGTCAAGAGCCTTTTGCGCCAGATTGAGTCGTTGCGCAATTTCGCCAGCGGGAACCAGCTTATATGATGAGGGTAGTTCAGGAGGTAGAGTCATCTAAAGAGTCCATTATTTTAGCTTCGATATGGTTCAGGTAGTCATTGATCTCTTTTTTGAGTTTTCCGAGCTCATTTAGTCGAGACTCGATTTCGTTGCTGTGGCGATGCAGAAGTTCGGCGACCTTGGGTAGAACCTTTTTGTTGGTCCGGTGCCGGTTATAGTGGTTTTCGAGTTCCGCCATCTCGCCCAGAGAGAGTCCTAAGAGTTTTAGCTTTTTTATGAAACGCAGACGGCGCAGGTCATCTTCAGTGTAGATGCGGCGCCCGCCTTCTATGCGTTTAACCGTATTGAGCAGGCCGATCTCTTCATAATAGCGAATGGTTCTGGTGCTTAGGTCGAGGAGTTTGCCAATCTCGCCGATTCGGTAACGGGTTAGAGATTGATCGCTCAAGCTTTGAGTTTGGGGAGTCATTATGTCCTGTGAGGTACTTGTTTATGGGCGCACTAATTAAATTCCGGGTTGCGGGCCTCAAGTATACATTAATTGAAAATCGAGGCGTTAGTATAATTATGCCCCTCTATTTGTCAAGATTTTTATTAACTTAAATTGCCTGACAGGTTGCGGAAGATTGATCAAGCGTTGTTGGCATGGGGGGGTAGGGGGGAAGGCTCTGGCTTTGTCTGGAAGGTGTCAATTTAGATTGACAAATAAATTCTATATAGTATAGTTGAATGCTTATATAAAGATGTTTTAGGTTGTGATTTCAATGGTATAGAGTTATGCAGGCAGAGGAAAAAAGGTCGGAATCGCAGGTAATTCTGGAAGCTGAGAGCATCTCTTTGAGTTTTGGCGGAGTCAATGCTCTGCTCAGTCTTGACTTTAAGGTAGGTAAAGGAGAAATTTATTCGATTATCGGGCCCAATGGGGCCGGAAAGTCGAGTCTGTTCAATGTTATAAGTGGTCTCTATCGGCCGCAGAGAGGGCGTATCCTATTCAAAGACAGGGATATTACAGCTCTGCCGCCGCACAAAATTGCTTTCTTGGTCTACGAACCCGATGACCTGGCTCACCGCTGGCAGATGGTTAAAGCCTACTGGAAACTCTGGCCTTTCTCTTAGATGTGAAGATGAAAATATTCAGGACGCTTAGGGATTGTTGCGGGTTGGTTCGGTCCCTAATGAGAACCAAATTTTTTTATGGCAAAGGAGATTAAAAGATGAAGAAGATTCAGATCGGTATGGTCGCCATTTTCCTGACGTTGCTTTGCGTGATCCCGACATGGGCGGCTGAGACGATCAAGATTGGCGGGCTTTTTGATATCACCGGTGGTACCGGTTCGGTCGGTACCCCATATGCTGAAGGGGTACGCGACTATGTGCGTTATCTGAATGAGGAGAAAGGTGGCATCAATGGTTTGCGGGTAGAGCTGTTGGATATTGATTACGCCTATAAAATTCCACAGGCGTTGGCGGCCTATAAAAAATTCAAGCATGAGAAGGTGGTTGCGATTCAGGGCTGGGGAACCGGCGATACCGAGGCGATGTCGCCTCTGATTAAAAAGGATAAAATTCCCTACTTTTCCGCCTCTTATTCAGAGCATTTAACTGACCCCAGGCTGACTCCCTATAACTTTATGGTGGGAACAACCTATGCCGATCAGGCTCGGGTTGTCCTGAAATTTATTAAAGATACCTGGACTGATAAGAGCCGCAATCCGCGTGTGGCTTTTATCTATAGTGATACCGGTTTTGGCCGCTCCCCCTTTTTTACAGTCAAGTTTCAAGGTCACAACTTTCCTGGTGCCGACGATTATGCCAAAAAGATCGGGATTGATGTGGTGGTTAAACCGATTATAAGTTTGCGGGCTCTGGCCGCTACGCCCCAGCTTCTCAATATGAAAAAAGCTGATCCTGATTTTGCAATTGTGCAGGAGACCTCAGTGATGGCGACGATTTTAAAAGATGCTAAAAAGCTTAACTTGCGAACCAAATTTTTTGCTTTAAATTGGGCCATGAGTGCCAAGATCGCGTCTCTAGCTGGCGCTGCCGCCGAAGGGTGTTACTGGACTAACCCTTTTTGTACCTGGGAAGATAGCGGCGCGGGGGTCGAACAAGCAAAAATGAGCAGTCAAAAATACCATCCCGGAAAGATTCAGACAGTAAACTATTTTCAAGGTTTTACGGCGATGAAGGTGATGGCCGAAGCGATCAGTCAGGTTCAAGGTGAAATTACTGGTCCCAAAATTAAAGAAGCTCTGGAAAATATGAAAAATTTTGTTACTGGGGGCTTGACTGTGCCGATCTCCTTCAGTACTCTCAGCCATAAAGGGTCGATGGGTTTGCGAATTTACCAGGTTCAGAAAGGTCATTTTGTTCTGGTTAAAGAGGTCTTATTGAGTCGTTGAAGGTCTGGAGAGTTGCCTGATG
>CAYWGC010000021.1:0-39807 GCA_964457755.1 uncultured Thermodesulfobacteriota bacterium | reverse complement strand
GTTCTGGTTAAAGAGGTCTTATTGAGTCGTTGAAGGTCTGGAGAGTTGCCTGATGGCTGTAATGCTCAGAGTTAACAATATTGAGGTTGTCTACAACGAGGTTATTCTGGTCTTGAAAGGGATGTCATTGGCGGTGCCTGAGGGGAAAATTGTGACCCTGTTGGGGGCTAACGGCGCCGGTAAAACAACCACTCTCAAAGCGATATCGGGTCTGCTTAAATCTGAAAACCGAAAATTTGATCGTCGGGGCCCATATCCGTAAAGATCGGGATCGGATAAATTTTGATATTGAGACTGTTTTCAGTTATTTTCCGCGTTTGAATGAGCACCATCGCCAGGTTGCCGGCTATCTCAGTGGGGGAGAACAACAGATGCTGGCCATCGGCCGGGCTCTCATGTCTAAACCTAATTGATGATGCTTGATGAGCCGTCACGAGGCCGGGCTCCATTGCTGGTGAGAGAGCTTTTTGAGATCATCATGCGTATCAACCAAAATGAAGGCACCACTATTTTGCTGGTCGAGTAAAATGCAAATCTGGCCCTGCAGGTTGCGGATTACGGCTATATTATGGAAGGCGGTCGGGTCGTCTTGGATGGCGCCTGTGAAACTTTGTGTCACAATCCTGATGTCAAAGAGTTCTATCTCGGCCACATCGGTGTCGGCAAAAAGAGTTTTAAGGATGTCAAGCACTATAAGCGCTGCAAGCGCTGGTTCTCTTAAAGTCAGATTGATAGGAGAGCTGGAAAGATTTGTAATTTGATGCTGTTTTCCATAAGGAGTCGCAGATGTTTGTTAAGTATTGGATGAAGAGTAACCCGATTACAGTGAGTGCTGACACTTTGGTGATTGATGCCAAAAAAATCATGAGGAATCACAAAATTCGGCGCTTGCCGGTACTCAAAGGTGATAAATTGATTGGTATCGTAACCCTTTCCGGGTTGCGTGAAGCGCAACCCTCGAAAGCGACCAGTCTCAGTATCCATGAGCTTAACTATCTCCTGGCCAAGATGACGGTCGAGGAGATTATGACGCGGGACGTGGTCACCTGTCCGCCTGATATGACGATGGAAAAAGCTGCCGTTTTGGGGACTAAATATAGGGTTGGGGCGTTGCCGGTGGTTGAAAACGGGCATCTCGTCGGGATTATAACGGAGTCCGATATCTATCGGGCTTTTCTCCAGATGCTGGGCGCGACCCATAAAGAGTCGACCCGGATAACCTTGGATAACTTTCCCAAGGAGCAGGATGAGATTATCCAGGTGATTGAGACCCTGGATAGCTTGAATGGAATTCTGGTGAGCTTAGTGTTGGTTGATGACATCCCGATTGAGGGGCGCCGGGAGTTGGTTTTTCGGGTAAAAAATGTCGATGTGGAAGCGCTCTCTGAGAGCTTAAAAGAGCACGGCTATGTCGTTTCAAATATTTCCGCAGTTGATTGAGCGACTATTTATTATGTGATTGCTTCGACCGGTGCAGTTAAACTAAGGTTTTTGTTGGCGGCCAATCTCAAGGGCCTTGAGATTGGCCGTTTCTATTGCGGGAGAGACCGCCATCATCTTGACGGCTTCCTGCATCTGGGTAAAGCTGTAGGGAAAACTTTGATGTTGGGCGGCCCAACCGCTGAAAACCAGATTTACCGCTTTCGCCAGGTTGTGTTCGACGGCGATGTTCGTGGCCGGCATCAGGTTTTCTGGTGGGAGGTCGGCAAATGGTTGGTCGCTATTTATCAGGCAGGTACCACCGGGTTTGACAAAATGCCGGTTACGTTCATATTCGTCGGCCGCTAAAACCAGGAGAATATCGGCTGCTTGCTCGCCAATCAAAGGTGAATTGTAATCCCCGATTTTGACCTGGCTGGTAACCGAACCGCCGCGCATGGCCATGCCATGACTTTCATAAGTGATAAAATTATCGCCTGCTAAAAGGGCGGCCTGGCTGATTAATCGGGAAAGGAAAACCACCCCCTGGCCGCCAAGTCCGGCAATAAGAAGTTTACAGTTAGTCATTTTAATTTCCTGATTTGCTGATGATAATAGCCCCTTGCGGGCAGATCTCGAGGCATTGACCGCAACCGACACAGGTTACCTGGTCAATTGTCACTCGATTTTCCGGGTCGTTGACCTTAAGGGTCAGGGCTGGACACTCAAAAGCTTTCATGCAATAGCCGCAACCGGTGCAGTCATCAGTGATTGTCATCTGGACCGATTGTAACTGCTGGCGTTCTTCAGGAATCATCAAACAGCCGCGTCGGGCAATGACGACAGCGATACCGCCTTGCGGGTCTTGCGCATATTCCCAGGCTGTTTTGAGGCTGTCGATCATATTACTTTGCTGGTAGGGATCGACAACTGTGATTTTTTCAATGCCGCAACCTTTAATTATAGTTTCAAGTTTCAGTTCCGGGCCCTGGCTGCCATCGGCCCGGAAACCGGCCGCCGGGGTGGGTTGGTTGCCGGTCATGGCCGTGGTGCTGTTATCGAGCAGCAAAAGGACAAAACGACTGCCCTCCCAGCGGGCGTTGACTAAGGCCGGTATGCCGGAGTGGTAGAAGGTCGAGTCGCCAATAATCGCGGCAATCGGCGGGACCTTATCGCCGCAGCGGGCAAAAGTCTGGTAAAAAGAGCCCGCTTGTGAGATTGAGGCTCCCATGCAGAGGCAACTGTCTAAAGCGTTTAAATTTATGCCTAAAGTGTAGCAACCGATATCCCCGGCATAGATACCTTTGGGCAAAGCTTTCTTGAGCGCGTAAAAGCTTGAACGGTGAGGGCAGCCGGGGCAGAGGCTGGGGCGTTTGCCGGGAGGGGCATCAATTTTATCAGTGCGGGCCGAGAGGGTTTGTTTTTCAGATAAGCGATCAAGGGCTGTCCTGATGATTTCTGGATTCAAGGCCCCGGCATCGGGGATCGTGCCGTCAAGCCGGCCGCAGATCTTTTTAAGATCCCCCAGCTGATACTCAATTACCGGCATACTCTCCTCGACGACCAATAATCTCTGATGGCGGGCAAGCAGGGTTTGTCCGGCCTCTTTATGGAGAGGGTAGGGCAGGTCGACTTTGTAGAGTGTAAATTGCTGCAACTCTTTCTCCGGCAGATCTTTGAGGAGGTCGGCGGTTAAAGCCCAGGCGCAGCCCGAGGCGATAATGCCATAAGGAGTTGATGTTTTTTGGCCGCTCTCATCTGTGGCGAAATTAAAACGCGGGTCAGCCGCCAGCTCAAGCAGTTTTTGATTGAGCTCCTGATGCAGGAGAAAGCGGTGTTTGGGGGTCGCCGCCCAGCGTTGCGGTTGGCGTATGAATTCTGGTTTTCGCGGTTCTTGGGCAATCGTTTTTAGGGTGATATTTTGCCGGGCATGACAGAGGGTTGCGGTTGGCCTTAAGAGTACAGGTAGACCGATCTCTTCGGAGAGTTCAAGGGCTCGGCCAGCAAAAATAGCGGCCTCTTGCGGGGTTGCCGGATCAAAGACCGCGACTTTGGCGAGCATCGCAAACATCCGGCTGTCCTGTTCGGTTTGTGAACTGTTGGGGCCCGGGTCATCGGCGCTGATAATGACCAGACCGCCATTGACGCCAAGGTAGGCAATACTCAAAAAAGCATCAGCGGCAACGTTTAAACCGACCTGCTTCATGACTGCGGCACTGCGCATGCCGGTCATGGCGGCGGTGAAGGCTGATTCGAGGGCAATTTTTTCGTTTACCGACCAGTGCCCGTGGATTACAACTTTTTCGTCATCTCCCTGTTGGATAAAGGCCGGCAAAATCTCCGAAGATGGGGTGCCGGGATAGGCGTAGGTAAAGGTGCAACCTTTTTCGATAAGGCCGCGAGCCATCGCTTCATTGCCGAGCATTACTTGCTGCAATCGTGTTCTCCTAGGAGGCTGTCCGAGAATAGAAATTTTTTCTCAGATCGAGGCATTTTTTGAAAATAAGCACAGATATACATCTAGTATTTCGAGCATTATTTTCAAAAAATAACGCTGAGCTGGGGAAAAAGGGCATTCTCGGACAGCCTCCTAGATATTCTGCAATTATTTAAAACTTAAACCGGGACCCTTTTTTTTGCGGTTGCGGAAGGCTTGCATGAGCAGGCCGATGCAAAAACCGATCAAGAGGACACCGCCACCGGCGAGAAACCATTTGATCCGATAGGCTGTTTTCAAGAGTTCGCACTCAGCCAGGATAGTGGCTTCGCGTTCTTGGCGGACCTGGTTTTCAGTGATCAGTTTTTTGTGTTTGGCCTGGAGTTCGAGAAATGTTGCCGACTCTTCCCGCAGGTTTTTATACTCTTTTTCGACTTTCTGGAGTTTGTTACGCAGTTGTTTGACTTCGCGGAGCAGTCCGGTATTGCCGATACGGTACTCCTTATTGGTCTCGGTGAGCGAGACGATCTTGGCTTTGGTGCTTTGTTCGAGTTGGGCCACCTTGGCGCTAGCTTTGGCCAGGCGTTTGGCGGAGGGTTCGAGCGCCGTCAGAAAACGTTCCTGGATCCACCCTTCACGGTTTTTGCCATATCTTATATTGACCCAGTCCTCTTTTTTCTCGCCTGTAAGGGTGACAGCATCACCCGTGATCAGGGGGGCGATCAGTTTGAATTCGGTACCTGCCCCGGCCCGGGCATAGATCCTGATTTTATCAGAGATATAGCGGGTCTCTCCGGCCGCTTCAGAGAGTGTCGGATTGAGTATAAAGAGGAGGCAGAGGAGAATGGCGATGCCGTGGAGAGGGGTAAATTTTTTGTTTAACATGTCAATTCCTGAAAATTGTGATCTGAAAATGGTTAGGTTGCAGGCTCGGTTTTCAGCTGGCGAGATGGAAAGATCGCGCCGCTGGCTTTGTAAAAAGATTATGCTCTTTGCCCAATTCTAAAAATTGCCACATTATTTTTGCCGTGGCTCCCCAAATTATCTGTCCGTTAATATTGTAGGCCAGCTGGGGCTGCAGGCTGCGACCATTAAAATAATAGAAATCAATTTTATTGCGAGGTTCAAGGAAATCATCAACTGCTAAGCTTATCAGGCTGTCGACCTCAGCAACCGAGAGCTTGAACCGGTAGGGGTGAGGGATGCTGCCGACAAAGGGTGAGACCAGAAAGCCGGTGGTCGTGTTGACTTCATCAAGGCCGCCGAAAATGGTGATGTCACTCTCCTTGACGCCGATCTCTTCCTCTGTTTCTCTGGTGCTGGTTACCTCCAGAGAAAAATCCTCGACCTCTTTGACGCCGCCGGGGAAAGAGATTTCACCCTTATGAACCTTAACCGTTTGCGAACGTTTAATAAAGAGTATCTTGAGAACGCCTTTATCGATGTACAATGGACAAAGGACAGCCGCCCGTACCGTATCGGTCGAGATTTTGCTTTCGGGTTGGTAGCTAGAGAAGAAATTTGCCAGTTGTTTCAGGGGCATCGTGGGCTCTGTTGGTTAAATTTAAATTTTTGCTGGTAAGTTCTCTGCAGGGTTATCGTCAGGCTGAGATATTTACTGTAAAGCAACCTCTAAAATTAGCAGAAGGTGGTTGACAAAGCAATCTCTTTTTCGTGAGAAATTTTTAACTAAGCTGGTTTTTCTTTAACTTATGGGGCCGTTAAAGTATTCTCCGGCCTGGCGGTAGAACTCCGCTTTTTCATCGGCATGGCGTGGCGAGAAGTGGAAAAGCTTAAGCGCTTTGGCATTGGTCTGGCAGGCCAGTTGACCTGCTTGAGCGGCAGTCAAATGCATACTTTTTTCAGCTTTGTCGGCAGCTTTTTCCAGGAATGCCGCTTCGCAGAGCAGGAGGTCGGCGCCAGCTATTAGAGGCAGAAGTTTTTGGCGGTTTTCGAGGTTGAAGCCGGTATCAGTTACGTAGGCGATTTTTAATCCAGGAGTGATGTTGGCAGCCGCCTCTGCAATTTCCTGGAGTTGATAGCTCTGCCCGGCAATCTCAATTAGGGTTTCCGCCGGACTTTCTGATTGCAGGTGGTGGTGGGTTTGGCTGAGCCAGGGGCCGGGAGGCCAGCCCCTGGCTTTAAGTTTTTCGATGTCGAACTTGATCTGCAAAGGTTCTGTAAGGGTGAAGGCGAGACAGTCGATGTCATGGTCAAGGGTGGCTGCAGCCATGCTGTAAATCGGGTTTTTACTGATTTCAAAACTATTGCGGGGTATTGAGATTATAGGTTCAGGGTGAAATTTATGGCGGCAGGCAAAAGTACATTGTTCGATATTTTTTTCATGGATCGCATGAGCTGTAATCAAGAGTTCGTGGTGGGCTGTCAGGTTCCAGCAGTAACCTTGGAGTTTGTGCCCGATGATTGCGATAATTCCCGGTGGTCCATAGAGATGCAGGTGTTTGGCGTGATTTAAGTTCATCCGTAAAAGATGGTCAAAGCCAATCAGATGATCGATATGGCCGTGGCTGATAAAGATGTGCGCAATCTTTAAAAGTTGTTTGGCCGCGAGCCTGTGCAGGTCGCCGAGATCAAAAAGCAGGGCTTGGCCGCTGTCGCGGTGCCGGAGGAAAAATCCCGGATCACCAAAGGCTGGGTTGAGTGCTTCTATGTGCCAGGGAAAAGTCATTTTGATTGGTTAGTAAAAATATGATCAATTGTCAATAAATAGCTGGAAGTGGAGGTAAAATGGTTGCTAAAATTGAGAGATTTATGTTAAGAAATGGAGTTTTTCAGAGAAAATACCGATAGTTTTGTGAGAATTGCATATTTTTTACTCTTTTTATCTTTTTCTGCTATTTGTTGGATACGGAGATATCTGTGGTTAGTTCGTCCTTACGCAAGACCTTTTTACCACGTTGTATGGCGATTGCTATCGGCAGTCTGCCGCAGCCCGAAGTCGAGTCAACTCTCGACCTGATTGCCAACTGTTTGCCGGAAGCTCCTTTCTGGCCGCAACTTCCCAATCGCTCCTTTCTGGAAGGGATGTATGTCCAGTATGGTGAGGGCTTGCCGGGAGCGGTTCTTGATGTTGTCGGCGAGCGTTTTTGCCTTGATCCTGAACAAGCCGATTTTGCTGATCAGTTAACTCGCTTTTATGAGGCTGTGATGGCGGCTGAGCTCGACTACTTTGCCATCAGTCGGGAACGGGCCAGCGGTTTATGGCAGGGTCTGCCGGCTCTGGCGGAACGATATAAGCAAAAAGCCCCGATTCTGGTTAAAGGGCATGTGACGGGGCCGATCAGTTTTGGTCTCGGGGTGACTGATCTCCAAAAAAAATCGATTATTTATGATCCCACTCTGGCCGATGTTGTAGTCAAACATCTGAATATGAAAGCCCGTTGGCAGGAGGCCTTTCTCCAGCGCTGTTTTCCGGGCTTGCCGACGCTTACCTTCTTCGATGAACCCTATATGGTCTCTTTTGGTACAGCTTTTTGCACGCTCTCTCGAGAACAGGTGCGGGGTCTCTTAAATGAGGTCAGCGAAGGTCTTGCAGGTTTGACCGGAGTCCATTGTTGTGGCAACACCGATTGGTCTTTGCTCCTCGATACCAGGGTTGACTTGTTGAACTTTGATGCTTATGAATATGGAGAGAACCTGCTTCTCTATCAAAAGGAGCTCGAGAAGTTTCTGGGCGATGGCGGTTATTTGGCTTGGGGCGTAGTGCCGACCAGTGCCGCTATCGATGGGGAGGATGTGGACTCCCTGTTCGCTTTGCTGAAAGCGCAAATCGAGAAACTGAGTAGTGTGAAAATGCCGCTCAAGACTATTTTGGAGCGCAGTTTTGTTTCGCCAAGCTGTGGGGCCGGTTCTCTGACACCAGCCCGGGCGGTTAGGGTTTTTGAGTTAACCAAGAAACTTTCAGAGCGTTTACGAGAGCACTATAAATTTAGTTAAGTTGTATTGTCGTAAAGCTACCATTTAATTTTGCAAAAGGGTGAAACCAGTGAGTGATGATAAAAAAAAGCGGGAAGAGGATCTTCCTTTGCCTGATGATGAAACGGGTTCTAAGGATGAAGCTGGAGAAGAGGCTGCCAGTGATAAAAAGGCCAAACTGAAGTCAGGCCCTGAAGGTGAGGTTGAAGTTGTGGTTGATGCCGAGGTGGTTGAGCTTGAGGAGATAAGTGAACAGCTTGAACTTGAAGATGTTCTGGCGGTTATCGAAGAGGGTTCCGGCGAAGCTCAAGCAGAGGGCAATGGTGAGGGTGAAGAGTTGGTTTTGCCGGATGAATTGCCGTTGTTGCCGGTTCGTGATGTGGTCGTTTTTCCCTTTATGATTATGCCTCTTTTTGTCGGTCGTGAGGCCTCCATTAAAGCGGTTGATGAAGCTTTGGCCGGGGACCGTCTCATCTTTTTAGTGACGCAAAAGGATCTTAGAGAAGAGAATCCGGATCGTAGCGGAGTCTATCGGGTCGGCACTATTTCGATGATCATGCGGATGTTAAAATTGCCCGATGGCCGCGTCAAGATCTTGGTGCAGGGTCTGGCCAAAGCCGCAATCACTGAGGTAGTGCAGCGGGAGCCTCTGTTCAAGGTGCGGGTTGAAAAGGTTGTGGATATCGAAAAGGATAAACTTGATCTCAAAACCGAAGCGATGATGCGCAGCGTCAAGGATCGTCTGGAAAAGGCGATCTCGCTGGGTAAACCGATTGCTCCAGAAGTCGCGATGATTCTCGACAATGTTAATCTTCCCGGACGCCTGGCCGATCTTATTGTTTCAAATCTGGGGGTCAAACTTAAGGTTGCTCAATCTTTTATGGAAGAGCGCGATGGTCTTAAACGTTTAAATCAGATCAATAAAATTTTGGCCAAAGAGCTCCAGGTCTTGACGATGCAGGCCAAGATTCAGAATTCGGCCAAAGAAGAGATGACCAAAACCCAGCGCGAATACTTCTTGAAAGAGCAGATGAAGGCGATTCGCAATGAGCTGGGCGATCACGATGATCGCTCCGCTGAGATGGAGGAGCTGCGCGATAAGATCAAAAAATGCAAGATGCCGAAAGCGGCTTTAGATGAGTCGACCAAGCAACTTGAGCGTCTTGAAAGGATGCATCCTGATGCTGCCGAAGCCAATATTATTCGCACCTATATTGATTGGATGATTGAGGTGCCCTGGCATAAGAAGACGCGGGATAATCTTAATCTTACTAAAGCCCGCGAGATCCTTGAAGAAGACCATTTTGGTCTGGGTAAAATCAAGGAACGGATTATTGAGTATCTGGCGGTTTGTAAACTTAAAAATAAGATGAAAGGGCCGATTTTATGTTTTGTCGGGCCTCCCGGGGTTGGTAAGACCTCGTTGGGGAAATCGGTGGCCCGCGCCCTGGGGCGCAAATTTTATCGTCTCTCTCTGGGTGGTATGCGGGATGAGGCCGAAATCAGGGGTCATCGGCGCACCTATATCGGGGCTCTGCCGGGACGGATTATTCAAGGCTTAAAGCAATGCGGCACTAAAAATCCGGTCTTTATGATGGACGAAATCGACAAGATTGGCAACGATTTTCGCGGTGATCCGG
This sequence comes from uncultured Thermodesulfobacteriota bacterium, assembly GCA_964457755.1. Taxonomy (GTDB): domain Bacteria; phylum Desulfobacterota; class Anaeroferrophillalia; order Anaeroferrophillales; family Tharpellaceae; genus Tharpella. The sequence continues at coordinate 30,375 of CAYWGC010000021.1, read as the reverse complement.
CCTCGGCTCTGTTGGAGGTGCTCGATCCTGAACAGAACTCCGAGTTCAGCGATCACTATCTTAATGTGGCTTACGATCTTTCGCATACGATGTTTATTACGACGGCAAATACACTTGATCCGATCCCGGCGGCCTTGCGTGATCGCATGGAGATTATTGAGCTCTCCGGCTATACCGACGAAGAGAAACTCAATATTGCCAAGCGTTACCTGATTCCTCGGCAGATGGAAGAGAATGGCATCAGTGATGACTATATAACTTTTTCACGTCCGGCTTTACTGGATTTAATCAACAACTATACGCGCGAGTCCGGGGTTCGTAACCTGGAGCGTGAGATTGGTTCTCTCTGTCGTAAGGTTGCGACTAAGGTGGCCGAAAAAGAGAAGGTCGGCAAAACCATGATTACCCCGGCTTCCCTGCACCGTTTCTTGGGGCCGGTTAAATTTATGCCCGATGGAGGCCAGGGCGAGGATCAAGCCGGGGTTGCTACCGGTCTGGCCTGGACGCCTTATGGCGGGGTGGTCCTGATGGTCGAGACCATGCTGATGCCGGGTAAAGGCAATCTCTCTTTGACCGGTCACTTAGGTGATGTCATGAAAGAGTCAGCCCAGGCAGCCATGAGTTTTATTCGTTCCCGTTCTCGCCAGTTTGGTTTGCCCGCTGAGATCTTTAAAGAGAATGATATCCATATCCATGTTCCGGCCGGAGCGACTCCGAAAGACGGGCCCTCGGCCGGGGTCACGATGTTGACCTCGATCCTTTCGGCTTTGACCGGGATTCCCGCCTATCGTAATGTGGCGATGACCGGAGAGCTGACGCTGACCGGTCGGGTTATGCCGATTGGGGGATTAAAAGAGAAGGTTCTGGCAGCTTTACGCTTTGGTGCGAAAACGATTTTGATCCCCGAAGATAATCGTAAAGATCTAGAAGAGATTCCGGCCAATATCCGCCGCCAGTTGACCATTATCCCGGTTAAAATGGCTGATGAAGTTGTTACCCACGCTCTTGCCAGAGCGCCCGAGGCACTCCCGGATGAGGTCGTAAAACCGGTTAAAAAGACCCGGAGTCGGAAGAAAAGTAGTGAATGAAAAATTCTCCAACCATTGCTGATTGGGGTGAGTTTGGCTTCATCGAAGCTTTACGTGAACGTTTGCCGAAAGCTTCCGGTGATCTCAAGTTAGGCATCGGTGATGATGCGGCTTGGTGGACACCGGCTTTCGACCACGGAATCTTGACAACTACGGATATGCTGGTTGAGGGGGTTCACTTTGATCTCAGTTATACCTCGGCTGCCGATCTCGGCTATAAGTCTCTGGCTGTAAACTTAAGCGATCTGGCAGCGATGGGCGCGAGTCCATCCTGTGTTTATCTCTCTCTAGCTCTGCCCGTCCGGCTTGAAAAAGTCTGGCTTGAAAGTTTTATTGGCGCTTTTTTGTTGCTGGCAAAAGAGTATGGCGTGCAGTTGGCCGGCGGTGATACCGTACAGGCTGACCAGATGGTGATTTCAGTTACGCTTTGCGGTTTGGCCCTTTCGGGAAAGCCGATTTTACGGGGCGGGGCAAAAGTTGCTGATGATATCTATCTTTCCGGTACGGTTGGTGACAGTTTTTTGGGACTCAAGCTCCTGCAAGGGGGGTTGCAAGTTCCAGACGCCCTTAATCAGAGTGCGTCTTTTCTTAAAAATCGTCACCTGCGTCCCTCTCCCCGGATCGCTTTGGGCGAGATGCTGGCCGCTTCCGGAGCCGTTTCCGCGATGCTTGATGTCAGTGATGGGGTAATAGCCGATCTTAATCATTTGTTGACCGCCGCCGGCGGTCTTGGAGCAGAGCTTGATAATATCCAGCTGCCGCTCTCTCCTGCCGGTCGCCATTTTCTCGCAGCTGAACAGGTTGATTATGCCTCTCTCCTGACTGGTGGTGAAGATTACGAGCTGCTTTTTACGGCGTCCCCGAAATGGCGCGCACAAATCGAAATGATCTCGGCCAAAGCGGCTGTAAACCTGACCAGAATTGGCCGTGTTACGGCGGTAGAGGGCGTATTTGTGATGGCCGAAGATGGCTCGCGAATCACACTTTGTATAAAGGGGGGCTATGACCATTTCCAACCTTAAGATTGCTGATATTAAAGAGAATCAGGCGGTTGACATGCTACTCCTGGTGCGTCGTAAAAATCTAGCGCGCAGCCGCAATGGTAAAGATTATCTAAACCTTAAGCTTGGCGATCGCAGCGGCGAGCTGGCCGCTTTTCTCTGGGATGATGCCGAGCGGGCCGGGGCTGCTCTTAAAGAGGGTGACTGTGTTCATATCCGAGGGCGCAGTCAGATTTTTAACGATAACCTGCAACTGACCCTGAACTTTATTGAGCTCTGGCAGGGGCAGATCGATCCGCGCAATTTTCTGCCCCATACAGATAAGCATATCCCGACCTTGGAACGTGAGCTTTGCCAGATTATCGTTGATATCCGGGATCCCTGGCTCAAACGTCTGGCCGAGGCCTTTTTTGTCAAAGACCAAGAGTTCGCTAAAGCTTTTGCGCTGGCTCCAGCGGCCAAGGCGATGCATCATGCCTGGCTCGGGGGTCTGCTTGAGCACACTTTAGGGGTCGCCCGGTTAGCTTTGAAAGTAACCCCACTCTATCCCCAGATAAACCTTGATCTGGTCTTGACCGGGGCCTTGCTCCACGATATCGGCAAAATTCATGAGCTGACCTATGAGCGCAGCCTTGACTACTCGACTTGTGGTCGTCTCTTAGGTCATATCATGATCGGGGTGCGTATGATTCAGGAGAAAGCCACATCTTTAAAAGGTTTTCCGGCTACGACCCTGATGCTGCTTGAGCATCTCATCTTAAGCCACCATGGCGTATATGAGTACGGCTCCCCGAAAAGACCCAAAACCCAGGAAGCCATTCTCCTTAATTTCATCGACGATCTCGATGCCAAGGTGACCGCCGTCAACTCCCACATGAGCGCTTCTAACAATTCCGAGATTGAGTGGAGCGATTACCACCGACTTTTTGGTCGGGCTTTTTACCTTGGCCCCTCCTCACCATCGCCTGAATCCGAGCCGGATTCTTTGCCGCCAAATCCCCCCCCTTCAGAACCACCACTGCTTTTTTAGATATTGCTGGTTCGGGGTTTCGGAGACAGGGTATAATCAGGGAACGAGATTAAAAGTTTAAGTTAGCAATCTTGGATAAAATGTTGTTGTCCTTTTGGCAAAGGAGTTCAGTTACAATATGCAAGAGCAAAAAGAAAAAACCGCTTTCCAGAACGAGGAAGAGCGCCGTTCCGGCGTTTATGATCGACGCCGGGATGTTGATCGACGTTTACATCAGGAGCGGCGGGAAGATCGGCGCATCGCCTCATCTCGCCGAGGGTGGTCCCTTAAAAATTGGTTCCGTTCATTGACGAAAGTACGGCTTGGCGTGGATCGACGAAAAGGAGTCGGACGGCGTCAGCTCAAACGCGGACGGCGACAGGATCCAGCTTATGTGCTGACCCCTGAGGAGCTTTCCCTTCTTTTAAAAAATAAGTAATGTGACGTAGTTTTACGGCTTGGTAACAGTTTGGGGAAATGACAAATGAAAAAAATTTGTCCCTATCAAAAGCGCTTCCGTGAGTAAACCCCAACTGATTTGCCGTCTCTGTTTCTGCTTGTTTTCCACCACCCTTGACAATCAGGTAAGCCCATTGCTATGTTAGCCCCGTTAGCACTCTTTGTTGTCGAGTGCCAACGGGGCTTTGCTTTTCAGGCCCTTATTTTCAGTTAATCAGGTTGAGGTTTTATGGAAACTTTGCCGGAAAGACATATTAAAGTTTTGAAAGCTGTGGTTGAGGACTATATTCACAGTGGTGAGCCGGTTGGCTCCCGCACTTTGTCGCGCAGTCCTCGCTTTAAACTGAGTCCGGCAACCTTGCGCAATGTGATGGCTGATCTTGAAGATAGTGGTTTTCTCTGTCAGCCGCACACCTCAGCCGGTCGCATTCCGACCGATCAGGGCTTTCGTTTTTACGTGAACAGTTTGCCGGCTTATTCCGCAGTCTCTGCTGAAGCGCGCCTGCAGATCAAAGCCCGCTTGGATCTGCAGGGCGGCCGCCTTGAGGAGGTCCTGCAAGATGGGGTTCTTACTCTGGCCCAGTTGACACCTTATGTCGGGGTTGTCAGCCTGCCCGATTTTCGCCAGATGCTGGTGCGTCATATTCGTTTTGTTAAGCTCCATAAACGGCGCATCCTGGCTGTCATTGTTTCGGTTTCAGGGGCGGTCCAGAATGTTCTTTTTGAGTCTGAAACAGTGCTTTCGCAGGAGCAGCTTAACCGTTTTTCCAACTACCTGAATGCCTTGCTCGGCAAGCTCACCTTAAATGGCATCAAGCGTAAGGTCTTGCAGGAGATGGCCAATGACAAGCGGGGTTATGATGAGCTTTTTGCCCAGGTGCTGGCTTTAAGTAGGAGTTTTTTTGCCCAGAATCCAGATTCTCAAAGTGACGTTATGCTTGATGGCAAACTCAATCTGCTTGAGCATCATGAATTTACTGATGTGGCGCGGATGAAAGAGATTTTTAAAGCTTTTGAAGAGAAAGGCTCGATTCTGAAAATCCTGGACGGGGCTCTGGAAGGAGAATCGTTACGGGTGATTATCGGTTCTGAGAGTTGCTGTGAGGATATGCGGCACTGCTCTCTGGTAACCGCGAAATATGGGCGTGAGGGCCGGAAATTGGGTCAGGTTGGGGTTATCGGTCCAACCCGGATGGACTACTCGCGCATTATTCCATTGGTAAACTATATCGCTGATGCTATGAGCCAGAGTTTGCAGAGATAAGGAAAAGTTATGGTGAAGAATCTTAAGCGAAAAAAAGATAAAAAGAAGGTAAATCAGAAGGAGGTTGAGTTGGAGCAGTCGCAAGTCGAAGATGATTCCCTGAAGGTGTCTGCTGGACAAGGGCAGGAGGGTGAAACTGATGGCCACGAATCGGCAAACAACAGTTCAGAGGAAAATGATGAGATTCCGGAAATGAAAAGTGAAGTCGAGCTCCTCGAAGCCGAAATTGACGGTTTGCAGAAAATTAATACCTCGCTGCAGGAGCAGATGCTCAGGGTACGGGCAGAAGCGGAAAATTTTCGTAAGCGCATGCAGCGCGAAAAGGATGATTTCGCCCGTTTTGCCCGGGAGAGTTTTGTCCGTGAGCTTTTGCCGGTCAAAGATAATCTGGAACGAGCCCTGGCCCATGCCGGTGATGATCCGACCGTGATTGTTGATGGAGTTAAGTTGACTCTGGAACAGTTCGACTCGGTTTTTAAAGCGATGGGGGTTGAGTGTGTTGAGTGTCTCGGATCGCCGTTTGATCCCGCCTTTCATGAAGCGATGAACCAGATTGAGAGTGATGAGCATGACCCTAATACGGTGCTTAATGAGTTGCAGCGAGGTTATCAGTTACATGGTCGTCTCTTGCGTCCGGCGATGGTAACGGTCGCCAAGGCAAAATCTTAAGAAATCGGCTAGAAGGGTTGATTTCTGCTGCGGCTATACCTAGATTGAAGCCCAACAATAGTAATAGAGTCAAAATTAATATAAAAGCAAAATTTTTGAGATAAAGGAGAAAGAGATGGGAAAGATTATTGGCATCGATTTGGGAACTACCAACTCATGCGTTAGTGTCATGGAAGGCGGCGAAGCCAAGGTTATCGCCAATGCTGAAGGAGTGCGCACCACGCCTTCAGTTGTCGCGTTGACCGATAAAGATGAACGTCTGGTCGGACAGCTGGCCAAGCGTCAGTCGGTTACCAACCCCACCGATACAGTATTTGCGGTCAAGCGTCTCATTGGTCGGAAGTTTGCAGCCCCTCAGGTGAAGCAGATGAAGGATAAGACGCCGTTTGCAATTATGGAAGCAAAAAATGGTGATGCCTGGGTTAAAATCAGGGACAAGGAGTTTAGTCCGGCTGAGGTTTCGGCGATGATTTTGCAGAAGATGAAGCAGACGGCTGAAGACTATCTTGGCGAGCCCGTAACCGAGGCCGTAATTACGGTTCCCGCCTACTTTAATGATAGTCAGCGTCAGGCCACCAAAGATGCCGGTAAAATTGCTGGTTTTGATGTTAAGCGGATTATTAATGAGCCGACTGCGGCGGCTCTGGCCTATGGTGCAGATAAGAAAAAAGAGGGTAAAGTAGCGGTCTTTGATCTTGGTGGCGGTACCTTTGATATCTCTATTCTTGAACTTGGTGATGGGGTTTTCGAAGTCAACGCGACCAACGGTGACACCTTTCTCGGGGGTGAAGACTTCGATGATCGCATAATCGACTATGTTGCCGATGAATTCCGCAAAAGTGATGGTATCGACCTGCGGGGTGACAAGATGGCTCTGCAACGCCTTAAAGAGGCGGGCGAAAAGGCTAAATGTGAACTCTCCAGCTCCATGGAAACCGATATCAATCTGCCTTTTATTACGGCTGATGCTTCCGGGCCCAAACATCTTAATGTCAAACTGACCCGGGCAACCCTTGAGAGCCTGGTCGCTGATCTGGTTGATCGGGTTGTGGCTCCCTGTCGTACGGCGATGAAGGATGCCGGGGTTGCAACCTCAGATATCAGTGAGGTGATTCTGGTCGGCGGGATGACGCGGATGCCGCGGGTTCAGCAGAAGGTTAAAGAGATCTTTGGTCAGGAGCCCAGTAAGGGGGTTAATCCGGATGAAGTTGTCTCGATCGGGGCAGCCATTCAGGGTGGAGTTCTGCAGGGCGATGTCAAAGATGTTTTGTTGCTTGATGTTACTCCCCTCTCTTTGGGTATTGAAACCCTGGGTGGAGTTTGTACGAAATTGATCGAAAAGAACTCGACAATCCCGACGAAAAAGAGTCAGGTTTTTACAACTGCGGCTGACAGCCAGCCGGCGGTTAGTATTGTCGTCCTCCAGGGCGAGCGCGAAATGGCGGCCGACAATAAACGTCTGGCCCAGTTCGAACTGGTTGGAATCCCGGCGGCTCCGCGCGGAGTGCCGCAGATCGAAGTGAGTTTCGATATTGACGCTAACGGTATTGTCCACGTTTCGGCTAAAGATAAGGCGACCGGTAAAGAGCAGTCAGTTGAGATCCAGGCCTCGAGCGGTTTAAGTGATGCCGAAATTGAGCAGATGATCAAAGATGCTGAATCTCATGTCGAGGAAGACAAGAAAAAACGTGAACTGATCGACCTGCGTAATCAAGCCGACAGTACAGTCTATCAGACCGAGAAGAGTCTTAAGGATATGGGTGAGAAGGTTCCGGCCGAGGATCGCTCCAATATTGAAGCGGCTCTTAATCAGCTGAAAACGGTCAAAGATGGTGATGACGTTGAGACGATCAAGAAAGCTCTTGAAAGTTTACAGCAGGTCTCACATAAGCTGGCCGAAGCCATGTATGCTGAAAATGCTGAGGGTGAGGGGGCTGCGGCTGATGGGGCCGCCCCGGAAGCCGGCGCGGCTGATGACGATGTTGTCGACGCCGACTTTGAAGAGGTTAAAGAAGATAAATAGTGGTTGTCGGTTAAGTGTTTAGTTGCCGGCGGTTGATTTTTCCAAGCTCCAGGTGCGGGGCAAAGTGAGAGCTTTGTCCGCACCTGGTTTTTTCGTTTCTACCCAATCCAGGAGTTTATTGGCGTGCCTGACAAAAGAGATTATTACGATGTGTTGCAGCTTCAGCGTAATGCTTCCGAGACCGAGATAAAAAAAGCTTATCGTAAGATGGCTTTCAAATATCATCCAGACCAGAACTCAGGTGAACCCCAGGCCGAAGCCAAGTTTAAAGAGCTTAGTGAAGCCTATGGCGTTTTATCCGACGGGCAGAAGCGGGCCCTTTATGACCAGTATGGTCATGAGGGACTGCAGCAACAGGCCGGCGGGGGCGCCGATTTTGGTGGTTTCGGCGGCTTTGGCGATGTTTTTGGTGATCTCTTTGGTGAGGTTTTCGGGGCATCTGGTGGCGGTCGCCGCCGTTCAGCCGGCCGGGCTGGAGAAAGTCTGCGCTATAATCTGGATATCGAGTTTGATGAGGCGGTTTTTGGAACTCAGGCAAAAATCAAGATACCGCGTCACGTTACTTGTGATGTTTGTCAGGGAACCGGGCTTGAGGCTGGAGCTCAGCCGGAGGTTTGCCCGACCTGCAAAGGGCATGGTCAGGTCCGTTACCAGCAGGGTTTTTTCAGTGTCAGTCAAGCTTGCTCTACTTGTCGGGGAGAAGGCTCGATTATTAAAAGTCCTTGTAAAAAATGTCATGGTTCTGGACGTTTGCGTGAGGAGAAGAATCTTTCTGTGAAAATTCCGGCCGGGGTCGAAACCGGAACCCGGCTTAAACTTATCGGAGAGGGTGGGGCTGGCAGTAAGGGGGGCCCTCCTGGAGATCTCTATGTTGTCATTCAGGTTAAAGAGCACCCCTTTTTCCAGCGTCGGGGTAACGATATCTATTGTCAGGTGCCGATAAGCTTCGCTCAGGCCGCTTTGGGAGCTGATATGGTGGTTGAAACCCTGGAAGAGAAAGAGAAAGTTTCGGTGCCTGAGGGTACGCAGTCGGGTGATCTTCTCTATCTGCGCGGTAAAGGCGTACCGCATCTCAATGGTTATGGTCGTGGTGATCAGATTCTGGAACTCGTCGTCGAAACTCCGAAAAAACTTACTCCCCGGCAGCGCGAACTCTTTGCCGAGCTGGCCCATGAAGAAGGGGATGAGTCGACGCATGAGAATAAGAGTTTTTTTTCTAAAGTCAGAGAGATGCTCGATTGATGACAAAGTAAAACGTTCATCTGGCGCTGTGAGCGATAGCGAGGAAGTACTCTTGGGGTGCGTCGTTCCGCGAAACCTTCGTTACTGCGGCGTACTTTATGTACGCCTCATTCCTCAGGCTTCGCGTGCCTAGCATCTAAACATTTTACTTTGTCCTCAAAAGAATCTGAAAAATAAAATTTATGTGTACGGTATTACTGGCTTATAAGGTGGTTGACGGTTGGCCGTTGGTGGTGGCTAACAATCGGGATGAATTTTTTCAGCGGCGAGCGTTGCCGCCAAGGGTTTACAGTTCGGTTCTAAATGATGGTCGACGTTGGTTGGCTTCCTGTGATTTGAGTGGCGGCGGGAGCTGGTGGGGATATAATAACCGAGGTCTGATGGTCTGGTTGACAAACCGTTGGGTTGGAGGTGATTATGAGGCAGCTTGTCGATCACGGGGCCAATTGGTTCTGGATCTGCTCGCCAGTGATGATCCCGGGCACGCCCGCTCGCTGCTTCTTGGAAATTGTGCTGTGGCATCTTTTAATCCTTTTAATTTGCTTGTCGTCTCTCGGGAACAAGGCTTTTTCTCCTCTAACTACCCCAAGCTGCACTTCTCACCTCTTTTGTCGGGTTATCATTATCTCGGAAATGGTTTGCTCGACGCCTGCAGGAGTGTGAAAGCGCGTAGTGCCCAGCGACTGTTTGCTGATTTACGGGCTGAAGCAGCCAGTCAGGTGTCACTGAAGCGCACTTTGACCAGTTTTTGTAGAGCTTTGCGCACCCCTTTCCCTCAGGATGATATTCCCCCTCAAGGTTTTAACGTGACTTTTGATGGTTACGGTACAACCTCATCCCTGGCTTTGGCGGTAGCTGAGACCGGGCCGGCAGAATTAATCTTGCATTACTGTGATGCCAATCCACTGCGTGATGATTATCGGGATTATTCTTTGCTTGGATGCCTTCTCTGATAGATGATGGCAATTTTTCTTGCTTTTGCCACTCTCTTAACATATAAACCGAGCTCGATATTTTTTTGAAAGGTTCTTGAAACGTAACTACTCAGCGTGTTCTGGTATCGAGTTGTCTCGATGTGGGGACAGACCTCCAGCGAGGGCTTTTAGCCCGAAGCGAGCTGAGCTCTGTCCCCGTCGAAGAGGGCGAAGCGATGTTCGAGGCCTTCTGTGGTAGCTTTAATGAGGGGCTGAATAGTTCCTTGAAATTAATTAATTGTAGTTATTTGTGCTGGATTAGGAAGAGGTTTTTTGTAAATGCTAAGAATAATGCGAAAAAACGCTCAGTCTTGGATTGTTAAATTTGTCTTTGGGGTCATCATTGTTGTCTTCTCTTTCTGGGGTGTCGGCAGTATGAAGGCGAAGCAGATGACGGTGGCGGCGACGGTTAATGGTAAAAGTATTGAACGTAAAACCCTGGATAGTTCATTTCGGGATCTCTGGCGGCGCTACCAGGAACAGGCCCAAGGTAAATTTAATCCAGATGAGGCGCAGAGCCAGCAGATCAAGCAGGAAGCCCTCAATGGTCTGGTTGACCGCCAACTCTTGCTTGATCAGGCCGCTCTTCTGGGCTTAAGTGTGGGTGAGGCTGAGTTGCGGCAGCGGATTGCAGTATTGGGGGCCTTTCAGCAGGATGGTCGTTTTAATCAGGAAGTTTATCGTCAGGCCTTAAGTTTTAATCGCCTGACTCCAGCCCAGTTTGAGTCTGGTTTTGAGGAGGATATTCTTCTCGAAAAGGTGCGCACGGTAGTTGGTGATGGAGCCAAAATTGTTAAGGATGAGGTAGACATTCTCCTGCGACAACAGCGTGAGGAGATTGATGTTGAACTCTTGAAATTGGCGCCGGCTGACTATCAGGCCGCAATGGTCGTTACTGAGGCGGGTTTAGAGAAATTTTTTACTGAGAAGATTGAGAGTTATCGGGTGCCAGAACAGCGTAAGATCGCCGCCCTGATTATCGATCGTAATAAACTGCTTAATGAGATTGCCGTAACTGATGCGCAAGTAGATGATTACTATCAGGCCAATCCGGAAAAATTTAAAGTCGAAGAGCAGGTCAAGGCGCGCCACATTTTGATTAAGGTTGCTCAAGATGCCGCCCCGGAAGATGTCAAAAAAGCCCAAGCTGAGATCGATGCTGTTCTGGATAAGGTAAATGCGGGCGGTGACTTTGCAGAGTTGGCGAAAAAGTTTTCGCAAGGCCCCTCGAACTCGATGGGCGGAGATCTCGGTTGGTTTGGTCGGGATTCTATGGTGAAGTCTTTTGAGGAGGCTGCTTTTGGGCTTAATCCCGGTAGCGTCAGTGAACCGGTGCGGACCCAGTTTGGTTTCCATCTGATAAAAACTGAGGATTATAAGGCGACTCATAGCAAAGCGTTAGCTGAAGTAAAAGCTGGGATCGTCAAAGGTTTGCGGGCTCAGGCTTTTCCGGATTTCTTTAAGGAACGTCTCGCAGAGGTCACGCAAGCGTTGGCTGCAGTCGCTCAGGAAAATTTCGTGGCAGAGGCGAAAAAGCTCGATTATCAGGTCGTCGAGACCGGTTATTTTAAGCAGAAGGACGGAGTTATAGTTAATATCGGTAAAGATCAGGCCTTGGTTGCGGAAGCTTTTAAGACACCTGTCGGTCAGATTGCCAAGGTTGAGAACCCTTCTCGTAACAGTTATTACTTTATGGTAACCGAGAAGAAGGAGAGTTATCTAGCGGAGATCTCTGAAGTTAAAGATGCGGTTGAAAAGGCCTATCGTTTAGAGCTGGCGAAAGTCGAAGTTAAAACTATCAGTGAAAAAGTGACAGCTTCTCTTGCCGGCGGCAAATCTCTTGATGAAGTGGCGGCCGAAATCGATGTCAAGCTCATCGACAGTGGTTTTTTCGCTCGTGGACGAGGGGCAATTCCCAAGCTTGGGAATGATCCTAAATTGAGTCAGCAGCTTTTTGCTCTATCTCCGGCTGCAACGACTCCCGCTTTACAGCACAACAGTAGTTTTTTCTTTGCCCGTTTAAAAGAGCGGCGCCTTGAGTTGGGTGATGAGGGCGAAAAGCTAAAAGCGGACATTAAACAGCAGTTGCTCCAATATAAACGTTATCGGATGATGGATGAATTTGTTAAGGTTCTGCGCCAGGATGCCGACATAAAAGTTATGGCCGGGGTGCTTGATTAGGGCTGTTGCATGTTTATAGTTCGGTTGAGAAAAAAAGATTGACAGGCTTAAAGGGCCATGCTATCTAGGCCGCGCAAAATCACTTCGATGGGGCTGTAGCTCAGCTGGGAGAGCGCTTGTCTGGCAGACAAGAGGTCGACGGTTCGATCCCGTTCAGCTCCACCAAAAAATGGAAAAGCAGGTGTCCGCGTTAAACTGCAGATACCTGCTTTTTGTTTTGGAACTTTGTACATAATTTCACCTTGGTAGATTTTGCGGGGTGCCAGGATCGTTGATTTTATTTTTACACTGTTGTTTTAAAAGTTGGCACTGAATGTGCTGGAGTTGATGCTCCGGTTGGTGGTTTATTACAACTGGCACCTGTTGATGGCTTCTAACGCTTACGCTGTAAGATTGTTTTCACAGGTTTGTTATTCTAAAAAGGAGATATAAAATGAGGATTATGAAGAAAGATAATAGTGGTGAGATTGGCAGTATTGAGGTTGCAGAGCTTCTCGATACGAGTCCAGATACGGTTAATTATATGGCTCGCAAGGGGATTCTGCCAGGTTATAAGGATAGAAAATTTTGGCGTTTTAATAAGCGGGCAGTGGCTCGCTGGGTCAAATCGCGCAAATTGATTGAAGCTTGATTTGGCCCGGTTGAGCTCTGGTTTTTCGAATAGAATTTATTGATCACGGCAAGAGGTGTATATTCGCCTGGGTGGTGAAAAATAAATCTTTTTTTGGTGATATTTAGCCAGTTAACGTTAACTGATGACGGAAGGCGACTCGTTATTTCGTGGTTTTGTCATTTTGCCAGCTGACGTTAACTGTTTTTTGTTGACAAAGATCGTCTCTTGTTATATTGGGGAGTGAGCGGTTTCGTATAAAACTGTTTTATGTCAGTTTATGTTCGGATACGATTAGATGGTATTAATGAGCTGCAGGTTCCTTTTCTAATGTGACTTTGCTAATCGGCTCTCATTACATCTAAGAGTTTTATAATATAAATGTTTGGTTTTTGTATAGCCAAACGAATTTTTAAGCGTGAAGGAGAAGGACAATTATGCAGCTGACGACCCCGTACGACAATGTTCCGGTTGATCTGAATGGTCCCAATATGAAGGACTATGATGATGTTAAGAAAAACTTCAAATTCGATATCCCCGAGTTTTTCAACTTCGGTTTTGACGTTGTTGATAAATGGGCTAAGGATCGTACTAAGCTGGCGATAGTCTGGGCCAGTACCGACTTAAGTGATATTCGCAAATACAGTTTTTTTGATCTCCAGTGTCTTTCCAATAAATTTGCTAATATCCTGCGTCAGAAAGGCATTAAAAAAGGTGACCGGGTTTTTGTTATGGTGCCGCGGATTGTCGAGTGGTATGCGGTGATGTTGGGTACCGCCAAACTTGGTGTCGTGCCGATGCCGGCGCCAAGCATTTTGACTGCCCACGATTGCGAATATCGGGTGCAGCAGGCTGATGCCGTTGCCGTCATTATGTGGCATGAGAACGTTGCTAAAATTGATGAAGTGCGCAGCACTTGTCCGACTCTTAAGAATTTTATCAGTATTGGTGAAAGCCAGGATGGTTGGGATGATTGGGATGTTCTGATGGACGACGCTTCAGCCAAACTTTCCCGCGAAGATGTTGAAGCAACCAAAGCCGATGATAACATTTTAATCTACTTTACCTCGGGGACGACAAAATTTCCCAAGATGGTTGCCCACACCCATGCCTCTTACGGTATTGGCCAGATTATTACGGCCAAATTCTGGCAGGATCTTAAACCCACTGATCTCCACTGGACCCTTTCGGATACGGGCTGGGCGAAAGCCGGCTGGGGAAAAATCTATGGTCAAATGCAGATCGGGGCTGCAATTATGGTGCATAATGCTGCGGGCCGTTTTGATGCCAAAACCCATCTTAAAATTATTGAAACCTGTGGGGTAACCACCTTCTGTGCGCCGCCGACCGCTTATCGGATGCTTATTCTTGAGGATCTTACAGGTTATGACCTAACCGGATTGCGGCACTCTTTGGCTGCCGGTGAACCCTTGAATCCGGAGATCATGAAGGTCTGGAAAGAACACACCGGAACCGTTATCTATGATGGTTTCGGTCAGACCGAGTCGGTCAATTTGATCGCCAACTACCCCTGTATGGAGATCAAGTTTGGCTCTATGGGTAAACCGACTCCGGGTTTCGATATTCATCTTCTCGATGATGATGGTAATGAGGTACCTCTCAATGAAGAGGGCCATATTGCGGTTCGTGTCAAACCTGTAGCTCCAGTTGGTCTCTGTACCGAGTACTGGCATAATCCGGAAGCGACCAGCGAAGCTTTTGTCGGTGATTGGTACTATACCGGTGATAAGGCGACAGTCGATGAAGATGGTTATTTCTGGTTTGTCGGTCGTTCTGATGATGTCATCAAAGCCTCCGGCTATCGGGTTGGACCATTTGAGGTCGAAAGCGCTCTGCAGAGTCATCCTGCGGTCGCCGAGAGTGCCGTAGTTGGCTCACCCGACGAATTGCGGGGCACCATTGTCAAAGCTTTTATCATTTTGGCTCCCGGTTTCGAAGGTTCGGATGAACTGATCAAAGAGATTCAGGATTATGTCAAAAAAGAGACTGCACCTTATAAATACCCGCGCGAGATCGAATTTTTGAAAGAACTTCCGAAAACTGTATCCGGTAAGATTCGCCGGGTCGAGTTGCGGAAAAGGGAAGAAGAGAAAAAAGCTTAGGTTAGGGGATTGCAAAAAAACGGGGAGGTTGAGACCTCTCCGTTTTTATATCATTTAAAATTGTATACCATAAGTTGGCTAATCAGAAAATGAGGGAATCGCTTGTGAATAAACCGCAATTTGAAATTGGAAATATTACCATAGGAAAACTTGTCGAAACGGTTGCTGATCAGTTTGGTGCCAACAAGGCGCTTGAGTACCATAAGCAAGGGATCAGCTATAACTGGAAAGAGCTCAATGAAATCTGTGACAAGGTTGCCAAGGGCTTTATGGCCCTCGGAGTTGAGCGTGGTGAAAAAGTTGCAATCTGGGCCAACAACGTGCCGGAATGGACCTATAGTCAGTTTGGTCTGCCGAAAATGGGCGCGATTTTGGTGACCGTTAATACGGCCTATCGGAGTTTTGAACTTGAGTATCTGATGAAACAGTCTGATTCGACGACCTTGATTCTGGTTGGTGGACTGCGCGATGCGGATGAGTATGTCAAGGTTATCAATGAGGTCTGCCCCGAGCTTAAAGATTCCAAACCGGGTCAGTTAAAGAGTGCTAAACTGCCCATGCTCAAGAATGTTATCTATATCGGTGAAGAGAAGATTCCCGGAACTTTTGGTTGGGATGATGTTCTTGCTCTGGGAGAAAAAATCAGCGACGCTGAGCTCGAAGCCCGACATGCCACTTGTCTGCCCGAAGATGTTATCAATATGCAGTATACCTCCGGGACCACCGGTTTCCCGAAAGGGGTTATGCTGACCCATACCAACCTCATCGGCAACGCTATCAGCATGGCTGAGGGCATGCACTTGACAGCCGCCGATTGTCTCTGTATTCCAGTGCCCTTCTTCCATTGTTTTGGTTGTGTTATCGGGAACTTATGTTCTCTGGTGTCGGGTGCGACGATGGCTCCGGTTCTCGCTTTTAAGCCGATTCCTACGCTTGAAACTGTCGAGGCTTCGAAATGTACGGTTCTGCACGGTGTGCCGACGATGTTTATTGCTGAACTCGAAGAGATGGAAAAGAAAAAATATGATACCTCCCATCTTCGTACCGGGGTTATGGCGGGTTCCCCCTGCCCGATCGAGGTTATGAAGAAAGTTGTTGATGTTATGGGGGCCAGTGAGATGTCGATTGTTTACGGTCAGACCGAAGCCTCACCCGGGGTTACCCAGACCCAGAAGACTGATTCTCTGGAAATTCGGGTTACTACCGTGGGTCGGGCTATGCCCAATGTTGAGGTCATGATTGTTGATCCCGATAGCGGTAAAGAGGTGCCGCGGGGTGAACAGGGTGAGCTGATAACCCGGGGTTATCATGTCATGAAGGGTTATTACAAGATGCCGGAAGCGACCAAGGATGTGATAGACGCTGATGGTTGGCTCCATACCGGCGACCTTGCCACCATGGATGAGGCCGGCAACTGCAAGATTACCGGCCGCATGGGTGATATGATCATTCGCGGTGGTGAGAATATCTATCCTCGCGAAATTGAGGAATTCCTCTATACCCATGACCAGATCAAAGATGTTCAGGTTATCGGTGTCCCCAGCATTAAATATGGGGAAGAGGTGGTTGCCTATGTCCAGATGAAGCCCGGTGAAACGACAACTGAAGCTGATCTGAAGGTTTTTTGTAAAGGTAAGATTGCTTTTCATAAAACCCCGGCTTTCTTCATGTTTATTGATGAGTATCCAGTGACCGCCAGTGGTAAGATCAAGAAATTTGAATTGCGCGACTTGGCTACCGAAACCCTGGGTCGTGAAGAAGATGCTAAAGTCAAGACCGCTTAAGTGAATGATCGTCCACCATTGCAGGTGACGCGGGGATCTGGTGAACCCGGTTCCCCGCGTGAAATAAAAGTTTGACTAACCAGAAAGTTTTAAAGGAGAGGGGGGTAAAAAGTTTTAGAGATATCTCTTCGCGTGCGAAGGGAAAGAGCTGGCAGCACGCGGTTCAGTTGTAAATGTTGTCACCACGGGATAAAAATGGCTGCCCAAATTGGGATGGTACCATGAAGATGGAATTTTTTATTGTTTTTTTACCGGCACCGGTTGGGGGAGCCATTTAGGGCCCGTTTGGTGGCGGAAATTATTTTTAAAATTTTTTAGGAGGAGAAAGTTGATGGGTGCTTATAAAAAGGAGTGTTGGTTTTCGATATTCAGCTTCTTGGTAGTGATCTTGCTGACTAACATCTACCCGCTGTTCTACATGTTTCCGGGTCTGACTAAGGGTTATATAATGGGTTTCCCGAGTCACTATTTCTTGGCCATGTTCATTGGCTGGGTTGTTCTTTTTTTCTTTTATTGGTTCTACATGAACGTCAGTGAAAATATTGACCGTGAGATTGAAGCTAGTCCTGCTGGAGGTGAAAAATGAAACGTCTGATACTTGCCATTCTGGCTCTACTCTGCTCACCGGCTCTGGTCATGGCAGCCGAAGAGGCCGCCAAAGAATTGTATAAGTTTGCGCCGACAAAATCGATTTCGACGTTTGGCCTGATCTACACTGTAGCCATGGTTGCCACCTTTCTTTATGTCGGTTACATCTCTCAGAAAAAGACCAAGACCTCGGATGACTACTATACCGCCGGTCGTGGGATCGGGGCCCTTTCGAACGGTCTCGCGATGACCTCTAATTTCCTCAGTCTGGCTACCTTTCTCGGGTTTACCGCGCTGATCTGGAAACTCCAGTATCTCCTGGTCGCTTTCGTTATGGCCTGGTTGGGCGGCTTTGTTATGGTCTCGATCTCGGTCGCCCCGAGTCTGCGGCGCTGGGGTAAGTTTACCAGTATGCAGTTCATTGGTGAACGTTATGGAAACGTAGCCAAGATCATCTCAGTTCTCTGTATGATCCTGTTGGCGCAACTCTACCTGATCGGTCAGATGAAAGGGGTTGGTAACATCTTCCAAGTAATGTTTCACTGGGATTACACCGTCGGCCTTATCGTCGGCGGTCTCGTCGTTACCACTTATGTTACCATCGGTGGTATGTATGGTCTTTCCTACAATCAGACCCTGCAGAGTATTATTCTCCAGTTCGCTCTGATCTTTCCGACCATCATTATTCTGTTGAAGCTTGGGGCTGGCGGCGGCAGTGTCTTCCCGCCTTTCGGTTACGCTAAGCTGGTGCCGACCATGCTGGCTGAACTTCCGACCTACTTTGATCCGTTTACCACAGTTATGGGTAAGCTACCACTTAGTTTTAAGTACTATACCGCGATTTTTCTGAGCTTGGGTTTCGGTACTATCGGCCTGCCCCATGTTGCCATGCGCTACTTTACGGCCCCTTCGGTACGTGAAGGTAAAAGAGCTACTCTGTGGGCTATCTTCTTTATCGGTTTAGTCTTTCTGACTACCTTTGCGATCGGTTTTGCTGCCAAACTCTATACGGTTCAGGAGATTATGGGCGTGCAGGGGCTTAACATTAATCCCAAGGATGCTGATATACTTGTTATCGTTATGAGTCAGGCCTTTACTCCGTCCTGGATTGGCGCACTGCCGATTGCCGGGGCCATGGCTGCCGGTCTCTCGACGATTGCCGGACTTTTGATGGTTATCGGTACCGGTATCGGTCATGACATCTATACGACGATTCATCCGGAAGCTACCGATGCCAGTAAGATGAAAATGGGTCTGATTTTCACCGCTATCGGTGGTCTCGCGACTATTATTTTGGCTTTGAATCCGCCGCAATTTTTGTTGACCAGTGTTATCTGGGCCTTCGTGGTCGCCGCTTCAACCTTTACGCCGGTTCTGATCTTAGGTATCTGGTGGAAGGGTGCCAATCGGATTGGTGCCAATCTCGGTATGATCGTGGGTGCGATTCTTTCGATTACGTTGTGGTGGACCAAAGGTAAACTCTTTGGTATGCAGTTCATCAACATGGGCCCCTTGGGCTATTTGATGGGTGGTATCTTCAGTGCTTCAGCGGCCTGGTTTGTCACGGTTTTTGCCAGCCTGCTTACCGGCGGTGAGAAGAATGAAGAGATCCTGCGCTCTGTCGATAAGATTCACGGCTGGAATGACTACAGTACCGCACGCTACTCCAGCAACACCTTTGCGATCTGTTGTGGTCTTATCGCTCTCGGTTTGATGATCTGGTCTGCAATGCCGGTCTAGGTCAGCTTTTTGTAAGATGCTTTAGAAAAGACAGGGGGGATGTAAATCCCCCCTGTCTTTTCATTTGCGGCTGTGATATATCTGAAATCTATCGGGGATCAACCCCGGTTTTCGTACCTTAAAATTAAGCTTCAGGTTTTATTTATGATCTTTACCGATCTTTTTCTTTTCCGTGATACCCCGTATCGTTTTGCCGCGGAGAATTCGCGCTCGCCGATGTGGATGCCTTTATTGCTCATTAGTATGGGCTCTCTCTATGGAATTCTGGTCGCCTTCTTTCAAAAAACTGCCGGAGTCGACATTCACGGCTATCCCTTGGCAGAGATTTCAAATACCATTCTTATTGGCGGCAACATCGTCGCCGGGGTTTTAATCACCCTCTTTTTTCATGGTGGGACGACATTACTGGTCTGGCTTATGGCTCGAGGTGTCGGGGGTCCGGGACTGCTGGCTCTGCTCTATCGGACCTCGGCTTTTCTGCTGCCCCTGACCTTTCCCGCCCTGCCCTATCTGGCCGCCAAGAGTGTCTTGCCGGCGGGAGACCTGGACTCCATTTTGCCCTATAGCTGGCTCTATGCTCCTCTGGCAGTCTACTCCCTTATTTCGCTTACGGTCGGACTTTTTCATATGTTTCGTGTAACTCAGAAAGTTACACCCCTGCGCTGTGCCATGGCGGTGTTTCTGCTGTTTTTCTTTTCCGTCGGGGTTCTCATGATTTAATGTATTTCTAACAACTCGACGCCAGCTTTACTCTTTTTTTCCGGTTTTCAGTTTTTCTTGGAGAAACTTTTTTTGCCGTCGGCCAAAGAGAGCAATGTTGCCGTACTTTTTGTTGCTCTTCTCGAGTAAAACCGAAAATTCAGGCTCCGTTTTATCTTTCATAAGCTCTAGCCATCGTTGGCGACCGCCATCATGATCAGAAAAAATCAGAAAGTCATAATCAGCCTTATTATAGAAATCGGGACTGAGCTCGCTGGCATCAATGATATCGCATTGTTGCCAGGGTGAAGCGACTATCGGCTTATCCAGCTGTGCAAAAAAATGGGTGAAGATCACCCTTCTTGAGGTGCCGCACAGATGTAAATCGGGCTTTGTTGCAGGGCTTGCCGCCAGGTACTGACCAAACTCCTTGAAAAACTGAGTGTGAATGCGATTGCTGCTCTTAAAGAGTGAAGGCAGGGTCAAGAGAACAACTATCAGGCAGAGCCAGAGGTATGCTGTCGGCTGGGTTTTGGGCTTTCGCCTGGACCACAACTCAAGTAATCTCTCCAGGCCAAAGCCAGCAAAGATCAAACCGGGAAAGTAGATCAGGGCAACAAATCTTTCACTGCTGCTCCAGTTCATTAATATCTGGAGATAGATTATAGATAACCCCGTTAAGAGCAGTACAATAAGAAATAGTAAGGCGCGTTTTTTAGGGTTAAATAGAGGTTGTAAATTCGGGTTTTTGCAGAGGCCGAAAATTGTCAGGGGAAAGAAGATAATCCCGAAAGTCTTTATCAGGCAATGGTTGGTAACCCCTAGTGCAAGCAACCAGATTAGATCACGGGCTTCGTTAAAAAAACCGGGGACCACACCTAATGGCGGTTTTGCTTCGAGGTTAAGCAGGGCGGCTCGCAGCCATTGAAAGCGGTTTATGGCGGCCAGTAGGCGTTCGTTAAAACCCTCGAACAAGGCCTGCATAAGGTCGATATGGGAGACTGAAAAAGCGGAATAAATTAAAATTATAAAAAAAGGGAGCAGGTAAGTTGCCAGAAAACGGGGTCTACGGCAGCGGGTGTCAGCAAATATCCAGATGATTCCGAGAAACAGGGGAAGTAATCCCTCGATGCGACTCCAGGCTGCTAGAATAAAAGCGCAAGAGGCGATAAACAGAAGGCGGCCTGAAGGACATTCTTGCAGTAAAAAACGGCAGAATGCCCAGAGACCAAGACAGAGAAAGAACCAGAATTGAGGCCCTCGAATAATCTCATGCGAAAGTTCAATAAAAAGAGGTGAGGCCACATAGAAAGTAACAATAATAGCGCTTGTTTTAAGACCCCAGAAGATCCGGTTCAGAAAGTAGAGCGGGATTATTGTCAGAAGACTGAAAAAAAAGGAGATAAATTGACCTGATACGATCCAGTCCCCGGTAAACTTATAGACCCCGGCGATCATTAAAGAGAGGTTGGTAGGGAAGGGGTAAACTGCAAGGTAGCTTTCGAACTGTTGCAGGTAGAGGGCTTTTGCCTGCAGGATATAGGCAATGCCATCGGGATTCAGGTAGGGCTCATGGACCCACGAAATTACGCGTAGAGCCACTCCCAGGAGCAAAAGTGCCACCAAAAGAGGAAGTTCATATTGTGGGTTGATATCATCGTAAGTTGCTATATCCGTTTTACAGGGCATGAATAAACGCGCTTAATATTAGATGTTTTTAAGAGTTGGAAAGCGATCACTACCATTTAGTTAAAGTGGATGTCCATGAATAATTAAAAAGCTGGCTGCGGCTCCCCCGGTTCAGCAGTGGTTGCGCAGTTTTAACTCGAGTGGGTGGGGCTCAACATAGTGCTGGTTGGCCAGATATTCCCGCTTATACTTTTGAATATAGTGTTTAAACATGGTTATCGGTACAATCAAAGGGAGTAGCCCCTGAGAGAATCTGTTAATCAGATCAAGCATTTCCTGTTTTTCAGCCGAGCTCAGCTCTTTTTTAAAATAACCGAGCATATGCATCAGAACATTGACATGTTTTTTCGGGGTTGTTTTGAAGTTAAGGAGAGTCGTCATTAAGGTAAAATATTGCAGGTAGGCGGTTTCAAGCTCAAGTTCAGCAATTTTTGCGATGAATTTCCCCATAAGTCGGTAATGCTGCTGGTTATGGGCCAGAAAGATAAGTTTGTGGCGGGTGTGAAAATCGATCAGTTGGTGGCGGCTGGCGGGTTTTTGCATAAGTTGCCGCCAGCGTTGCATGATAAATATCTTTTCAATAAAATGTTCACGTGAGTCGGGATCATGCAGGCGCTCTTCATCTTCTGCCGGAATCGTCGGAAAGTGTTCAAGAAAAGCCCGGCTGAACATGCCAACCCCAGCTTTTAAAGGAGATTTTTCGCTATCGGGATAAACGCGAATGTCGTAGAGACCACAGCTTGGTGAGTTTTTCTTAAATATATAAGCGTAGAGATTCTCATGAGCTAATTCTTTTAGACGTTTTTGAACCCACTTCTGCATCTGCATAGTAAAGTCAATTTTTGCTCCATTACTTATCAGTCGGGGATTGTCGATCTCTCCATAAAGGTCAATGGTTTCCCGGGGAATCGGCATCCCGCACTCAACTTCAGGACAGACCTCGATAAAGTCGACATAAGGGGCAAAAGTGTTAATCACAAAGGGGTCGCTGGCGTGGTTGCCGTTATAGCGAACCTCGTTGCCGAGGAGACAGGAGCTGATGCCAATTTTCATCTTTTCAATCATTTCCAACACTTGTAGAGCATAGTCCGGTAACGCAACTCGTTGAGTTTTTTAATTATGGCAACTTTACGACCATGTAAAGGGAGACCTTTAACCATACCGATGCCGTCGCTATCGCCGAGGGCGATCAGCTCGCCTTTGGATTGATAGCTGGTTTGCAACAGATCTTGTCCCGCCAACTTGCGGCGGATGTTTTCAGCCGCAAGTTGGCCTTGAAAGACAGCCCTTTGCGCGCTGGCCTGGTTGGCCTGAGGCCCGCCGTCGATGATGGTAGCTGCATCACCGAGGCCGAAAAGGTTAGGGTGGTCGGGGCTTTGCAGGGAGGTGGAAACCTTTAAGCTCGGCTCATCGGGAAGTCCGGGCAGGGGTTTGGGGTGCACTCCGCCGCACCAGAAGATGAGATCGGCCGGGAGCAAGGTGTTTCCCAAGCGAATTCCGGTGGCTGTAATCTCTTTAATGGCCTCTCCCAGATGAAGATCGATACCTTGCCTGTGGCAGTAGCGTCCGGCGTAGCTACGCAGTTTATCCGGTAGGCTGGTTCGTGGCAGAAGTTTGGGATTGCGGTTGACCAGCAATATCTGACCGCGTTTTCGGGGCAGGGCCTGGCGTAGCATAGTGGCGATCTCGAGGCCCTCAATGCCGGCCCCGCAGACCGCTATTCGAACTTGTTTATGGGGTTGGTTTTTTTGGCAGAGTCTTAAAAATTTATTGCAGCCTATAACTATCTGCGCATAACTCTGGGTATGCAGGCTGTATTCTGCGGCTCCGGGAATACCCATGTAGGCAATTGCCGCGCCGATGGTTAAAACCAGAATGTCGTAAGCATAAAATTGTTTTTGACCCTGCACCCGGCCCTTTTCGAGATCTACCGCAATTACTTTATCGTTAAATAGTTGTCCCTGGGAAAGTTTGACAATTTTCGCCAGAGGTTCCCATACCAGATGATCCCGTGAAGGGTAGGCGAGACGTTCATGAAAACGGGTCTTAATCTGGTGACGCGAACTAGGATCAATTATCTGCAGGCTAAATTTATGGTGATCGAGGTCTCGGGCGAGTTCTCTGAGACAACCCAGACCGGCATATCCGGCTCCGACAATAAAAATTCTTTTTTTCATCTTTTCAGCCACTTTATGGCCCGGTTGGCGGCATGAAAGCCGCACATGCCATGGACGCCGCCACCTGGAGGGCTTGAGGCGGAGCAGAGAAACCATCCTGGAATCGGCAGATCGTAAGGTTTTAGAGTAATTGTCGGGCGGAAAAGAGTCTGTCTGAGACTCTGAATGCCGCCGGTGATATCACCTCCGACATAGTTGGGGTTGTGGCTCTCCATAGCTTGCGGGTTCATGATCGAGCGGGCTCTAATGATCTCTCTGAAACCCGGTGCAAAACGTTCGATCTGGTTTTCGACAAAGGGTGTCATATCGTAGTCTGAGCCGGCCGGGATATGACAGTAGGCCCAGGCTGTATGTTTGCCGGCGGGAGCCCGGGTTTTGTCAAAGAGGCTGGGTTGGACGAGAATGACCGCTGGTTTTTGTGGATGTCGGCCGAGCCAGACATCCCGTTCAGAGCGGGCGATCTCGGCAAAGGAGCCGCCGAGATGGACGGTGCCGGCGCGGCGGCAGTCGGGGTTTTGCCAGGGGATCGGCTCATTGAGAGCCCAGTCGAGTTTAAAGACTCCGGGGCCATGTCGGAAACGGCGCAGGCGTTGGCGTTGAAAAAGCGGGAAACGTTCTCCGGCAAGATCTGTAATTTGTCTTGGCGTCAAGTTGAAAAGGGTGGTTCTGGCCAGAGGGAGATCGCTGAGTTTTTTTATCATGCGGCCGGTTTGGATCTCGCCGCCAAGTTTTTTAAAATATGCCGCCAGGGCATTGGCCAGCTGCTGGCTGC
The DNA here is from genome assembly GCA_964457755.1 of uncultured Thermodesulfobacteriota bacterium. Classification (GTDB taxonomy): domain Bacteria; phylum Desulfobacterota; class Anaeroferrophillalia; order Anaeroferrophillales; family Tharpellaceae; genus Tharpella. The sequence continues at coordinate 6,283 of CAYWGC010000021.1, read as the reverse complement.
CGCCTGCAACCAGGGGCCAGCCGACACTGTGGGCGGCCGTGCCCAGGACCATGGCAAAACTGGCCGTCGGCGATCTCTCCAAAGGGAGCAGGCCGTGGACTGCCAGGCCGGCAAAGAGGGTTTTAGCGGGAGTGCCTGTAAAATGTTTATGAACCAGCCAGGCAACCGATGGCAGGCTGCTTAAAGCAAATTTTGTCAGGAGCAGGGGGTGGTGCGGCAGGCGCAGAATCGGCCCGAGAATACCCTCAACCAGAGCCGGCCAGGATTTGACAAAAGGTGAAACCAGTTTTTTGTAGCTGGCTCCGTCCGGGCCGAAATTGGCCACTGTCTCCTCCAGGTCGAAGTGGAGCAGAGCAGCCTGAGCGTTGTCGAGCGGGTGGGCCAGAGGAATTTCTGGCTTACACCAGGACAGTCCATGTTCTTTTAAAGGGAAATCATTGAAAATTGGTGACGAAAAGCCTAAAGGGTGGACGGCGGCGCAGATATCATGTGTAAATCCGCTGTCCGTCAGAGAGGTTGAACGACAGCCGCCGCCAATTGTTTCCGCCTGTTCGATAAGCAGCGTCTTGAAACCGTTACGGGCAAGCATAATAGCGGCGGTCAGGCCGTTGGGCCCGCTGCCGACAACAATTGCATCGTAGGTCATCTTCGCTCTACTCTTTTTTGCTGGTCTGGCGTTGCTTAAGTTGTTGCAGTCTGCGGCCGGTTTGGCCGACGATGGTGCGCAGTCCGGCATTCCACCACAAAGTGCTCCAGCCCTTCCAGTTCTTGGTGTTGTCGAGGCAACTGGCAGTGACTTCTACCAGAGCTTTTTCGCCAAAATCGAGAGCCAGGGCACTTAAAGTCTGATCCCAGAACTCTTCCTGTTGACGATGGCCAAAGATGTCGAAACCGAGTTCGTAGAAAGGGTCACCGGTACGGGCCAGTGATTGGACGACAACCGTAGGGTAGCCATCCTCTTCGCAGACCCCAAAGGATATCCAGCCAGCTTCCATATGGCCCTCTATGGGGACAAAGGAGAAGGCCTCTTCACTTAAGTTCAACACCCGAATTCCGGTACTCAAAGGCAAGCCCCCGGGAACCGTCAAATCGATAATCCCCGCAGCTCCGGTTTGCAGACCGTCGGGCAGGCTAATACGATTACCGGTCGGCCAGTACTTTGGCAGTTTACTCTTTAACTTAGTAACCACTTCAGCGACTGAAAGATCTTGTGAAACCAGCCTAATCTTATAGGTTTTTTGCCACAAAGAGCCGAAGCCGGCACCTGGTCCCTGGGCTTTGCGGCCGAGCAGGTTTAAGGGTTGGGGCCCGCTTATTTCACTTTTTAAGAAGGTCGGTCCCAGTTTTACCGGCCACAGGTCGGCTGGCAAAAATTCATGGGCTGCACTCTCTTCATTTTGGAGCTTGGAGTCTGGTCGTTTTGCGGAGCCTATACTTTTTAGTTCCGCCAGGGCCCTCTCCAGGTTTGGATAAAACTGGAAGAGCTTGTCAAAGCCGAGTTCCTGCAGGAGGTCAGTTGAGTGTTGCCCGAGATTGCAGGCCGCCACTACAAGTTCCTTTTTTTTAAGTTTGATTGCCAACGCCACAATGTGGGCGAGCCCGAAGCCATCGCTGACCTGGGCCTCATTAAAATCAAAAAGAACCGCACATGCCGGCCCGCTTACAGCTTGCTGGGCCGCACTGAAAAGCGGTGAGTGGGGAATCGTCTGCAGGTTAATTGTCCCGGTTGGCACCAATCTGGCGATACCTTTATCAGGAAATAGTACGGAACATTTCAAGCTTGTATGACTCATTATTGCTTCCCCCCAGTCTAAAAATCAGTTGCGGTTATATGGTCAGGCTAGTCGAGCAGCTCTCCGGCGCCTATTAGAGGCAGGGTTTTTTCAACCTCAAAATGGACGACGAAAAGCTCTTTGACTTCGCCTTCAGCGCCATGCAGTTTACAGCGTTTGCAGATCTCCTCAACCAGAGCCGGGTTTTTCTCTTCAGATTTTTTCTTGAGGAAGAGGCGGCAACCTTTATAACCGGGATCGTTTTCCTGAAACAGATAGGCGGCTGAAGGGTTTTCCTGCAGGTTACTGTGCGTCAGTTTATTGGCCATGATAAAACTTAAAGTGCCGTCGTCATTGACATGCGGTCGCGAGTAGACCGCCGCATTGACCTGGCCTTTAAGGTCTGCAGTTGCAAGGATGCCGGTACCGGTGGTTGTGGTGAAATAGTTTTTCAGCTCCATGATTGCCTCTTTTTAATGGTATAGGTTTGGGTTCATTAGTTGTTCAGGAGTTAAGGAGATCACCTCCTGAAAATCATATACCAGAAAGTAATTGCGAACCATAATAGTACAGATTGCCGTGTCTTGTAAAGAGGTAAATTTTTTCATGTCAGGGTGGCGCAAAATGAACTTTGAACAAGTTTTACTGCTGGCTTCATGGTCCAGTTCCCGGGCTTCACCGGTAGCTGTCAGTACTGCCGCCTGACGGAGGTCGGTTGCTTCATTATTGCGGTTGTCGATAAGCAATGAGACGTTTCTGTCGGCTGAGAGATTGGCAAATTTCCGGGTCGAGCGCGAGGTGCAGAAATAGATAGAGGAAAAATTCGAGCTCACAGAGAAGGCGACCAGGCTGCAGTGCGGAAAAGGTTCGGCCTTGGTTGCCAGAACTCCGAAATACTGATTTTTGAGCAGGTTTCGAATGATTTTCAGTTGCTGGTCTTGCATTTAAAGTCTCCGTAAAAAAATTATATTTAACCCCTTTCCGCCAAGTCTCTTGTCCAACACTTAATTTACGCAAAGAGAACCTCAGATATTTGCACATTAGCTGAAAAATTGCAAACAGCGCTTTTCTGACCAGTAGAGATTTTCGCGATTAAAGTCGACAAAACCGACATGACCGCCGTGTTTTGGGGTTTCGAGAGAGATGTAAGGGTTGGCGGCGCATTCTTGAACAGGGTAGCAGCTTGGGGCCAGAAAAGGGTCATCTTTGGCACTGACGAGCAGAGTTGGGACCTTGATATCTTTGATAAATTGTTTCGAGCTGCACTTTTCCCAGTAATCCAGAGCGTCGCTAAAACCGTGCAACGGAGCCGTGTAACGGTTGTCAAAACCATAAAAATCTTTTATCTTCGAGTAGTTGCGATCATCAAAAAGCTCGGGGAAAGCCGTTTTTTTGGCTTTGATTTTATGGTGCAGCAGGCGCAGAAATCTTTTCATATAGATCTGATTGCCCGGTTTTGCAATTTGTTCACTGCCCGCCTTAAGGTCGCAGGGCACCGAAAAAGCGACAGTTTTTTTGATGCGCTGGTCCACGGTATGACCTTTTAGACCCAGGTAGACAAGGGTAACATTGCCACCCATGCTGAAACCTATAAGATTGATTTCCCGGTAATCATGATTTTCGAAAACATGATTAATGACGGTTTCAAGATCTTCGTAAAAACCGCTGTGGTAGAGTTTGGGCTGGTGGTTGACAGTGCCGCCGCAGCCGCGGAAATTCCAGGCCAGGGCGTCAAAGCCAGCATTCGTTACAGCTTTAACCATCCCTTTGACGTAGGCCCGTTCAGAGTTGCCTTCGAGGCCATGTGAAATAATCGCGAGTTTATCAGATCTGCCGGAAACCCAGTCAAGATCGAGAAAATCAGCGTCCGGGGTGGCGATGGTTTCGCGACGATAATTAATCTCCTCGACTTGGCGAAAGATGGTCGGGTAGATCGACTGCATATGGCCGTTACGAAAGAAGAAGGGGGGCTGGTAGTTGTTCATGGCAAAATAATTCTAATCATCTGAATTTGGAGCTTTATCGGGCTCGATATGAATTATAATATTCAGCGTATAGGGAAGGCTTTGTTTGATAAACTCCTCGAGCCGGTGCGCCACTTCATGGCTGATGGAAACCGTCATCGCACCGGGTACGATAATGTGGAAATCGAGAAAAACCTCACGTCCCACTCTGCGGCTGCGCAGGTTATCCCAGGAGAGAATATCGGGGAATTTATTGATAGTAGTTTCAATTTCATGCTGGATCTCTGGTGAAACGGCCGCTTCCAGGAGTTCGGCCAGGCCCTGATAGCCCATCTTTAAGGCGACGTAAGCGATCATGGCGCCGACTATCAGCGCCGCTGCGAGATCTCCTCCGGTCCAGCCCCACCAGCCGGCAACCGCCCCTAACAGAACCACCAAAGATGAGAGTGCGTCCGAGCGATGGTGCCAGGCATTGGCCTCAAGAGCGGGACTGTGGCCGCGGCGGGCCAGGGAGATAGTTTTGCGGTAGAGAATCTCTTTTAATAAAACTGAAATCAGAGCAATCCCCATCACCCAGGAAGAGTCAATTAAATGGGGAGATCCGTGCAGGAGACAGGTAAAAGCTTTCTGCATGATGCCCAGGCTGACCGTCAAAAGAATTGCGGCAACCATAAGTGAGGCCAGGGTTTCCAGTTTGCCATGGCCGTAAGGGTGACTTTTATCGGCCGGGCGCGAGGCCAGCTTTAAGCCCCAGAGCACGATGAGGTCGGTAATCAGATCGGAGAGAGAGTGGATGCCGTCCGCGATCAGGGCCAGAGAGGAGGTCAGGAGGCCGCCGGCAAGCTTGGCGACAAGCAGCAAGATATTGACAACCAGACCGAGAAAGACGACCTTTTTTTCGGCGTTTAGGTTGGGGGTAAAAGGTTTGCTCAGGGTTTGCCGGTCATGCATGAGCTCTCTCTGGTTATAGTCAAAAGTTTGCAAAAGATTTTTAAAAATTTAGCCGAATTAGGGCAAATTCAGATTTAGCCGATAATATCCTGCAGGGCGGAATTAAGCTTGGTGAACTCAAATTGATAGCCGGCTTTATCTAGTTGGGTGGGGGCGACCCTTTGCCCGGAGAGCAGAATCGAAGCCATCTCACCCATAATCGTTTTTAAGGCGAAGGCCGGCACCTTTAACGGGAACATCTTTTTGCCGAGTTGTAAAGCCAATGATTGCGACAGTTCGGTGTTGGTCACCTGGTTTGGCGAAACACAATTGACCGGACCTTCGATTTCCGGATTTTCAACCAGAAACGTGAAAATCCCGGCCAAATCCTTTTCATGAATCCAGGGAAACCACTGTCGGCCGTGACCCAGGGGGCTGCCCAGACCAAATTTGAAAAGGGGTAACATTTTGCTCAGAGCTCCTCCTTTTTTCCCCAGGACAATGCCGAACCGGCAGCAGACAACCCGGAGGCCAAGGTCTGTGGCGCGCTCTGCTTCAGCTTCCCAGGCCCAGGCCACCCGGGCGAGAAAATCATCTCCGGCCGCAGTCTCTTCGGTGAGGAGCTCATCACCATGGTCGCCATAGAAGCCTACAGCTGAGGTGCTGAGCAGGGTCTTTGGCCGGTTTTCTGGTGCAGCCATTTCCAGGGCATCGACCAGGTGATGCGTGGTATTGATACGGCTGTCCCTGATCTTCTGCTTGTTTTCGGCGCTCCAGCGTGTAAAAATTGAGGCTCCGGCCAGATTTATAATGAGGTCGTGACCGGCAATTTCCTTCTGCCAGGGTCCCGGGGCGTTAGGGTCTCCGGTAACGTATGTGGCTTCCGTCGGCAAATTTGTGTTACTTTTCGCTTGCCTTGTGAGGATGCTGACCTGGTGTCCTCTTTTAGTCAGCTCTCGGGTCAAGTTGCTGCCGACAAAACCACTGCCCCCGGTTATGAAAACTTTCACTTCAACCTCCTTTAGCTTTTTAGTTTGAAAATTTACAGGCTCATATCCGTTCCCAATCCTCAACCTCGCCCGGAACGACTGTGAATAGCGGGTGTGGTTGCGGTCGGCCAACAGCTTGCAGAAGGATAGCCCATTTCGGGTCGCGCCCGGTAACTTTTTTTAGCAGATGATGCCATTCATATTCAAGCTGTTCGCTGCTTACTTGCAGCCGTTGCGGGTGGCGTTGTTGATTTATTTTAGCGACATTAAACTGAAACCCGCGCGCCTGTGACTCACTATAAACTCCTCGCAGATATTCCCCGATAGCAGCGATGGGTGAGGCCGCACTGCGAAATCTTTTAAGCTGAGGATGGTGGTGGTAGCCATTAGTTTGCCCACTCAACACAGCTTGAGCCAGAAGTCCCTCGCGCCACAAGGCGACCAGACCGCGGGAGTCTAAGTGTTTTGGGTGTATAGACCAGATTCGCATAGTTATAAAAATGAGTACTATTCGTCAATATTAAATGGTGCAACACATTGACAGTCTCGGCCTATCTTATCCCCTAGGTTAAGCTTACCTCGACCCCAATTAAGCCCTGATTTCTAGTGCCCACAGTGACAATATGTT
>CAYWGC010000020.1:0-54937 GCA_964457755.1 uncultured Thermodesulfobacteriota bacterium | reverse complement strand
TGTGAGTGATCTATAGCTTAACATATTGTCCAGTTTTTGGGGACCACCGTAGGGGAAGACCATAAGCATCTGCGGTTCAAGCTGCCACTGGCTGAATAATATCTTTTTCTGCTGCGGATAAGCACTCTCGAAAGCCAGTAATGGCGAGGGCATTCCGGGGCTCATGTAACCATAACGTGACACCGCCTCAACCACCCTGTTTTCGAGATCAACGACTACCAGTTTACGAACTTCAGGATGTTGCCGGTAGGTCCAGGAGATAATTTCACTGCCCTTTTTTTTGAAAAGGTACTGGCTCGCAGCAAAAGAGAGGCTTCTGTCGATCTCTTGAATATGCCCACCGACCTGATTGCCGGCAGCCTGAGCTTGGACAAGATTAATGCGCTCGACTTCAGCTCGCAAATGACGCTGCAGAACTTTATAAAAATAGAGAGAGCCGAACAATAGCGGTAGTGCTGCCACCACAACAAAACCGGAAAGGAATTTACGATAGAGAGAAAAATTTGCCTTCACCGTAAGACCTCGTCCGCCTGCAGAAGAATCTCATCACTGATTTCAAGACCGAGAATACGCGCCTCCTTTACCGAAACGACGAGTTCTACCCGATCGGGATTCTGGACCGCAATCTGGCCTGGAGCAACCCCTTTAAAGATCTGATGCACAATGTTGGCAGCCTGGAATCCGACCCCATAAAAAGTGGGACTGTAGCCGATCACTCCACCTTTTTGCAGCAACATATTATCAATGACCATCAGGGGTATCTGCAAACGATGTGAAAGTTCAAGAAGTTCTTTGAAATGAGCAACCGAAAGCGCATCCGGCAGCATAAAAAGAGCATCCGCCTGACCGGCGCTAAAACTCCGACAGCTTAAGAGCATCTCTTCGTGATTACGAACATGGTTAACCTGCAGCGCAACCCCAGCATCGGCGGCCGCCTGCTGCAGATAGCCTTGGTTAAAAGATCTTTTCGAGATCTCCTCCTGAGGATCAAAGAAAACTGCGACACTTTTTAAACCTGGAAAAGCTTTCTTAAAGAGCAATAGACGTTGCGGCAGCAACTCGATTGAGAGATGGCTGACCCCGGTAAAATTGCCCTGTGGATGCCGCAGATCGGTCACGATTTTAGAACCTAAGGGGTCAGCAACAGTTGTAAAAACTACGGGTATATCAGCCCCACTGACAAGCATCGCGGCCTGTACCGCCTGGGTTACCGGTGTCGTAATCGAAAAGATCAAATCATAGCGGGCTGCAACCACTCTATCAACCAACGGGGCCACTTTAGCAAGGTCGCGGTCAAGCAAGTGTACCTCGAAAATACAATCCTTACCGAGGTTGTAAGCGTGACCTTCAAGACCTTCCCGTAAACCCTGGTAAGCTTCAAGAAAAGGCGGGGCAAAAGCCAACACCGCCACCCTCCGTACACGACCGGCCCGGACCTGTTCGGGCCCCGCCAAGAAGCTCACCAAGAGTCCGCAGAACATTAACAGCAGAAGACCCGATGAGCTCAATCCATGACCTGCAAATAATCTGCGCATTTCACCACCTGACAACTTGATTTCCCAATTTAATCAGTTTTCTATCAGCATTGATCTCGCTTTGCAACCCTTAAAAACGATTGACAAGCTCTCGCTCTGCGGTGTATGCACAGTCAATAAAATATTAATAGAACCTCTCAACGCAAAGTGAGAGCTCCGGCCTAACGGCGTCCAACACTCAACCATAGACAATTTTAAAATACCATGGTTTCAAAAAAAGAGACCCGCCAAGAGTTGCCCCCCGAAAGCCATCCCAAAATAACCATATTTTATGACTGGTGCAAAAGTTGTGGGATCTGCGTCGCTTTCTGCCCGAAAGAGGTTTTGGCCATGGATGAAAACCGCCGACTTTTTGCCAAAGCCCCGGGAAAATGTATCGCCTGCCATATGTGCGAGCTCCGCTGCCCCGATTTTGCTATCAATGTCGAGGAAGTCAAAACCGCGGACAAACCCGGGGAGGAGCAAGCATGACTAAAAAAACCTCCTACCAGTTAATGCAGGGCAACGAGGCTGTGGCCGAAGGGGCTCTGGCGGCGGGCGTCAATTTCTTTGCCGGATATCCGATCACGCCATCAACTGAGATTGCCGAGATCCTGGCCGATAAACTACCAGAAAATGGCGGTAAATTCATCCAGATGGAAGATGAGATCGGCAGCATTGCCGCCATCATCGGAGCCTCTATCGGCGGTTGTAAAACCTTGACGGCGACCTCGGGACCGGGTTTTTCTCTGATGCAGGAAAACCTTGGTTTTGCCTGTCTCGCTGAAATCCCCCTGGTCATTGTCAATGTTATGCGGGCGGGGCCCTCAACCGGATTGCCGACAAGCCCTTCCCAGGGTGATGTCATGCAGGCGCGGTGGGGCACGCACGGTGATCACCCGATAATCGTTTTGACTCCATCCAGTGTTGAGGAAGCTTTTCTTTACACCATCAAAGCCGTTAATTTTGCTGAAAAATATCGCAATCCCGTAATCATACTCATGGATGAAGTAATCGGCCACATGCGGGCTCGAGTCAGCCTGCCTCCCTTAGCGATGGTCGAACAGGTTAATCGAGTACAACCTAACATGCCGCCAGAGTGGTACCTGCCCTACGAACGTTCCGCCAGTGGGGTTGCCCCAATGGCCAGTTTTGGTGACGGCTATCGCTACCACATTACCGGCCTGATTCATGATGCTAAAGGTTTTCCCACCGCCAACCCGAATGAAGCCCGCGATAATATTCGGGGACTCTTCGCCAAAATCGAGCGGGGCTTTCGCGAAATCTGCCTGGTCGATTATGAATTGATGGAAGATGCTGAACACGCCATCCTGGCCTACGGCAGCATGGTACTTTCGGCCCGTTCAGCCCTGGAGCAGCTCCGCAAATCTGGCATCAAGATCGGCCTAATCAAACTCGGCACACTCTGGCCTTTCCCCCGTTTTGCTTTGGAACATTACCTGCCCCAGCTCAAAACCATTCTCGTCCCGGAACTTAATATGGGCCAGATCTATCGTGAAGTCTTGCGGGTTAACGCCGGCAAGGCGGTGATCGAAAAAATCAACCGGGTCAACGGCACCATTATCGCCCCGGATGAAATCGTCAAAACAGTTAAAGGAATGGTACGATGATCAGCAACTCTCAACTGGTCAACAAATATTTTCGCCACAACAAAAAATTCCCTCATATCTGGTGTCCGGGCTGCGGAATTGGCACTATTTTGGGAAACATGCTGCGCGCCATAGATTCGCTGGCGATCGACAAAAACGATATTGCTTTTGTCTCAGGTATCGGTTGTACCGGACGAACCTCGGTCTATGTCGACTTCAACACCCTGCATACCACCCATGGCCGGGCTCTACCTTTTGCCACCGGCCTCAAATTAGCCCGGCCCGAACTAAATGTTCTGGTTGCAACTGGCGACGGTGACGCTACAGCTATCGGCGGCAACCATCTGATCCATGCCTGCCGCCGCAACATCGACATCACTACAATAATTTTTAACAACTACATCTACGGCATGACCGGCGGCCAATACAGCCCAACCACACCACATGGCGACAAGGCCTATACCTGTAAACTCGGCAATATCGAACGACCTTTCAATATTTCGGCGCTGGTTGAAGCTGCGGGTGCCACCTTTGTCGGCCGCACAACCAGCTACCACACCTTACAACTCCAGAATATCATCAAAAAAGCGATTCAGCACAAAGGTTTCTCAGTCGTCGAAGTGATTACCCACTGCCCGACCACTTACGGCCGCCTCAACCGCAAGGGGGGCGCCGTCGAGATGTTAAAGTGGCAAAAGCAGGTGGCTGTCGATAAAAGTCGGGCTGAAAAAATGAGCTCGGAAGAGCTCGAAGGAAGAATTATTACTGGGGTTCTTGTCGAAAAAGAGCTGCCCGAATTTTGCGAACAGTATGATACAATTATTGAACAAGCACAAAACCAAGTCAAAGGGAAACCGGCGTGAAGCAGACTAAAACTGAGATAAGACTGGCGGGCAGTGGTGGCCAGGGACTGATTACGGCTGGTATTATTCTGGCCGAAGCTGCGATCTTAGATAATAAGAATGTTGTCCAGAGCCAATCGTACGGCCCCGAAGCCCGGGGCGGTGCCAGTCGATCTGAAATCATTATTGCCGATGGCCCGATCTTTTTTCCAAAAGCAACCTGGGTTGATATTCTTCTGACAATGAGTCAGAAAGCCAGCGACCAATACTCCTTCGATTTGAAAGCCGGGGGCCTTTTCATCGTCGACACCACCTATGTCAACCAGATACCTACCAGCAGCGCCCTGGCCATCCCCATCTCGGCCAGCACCCGTGAGAAATTCGGCAAAGAGATCTTCAGTAATATCGTGGCTCTAGGGGTTATCTGTGAAGCGACTAAAGTAGTTTCAGCCCAAGCTCTGCTGGCCGCGGTCAGCGCCCGCGTCCCGGCCGGCACCAAAAAGATGAACTCTGAAGCTTTGGCTTTTGGTAAAAAACTGGCAAAAGAGGCAATTAAAAATAACCATGGGATTGATGCCGAGCTTATTGAAGCTGACAGCTGAGTAGAAAAGTGCTTTTAACAACTGCTGCTGGCTTGATCTCGAAAACGACGGACAAGTTCAATCTCCCGGCTTCTAACGTAATTACATATCACCTCACGCAGTTGAGGATCAAGCTCGACAAACTCTACCCCGAAAGACTTCTCATCAGCATTCATGGTTCGCAATCGCACTTTTATCGCGTTGCTTATACCAGGCAGGCACAAATCCAGCAAATCAGTCTCTAAAATGCTCAATTGGGCCGCAATCGGCAAACGACAGCCCCCGCCGCTGATTTCTATCAGGGGGAAATTTCCATCTCCGGTTTTAAGGACAATCGGTTCTTCGACCGACGGGCCGACTCGGTAAAATTGACGACGCTCACGACCCATCAACTCATTGACATTCAGATCACTCACCATTATTTTTTCACCCGTTTCTTAAAAAGAAATTCAACTCGCCGATTGCGGGATCTATTTTCAGCAGTCAAGTTCGGAACCAAAGGCTGAGTATCAGCATAACCGGTGGCGGTCAAACGCTCAGGCCCCAACCCCTGCTCCAGAAGATAGCGCAATACCGTTGTCGCCCTTAAAGCTGAAAGTTCCCAATTTGATAAAAACTTTCCGGCACTTATCGGCAGATTATCAGTATGACCCTTAATGTCAATATGGTACTCAGGATACTTGTGCGCCATGACAATTATTTTATCCATGGCCGAGAACATCCGCGGATTGATTTCGGATGAACCACTTTCAAACATCAACTTCCCGCCGACTCTGAGCAGAGCGCCATCTTCTCCCATATCAACGACGGTTGAATTACTTAATTTTTCATCATTGACAATCTCTTCCAGCTCGGTGGCCACGGTTTTCTGCTTCGGGAGCAAGTTGATCACGGCATCCCCTTTAACCTCTTTCTCCTTGACCACCGTCATCGGCACAGCATTCCCCAGACTAATGCGAACTTCATTCATAATGGAGATAAACTTTTTATTGTCGACACTGCTGATCGAAAAAAGAAGCACAAAAAAACAGAGCAACAACGTACTGAGATCAGCAAAAGTCGCCAACCACTCACTTTCACCCTCACTCTCAGGTTCTGTAAAATGCCCTCTGCCCCGCTCTTTCATATCCACCTACTCTGTCGCTGAACCACGATTAAAGATCTCCTCTTCCAGTCCCTGCCGGGTTCCAGGTGGTAAAAAAGAGGACAATTTCTCATAGACCATTAAAGGGTTGTTGGATTCCAGAATCGAACGCGCCCCTTCAAAGATAATCTCTAAGAGTAACACTTCTCGAGTAGTCCGCACTTTAAGTTTCCCAGAAAGTGGCAGAAAGAACATGGTTGCCAGTAAAGATCCATAAAAAGTTGTCAACAGGGCCACCGCCATAGCCGGACCAATGGTCTCTGGATTTTCCAGATTACTAAGCATCTGCACCAGGCCAATCAGGGTACCAAGCATTCCGAAGGCTGGCGATATGTTACCCATCTTGCGAAAAATTTCCTGAGGAATAAAGTGCCGCGCCCTTAAAGCATCAATCTCTATGGCCAGGGTATTGGCAATCATCTCGCGTTCAGCACCATCGGCAATCATCTGGCAGGCTTTTCGTAAAACCTGATTCTGACTACGCACATCCTGCAAAGCCATGATCCCTTTTTTCCGACTCACCTCAGCCAACTGAATCATAACTCTGACAAGGTCTTCAGGCTTCTCCTCTTTATCGAGAAAAACAATTAACATCGCCCGGAAAGCGGTAACTATATCACCAAAGGGGAAGTTAAACAGGGTTGCCGCCAAAGTTCCACCGAAGACGACCATCATACCTGGCAGATTGACAAAAAGAAGCAGGGAGCCACCTAGAAAGATGGCACTGATAATCAGGGAAAAACCAGCTAAGATTCCAACAAAGGTTGCGATATCCATATTAAACTCTGGGATCCATAAGGCTGTCCGCGAATAGAAATTTTTTATCAGCTCTAGGCATTTTTAAAAAATCAGCACCCGCTGTAAACTAAAAAACAGGCCGGAGCAGGCCTGTAAGCCGAATTCTGTACTTCCGCCAGACGGAAGTGATGATCATTCATCTAGGGTTACAGTTGCCTGCAACCTCAAGCAGCCTACCCGCTTCACCAAACCGGTTGTCACCAACCGGTTATTTGAGACGAGCCGCCTCAATCTCCAAAAAGGAGAAAATGAAACCTATTTGGCCTTGCACCGGATGGGGTTTACCAAGCTACCGGTGTCACCACCGATACTGGTGAGCTCTTACCTCACCGTTTCACCCTTACCTTTAAGCTAACGCCTGAAGGCGGTCTGTTTTCTGTGGCACTTGCCTGCCTGTCACCAGGACTTCGCGTTACGAAGCATCCTGCTCTCTGGTGTTCGGACTTTCCTCCCGCATCTCTCCTAAACCTTAAAAAGGGATACCGGCGATCATCCGGCCTGCTCCGGCCTGTCTTTTAGTCTGCAATATTAAAGCTGTGGAACAAATCACTTTAAACAGTCATTTAAAATTTAAAGCTCGCTTAATCTTCAGTTTCAGAATCGACACAATTGAACATTATACGCTGACAGTTGGGACAGTTCATGAGCTCCTGACCTTTCAAAAGGTCGATATAGACTTGCGGTGGGACCTTTACATTACAACCACGACAGGTTCCATCTTCAGCCAACACTACAGCATCATTAAACCGTCGCCGGATACGTTGATAACGACGTAAAAAAGGTTCGCTGATCTCTTTAGATTTGGCCTGACGCCCCTTGTCCCCAGCTTTGATTTTTTTCTCTAAAGAAGCAATTTTGTCTGCAATGGCCTTTTCTTCCTTAACCATTTCATCATGTTTTGACTTTAGATCTTTCTCATTATCAGCAATCTGCTCTTTAATAGAATCAATCTCCTCAACCAAACCGAAAAGCTCAACTTCCTGTTTTTCGAGCATCTTCTGATTATGCTCGAGCTCTTTCAAAACCGCGAAATACTCTTTGTTATTGGCAATCTGAGTGATTTTCTCTTTTGATTGAGATATTAACCCCTTCAAACGCTCGACCACATCCCGTAGATCCCGACGCTCTATATCTTTTGCAGCCAACTCCTGCTGATACTCTCGAGCCGCCCCCTCCAAAAGCACAATATCTTCTTTTACATTGTCCAGCTTAGGAGCAAAAGCCTCCTGGGCATCCCGAATTTCATCCATAGCACTATCAATTTTCTGTAGCTCCCAAAGCAGCTGCATCTGTTTTTCCAACGTCTTCTCCTCCTCTTAAACTTGATTCTTTTAGACCACCTTTAAAAAATAAATATCTTCTATAAATAGAGCCATGGTTCGCGCTCAGTTTGCGAGACAACAACCGGCAGCGCTATTTCATTTTCTGCTAAAAATTGATGACACCAACCAGCACAAACTTCAAGTATCGGTTTTTCCGTGGCAAAATGGCCAGCATCAAGAATCGGAATTTGCCCCTGATCAAGAACTTCCCGAGCTTCATGATACTTCAAATCACCTGTAATATAAAGATCAGCTCCGGCGGCCTGAGCCTCTTTGTAAAGCGAAAAACCACTACCGCCACACAGGGCAATCTTTTCTACCCGACCTGTTCCTAGATCACCACCAACCAGTCGCAGGGTCTCGATTCCGAGCCGCTGCTTAACAAAACTCACAAACCCTGCCAGGCCCATCGTTTTTTTCAGAACCCCAACCCGGCCCGACCCGCAGGCATCGTCAGAAAGTTTGAGTGGATAGAGATCATAAGCCGGAACTTCATAGGGATGAGCAAGATGCAAAGCTTTAAGCACCCGGGCCCGCGCCCCCCTATCAAGCACCGTTTCAAAACGGATCTCATCAACCAGATTTGTTTTGCCGATTTCACCTATCCGGGGTGTGGCGCCCGAAGCGGGGCGAAAACTTCCGACCCCAGGCGTAGAAAATGAACATTCACTATAGAGACCAGCCCCTAAACGCCCGGCTCCAGCCGCAAACAGAGCCTCAGCAACTTGTTCAAGATCGCTGCTCGGAATAAAAGTAACCAGTTTATAGATATCCACACTATGTGGTATAAGAGGCGCACAATTAGTCACGCCAAGCAACTTGGCCAAATGGTCATTAACCCCGCCAACGACACTATCTAAATTGGTATGGGCACTATAGAGAGTAATTCCGGCAGTTAATGCCTGATAAATAAGGTTGCCGGGAAAAACATCAAGATCCAAGCTCTTTAAAGGTTTAAAAAAGAGCGGATGATGACTGAAAATAAAATTAGCCCCGACCGCAAGCGCCTCACTAACTACACTTGAAGATAAATCAAGACAACAGAGTACCCCCTGCAAGGGCCACTGTCGGCTACCGACCTGTAGACCACAATTATCCCAGGCCTCACTCATTTGAGGTGGGATTCTCAGATTAAGATAATCGATCAAATCAGCGTGAATAATCTGATTATGCCCATCTGAAACCGGAATCATAAAGGGAGACCCCAACAATAAAAAAAGTGCACCTTCTTGGGGTGCACTTTCATCTTCCAACTCTCCTGCGACTCAACCTGAATGGCAAAATCACAAAAGGTATATATAAATATCGACAAGTTCCCGACAATCGGCATCTCTTTCAATAAAATGGGGGAAACATCATTAGTGTAGTTAATGGGCCCACCTGGGTTCGAACCAGGGACCTACCGGTTATGAGCCGGTGGCTCTTCCAGCTGAGCTATGGGCCCGCAACTGCACAATCGAGCGCGGTTATCTACTTTATCAACCCCCTCCTTGTCAAGCTTAAAATAGATCTTCAGGATCCTGTAAAAGGCTGCCCGAGAATAGAAATTTTATCTCAGATCAAGTCATTTTTTGAAAATAAGCACAGGTATACACTCAGTATTCCGAGCATTATTTTCAAAAAATAACGCTGAGATGGGGAAAAAGAGCATTCCCGGACAACCTTCTAGAAACCATTTTACAACTTGCATCAAACCTTTCATTATGCCATAATCTCATAAACGATTCAGGCGCAGACCATAAACCAAAAAAAGAGCCCAAACAATTAAACTATGACTGAAAACAACTTTGATAATGATTCGGCAAAGAGCTTCAGCCGCCGCATCCAAAAACTTGACGAGATCCTCTCAAAGCTCGAAATTGACTCATCTAAAGGGCAGAATCATCTGCAACGTTGGCGCCTTGCGCTAACCACCCTGACCGGCTTACGCACCAGCTTCAGCCTGCCGGTCACCTGCATAGGCCCTGTAAAATCAGGTAAAAGCACCCTTATTAATACTTTGGCCGGAGCTGACCTGCTCCCGACTGGAGCTGGCATCACCACCAATTTTCCGACTACCGTAAGTGCTGGCCATAAATTTTCTGCCCACATCAAATTGCAGCCTGAAAAGACCATAAATGAGATCTTTAACAGAGCTTCAAGGCTGCTCTTCAGTGACAATTTGGCCGACCGTCAAATCTCTCTCTTCAAAAACACAGACCGCTTACAGATAGAAAATCTTCTCAACCATTATCAGCAGACGGGCAAACTTACACAACACGGCATTTTCAACGAGTCCTACCGTCTTTTACGCAATCTCACTAATGGAGCAAAGATAGTTGCTGAATATTACCATAAAGAACAACTTGACTTCACCATTACAGACCCTGATAGTCAGCACTATCGACGCTTCATCCGAGATGAAACTCTATCCCCATATCTACTTGGCATTGAGATCAAAGCCCCCCTTAAACTACTGCCCCAATATCTGGCCTTACGGGACCTGCCGGGACTCGACACCCCGAACCCGAGCCATCAGAGCATTATTGTCCAGCAACTCAGTGAGAGCCCAGCCCTCATCTACGTCATCAGCAGCCGTATCGGTCTGCGGCAAGCCGACTATCAGTTACTCGAACATTTACGAGAGCTGGGACTGGAGGATCGTCTGCTCTTCGTCATAAACCTTGACCTGGATGAACATCACGACAAAAATGAGCTGCAATCGATGATCACCCGCTGTTCTGATGAGTTACAGGAACTAGGCTTCACCCAACCGCTTTACGCATTTTCAACCCTTGCCCTTTTCTGGTCAAGACCGGAAATCTTTACCCAGTTAAATACGACCTGCCAACAACGCTTTAAGAGATGGCAAGAGGAAGATGAAAAGCTCTCACTGTCAGCCCTCGGGGCAGAACAATTCCTGAACCGTTTACAGGATCTGGGGAAAAACAGAGCTACAGCAGCCCTCCTGCAACACAGCGAGAAACGCCTGCAACAAATTATCGGCAACACCATTCGTTTAATCAAAGCCCAGCTTGGCGCCCTCTTGGGAGATGATGATGCGCTCACTTCAAACTTAAACCTTCAACAAACAAAGCGCCAGAAAATCGATGCCGTTCTCAAAGAGGCTGAACGCATAATCAGCGGAATTTGCGCTGACATCGAAAAGTATAGCTATTCTGAAATCTCAACCTGGCTCAACGACAAGAGTAAAGATAGCATGCACAACCATCTCAATCAGGTAATTGAGAACTACCAACCCCCGTTGGAACTGATTCCAGAAAAAAACCGTAACCCCTTAACTCCGGCTCACATCGTCGACAACCACTTTGAGCTCACAATTCCGCCCAAACTACGCGAACGTGTTGTTATCGAAACTATAAATTTCATGTCAGGTTTACACTTAGAGATCAACAAACGCCTGCTCGCTGGCTGCGCACCACTTTTTATTATCTGTGAAAACTTAATAGATACTGATTGCAGTCCGCAAGAGGAAATGCCGTTACCAATTAAAATCAGTGGTGATATACCTGAATTTACGATGAAGAGTGAGGCCGAAGAACGCTTCGCCTTTGTTGATAAAATCCAGAACCTGGTTACCCTCTGGAGCACAAAATTAATCCACATCAGACGGCGTCGGCCACTTGCTGAAGAGTACGGCCTGCAACTAAAAAAGACAACTCATAAAGAGTTGTCTCGGTGGCTCGGAAACTATCGCGAACAACTTAAATATAGCTTCGTGCGCCAGCACCTCAATGAGTGCCATGGTCTAATCAGCTCCTTTTTTATCGACCTGCTCGCAAGTACGGAGATAGCCCTTGAGGACTCTGAAAATCTTGCCGGCTGCAGCCAACAGATAACCGCCCGTAAGATAGAGGATCTCAAAAAAATAGAGAGCCAACTTGAGGATCTTGCAAATCCTTAACAATAAACATCATACCCTGATATCTATGTGTTTTCCAGAGCGACCCGATAAAGAATCAGCCTCAAACGAAATTTCTTCGCCAGTTTCAGAGTCTGCCGCCGCTTCATCATTATCAGGTTCGGCTTGCTGCTCCTGACGCGATTCACGGTCTTTGATGAAAACCGTATCAGCCTCCTCCATAGATTGAATCTGCTTCTCCTTATCCCTGGTTTCTATAAGTTGCTGAGCCGCAAGTTTACTTTGCTCAACCTCGGCCCCATGGGAGCCCTGTTGCTGAACTTTACCTACCGTATCAGTCTGCAACATGATCTGCTGTAAATCACCAACCCGCATAGTTCACCTCCGCAGCCTCACCAGGAGTGTTTCCGACCCCAAAATTCAAGCATAAAAAAGGACGGTTAATAAACCGTCCTTTTTTATACATGATCAAGCAGGTATTTGCAAACGCTGTAACGATAATGCTTGACCGCTCTCTTCATCTATTTCAGCAATAACCGCCGAGAGCCAGGGAGCTTTTTTTTCGACCTCATAGCGCTGAGGCTTGCCATTGATAAATTTCTCGATAACCCGATCGGGCTTCATGCCAATCACCGAGTTGCGGCCGCCGACCATTCCTACATCGGTTATATAAGCGGTGCCTTTTGGCAGAATTCTCTCATCAGCCGTCTGCACATGGGTGTGGGTTCCAACAAAGAGAGAGACCTGCCCATCAAGATACATCCCCAGAGCTGTTTTTTCAGAGCTCGCTTCGGCGTGGAAATCAACCACAACAATAGGAGTCTCAGTTTTTAATCGAGCCACCAGATCCCGACCTGAACGAAAAGGACAATCAGCGGGTCCTAAAAAGACCCGGCCAGCCAGGTTTATAACTCCAACTTTAATTTGCGGGCGGCGCTCAAGCTCAACCACAATGGCACCTTCACCAAGATCTTCGACCGGATAATTAGCCGGTCGCAAAAGTCGATTGTTTTGCCGCAGGTAGGGCTCAATCTCCTTCTGATCCCAGATATGGTTGCCACTGGTAATAACATCAATGCCGAGACCAAAAAGTTCATCTGCAATTTTGGGAGTCAGGCCAAAACCACCGGCCGCATTTTCACCATTGGCTATAACCAGATCGAAGGCATGTTCTCTTTGCAAACTAGGCAATAATGAGGCGACCGCCTGACGGCCGGGACGACCTATGATATCACCAATAAAAAATAACTTGATCACCAACTCTTACCCACCTTATTTGGCAACCCCGAAAGCCCGGGTCTCACGAATCACAGTTACCCGAATCTGGCCGGGATAAGTCAGCTCTTTCTCAATCCTTGCAGCAATGTCACGCGACAAAACGACCGCATCTTCATCGCTTATATCTTCATGATTAACCATTACCCGAACATCACGACCAGCCTGGATAGCAAAGGTTTTTTCGACTCCTTTAAAAGAGTTGCCAATTTCCTCAAGCGCCTCAAGTCGTTTGATATAGGCATCAAGCATCTCTTTACGAGCTCCCGGACGGGCCCCGGAAAGAGCATCTGCGGCTTGCACCAGAACATCAAGTGGATGTTTAATCTCAACATCACCATGATGGGCTTCAATAGCTTGAACAATTTCAGGGGATTCACCATGGCGCCTGGCAAAATCGGCGCCGATGACTGCGTGGGAGCCATCAATTTCGTGATCCATAGCCTTACCGATATCATGCAGAAGCCCAGCCCTACGGGCCATTTTATTGGACAATTTCAACTCATCAGCCATCATCCCACAGATAAAAGCTACCTCTAAAGAGTGTTCATAAATATTCTGCGTATAGCTGGTTCGATATTTCAAACGCCCAATCATACGAATCAATTCCGGACTCATACCATGAATGCCGAGATCGAAGATCGCTTTTTCACCAGCATCTTTTATAGTCAGATCGATCTCTCCCTGCACCTTATTGACAACCTCTTCTATCCGCGCCGGATGTATCCGGCCATCACTGATCAAACGTTCAAGAGCATTTTTAGCCACCGCCCGACGCACCGGATCGAACGAAGAGATAATGACCGCTTCTGGAGTATCATCAATAATCAGATCAACTCCAGTCGCCGCTTCAATAGCCCGGATATTACGCCCCTCACGACCAATAATGCGACCTTTCATATCATCGCCGGGAAGATTCACCACCGAAACCGTCCGTTCTGTGGCATAATCACCAGCATACCGTTGCACCGCTTGAGCAATAATCTTTACAGCTTTCTTTTCCGCAGTCTCATTGGCTTCATCCTCAATCTGCTTAACCCTTTTGGCGGATTCATGCTTGGCCGCATCTTCCATCAGCTTCATGAGGGTCTCTTTGGCTTCAGTCTGGGTCAAACCCGCAATAGATTCAAGCTTATCGCGTTCTTGTTGCAAAACATCCTGCACCTCTTTCTCTTTCACCTGAACATTTTTATCGCGCTGAGTTAAACTCTGCTCACGCCGACTGAGCTCTTCATCCTTCTTATCGAGATTGTCAGACCGCCTCTCCTGACTCTCCTCTTTCGTAACCAAACGCTTCTCTAAGGATTGCATCTCTTTGCGCCGCTCGACCATATCCGCTTCAAAGTCAGCCTTGGCCTTCAAGACAACATCCTTGGCCTGGAGGGTCGCCTCTTTACGCAGCAGATTGGACTCTTTACGGGCTTCATTTATCAGCAGATCAGCCTCTTTACGGGAGACGTCATTACTTTTTTCAGAAACCTTGCGATAAACCAGAAAACCGACAACCATTGCCACCAAAGCGACAATGACATTTGTAAGTATTGACTCCATTCTAAAAAACTCCTCTTTATAGCTATTGTCAAACGATGCGCTCTAAACTAATGCCATCTTCAAACAACAGCTTTCTGTCGAACACGACAGAAAATTATCCGCCCTGTGAAACAGAACGGCTTATAGCTTAAGAAACAGGTAAAACTTAAAAACAATGAGATTAAGAAAAGAGAGGGAAAAGGGCAACAAGAAGGGCTCAGAACAAGCCTGCTCACCCAGCAAATATTATCAGTCTCGGCTTCAAGGAGACTAGACTACAGGCTTTTAAACCCGTAAACCTATTTAAAATCAGCCTGCAACATTATAAGAAAAATTATAGGATAAAGCCTCATTTACAATTATAGAGAATCAAGAGAGATTAATTTATTAGATATAAAAACCAGAGATCCGGTTTCATCAAATAACCACCACTCTAAAATAACTGCGCTACTTATGAAGCTTTAAAATTAACTCTATGCGGCTGAATAAAAGACTTTTTTGCATATCTGCACCTTATATTACTTATAAAAATATCAAGGTGCAACTCTTCAATTCTCTTTAATATATCTCAATCGGACAATCAGGCAACCTAATATATACACCCTTAAAGTCCGCTTAAATCTTTTATAAGACCGTCAGGTAATGTTTAAGGCAAAACCTGACGGCACCATCAGTGGTTCCTTTACAAGAACCCTTTCGGTCCCCCCCAGATTACCGTGTAAGTGCTTTCTTTGAACCTTAAATCTAATTATTGAAAGTCATAAATCCTTTAGGGCCAGCCCCGAAAGGTGGTACACACCGGATTTAAGCGACTATCCACAAGCTAAAAGGTGTTGGCTCAAAAAAATGTTCACTTATCACGAATAACACAGGGGAGCAAACTATAAATACACATTTACTCTAATCCGGACTTCAGGCCCGTAACCATAAATCATAATAAATCTAATAGTATTTCAAATATCTAGAACCGAGATCTCCTCTAACAAAAGTTCAGATCTCTTTTTTATTTGACTAAGACTTTGCTGACAAGTCAGACTCTCATCGACAAAATTTAAAAGTGCCAACATCACTAATCTTATCTCACTAACCCCGCTCTTATACTGCGAAAAACTTTGCTGATCCAACTCATCAAGTTTGTCGTTTACTAACTCAACCACCTGTTGCACACGTAAACTGTCGGCTTCAGTTCGAAACAGATATTTTTTCCCACGAATGGTTATCGTAACACTAGTTTTTTCAGCTACCATGCAGTCCTGGTAAAACCTGTTCGCTCGAAGAATCCGGCACCTCTTCCGGCAGACAGTTATCAATCTGCCGCAACAACTCCACCATCTTTGCATCAACTGCAGTAAATAGATCATCTTGACTACTTACTTTGGCCTCGAATTCTGCCAGAACCCGGGCCTGCCTTTCAACCTCAAGTTGCAAACAGTCACGCTCTTCAAGCACCTCCCGATAACACCTGCCTAAAGCCAGAGCTCTTTTTTCCAATCGAGCAAATATTTCGAGACCATTTTCCATAAAACAACTTCTCTCTATTTGAAGACTTCAAAAGTCTCTAACATAATCAAAAAAATCTCACATCCCCAACTGATTTTCGATCTCACTTATCCGAGCTTCAATCTGCTGGCGCTCACTCTGGATGGTCACTTGCAACTCTCGCTTTTTGAGCTGCAAGAGCTGCATCTCCAGAGAATAATCTCGACAACCATAACGCCGAGGTTGCTCCCCGACTCGATATCCGGCATCGTCTGCCACTCTAAAAAACTCCAAAATTAACAGTTTACAAATAAATTATAATAAAAACTACCATACGGCCATTTCAGCTGTCAATGTTTTTTGCAAAAAAAACCTTTCCTGAACAACAAAATCAACAAGGACTGCTGATTAAAACCAAAATACCAGTATCAGCACCTGACAAATAGATCACTTACCCCACAACTTACCCTGATAACTCCCCTGCTCTTTCTGAAAACGTTCAAGATGCTGCAAAACCTGCAATTTGTTACGGGCCCAATCCGGGGCCACAAAAATATCGCGATAACCTTCGGCCGTCAACCTCTGAATCACGACTTCAGGGGGGAGACGTTCGAGAAAGCCAGCAACCCGCCTGACGTATTCCTCCCGTTCCAACATGGAAAAAGGTTGCTCCAGAAACTCTTTATAGAGAGGGGTCCCCTTAAGAAGCAAAAGTGAATGGATCTTGACTCCGTTAATCGGCAATCCCGCAACAAAGTTGGCGGTCTGAAAAACCATCTCCCGACTCTCCCAGGGCAGGCCGATTATCGCATGCACACAGAGTTTTATAGCGCTGCCGGAAAGCATATCGACAGCCTTGACAAACTCTTCCAGAGAGTGCCCTCGATTGATTCTCTCTAAACTTTCAGCATGCATTGATTGCAGGCCATATTCAAGCCAGACATCGTAATCTGAGCTGAAACCGGAGAGCAACTCCACGACCTCCTCACGCATGGCATCAGGCCTTGTGCCAATCGAAAGACCAACAACCTCGTCGACCGAAAGCGCCTCCTCATAGAGCCTCCGAAGCTTCGGCAAATCTGCATAAGTATTTGTAAAAGTCTGGAAATACGCAACGAAACGGGTCGCTTTCCGCAATCTTTTATAGAGCCGTTTACCCTCTTCAAGCTGCTCTCTAACACTTGGCAAAGGACCTTGCTGACGCAATTGAGAACCGCGCCCATCACAGTAACTACAACCCCCGAAACCCTTGCTGCCATCCCGGTTTGCGCAAGTAAATCCGGCATCGATCTGAATTTTATAGACCCGCTCAGAGGAGAGATTACGGTAATAACTTTTCAAATCGTAATAAGGTTTCCCCATAACCCACAACGGATGTATCAGTTGCTCAGAAGGCATAGCTATTTTCCTTTCCTTAAAGCTCCGGCCAAGAGTTCGGCGGCAATATAGCCTGAACTTATGGTTCTTTTTTCACCATGAACCAGAACCAGAGCCACCGCGACTTGTCGATCACTTTTCAGATCCCTGCCAAATCCGGCAAACCATTCACAACGGCAGTCACTGTCCGGCATATCGAGGCTGCCGGTTTTACCACCAACCTGCCAATTACGATAAGATCTTTTTCGCTTGAGATGTTTAAATGATTTGCTGGCAGTACCATACTTAACCGTCGCCCGCATCATTGCCACAAGTTCGGCACAAGCTTTTTTATCGACCAGTTGCAAATCTGCCTGAGACTCCTGATGGTAGAACAATTCGGCCCCATCACCGGCCACTACCCGCTCAATGAGATAAGGTTGCTTTAATTTACCAGGAGAGAGCGGCGCTCCGGCAATCAAAGCTGCATGCAAAGGTGAAAGGGTCGTTGTCTTAATGAAGCCACTGGCCGTCTCAGCTCGCTGGTAGGCCGTCTCTGAAGCCTTAACCACGCTTGAGGAGACCTCCAGGTCAAAAATTAACGGACGATTGAAGTCAAAAATCTCGGCCAGTTCTAAAAGTTTACGTTCAGGAAAATAATCAATGCCAAACTTGCCAAAGACGGGATTTACACTGCGGGCAAAAGCTTTTTCGAAAGAGATCTCGGAAGGCCGGTAGCGATAACGTGATTTGCCCAGACCCAATTGATATTTGTAAAGGGTGTGATGCCGACCCACAATCGGAAAGCTTGTGTGACGGGTTACGCCATCCCTCTCTAAAACTCCATAAGCGGTCACAATCTTAAATAATGAAGCCGCCGGGAACGAAGCATCAAGACAGAGATTAACGGTCTCCTGCGGCACGATAGTCCCATTCTCATCAGCATGGCGATAATGGGCCATCGCCTCAATCGCCCCGGTCTTTAAGTTAAGCAGAACCCCGGCCCCGAGTTGCGGATGGTAACGCCGCAAAAGTTTCAACAAACTAAATTGCAGATCTTCATCGATGGTTGTAAACACCGTAAGCGACGCACCAGACTCACACACTCTACGGACTTCGGCCGTGGAAGGCAAGGTCGAAAAATAGTTTTCCGGAAGCAGGCTACCCAGCTCTCCTAAACTTGAAGACTGCTGCCAGCCAGGTGCCACTAAGAAGGAAAAACAGTCTTCAGCCACCAGCATCGGCACCGACTTACTCGGCCCTCTGAAAAAGAGAACAGCCAGCCCTGCCAACACCAGAAAAACCGGCCCCGCCAAAAAAATACGGGCCCAGGGCACGCCGCCCCTAAAAATACGGGCCCAGCAAATCAGCCATCGATTATTACGCAAGCAACAACAAATCCTTTGTAAGTTACTATAATGAGACAACAATCATAAAAAATACCCTCCAACCACAGAAAACCGGTCAGAGAGCATCATCTTTAACCTAAGGTAGATTTTTTCATAAGAATAATTACCATCTATTCACCCTCAGATTTTTTCTCCACTGCGCTATAGACAGAAAACTCTTCAATAATTTTCTCCGCCCGCCATGAAGGCAGCCAGAAAGGCTCTTTAGATTGCGATGAAAGAGCCGGGTATTTACCCTCTTCGACGGCCAGCAGAGCCAGCGAAAACCCCTCTCCTCCACCCTCTACCACAACTCTGTAAAACGGGTTCGCAAATGCTGCGACCTGTCGGTCTGCAATAAAACTTTCACACTGCAAAGCAGCCAGCTCTTTGAGTAACTTATCAACCACGTCAATTGCTACCGGAAGTCCGCTTTCCTGTTGCCAGACGGCGTCTAAAACCGAGGGCACCTCACTCTTTTCAGCCTCAGCTGCAGGTAACGATTCAGGTTTAAACAGTTTCAAGACTTGCGGTTTACCATCTACCATTCGCTCCAGAACAATTTTGTCAATCCCGGCCAGTTTATCCTCGTCGATTTTAAGCACGGTTTTATCACGCAGTTCGGCAACCGTTGCAAAAAGATTACTTTTCAGGTTTCCCAGCGCCTGATAGACTTTGGGATCATCCTTGAACATGACATAGGTTTGCCGCAAAGAAGCACTGTTTTTCCCAATTTGGAGCTCACGTAAGAGCTGCTCCCCACCAAAAAGCGACACCTTAAGCTTTTTGGCGGCCACCAGATCATAAATTTGATAATTTCCCTTTTCCGAAACCAAAGCTGTCAGCTTGAGACCCTTGACCTCGTCAACTATTTTCTTAACCCGGTCGCTATTGGCCGGATAGCGCGGCTCGCCGACCACCCATTTACCATCAACCAAACGCAGCTCGACAAACTCACCAGCCTTTTCAAGAACTATCCGATCGGTCACCTTTTCCAGCATCGGCAGAACCGGCAGCTGGTAGTTAGTACGCCCTTTTTTCTGATAAAAAAGCAGTGCCCCAAGCCCAATTATTACCGCAACCAGTAGAATATACTCTTTTTTCATAACTTTACCATCCGGTTTCAAAATTTAGAATTACAAATTACGGTTTGTAACCATTTTAATCACTCTGCAAACATCTGCTTGAGTTTGCGCCGACGGGCACCACGTCTTAACCAAGCGATCAGACCAGCCAGGATAACCAGAAACGGCAATCCCACCAGATTTGCCCCCTTAATCAGACTGCGACTCTCGGGAGCAATCTCAATCAGCGGATTAAAGCGCTGGGTTTTACTGCGCAGTACCGCCAGTTCCTGCCGATCGTTAAGATAATCGACCATATTCATCAAAAGCTGCGCATTCGGGGTTGTCCCCCCTTCATCAACAATATTGTTGCGCAAAATATCGGCCGACCCGACAACAATCAAACGGCCTGGCTTGCCTTCGTCGAGCCGGACTCCACGACTTTCAAGGCCACCCTCACTAACCAGTGCAGCCAGAGTATTACCCTCTTTTTCAGCGCCATCCTTAATCTCCTCCTCAGCCGGAGGCTCTTCATCAACAACCGGCTTTTCCGGAATCGGGCGGCCCTTGAAATAGCTCGCAAAAGAGCCTTCAAGCAGATACGCCAGGGAGTGACGCCCAAGCTTTGTGCTATCGGCTGGAGGCTGCATCAACATCGGATTAAGATCGATGCGATTCTGCATAAGCCAGGATCTCTCGGAAGAGGAGAAGAGCTCACTTGCTTTAATTGCTGCCGTTGTCAGTTTTTCGCTGTCAAGGGTCAGCGGCGCCGCCTTGATCATGACCAGCCCTTTAATATTTTTGATAAAGGGAAAATCTTTATTAATATTCTGATTCTCAAGTAACGGGGCAAAGTAGAGAGCTCGCTCACCGCCGCCCTGAGCCTGCGGTAGTTGTTGCTTAAAACACTCCAGATCCATAACATAGGCGGGCCCGATGTTAAGACCATAGTGCGCTATCAATTTTTCCAAGCCCGTCGCGACCGGCACATAACTGGGCCCCTGACCCATCATCATCATATTCTGAGGCGGCATTTTCTCCTCAAAAGGATCATAAAAAAGGGCCAGGTTATTGCCCTGCAAAATAAATTGATCAAGGAGATAGAGCTCATAATCGCTAAACATCAGAGTCGGCCGGGCAATGATCAGGGTTCTGAAACCCGCCAGCGAATTCGCATCATCAAGAGTCACCATCTCAGGAGCATACTCCTGGCTCAGCAGAGCATTAAAATTGGAAGCAGAATCGGGTTGGGGTTGACCCGGCATCGCCATCCCGGCCTGCAGGGGCAGGGCCCCATGACTGCTCAAATAGCCGATCTTTTCATTAATACCGACAACATCCTCAATCGCCACATTAAGCATCGCTTCAAGATCTTCGAGCGATGCCAGCATGTACTGAGTTCCGAAGATTGGTACCTTGACCGCGGAGATCAGATGCAAATCCTGACGGCTACCGGAAAAGGAGACCGTCAATCCGGCGTAACCATTATCTCCGGGAATGGTTAGCCCTTGACGATTCTTAAAATCTTGCCATTTAAGCTCCATAACCTGACCCTCTAACACTCTTTTCGCAGCCACTTTATCCTTGCTCGGGTCATTAAAAGAGAACTCCAGCCGATTATATAATTGCTCGTTCAGGCGTTCGACCATAGACCTGATCGAATCCGGCAGAGAGTCCAGATTCTCAAGGTTCATATAGGGGCCAACCTGCTCTAAAGATGAAGAGAGAAAGAGATCGACCTTAACCTTTTCAGGTAAAGCCAGCAAACGACTGATCTTGTTATTCATGCGCTTGATAGCCGTCGTCAACTGGTATTCAAGCCCCTCAGTTGTCGAAATTGCCGGCAGCGACTCAACCAGATCACCATGAATTATGACAAGCCCCATATAGGCTTTCTGAAACTTCACCTCATCCTGTTCAATCGCCCTGATTTGGACCGGCTGGATACCGTAGCTACGGGCCATCTCCTGATTCTGGATTGCAGCTTCATCATCGCCTCCGGGATTATAAAACTGATAATTGAAATAATTATTGCCGGCCAGAGCATACTCCTGCAGAAGATCATGCACATAGCGCTCAACGCCATTATAAGGAGCTGGCAGATTAGCCGAAAAGAAAACTTTAAAGGTCAACGGTTCAGAGAGAGTGGCCACCACCTCTTTACTGGCTGGCGAGAGTGAGTAGACCCGATTGGCGGTCAGATCAAAACGGGTAAAGAGGGTGACCCCGACAAGGTTGATCAGCACCACCACGACAACATAGAGCAACAATTTACCATAACGGCCAAAAGGACCGTTTTTAACCATCTTATTATCCGTCTTCACGGTTAAAACCTCCTATCTCTTCTCTTTTAACACAAAGGTAGTTGCGTAAAGGGCCAAAAACATTATGCTAAGAAAATAGAGCAGATCCCGGGTATCAATGATCCCCCGGGAGATATTCTGAAAATGAGTTGTTGAGCCAAGATAAGCAAAGACCGCCAGAACCCTCTCCGGAACAAAAAAGAGCATACGATCAAAGATCGTCAACATAAAGCAGAGGGCCATGCCAATAATAAAAGCGACAATCTGGTTCTTGGTTAAAGATGAGGCCAGAAGACCAATCCCGGCATAAGCTCCAGCCAGGAGCAAGGCCCCAAAATAGCCCCCGAAGACCGGCCCCCAGTCGAGATCACCAAGCAGGGCGGCACTGAAAGCGTAGGCAATCGTCGGCAGCAACATCAGACCAATAAAGGTCAATGCTGCCATAAATTTTCCCATAACGATGGCAGAGTCGGTTAGCGGCAAAGTCGAAAGCAGTTCAAAAGAACCACTGTTGAGTTCTTCGGAAAAAAGCCGCATGGTGACTGCCGGCACGATGAATGCGAAAATAATCGGTAACTGACTGAAAAAATTCCGCAACTCCGCCTGATTATAGAGAAAAAAGGTGGAGAAGAAAAACCATCCCGAAAGCAGCAAAAATGTCGTTATCACAATATAGGCAATCGGAGAGAAGAAGAAACTCTTAAGCTCCTTTTTGAAAACCGTTAAAGCACCACTCATAATTAATTCTCCCGTGTCAGCTGAGCAAAGACATTTTCCAAAGTCTCGGCCCGACGATGAAAATCGAGCAGGTCCCAACCCTGTTCGCGAATGACCCGGTAGAGATCCGGCCGGATATCCTTATCTTCTTTGCTGAAAATTGCCATTTTGACCAGACCTTCTTGAACTTCTGAAAATTCTTCCAAGCGCTCAACCCCGGCAACCTGCCTCAATGCAGCCGCAACCAGCTGAGCCGCAGGATGATACAGACTCACATCAACAACGGCTCCACCACCAAACTCCCGGGCCAGACTAGCGGTCGCTCCATCGGCGACAATCGCGCCGCGATTAATGATCACGACACGATCACAGGTCGCCTCGGCTTCACTCAAGATATGGGTCGAGAAAACCACGGTTTTCTCTTTGCCGATCTCCTTGATAAGTTGCCTGATCTCGACAATCTGATTCGGATCAAGGCCTGAAGTCGGCTCATCAAGCACCAGAATTTCAGGATCTCCCATCATTGCATGGGCCAAACCAACGCGCTGCTTATAACCTTTTGAAAGTTCATGAATCGCCTTATGAACCACCTCTTTGAGCCCGCAGAGATCAATCAATTGAGCAATCCGTTTAACCTTATCCCCGCCTTCAAGGCCGCGCATGGCGGCGACATAGGCCAGATAGTCATAAACCAGCATATCACCATAAAGAGGGGCTGACTCCGGCAGATAGCCAATCATGCTCTTGATCTTCAATGGATGATCAAAAATATTATAATTTTCGACCTTGATAGTTCCCGCTGAAGGTTGCAAAAAACAGGTCAAAATTCGCATAGTTGTTGTCTTGCCGGCCCCATTAGGACCCAGTATACCTAAAATCTCACCCCGGTTTATGGTAAAATCAAGACCTTTCAAGGCTTGAAAATCGCCATAAAATTTGGTTAACCCCTGTACTTCAATCACCTTAAAACTCTCCTATCCAATGTAAAAATAGAACCGTTTACAGCTACCATTAAGAAAGAGACCAAAATAATCGAGGCTTCCGAAAACAGTCCGGAAACCTCGCAAACTTCAATGATGCTCTCACCGTAAACAACAACAAGCGACTGGATTCTAAACTAAAAAAGATAAAAGTCAAGCCTCTTTCGAAGATCTAAAATTATTTTTTCCTAACCAAGAGCAATCTGACTTTGAAATATTGGTCACAAAAAATCATACTCAACCTGGTTGACATTTTCAAAGCTGTCCACTAATCTGTATGGATCAAGTTTACTATACACTCGTTTCTGCACCTATTTAAGATCAAAAAAAGTAACTATTCGGCCAACCCACCGAAAAGTTGTAATCAACAACATCGAACATCGCTTCGCCCTCATAAACGGGGTCACACCCCAAGGGTGCTTCCTCGCTAAGCTCACTGCGAAGCTCGGGGTACTGACGCACCTTGTACCAGCAATGACCCCAATCCCGGTAACTTGAGGGCAACGGCTGAATATTTACACGAAAAATATATCTATGAGAAGATATGGAGGGTTCTTTTGTATTATCTCGACAACAATTTCCGAGACACAGGAGGTTACGTTGTATAAATCTCTATTAATTCTTATCCTGATTGTAGCAAACCCGTTGGCAGTAGCCGCCCAGGAGCCAAAACTTAACCCCATTGAACATTTGGGTAAACTGATCTTCTTCGATAAAAATCTCTCCGAGCCCCCGGGTCAGGCCTGCGCTACCTGTCACGACCCGGCCGCCGGCTGGATGGGGGAAAGTTCTGAGATCAATGCTCATGCAGCAGTTTATCCAGGAGCCTTAGCCAGCCGCTCAGGTAACCGCAAGCCACCTTCCGCGGCCTATGCGACTTTCAGCCCAATTTTCCACTACGACCCCAGTGAAGAGATGTTTGTCGGCGGTAACTTTCAGGATGGCCGGGCCACGGGTTGGTTTTTAGGCAACCCCACTGCCGAGCAGGCGCAGGGCCCCTTTCTCAATCCGCTAGAGCAGAACCTTAAGGGAGCGGAACGGGTAGTTGAGTTGGTTTGCGAGTCTGATTACGGCACTCTTTTTCGCATCATTTACGGCGAAACAATATGCAATAACACGATTAACGCCTACAACGCCATCGCCCAGGCCATAACAGCCTTTGAAGCTTCAGTAGAAGTAAATGCTTTCAGCTCCAAATATGACTACTATCTCAAAGACCCAGAGAGGTATCCTCTGACTAAAGAGGAGATACTGGGGCTGCAGCTTTTTAACGATGAAGACAAAGGCAGCTGCGCCGAGTGCCACCCCAGCTTGCCCAGTAAAGATGGCTCACCGCCACTTTTTACCGACTTCACCTACGACAACCTGGGCACTCCCAGAAACCTTGAAAACACTTGGTATCAAATGCCAAAAGAGATCAACCCCGAGGGCCGGAAATGGATTGATACCGGGCTCGGCGGCTTTCTTAAAACCGTTCCTCGATTTGCCAGATATACCGATGAAAACTTAGGGAAACATAAGGTTACAACCCTGCGTAATGTCGATAAACGTCCGCACCCGGGATTTGCTAAATCATACGGACACAATGGTGTTTTTAAAAGCCTCAAAGAGATCGTCCATTTCTACAATGTCCGAGACCGCCTGCCGGCCTGCGAGAAAACCGCAAACCCTCTACCCGGCAAAAACTGCTGGCCCGCCGCTGAGGTGACAGAAAATATCAACCGCGATGAACTTGGTGATCTGGGACTAACCGAGGAAGAGGAGTGGGCCCTGGTCGCTTTTATGAAGACTTTGAACGATGGCTGGGTGCCACCGGCAGATTGATTTGCAGGGAAAACAAAAACAACCCTAAAGGATCATTCCAATTCCTGCTCTTCGGCAGAACTTTTGTGCCTGTCGAGTCCCAGGAGATCTGCCGAATCGGCAGCTGGCAGACTCTCGACATCGCGAAGTTTTTTCTCCATCGCCCGGGTTCTGACCCCGGTCATAGCAATCGTACTGGCGGCGCTATCAAGCTGTCTTTTGACTTTCACCAAAACCTCTTCAAACTTGCCGAACTCGGTTTTTACAGCCGCCAGCAAAGACCACACTTCACTTGAACGCTTTTCAATGGCTAAAGTCCGAAAACCCATACGCAAACTATTAAGGATTGCGGCCAGGGTCGTAGGCCCGGCCACCATCACCCGATGCTGCTGCTGCAAACTCTCAACCAGACCAGGCTGCCGCAGAACTTCGGCATAAAGCCCCTCAGTCGGTAGAAACAGAATCGCAAAATCTGTGGTCTGGGGCGGGTCAATATATTTATCAGCAATATCTCTGGCTGAACTATGAATTGAGCGAAGCAGGGCGGCGGTTGATTTCTCGACAACAACCGCATCGGCATTCTCAGCCCCATCCAATAATCTCTGGTAGTCTTCCTGGGGGAATTTGGAATCTATCGGCAACCAAATTGATCCTGAATCACTTAAACCTGGAAGACGAACTGCATACTCAACAATCTCCCCGGAATCAGCTTTAGGCCTTACATTTCTGGCAAACTGATCCGGAGTAAGAATCTGCTCCAGGATATCCCCAAGCTGAAATTCGCCCCAGGTTCCCCTCGCCTTGACATTGGTCAACATGCGCTTAAGATCACCAACGCCATTCGCAAGATTCTGCATATCCCCAAGACCCCGCTGCACCGCCTCGAGCCGCTCACTCACTAGCTTAAAAGACTCTCCCAGACGCTTTTCCAAGGTACTCTGCAACTTCTCATCGACGGTCTGACGCATCTGCTCAAGCTTCTTCTCATTGCCATCCTGCAATAACAGGAGCTGTGCTGAAACCGTCTCCCGTAATTTTTCAAAACGAACTTCATGGGCTTCGCTGATAGAGTGGACCCTTTTTTCAAGTGTCCCCAAACCCTCCTGCTGCACCTTCCCGACCTGGCTGATAATTTTCACCACGGTCACGCTGGCAACTCTCTGTGCCCGCGACACCTCTTCCCGCAAACGTCGTGAATCTTCCGCACTTTCATTGCGACTTAGTCGAAACTCTTCCCGAATAATATCACCAACATCCCTCTTCTGTGAGTTCGTAATTTTCCACAAAATTACGAGCAACAAAAACACACTGATTCCCGAAAAGATTTCCGCCAACCAATCTATAATCACTTCCACACTACACTCCCTCAATAAGTACATCCGAAAAAATCATGGGCCAGGGCAGCTGGTGCCCGACTGCCATCGGGAAATTGGGGTGCAGGAAGAACAAATTTGTTGAAATCGGTAACGCTGGCCGGGATTGCAGAATGTAGGGTAAATTGAGAAAAACCATGGATATCGAGGATTATATAGTCATCAAAAACCGGGAAGGCACTTTTCCAGAAACCGCTTAAGGCAACCTCGTCACCATTTTCAGCGGCTAGTACCACTAATATTTTAAGGGCTTTTACATGGGCTGCCAACTGAGGCCAGATTGCGGGGTTTCTAGTGCTTTCGGCAAGTAGCAAGTCACGGCTTTCAAGCATCAACTTGAGATATCTCTGGTAGAGCAGGAGGTCGATGGTTCCGACCTCAAGGTCTTCTCCTTGCTCCTGCTGGTAGAGAGCCCGGCTGAAAGAAACCCGCAACAGCATCAGCCAAGAGGCCGCCGGTACGACTTTGCTCTCAGAGTTGGCCAGTGAATCGGCAGCGATCCGGGAAACCACAAAGTCAAACTGACGGACTTCGACATGAACCAGCTTTTTGCGCAAACGGCTGACTATTAATTTAAGAAAGATTTCCTGTTCCGGGTTCAGATCGTTACAGAATAAATTGATCTCGGGCTCAATTAAAGGTGGTTTGATGATTTTTAATAACGATTTAAAGAGCCAGCCCCGACGGCCTTTGGCGGTTGCTATATAAAACCATTGATCACCCTCTTTGAGGATCTTGACTTTACTGTTTCGACGTAAAGAGAAGAGGCGGGGGCTATGTTTATCAGGAGCTTTGCGGACGTTAGCCTTGGAGACCCGAACCACGGCCCGTAATTCCTGAGATGACGCGGCTCGGCTCAATCCGGCCGCGGTAAGATAGAGCCCTAAACCAAGCAGGAGCAGAAAAGTAATTTTAAAAATGTTTTTCGACAAAAAAACTATCCCAATATCCAAACAATTAACTCTGAACTTTGAACCCTTAACTTTGAACTGACGACAACGAAAGTAGTTCCTGGCAAGCCCGGGCGATCTCCGCATATTCATCGACAAAGATGGTGCGCGGATCAAAAACCAGCCAGTCATCAACAATCCGCACCACCACCGGCAGCGCCCGGCTGCGCAGATGTTTTTCGAGATGGGCCGAGCTTGCACCCTCGATCTTAAGGCCCAGACAAAAGGTCGGCAGATCAATCATGGGCAGAGCCCCACCTCCGGCCCGGGAGCTGCCCGCCTCAATTTTGAGCTTTAATCTGGCCGGATCTGAACAATTTCTAACAATAGAACGTCGCAGATTCTGGGCCTTTTTCTTCAACTCGGCTGCAGTTAAAGTCAACATCTTCAAGGTCGGAATTTTTTCAACCAGGGTCAGCGGGTCAAGATAGCATTTGAGTACTGCCTCGAGACCGACCAGGGTCATCTTGTCGATCCGTAAAGCTCGATTCAGCGGGTGTTTTTTTAAATTATCGATCAAATCTTTACGACCCACAATAATTCCCGCCTGCGGCCCACCCAATAGTTTATCGCCACTGAAAGTGGCCAGGTCAACCCCGCTGGCCATGACCTCGGTAACTGTCGGTTCACCAACCAGACCATAGGCTTTAAGATCGATCAGATTGCCGCTACCCAGATCTTCAACTACCGGAATCCCATGTTTTTGGCCTAACGCCACCAGGTCGCGGGTTTCAGGCTGACCGGTAAATCCTAACAAGCGATAATTACTGGTATGAACTTTAAGTAAAATCGCGGTCTCATCATTGATGGCCGCTTCATAATCTCTAAGATGAGTCCGGTTAGTGGCCCCGACTTCACGCAAAACGGCCCCGCCCTGGACAATGATTTCTGGAATCCTGAAAGCGCCACCGATCTCGACCAGCTCGCCCCGGGAAACCACGACTTCGCGCCCCGCAGACAAAGCCGAAAGCGCCAGTAACACGGCACCGGCATTATTATTGACGACCATCGCCGCCTCGGCCCCGCTCAAACGACACAAGAGCTCCTCAACATTAACATAGCGAATACTGCGGGAGCCGGTCTCAAGATCGTACTCAAGATTAGAGTAGCGCCCGGCAATTCCAGCAATCTGCTCGGCGGCCATGGCGGAGAGTGGTGAACGCCCCAGATTAGTATGAATCACTACCCCGGTCGCATTAATCACCGGTTTCAGGACCGGCGCCAGATAATCTTCGACAGAACTCGCAACGGCAGCCCAGAAAGCCTCCGCAACCAGAGCCTCAGCCACCGGCAAACCCTCTTTAACCACCTGATCTTTAACAATTTTGAGCTGAGCTCGGATCTGCTCGACCAGCAACCCCCGGGGAAAACGCGGTAATAAACCCCGACGCAAAGCTTCGTGCAAGAGCTCATCAATCGCCGGTAACTCGGCCAGGCGACGCTGTAGATCTGATTTTTGGGAAGCCGTTTTTTGCTCTCCAGATTTTTTTGGCATCTTATCTTCTACTCCCCACCTTTGACCCGACCACGACAGATATCACGAAAATTATTGACCCCTATAAAGAACTCTCGCATCATAATAACCCAGTAATAGTAACCTTTTCTGGTCAGTGAGAGTTGATTACCATCCACCTTAAGAGCTCCCAAGATTTTAAAAAGGGCCAGCTCTTTCCAGAGAGCTTCGGTAAAAAAATTGCCATAACGACGCCGGATTACCGCCATATCGATACTTGTGCCAAAAAGTTTGATCATAAAATCATAGCGCATCCTCTCAAATAGGGAAAAATCTTTACAGAAAGCAACCGCCGGCTGATCTTGCTCAAGTTTTTCACAATATCCTTCAACCGAGAAGGTATTAGCCATAATCTTGCCATTCAGATAACTGAAAGAGCCGCTGCCGACTCCCAGATATTCATCAAAATCGACAATATATTCATCAATCATCGCCTCCTGCCGCGAAAAGCACCAAGCCGAACCAGGCTTATAATCGGTTTCAAGTTGTTTGAAAATTTCCTGATAATAGAGTTTTTCGCGCCGGTAATTAACTTTACCAAGGGTTTTGCGAATAACTTTTTCGGTTGCCGTCGAAACCATCAGTGGATAAAAGGTCACTTGATCGGCTGGCAGCCGCTTAATAATTTCAAGATCACGTTGAAGCGACTCTAAAGATTGCTGCGGAAAATTAAAGATCATATCAACATTCAAGGTATCGAAACGGTCCTTGTAATGTTTTATGTTGGCCTCGATCTCGGCACCGCTGCCATATTTATGATAACGCTCCATCGCCTTTAAAAGATCATCATCAAAACTCTGGACACCAACCGAAAGCCGATTAACCCCCGCTTGGTTTAAAATTGTCACAATTTTATCGGTCAAGTGATTAGGGTTGGTCTCGACCGAGACCTCCCGCACTGGAAAACTCTCACGGATAAGCTGTAAAGTTTCGGCCAATTCATCGGGCAGAACCGTAGGAGTGCCGCCCCCAACATAGACCCCGGTACACTTGAAATCGCGTTCACGATAGAGCTTGATTTCCTGACGCAACGCCTTAAAATAGCGCAGTGCCGGACCTTCCTGAAATTTGTAGCGATTAAAAGAACAATATGGACACAGCTCTTCACAGAAAGGGATATGAACATAGAGCAAATATTCACGTTCCTGCTTGCCGCGGGGCAATTTTTGCAACGTAAAGTCATCAAAAGTCAGATAGCGTTGATTTTGATAACGGAGAAATTTCGTCATAAAGGTTTCAACAAGCATAAAATCTTCCTTTTTATTCAGTTTATTCAACTTATTCAGTTCGGAGACACAAAGTTAGAACCAAAAAAATTTGTGCTTCCAAACTGAATAGTTACCCTTTTTAGTTTTTCTTTGGTTCCGGCCAAGCCGGGCTAGGCTATAACAATTAGCCGCGATCATGTCCACCAAAATCAAGATCAGCTGCTTGCAACCGTCATCAAAGTCGCTGAAAACTCAAGATAAGCGCGTAATCTCCCATGTTAAAACAACGATTTTCGTTTGACATGACAGAAAAAATTGTTTATGAAGGCCCCCAAGCCTTTTTCAAGAGAGAAGAGCTTACCCCGAGTCGTCATGGGGTTTACTTTCGCCCATTGCAAGGAGTAGCTGATGCCGGTTATCACAATTTCTAAAGAGTTTGCTTCAGGAGGCCTGGAAATAGCCAAAAACCTGGCCCAAAAACTTAACTACGACTACCTTGACAAGGAGATCGTCGAACAGGTGGCCAGCCACACCAAGGTGTCGCAGCAGGCGGTCATGGAGTTTGAGGCCGAAGGACACATTAATGTCTGGGCATATCTATCACGTATTATCGATCTCGACATTTTTAAAAGAAACCACAAACACGACGACATCGAAGAAGTGGAAACGACCTATGATGATCGCGACAAGATCCCCTACTCTTTCGACACACAAGGGTGGATCGACAGCGATATCTATCGTGAAATGATCACCAAGATCATCTCGGAACTGGGACAGCTTAATAATGTCATGATCACTGGTCGTGGCGGCCAGTGTATTTTACGCGATCAGGCCGGGGTTATTAACATTAGAATTGTCGCCGCCATGGCCGACCGTATCGCCCGTTTGCAAATTGAATACCCCAATTTGGATACTGCTCAAGCACAAAAACAGATTGAAGCTATGGACAAAAAGAGTAGCGAATACATAAAATTCTATTTCAAAGAAAATTGGGCTGACGCAAAACTCTATGATGTCGTCATCAACACCAGCCGTGTCAGTGCTGACAGAGCCGTAGAATGGCTAGCGGCGCTCTGTTCTTAACTGGAACTTATTTAAGATTACAACCCTCTACATATAATCCCGTCGAGTTTTAAGATAACTGAAGCTCGACACCGCTTGGATCTTCCAAGAAGCGAAGACTGAGACGGCCGGACTTGTTTTTTATTACAGCTCTTAAGGGTTGGCCCAGCCAATTTGTAGCTGTTAAAAGCCCGCCTTTCTTTGCAGAAGCGGGCTTTTTTATTTTCAATTGCAAAAGGAAACAAATTCATGACCAAACCCATCAGCACCACCAGCCTGATCGAGATGAAAAGAAAAGGTGAAAAGATCACAATGGTCACCGGTTACGACTACCCTTTCGCCCGCCTCCTGGATCAAAGCCAGATCGACACTATTCTGGTCGGAGATTCTGTCGGGGTTGTCGTCGCCGGCCATAAAGATACCCTGCCGGTAACTGTTGATGAGATGATCTATCATGGCCGGGCCGTCGTGCGCGGCACTGAGCACGCTTTGGTGATCATTGATCTCCCCTTCATGAGCTATCAGGTGAGCATCGCTGATGCGAAATTTCAGGCTGGGCGCATCATGAAAGAGACTGGCGCCAGCGCCGTCAAACTTGAAGGCGGAATCACCATGCAGGAAACCATTAAAGCTTTAGTTGATATCGGGATTCCGGTCTGCGCCCATATCGGCCTGACCCCGC
Organism: uncultured Thermodesulfobacteriota bacterium; assembly: GCA_964457755.1. Classification (GTDB taxonomy): domain Bacteria; phylum Desulfobacterota; class Anaeroferrophillalia; order Anaeroferrophillales; family Tharpellaceae; genus Tharpella. Next base: position 22,581 of record CAYWGC010000020.1, on the reverse strand, counting down.
AAGCAGTCAACCAGCTGGGCGGTTTTCGCGTCCAACGAGAAAAAGATCGCCTTCTCAAAGATGCCCGGGCCGTAGCAGAGGCCGGAGCTTTTGCGGTAGTCATAGAGTGTGTCCCGACCGACATCGCGACTGAAATCAGCCAGTCCATCGAAATTCCGACTATCGGCATCGGTGCCGGTCCTGGCTGCGACGGCCAGGTTCTGGTGCTCCACGACATGCTTAGCCTCTTTGACCGTTTTCGACCATCATTTGTCAAGCAGTACGCTGATTTGGGATCTGAAACCCGAAAGGCCTTGGAAAACTACAGTCGCGAAGTAAAAGATGGCACCTTTCCAGGAACCGAACACTCATTCAGCTAATTACAGTTTATTATTATGCAACAAATAGAGAGCAGTAAAGAGATTCAGAGGTTTGCCCTTGAAAGCCGCAAGGCTGGCAAAAGTATCGCCCTGGTACCAACTATGGGTTATCTCCACGATGGCCATCTCGAACTGATGCGCCAGGCACGGGGCAAAGCTGACTTGGTAATTGTCTCGATCTTTATTAATCCGATCCAGTTCGGCCCCAACGAAGATCTTGACCGCTACCCCCAGGATCTTGCCGGAGATCTCGCCAAATGCCAGGCGGTCGGGGTTGACGTTGTTTTCACGCCAACGCGAGAGGCACTCTACCCCGAATCTTTCCAGACCTCGGTGGAAGTTAATAAAATCACCAAATGTCTTTGCGGCGCCGGACGACCAACCCACTTTCAAGGGGTCACGACGGTGGTCAGTAAACTCTTTAATCTGACCCTGCCGGATACAGCTTTTTTCGGAGAAAAAGATTTTCAACAACTGGCCGTCATACGCCGCATGGTCACTGACCTGAATTTTCCCATTGAAATTATTGGCGTCCCGATTGTCCGCGAAAATGATGGCCTGGCCATGAGCTCCCGTAACGCTTATCTGCCCAGCCTGGAACGCAAAGAAGCAGCCGGCATCTTCGCAGCCCTGACCCAGGCCAAAAACCTCTATAAACAAGGCCTTAAAGAGAGCGAAACACTCTGCCAGGCGGTTCAAGAACAACTTGATATAAGTATAAAGAACTCTTTTAAAATTGAATATATAAAGCTTTATGACGCCGACAAACTGACCGAAATCAATGGCCCGATAACCGCTCCGGCGGTACTGCTGATCGCCGTCCACCTGGCCGGTACTCGCTTAATTGACAACCTTAAACTATAAAAACAGTTCAAGGTTGAAGGTTCAGAGTTCAAAGTTAAGCTCTAAACCAGAAACCTTGAACTTTGAACTTTGAACTTTGAACTCTGAACTGAACACCTAAGGAACTTAAAACCATGCTACTGAATATGTTTAAAGGAAAACTCCATAGAGCCACGGTTACCGATGCCAACTTATCCTATGAAGGCAGCATCACAATTGACAAAACCCTGCTCGAGGCCTCCGGCATCCTGCCCTACGAACAAGTCCAAGTCTACAACCTGACAAATGGGGCCCGTTTTACCACTTACGTTATCGAAGGAGATTATGACGATGGTGAGATCTGCATCAATGGCGCGGCTGCACGAATGGCCCGTAAGGGCGATATGGTCATCATTGCAGCTTACGTCATGATGAGTGAGGAAGAAGCGAAAAAATTCTCCCCGAAAAATATTCTGGTCGACAGCAACAACCGGATCGTCAACCAAACTGTCAAATAAGGAAACTTGCTAAAATTGTACTAAAATTCCCTAAAATTGGGAACAGCCACCAATTTTAGGTAGGCATACGTAAAAGCCCTGAACTAAAAAGCCCCCTCAATGGTGTCCATTGAGGGGGCTTTTTTGGCTTTATAAAAAATCTCGCTTATTGCATACCAAAACGTCTTTTCTTGGCCTGACGCTTTAAAGCTTCAGCATGTTTCTTCTTCTTACGCACACTCGGTTTCTCATAGTGCCGTCTTTTTTTCAGTTCGCGAAACAGACCCGATTTATTGAGTTTGTTCTTAAGAATTTTAATCGCCTTTTCGACATCATTGTCGATTACCTTGATTTCCATCTAAATCCCTTCTTTCTCAATAATATTAAAAACTTATATCCCATTAGCGGGGTTTTATAGACACTTGCAAAAAATAGACGCACGTTTAGCGTCTTGATTAAAGCCTGGGTCGCGGGGCCGAAGGGGGTATATATTGCCTCAAGCCGATTATGTCAATAAGTTTTTACCACGACAGCGTTGCAAAACATCTTCAGGACAAAAATCAAGGCTTTTAAAAATCTTCTCTTCGACGGCCAGCGTCAGTTTCTCGAGATCTACCAAACGGGTCAGAGAGGGTGAATTAGTTCCGTAGCGACTTCTCAGATCAAGCAAACGCTCGCCAACTGAAACAATCTCAATATGACGCACCCGTTTGTCGGCATAGTAAATAATCTCTTTTGCAACGAGCGGGCCATCGAGATCGTTTTCCAGCCGAACATGATTACGCACAATTTCGGCAATCTCTGGAAAACCTTCCAGCTCAAGCCATTCCGCTCCGAGAACGGCATGATCCTGACCATTCTCGATCGAAGCCATTTTAGCAATATCATGCAACAAACCGGCACTTAAAAGAAGTGCGCACTCAAAATAGATCCCTTGTGCCGCCAAGCCTTCCCCGAGACAGAGACTGATGAGTGCCACCTGACGACTGTGCTCGATAATATGTTGAGGGACTGCGTACTTTTCCAGAAGATCGCAACAACAACTATAATCAGGGATATTCATAAAAGCATTATCTCAGTGCGGCCAATTTTAGAACCATACGTTCTAAAATTATCGATTTTGGCAATTTTGAGGTTTTAATAGCAAGATCGGCATCCCGTAAAACGGCAAAGGCAGAAGCGCAGGCCTCGGGACGCAGTTTTTTTGCTTGAACAGCAAGTTTTTTGGCGACAAATGGCGGCACTTTTAAGGCTGAGGCGAGAGCGGATGAAGCCACTCCGCGATATTCCGGCGCCGTAGCCCGACTCAACAAACGATATTGCCGGGCCACCATTGCCACGATCAGCAAAGCCTCAGTCCGAGCCCGCTGCAGGGCATCAAGAATGGTCAGCGCGGGCACCACCCGCCCCTCACAAACAGCATCACCAAAAGCAAAAATATTACCTCCGCCACCATCGACCCCTAGAAGATCAACCACGGTTTGGTCGATTTTACCGCTGACACCGACATAGAGGATCATCTTCTCCAACTCCTGCTCCAACAGTGGCAGGTTAGCTTCATGCAGATGAACCAGCGCCTCCAGCACCCTCCGATCGGCTGCAACTCCAGCCTTCCCGGCTCTTTTGAGCAGATGCTGAACGACATCAGCGGGCCGCATTTTTTCACTTTTTACGGTAATATATTTTTTCTTTAAACGAGAGACCAGAATAGAACGACCGTCCAATTTGAAAGAGCTTAAAAAAAGGTAAGTAACAGAGTCGGATTCGGGCAGGGTTTCGATCCACTTCAACAGTTTTTCAAGATCAGTTTTTTGATAACTATCAAGATTTAAGAGATGAATTATTTTCTGCCTTGAAAAAAGAGAAGGGGCCGTGGCGGTAGCCAAAAAATCATTCAGGCTGGTCTGCGCACAATCATAAACTTCCAGGGTATGACCGCGCTCAACCAGCCAGGCCAGGCCCCGGCTTAAAAAACTATGAGGATAACGTTCTTCACCATGAAGCAGGCAACAAGCAAACGGAGCCTTACTGTCGTCCGCTGCATAAATAGCCTTTTCTAAAGACTTCAACATAACCCGCCAAAACGGCAAAATAAATTGGCTGATCCGGAAAAAATCATTATCGGGATGGCGCAGTAAAAAAGCTCAGATGCGAGGCGCTCGAAACTTGAGGAATGAGGCGTACATAAAGTACGCCGCAGTGACGAAAGTTGAAGAGGAACAAAGCACCCCAAGAGTACTTCCTCGCTGGCGCTCACAGCGCAGTGGGCTTTTTTACAAAACCATCAGAAATTGGTGAAGAGACCATCGTGTATATTCTCCGCCAGAACTTGACTGGCCCGCTTTAAAGCGGCCTGTTTGCGGCGGTCAATCGTGAGGGGTTCATCAACAGCCTTATACTCTTCAACCTCCTGCAGGGCAGAACGCCGCCAGAAGATCTGTTTGCTGCGAGTTTCAGTCACCTCAACATCAATCGTCATCATGACCCGATATTCGTAGGTTTTATCATCGGGGGAGTAGGAGATCGCATAACTGTCAATGGCTGAGATCGTCCCCGTAATTATGAGATCGGCCTCGGCGGCCGTCACCACCTGCAGATTTTTGCTCCTGGCAAATTCACCAACCAGAGCATCACAGAGATCGTTCTCAACCCGGCTTTCAAAGGTTTTATTGACAAAAGGCAGGATAGCGACCTTTTTCAAATCGGCGCGCAACTGCCCGGTGCCCCGCAAACGGTAGCCGCAACTACTGATGAGAAATAGAGAAAGCAGTATAATGAAAAATGGAAAATATTTTTTCTGCCTGACAGGCATCAAGCACTCTCCTGTAAATTCAGTTCACCAGTTCAGGGTTCAACTCTGAACTTTAAACGTTGAACTTTGAACTGTATCTGTTATCAAACAACTATATTGACCAATTTATTAGGCACCACAATAACTTTACGCAAGGTTTTGTCACCAATATGTTTCTGAACCTTTTCGCTGGCTAAAGCCAGCTTCTGAACCTCATCCTGAGCCATATCGAGAGCAACCTGCAGACGTTCTCTAACTTTGCCGTTAATCTGGACCACGACAACTACCATATCTTCAACCAACGATTCGGGATCGGCAACCGGTACCGGCACATAGCTTACCCCGCAATCGTTACCAAACTCCTCCCAGAGCTCTTCACAGATATGGGGCACGATCGGGGATAAGAGCAAAATCACGGTCTCAACTGCCTCACGCAACAGAGCCGCCAGAGTTTTATCGGCCTGGGCCGCTTCAAGATCATAGTTTTTCAGTTCATTAACGAGCTCCATAACTGCACTGATTGCCGTATTAAAATGCATACGGTCTTCAATATCAGTGCGGACCCGGGCAATCGTCTGGTGCGTTTTACGGCGTAGAGCACTATAGGCCGGCGGCACCTCGGCCATGGTTCCGGCAAAAGGCTCAACCTCTTTTAAAGCCGGCAGCAGGCCATGAATCAGACGCCAGAGACGATTGAGAAAACGATAGCCCCCTTCGACCCCCTGATCATTCCACTCAAGATCGAGTTCTGGAGGCGAAGCAAAAAGACTGAAAATCCGGGCCGTATCGGCCCCGTAGCGTTTGATCAAAGCATTGGGATCGACGACGTTGCCCTTTGACTTTGACATCTTGGCCCCATCTTTGATAACCATTCCCTGGGTCAAAAGGCGGGTAAAGGGCTCGGAAAAATTAATATAGCCAAGATCCCTTAAGACCTTGGTAAAAAAACGGGAATAGAGAAGATGTAAAATGGCGTGCTCAATGCCGCCGATATAGTGATCAACCGGCAGCCAGTGATCGACAGCGGCCTTCTCGAGAGGGCCTTTATCATAGCTGGCGCAAGCATAACGCATATAGTACCAGGATGATTCAACAAAGGTATCCATGGTATCGGTTTCCCGCTTGGCCGGAATCCCGCAGCGCGGACAGACCGTATTGACAAAACTCTCAACCTTGGCCAAAGGCGAACCGCCGCTGCCACCGAGTTCAACATCTTCGGGCAGACGCACCGGCAGATCTTTTTCCGGAACCGGCACAATGCCGCAGGCATCACAATAGATCACCGGAATCGGCGTCCCCCAATAGCGCTGCCGGGAAACTCCCCAGTCACGCAGACGATAGGTTATGGCTTTTTTGCCGATCTTTTTTTCGGTCAGATGAACGGCTATCAGATCCAGTACCTTAACATTTTCACAGCCGTTAAATTCACCAGAATTAACCAGACGGCCGACCCCAGTATAGGCTTCGCTCATTTTATTCGAATCAAGCAGTTCACCATCAGGCTGAATAACCACAACAATCGGCAGATCATACATCCGGGCAAATTCAAAATCTCGCTGATCATGGGCCGGAACCGCCATTACGGCCCCAGTTCCGTAACCGGAAAGCACAAAATTAGCGAGATAGATCGGCATCTTGCAACCGGTCAAGGGATTTAAGCTGTAGCTCCCGGTAAAGACGCCCTCTTTCTCCAATGTAGAGCCATCCCGGTCACTGGGCACTTCCTGGAGTCGCATTTTTTCGATAAAAGCGGCAACCGCCGTTTCCTGGCCGGTCCCTTGAGCCAACTCCGTCGCCAAAGGGTGATCGGGTGCCAGGCTCATAAATGTGGCACCAAAAAGGGTATCCTGGCGGGTCGTAAAAACAGAAATCTTGCAATCCCGATCGGCCACCGCAAAATCGATCTCAGCCCCGACGCTCTTACCGATCCAGTTTTTCTGCATGGTGATGACCCGTTCCGGCCAGCCCCCCTGCAGATCATCACAGCCGGTTAAAAGCTCTTCAGCATAATCAGTTATCTTAAAGAACCACTGGCTTAAATCTTTATCTTCAGTCTCTTTGCCGCAACGCCAGCAGCAGCCGTTCTCAACCTGTTCATTGGCCAACACGGTCTGGCAATCTTCACACCAGTTAACCTTTGATTTTTTCTTATAGACGAGTCCCTTTTCCAGCATCTGCGTAAAAAAGAGCTGTTCCCAACGATAGTATGAAGGGTCACAGGTCGCCAGTTCACGATCCCAGTCATAGCTAAACCCCATACTCTGTAACTGAGTCCGCATCTCATCAATGTTACGGCTCGTCCAGGCCGCCGGATGCACCTTGTTGGCAATCGCCGCATTTTCAGCCGGCATACCGAAGGCGTCCCAGCCCATGGGATGCAGGACGTCGCGCCCCAGCATACGCTGATAGCGGGCCACAACATCGCCAATTGAATAGTTGCGCACATGTCCCATATGGATCTTTCCGGAAGGATAGGGAAACATCTCTAAAAGATAATATTTCTCACCACCTTGACCCGTAGCAAAGGTTTTCTCTTCAAGCCAGCGGGCCTGCCATTTTTTTTCTATAGCACGGGGGTTGTAATCAGCGTTCATCTTTTTTCCAGATGGCTTCTTAAAAAGTCCAGCTACTTCGTTACTCTGCAAACTTCGTCACTGCGACGTACTATCCGTACGCCTCATTCCTCAGTTCTTGAGGGCCTCGTATCTGAAATTTTTACTTTGCCATCACCATTTGATTTTTAATTCATGATTGCCGCTTTACGGATCAACGGCCTTTGCGTTTTTCCATCTTCTCCTGCTCTTCTTTGCAGGCAATACATAAAGGTGCGACGGGTCGGGCTTTGAGTCGCTCTATATTAATTTCCTCTCCACAATCGGCGCAGACACCATAAGTGCCGGCCGCAATCTGATCCAAGGCTTCGTTAATCTTCTTGATCAAATGCGCCTCACGACCACGAATCCTGAAAAGCAAATTGTGATCAACATCAACACTGGCTGCATCAACATCATCATAAAGGTCATCTTTATTAGTGTGGATATCACCATTTTTAAGTTTTTCTACCCGCTCCTCAACCTCTTTTTTCTTCTCCAGCAGATCCTGGCGAAATTTTTCAAGCAGTTCAGCATCCATTTCAGGTCTCCATTACTCTTTAAAATCGTCCTGCTATCAGCAAGATCGATTAATTACTCTAAAGCTGGCTCCTCATAAATAAACCCTCAATACAAAAACCGGCGCCGTTTATACTATAAAGAGAGCAGGCAAAGCAACTAAAACATAATCAGTTGAAATATTGCCTTTGTGCCTCTCAACGCAAAGCTGCAACGATGGCTGAAGTTATCTGTTTTACCTCGGCCGCCCCCGCCACAAAAGGAGGCATCGTATAGCAAAGGTTGGCAAAAGGCCGCAACCAAACCCCTTGATCCACAACCCGTGCCTGGACTTTTTCGACATCCACCGGAGCCTTAGTCTCGACCACCCCGATAGCACCCAAGACCCTGACATCTTTAACTCCCGGGAGCTCACGACAGGGTTCAAGGCCGACTTTCAACAAACGTTCAATTTCTGCAACCCGCTCGCGCCAGGAAGAGCTTTCCAGAAGATTAATACTGGCCAGAGCCACACTACAGGCCAGGGGATTAGCCATAAAGGTCGGACCATGCATCAATATTCCCGGACTCTTTTGCGAAATCACCTGGCTGACAAAGCCTTTACACAAGGTCGCGGCAAAACTCATATAACCCCCGGTCAAAGCCTTACCCAGACAGAGGATGTCGGGCGTCACACCGGCATGATTACAAGCAAAAAGTTCGCCAGTACGGCCAAAACCGGTAGCGATCTCATCCGCAATCAAGAGTAGATCGTACTCATCACACAACTCTCTTACCCGCCTCAGGTATTGGGGATGATAAAAGCGCATACCCCCGGCACCCTGAACAATGGGCTCCAGAATAATTGCCGCAATCTCCTGATGCCGGGTTGCAACCAGCTCTCTGATCTCAGCCATTTCGCTCTCGTCCCAAACCCCGGCAAAAGGGATTTGCGGAGCTTTGGCGAAAATCTGCGGCATCACCAGATCGCTGAAAAGATGGTGCATACCGTTAACCGGATCACAAACCGACATCGTTGCAAAGGTATCGCCATGGTACCCCTGGCGAATAGTCAAAAGTCTTTTTTTTGCCGGTTTTCCTAAAGACAACCAGTATTGTACCGCCATCTTGATCGCGACTTCGACAGCCACCGATCCCGAATCGGAAAAAAAAACTTTTTCGAGTCCGGCAGGGGTTATCGAGAGCAGTTTTTCCGCCAAAAGAATCGCCGGTTCATGAGTCAGGCCGCCAAACATGACATGTGCCATATTGTCAAGCTGGGCCCGCATCGCGGCATTGAGAAGAGGATGGTTGTAACCATGAATCACAGCCCACCAGGAGGACATCCCGTCGATCAACTGGCGGCCATCATGCAGGGTCAAGAGGGTCCCGGAAGCTGATTTTACGGGATATGGAGAGATCGGTGCCGGAGCCGCGGCATATGGGTGCCATAAAACTTTCTCATCGCGTTCGACCAGATCTTCATAAATCTCAGAACTCATAACAATTTTTTCCGACCGAGTCGACCTGCGGCATCACGCTCACCGCCCCGCAAAAGTTCCTTGACCTCAGAATCGCCCGCCTGAAAATTTTTTTTCAGAAAATCGTGGGCCACCCAGTAGTCAACATTCGCTCCACAGGTAAAAAAATCGACCGCCGCATAGCCGTGTTCAGGCCAAGTGTGAATCGCCAAATGGGATTCGGCAATCACGACCACGCCACTTATTCCATGGGGTTGAAAACGGTGAAAGACCGATTCCACAATCGTCGCCCCGGAGAGCCGGGCCGCCTCTTTCATCAACGCCTCAATCTTTTCAAGATCATCAAGAACATCCTCCGCACAGGAAAAAAGTTCCACCAGCAGATGTCGACCTAAAGCTTCCATTCTCTAAAACCCAGTCAATATAATTGCACTCATTGTCATTTTTAACGAGGCCGACAGCCTTAGTAAGTTTCAGGCGACAAGTCAACAAACTTTTTAACCTTGACTTTCACCCGGAGTCAAGAGATAGAGAATAGAAAACAACCAGATTGAGTCGGAATTCAAGAATGTTTACAACCATTAAAAGTGCTTCGTTAGCGGGCATCAAGGCCCTGCCGGTTGAGGTTGAGGTCGATGTCTCGCGCGGGCTACCCAACTTTGTCGTCGTAGGCCTCGCTGACAACGCTATCAAAGAGAGCAAAGAGAGGATCCGCTCGGCCATTAAAAATTGCGGTTTCAAGTTTCCGGCCCGCCGTATCACTATCAATCTGGCCCCGGCCGATCTCCGTAAAGAGGGAACGGCGCTTGATCTGCCGGCGGCTTTAGGGATCATTGCCTGCGAAAATCAGGAACTCCATGCAAGCCCGATCTTTAACGACTATCTATTCTGCGGCGAGCTCTCTTTAGACGGCCGTGTCAAAGAGATTCGCGGCGCCCTGCCGACTGCCTTGGCAGCCCGGGACTCCGGATTCAAGGGCATCTTCCTGCCAGCAACCAACGCGGCTGAAGCGGCAGCCATCGCCGAAATCGAAATTATCCCAGTCGAAAATTTACTCGAAACAATTGATATAATCCTGGGAAAACTCTCTCACCCGCAACGCCCCGAAACAGTTGCAAAAAACCACAAACATGCAGATGAACTCGATTTCGCCGAGGTCCGGGGCCAGCATCAAGCTAAAAGAGCTCTCGAGATCGCGGCCGCAGGCAACCATAATCTAATTTTTGTCGGGCCTCCGGGGAGCGGTAAAACCATGCTGGCCCGGCGCCTGCCCTCAATTTTGCCGGCCTTAACCTTTGAAGAGGCTCTCGAGACCACGATCATTCACAGCGTTGCCGGCCTTATCGCCCCGGGCCAGGGTCTGATCAGTGAACGCCCTTTTCGCCAGCCCCACCACACCATCTCAGACGTGGCCCTGATCGGCGGCGGCCCGCAACCGCGCCCCGGTGAAGTCACAATGGCCCATAACGGCGTCCTTTTCCTGGATGAATTTCCTGAATTTCGCCGCTCCGCTCTCGAGGTTTTACGGCAACCTCTGGAAAGTCTCAACATCACTATCGCCAGAGCCCAGGCGCAAGCCGTGTTTCCAGCTGATTTTATTCTGATCACGGCGATGAACCCCTGCCCCTGCGGCCACTATGGCGATCCCTTCCACGAATGTATCTGTAGCGCGACGCAGATCCAACGTTATCGCAATAAAATCTCCGGCCCTCTGCTCGACCGTATCGACCTTCATATCGAGGTTCCGGCCGTCGCCACCACCGAACTTATCAACCCTGACAAAGCCCAGGCCGGTGAGAGTTCCAAAGAGATCCGCAAACGCGTTATCAGCGCGCAAAAGATTCAACATCAACGTCTTAAAAATCGCGCCCGCCGGAGTAATGCTGCTCTAAGTGACAAAGATCTGAAAAAATTCTGTCACCTTAATCAGGAGTGCCGTAACCTTTTACAAACTGCTATGGATCGCCTTGGCTTAAGCGCCCGGGCCTACAGCCGGATCTTGAAGGTTGCCCGCACGATTGCCGATCTGCAGGAAAAAACCGAGATCGAAAGTGCCGACATCGCCGAAGCGATTCAGTTCCGCTCGCTTGATCGCCGCCTGATTTTTTAGTGGGCAGTGGGCAGTGGGCAGTGGGCAGTGGGCAGTGGGCAAAAATGATTAATCCAAAATCTTTAGTCAAGTAAAAAAATAGAGATAATACCATCCAGGAGTTTCAATATGAGCAACGATCCCTTCGCGCCCACCAACTTGGGCTGCCTTGAACTTAAAAACCGTTTTGTCCGTTCCGCCACCTGGGATGGCATGGGTTTTAGTGATGGTTCCTTCAGCCCGGCGCAAATCAAACTTTACAAAAAATTGAGTAGCGGTGGCTGCGGACTCTTGACCACCGGCTATATTGCTGTCAACCCTCAGGGACGCCGCAACCTTGAACAGAATCTGCTCGGCAACCACAAACAGCAACAGTCATTCTCCAAAGTCGTTGAAGTCGCTAAAGCCCATGATACGCGAATCCTGGCTCAGCTCGTCCATTGCGGCGGTCTAGCCCAGACCGAAGTCAGCAAACTCCCGTTGGTGGCCCCCAGCGCGGCTGTACACCCGCTCTTTGAAGAGGTTCCACAAGCGCTGACAAAAAAAGAGATTGAAACAATTATTAACGATTTCGGCGAAACCGCGGCCCGAGCCCGGGAAGCAGGTTGTGATGGCGTCCAGATTCATGCCGCCCACGGCTATCTGCTGAGCCAATTCCTCTCCCCTTTTGCGAACCAGCGCACAGATGACTATGGCGGCAGCCCCGAAAATCGAGCCCGCATTGTTATCGACTGTTACAAAAAGATCAGGGAGTATGTCGGCAGTGATTTTACGATTTCCATAAAGATCAACGGCTCCGATTATCTTGAAGATGGTCTTGAGTGTCAAGAAAGCCTGAGCGTAGCCCGGGAATTAGCCAAACTCGGCCTCGACGGGGTTGAAGTCAGCGGCGGCACCCAGGTCTCGATCCCGTTAACCCCGGTGCCGCAAGCCATCAAAGCCGGTGAAAACGAACTCCCCTTTGCCGCCGAAATTTTCGCCTTCAGCGAAGCTTTAGAGATACCGGTGGCGGCTGTCGGCGGTATTCGTTCACTCGAAACCATAGACAACCTGTTAAGCCGGGGCGTCTCACTGATATCTCTCTGCCGGCCTTTGATCCACGAGCCCGACCTCGTTAAACAGTGGCAAGCGGGCCGTGAAGAGCCGGCCACCTGCACATCCTGTAACCGCTGCTTTATTCCCGCCTTGAAAGGCAAAGGGATCAAATGTCTGCAGAAAAAATAGCTAAAAAAAGAGCTCAAGGCCTGGTTTACTCGACCGAGTTCGGCAAAATGTGCCCTCGTTGCAATAAGCCGGCTGGAGCCTGTATCTGCAAGAGCCAACCCGCTCCCCCAAAAAGCGATGGCATTGTCCGCTTAATGCGGGAAACCAAGGGCCGCAAAGGCAAAGGCGTAACCCTAATAAGCGGCGTTCCCCTGAATAAAGAAGGGCTGAAAAAACTGGCGAAAACTCTTAAGCAAAAGTGCGGCAGCGGCGGCAGCGTAAAAGATGGCGTCATTGAAATCCAGGGTGACCACCGGGATACGCTGGAAAAAGAGATAAACAACCTGGGCTACAAAGTTAAGCGGGCGGGCGGGTGATTATTTTCTAAAGGTTTAGAGATCTGGAGGCAGAAGAGATGAAGCGCCGGAAATTTTTAAAAGATGTTTTGCTCTGGAGTGCCGGTTTATCGGTTTCCATCCCCCGTTTCTATATCCCCGAGCTCTTTGCCGGCGAAATTCCAACGCCCAACCTGGCCCTGGCTCAAGGCCGGGATTATCAGGAACTGGCGGCCAAAGTCCTCTCCTTACTGGGCGGCATGGAGCAGTTTGTCAGACCCGGTGACAAGGTTGTGGTAAAACCCAATATGGGCTGGGACCGATCCCCTGAGCTGGCCGCAAACACCCATCCTCTGGTGGTAAAAGCCCTGGTTGAACAGGCCCTCGAAGCCGGAGCCGCTACGGTCAGGGTTTTTGACCGATGCTGCAATGAAGAGCGGCGCTGCTACAGTAACAGCGGCATCAGAGCAGCCCTGAAATCTTTAAAGAATAAAAGAGTCCAATGCGACTATATCGACAGTCGTAAATTTGTCCCGATTGAGATTAAAAAGGGACGTTCCTTAAAACAATGGGATATCTATCGGGATGCTCTGGAGGCCGACTGCTATATTAATGTTCCAGTGGCCAAACATCACGGTTTGAGCCGGCTCACCCTGGGCTTGAAAAACTCAATGGGAATTATCGGCGGCAACCGGGGCTCCTGGCACCACGATTTAGGACAGAAGCTGGCTGATCTGGCAACCGTAATAGAACCAAAACTCACGGTTATCGATGCCACCCGCATCCTCCTCAGAAACGGCCCTCAGGGAGGTGACCTTGATGATGTGAAGGTGCTCGACACCCTGATTGCCTCAACTGATCCAGTGGCAACCGATGCTTACGCCACAACCCTTTTCGGCCTTAAACCAACGGCTATCGACTCCACCGTGGCAGCCTATAAAATGGGCCTTGGCGAGATCGATATTGCAAAAATGAAGATCATCAAGGGTTGATCCCAAGAGCTGTAAAAAGGAAAAAGCTTATGGCTTGGTCCAACAAAAAACGCAGCATCCCTTTTTCCTGGTGGCGACGGCTGAGCCAGGGCGTATGCCTGCTGCTTTTTCTCTTTCTTTTCATAAAAACCGATTACAATGGTGCAGATCAGCTCGACTACGCGGTCAACATCCTTTTTCGCTTTGACCCGCTGGTTGCCGCATGCACCATTCTGGCTGTAAAAAGCTTTATCTATCTTCTTTTACCCTCACTTTTTCTGGTTGCTCTTTCCCTGGTTCTGGGCCGATTTTTCTGCGGCTGGGCCTGCCCGTTAGGCACTTTACTCGATATTTTCCGGCCCATCGCCAAACTCCGGGTCCAAAAACCGGCGGCTACTCTTTATCCCCGGCTCCGCTACATTATCCTGTTTTTTATCCTCTCAGCCTCCCTCTTCGGTTTTCCTTTAGTCGGATTTGTTGACCCCTTTTCGATACTGGTAAGGGGACTTACGCTCTCTTTCTATCCCGCTTTTAATGCGGCAAGCGTCGCCTTTTTCACCTTTACCTACCAGCAGGCCCCGGAAACAATCAATTACGTCACCGAACCAGTCTACACCTTGTTGCGAGAGACAGTCTTGCCTTTTTCACAAAAGTTTTACGAGCTCGGCCTGCTCTCCTTTTTCATACTGCTATCGGTCTTTCTGCTGGAGTTCTGGCAACGGCGTTTTTTCTGCCGCAATATCTGCCCTTTGGGTGCCATGCTTGGCTTATGCGGCCGCCTCAGTCCGCTCTCAGGCCACGGCGGCAATAGCGACTGTAATAATTGTCAGATCTGCCGCAACCTCTGCCGCATGGGGGCCATTGATGAGCAGAGAAACATCAACATGGAACAGTGCTCTCTCTGTCTTGAGTGTGTCGACAAATGTCCCAACTCAATTATTACTTTTTCCAACCGCAAACCGGAAAACCGGGTTCCCTTCTCCCTCTCCCGCCGGGTTTTTGCCGGATCTCTGGCAGGGGGAATAATAGTTCCTTTTTTCAGTAATGTCCGCGCCCTCGCCAAACTCCCCGACCCGACTCTGATCAGGCCCCCCGGGGCTTTAGCGGAAAAAGAGTTTCTCGGCCGCTGCGTGCGCTGCGGGGAGTGTATGAAGGTCTGTATCGGTAATGCCCTGCAGCCGACTTTTCTCGAAGCCGGTCTTGAGGGCATGTTCTCTCCAAAGGTCGTTTCCCGCCTGGGCTATTGCGAATTCAACTGCACCTTGTGTGGCCAGGTATGCCCCACCGGCGCGCTCCGCCTATTGAGTCTTGCCGAAAAACACAAAACCAAAATCGGCCACGCCTTTTTTGACAAGAACCACTGCCTGCCCTATGCCAAAGCGATCCCCTGCATGGTCTGTGAAGAACATTGCCCGACCTCTGACAAAGCCATCAAATTCAAAAAGGCCAAGGTCGTCAACGATCGCGGGACCACCATAACCGTGCAGCAACCCTATGTTGTCGACAGTCTCTGTATCGGCTGCGGCATCTGCGAAAACAAATGCCCGCTGCCGGGAAAATCTGCCATCCTCATAACCTCGGCCGGAGAAGACCGGAATCCGGCAAATAAACTCCCAACCGGCGGATCTCCTTATGGCTACTGACAAAGGTCAAGATCACCAGCAACAACCACTCTATCCCATAGTTTTTATCTTTCCATGTATTGACATCAGTTATAACTGTCTGCTACTAAAAACCGGTAAAATGAGTTTTTAATGAATATGTTTTTCATTGAAATCAGAATAAACTTAGGGAGCAATGGGGTCACAGAACATGATGAAGCCCGGACAGCTTTAAACAAAAAAGTTAGGCCACTATGATCCGTAGAATTCTGATTAGCTGTGTCGCTATAGGGTTTTACCTGCATGCAGCACAAGCTATGCCGGAAACACCACCCTGGAAAATGATCGTGCAGTGGGACAATGACTTGCTCGCCGGCACAGATCACGACTACACGAATGGGTTACGGGTTGCTTTTACGCGTGAGTTCGCCCCTGGGGAAACAGTCCATATCTTTTTACAACAGTCTCTCTACTCTCTCAGTGGCGCTGATAAAGACTCGCTTTTTCACGACTGGCGTTTCAGCGGCGCGGGACCAGATCGCTTTGCCTGGGGCTTTGGGTTGACGCAGCTCATGTTTACCCCAGACGATCCTACGGCGCTCACGCCCTCAGCCGGTGAGCGTCCGTATGCGGGCTGGCTGGGCTTGGAATTTTCGCTCCACGCCAAGAACAACGATTCTGTAAGCAGCGCAACCATCTCGCTTGGCACTACAGGAAAGAACAGCTTTGCCCGCGAGTCACAGGAATGGGTTCACCACGACATCTCTGGAAGCCCAATATTCCAAGGCTGGAACAACCAAATCCCTGGAGAGTTTACACTTAACCTGCATTTCGATCACAAACGCTGGCTCAACCTTCTGGAGCAGACAAAAGAGTGGCCCATTGAATTCGATGGTTATGTCGAGTGGGGTACGTCCATAGGTAATTTACGAACCGATGCATATATCGGCAGCCTGCTGCGCGCGGGTTACAACCTTCCCGCGATCTTCTCGACCCCTCGCATCCAACTCGGCAGTTATGGACACGAACTCTTCCGCCCCACCGAGCCGATAACGGCTCCCTTTTCTCTGCTCGGGTTTGTTGGGATTCGAGGCTCAGCCGTGCTCCACGATATTACACTCGATGGTCCGCTGTTCCGTGAGTTCGACACGAATGTTGATTCCAAACCTTTTGTCGGCGAACTGCTTTTCGGCGTAAGTCTGTGTTACGACAGCTGCGTACTCTCACTCTCGCGGACAATCCGCAGCGATGAGTTTAACGGACAAAACGAGAATCAAGTATTCGGCTCAGTTATGCTGCACGTCACGCTCCCTTTTTAGCGACTCGAGACAACGTTGTCCGAGACAAAGAGCGACCAACGACCGGCGCGACTGGTAATGCCGTTGGTAAAACAGATATAATAATACAAGATGCCGGGCATCTGAAATAAATGGAGATAATATGGAAAAGATACGGTTTGACAATAGAGTGGCTATTGTCACTGGGGCTGGAGAAGGAATTGGAAAAGAGTATGCCATGGACCTTGCAAAGCGGGGTGCCATGGTCGTGGTTAATGATATCGGCACGCATCAAAAGAATGGTAAAACAGCTGATCTCGTGGTTCAGAGTATTAAAGAACTGGGAGGACAGGCGGTTGCAAATTATGATTCCGTAGAGACCATGGCAGGAGGCCGAAAAATTGTTGCTACGGCTGTGGATCATTTCGGGAAGGTGGATATTCTGGTTTGCAATGCCGGTATTTTAAGAGACCGCACCTTTATGAAGATGACGGAACAAGATTGGGATGATGTCATATCTGTTCATTTGAAAGGTACTTTTTGTGTGACCCAGCCAGCCGTAAAGGAGATGAAAAAAAATGGCTATGGCAGAATTGTTTTTACCGCATCGTCTTCGGGAATGTACGGCAATTTCGGCCAATCCAATTACGGGGCGGCTAAAATGGGTGTCATCGGTATCATGAACACCTTGAAACTGGAGATCTCAAGGCTCAATATCAAGATTAATACGGTGGCGCCCAATGCTGATACAGGCATGACAAAAGGCGTCTTCCCAGATGAAGTTGCCAAAAGGATTAAACCTGAATTTAACACCCCTATTGTCACCTATCTGTGTTCTGAAGAAAACCGGGAATCAGGATCTGTCTTTACCATGAGCGCAGGCTGGTTCGCCCGTTCAGCCATGGTCTCCGGTAATGGTGTCTGTATCGGTAATGCCACCCGACCCATTTATGCAGAAGAAGTCCGGGATCAGTTTGAGCAGATTAAAAGTCTAGAAGATGCAAAACCATATGAACACTGCGGGCTGATTTATGCTTTAGGACAGCCTCTCACCGGACGTTAACAAAAACCGAAACCGGGGTCGAACCATCACATTCACACAAACCACGAATAAGCGCCCAACGATGCAAACCAAACGGTGTTGCCAGTTACCCTGTTCATTATATTATATCTTTGCTGGCATAATTTCAGAAAACCTTTTTAAACATGTAAAAGAAAATGGGAGGAAAACATGACAATGAAATACCATACTGAATTTCTGGAAAAGGTAGAAAGAACACCTACTGCTATAAGTTTTCGATTCAAATTACCCAAGGGTTTTGACTATATTGCCGGGCAATATATTTTGGTAGACTTAGGTAATGAACTGGTTCATCCTCTATCACTAAGCAACTGTCCTGAAGAGTCCGAGTTCATTGAATTCACTAAACGAATGACCGGCAGCCCATTCTGCAGTCGACTACAATCCCTTAAAAAGGGAGAAACTGTCAGCATAAAAGGACCAGTTGGGGAATTTTGCTTAGCTGACTCAAACGAGACTCTTGTCATGATAGCTGGAGGCATTGGTATCACACCGCTCAGAAGTATCCTGACAAGCCTCGAGAAAAAGCGCGGAAACATCGGTACGATTATCCTGATCTACGGAAATGCGAACAGAGAGGACATAGCTTTCAGAGATGAATTGGGAAATATAAAGCTTCCCAATTACCATCTGGTCCATGTTTTATCTGACACCACAGGCATGGAAAACGCTTATCAAGGATTTATAAACGCTGAAATAATTGCAAAAGAAGTTCCCGAAAGCAGTCATGCCCAATATATGGTCTCAGGTCCCCCGGTCATGGTTGAGGCGGTAAAAAAAGCCTTAGCCACGATTGATGTCACAGAAGAACAGATTCGTACCGACATATTCCTGGGCTATAGTTGAAGGGCTATATAAATGATTTTTTCAAACTCTTACGCATCTTTAGATGAGATTTTTTATGAAAGAACCCGGCCTGTACCGGTTCAGAACCCCCAGCTTTTTTTATGGAATTCCAGCCTGGCTGAAGAGCTGATGCTTGCAGATGAATTGCAAAACGATTCACTTGCCCGATCACAAGCTTTTTCAGGAAATTCCATTATACCCGGATCAGAACCCATTGCGACTGCGTATGCAGGACACCAGTTTGGCAGTTTTGTTCCCCAACTCGGAGATGGTAGAGCCCATCTTCTCGGAGAGGTATTAGATCAATGCGGGCAAAGGAGGGACATTCAGCTCAAAGGTTCCGGTCGCACTTCATTTTCCAGAGGGGGTGATGGTCGTTGTGCCCTCGGCCCCGCTGTGCGCGAGTTCATCATGAGTGAGGCCATGCAAGCTTTAGGTGTGCCCACAACCCGCTCTCTGGCAGTTGTCACAACAGGAGAGACGGTTTTTCGTGAGACTCCATTACCCGGGGCGGTCTTGACGCGGATTGCCGCAAGTCATTTACGGATTGGGACTTTTCAGTTCTTCGCAGCTCGAGGTGATCATCAAGCGCTCAAGATTCTAGGCAACTATACTATTAAACGGCACTATCCAGAGTTACAGGAAGATGGCCAGAATCAATATATTGTGCTTATTAGTAAGATCATCGAAAAACAGATTCAACTAGTCGTTGAATGGATGCGAGTCGGTTTTATTCACGGGGTCATGAATACTGACAACACAGCCCTTTCCGGGGAAACTATCGACTATGGCCCTTGTGCCATGATGGGGATTTATGATCCAGAGACCGTTTACAGTTCGATTGATACGTTCGGTCGCTATGCCTTTGGCAATCAGCCGGCAATCACCCAATGGAACATCGCCCGATTGGCTGAATGTCTGTTGCCGCTCATCAATATTGACAAAAATAGAGCGGTAGATCAGGTCGAACCCGTTATTGCAGAGTTCTCAGCCCAGTTTGAGAAAGAATATTTGAAAATGATGGGAAAGAAGCTGGGTCTGACATTTTTTAAGCCGGAGGATGAGAAACTAATAGTTTCTCTACTGAACCGACTCAAAGAAAGGCGCTTAGACTACACGGTCACTTTCGACCTCCTGACCAAATCTTTGCTCTCTGAAACTGTAGCTTCTCAGATGAGTAATCAACTTGGGGAGAATTTTGACCTTTGGCAAAAACGCTTAAGCGAACAACCCTTAGCGGCTCAAGAAGTACAGGAATTGATGCGGCAAAACAATCCTGTAGTAATCCCCAGGAACCATCATGTTGAAGAGGTAATTCAAGAGTGTGAGCAGAGCGGTAAGGCTCGGTCGGCCGAAAAATTTCTTCAAGTCCTGCGTTCTCCCTATGAAGAGCTAGCCCAAACATCCGCGTATCAAGACCCACCGAGTGACGGTGATAAGGGTTATCAGACTTTCTGCGGAACTTGAAAAAGGCCTTTTAAACATGCAACTGTTTCATTGGTTTGCCGATCGACGTCGAAAGCGACTCACTGATCTCCCTTTTCCGGCTTTGTGGGAGGAGATTATCAGGAGAAACGTCGCGCACTACTGCATGCTGGATGATGACGAACGGGCTCACCTGCGAGCCTTGATCCAGGTGTTTATCAATGAAAAAACTTGGGTCGGCTCTGGCGGCTTAAAACTTAACGATGAGATCCGGGTCACGATCTCCGCTCAGGCCTGCCTGCTTCTCTTAGGCCTGAACCATAACTATTATCAGAATGTAGAATCGATCATTGTCTATCCTGATACAGTTGTCCCCCCTCAACGTAAACCAGGTTTTTTTGAAAATACAATTGCACTAGCCGAGCCCAGTAGACCCATTATCGGACAGGCCATCCATCGAGGACCCGTTATTATTGTTTGGGATGCAGCCTTACGCGGGGGCCGTCAACCTGGGTTAGGCTATAACGTTGTTTATCACGAATTTGCCCATAAAATGGACATGCTCGATGGTACTGCAGATGGTACACCTCCACTGCGCGACCGGGCAGAATATGATGATTGGGTCGAAATATGCTCACGTGAATATCTTCGCCTTAAAGATGACACTCAAAAAGGTAAGAAATCATTCCTTAATGCTTACGGCGCGACTAACGAAGCTGAATTTTTCGCTGTTGCTACAGAGCAATTCTTTGACCAGCCGCAACTAATGGTTAAGCATACTCCTGATCTTTATCGGGTGTTAAAGGAATACTACCGCCAAGATCCTTTTGCGCGCACAGCTCGGAATTACTGCAGCAACGAGTGATGAGAAATTTGGTTCAAGTGTTATCCAGACCATCCAGAGGACTTCCCAATGTCTCAAAATTTGTACTCATCACATGCGTATAGATCATGGTTGTCCGCACGTCCGCATGCCCTAAAAGTTCCTGCACTCGCCGGATATCCTTACCGGCTTCGAGCATATGGGTTGCAAACGAATGCCGGAGTGTATGCGGACTGACCCGCTTATTTATGTCAGCCTTTCTCGCGGCATTTGCCACCGCTTTCTGTAAACCCGTCTCATGAATGTGGTGCCGCCTAAATTTTCCGCTTATTGGATCTCTTGAGCAACCCTTGGCTGGGAAAACCCATTGCCATATCCACGATTTCCCAGCCCCGGGAAACTTATTTGCCAAGGCATGCGGCATGTAGACATCCGCGCACCCCTCCTCCAGATCCTCTTCATAAAGCTTTCGAACTCTCTTGAGATGAAAGCGCAAATCATCCTGTATGGTCTTTGGCAAAACCGTTGCCCGCTCCTTTCCTCCCTTACCGTCCCGCACAATAATTTGATGATTTTCAAAATCAACATCCTTTACTCGAAGCCGAACACATTCCATCAGTCGTAAGCCGGCACCGTACAAGATTTTCGCCATCAGTTCATTGGTTCCGTTTATATGTTGAAAAAATCGACTGATCTCCGACTGGCTCAACACCGTCGGCAAGCTTTTTGGCTTTTTTGAACGAGTTGCATCTATTTGATCGTTAAGCGGCATATCTAAAACATGTTTGTAAAGAAACAGAATTGCATTAAGCGCCTGGTTCTGGGTTGAAGAAGCCACATTCCGGTTAACCGCCAGATGACTTAAAAAACGTTCGATCTCCGGTTTACCCATTTCCCGAGGATGGCGGGTCCCATTGAAACGAATATAATCCAATATCCATTTTACATAGGTTTGCTCTGTCCGAATTGCGTAATGATGATAGCGCATTACCTCCCGCACTTGATCTAAGAGCTTACCCGGTTTTGGGCGAAATCTTTCCTTTACATGCTCTCTTTTATATGCCATATTAAATTTTCCCTGTATATCCCTAAACATTCTGCATTACGCACCAATATAGCATATTATAAAGAACATATATAGTGTTAATATACAGATTTTTTTCTGTTTAAAAATTTCGTTCGGCTGCAGAGATAAGAAAATGCAAAAACTCGATTCGTTAACATTGCCAGATATCCTTCCGCATGAAAAAGCTATAAAATCTTGGGGACAGAATATCCACAACTATGAGCCAGAATTTTGGGAATTTTTCTATGATATCAATAAGTATCTTAAAAATCTAGCTCAAGAAAAGTTAAACGAACGATACAAAATATTAAGTAGAAACCTGCATGTGCTAACTAGCCCTGAACGACATGTCATTCCAATTAACTCCTTTTTAAGTTCATGGTATTGGTATCAAAAGGAGCATCAGACAAGATATGAATTTCTGCTAAGAGGAGTGCCCTTGCCAAACTCACCACCACAACCAAGAACGCCAATAAAAAAGCCTTTTAGACCAAAGGGGCCTAATTCATGTGATATTATTTTCAGATATGGTGAGCTGAAATACATGAAATCTTTTGTTGATAAAGGAATAATTCGAATTAGTCCAGCATCAGAATACAAAGATGGTAATGCCTCTGATCCAAGAACAGACGATGAAATGAATAAACATCGTTGGGAGTTGGGAGATCAAATCAAAATAACAACTCCAGACGGTAAAGAACGTTCAATTATAGGCGATTTGAAAAGAACTGTTTCAACTTCAAATAACTATTACACACTCTGTTGCTCTTGTGATTTTGAGCCAATAATTTTCGAAGAATTTAACTACGATTCTTGTGTAGTTAT